>CANIWM010000045.1 GCA_947471505.1 Chthoniobacteraceae bacterium | reverse complement strand
TGCTGCCAAAGGCTTGACCCTGTACGGAACTCACCAAAAACGACGGCTTTAACCCGATTTCGCCCAAAAAACACCACCCGGAACGCTCAACGAGGCGTCTCATCGCAATCGCGCCAGAATCACGCCGCTTTATTCAGGCATTCCTTAGCGATTGGACGTCATGCGGTTCGATGATTCCCGATACCTTTGCGTAGGTCTGCTGGCGGCTGATGATGTCTTTGATGTGCTCGATGTTTTTCCCGAGTAAGCCGGTCTCGCGGGCGATTTGTGCAAATTCGTCTGCGAGGTAGATGCCGAGCTGTGGAAGGTAGGTGGGGAGGATTTTTCCTTTGTCGTTGTCCCGGATAAAGGTGGAGAGTTCGTCGGGTGTTTTCGGGAGAAGACTGGTGAGGCGGGATAGGTTGCCGATCTTCTATTTGGCGACGAGGTCTGTGATGCAGTTGACGGAGACATTGACGCTATTAAGTACGTTGCCGACGTTGTGGAGCACGCCGGTGGCGACTTCCGCCATGCCGGCTTGGCGGGAGGTTTCCATAAGGACGCGGTGAGTGTCTGCGAGTTCGCGCTCGGCTCGTTGACGCTCGTTGATTTCCTTGCGCATCTGGTCGAGTTGGTCGCTTTGAAACTCGTGCGCTGCACTGATGGTATTGGCCTGCGTGTGGATCTGCTGGAGCATCTGGTTGAAGGCGTCGGTGAGCACGCCGAATTCATCGTTTGCGAGCTTCTCGGCGCGGACGGAGTAGTCGCGCTTTTCGGCCACAAGGTTGGCCGTGGCGGCGAGGCGTTCGAGGGGGACGGTGATGACTCGCTGCATTCGGATAGAGAGCTTCGTCGCGATAAAGAGCGAGCAGACGATGACGCAGGCGAGGATGAGTCCGGAGCGTTTCGATTGCGCCAGTAGTTCTGCCCCGAAATCAGATATGAGGAGCAGATGGCCGACGGTTTCGTTCGTCCCGAGGACCGGCTGTTTGACGATGAGTTTCAGTCCGTGAAAAGCATACCCTTGCTGCAAGTCCCGCGTTTCTTGGGCGCTGAGCTCTTCGGATGAGCCCAAAACGAAAAATGGCCGGTGGTCGGGGTAGAGGAATGCCGCTGTCAGCATGTTTGGCTGGGCGCTGAGGGGGGCGAGCGTATTTTCGGCAGCACTTCGATCTTCCGCTTCCAAGACGACGGAACTGCTGGTCGCTACGCCGATGGCGAGCGCCTTGGTGTTTCGGATGAAGGTCTCGCGAACCGTGTACATTTGGAACACGAACAAACAGAAGCACGCGACGATCAAGGCGGTGCCGCAGGTCACAAGGGCGATGCGGCGAAGGCGTTCGATGATGGTTTTCTGGTTGGTCACTTTGTTATTTTAAGACGCGTAAAATATCGGCGGTGAATTTGATTCCCTCTTGCTTAATGAGTGCCCGGTCTCCGGCGATTCCCAGGCTTTCGTTCACGGGGATAAATTTCACCATAAAGCCATCGTCTGTATCGCCCATGGTGAGCACCGCGTTTCCTCGTGCCTGAGTGATGGCGGCAGTGGTGATGGTCCGCGAGCTGCGGGCGACATATACGAGGTGGCAACGCGGCACGTCGGTCGCGGAAGCCGAAATCACGGTCGCTGGCCGGTCACCGATCTTGTTTCCATTTTTCGCGATGGCACTCGCAAGGATGGAGCGGATATCATCGTTGCCGATCACGCCGATGATAAATTTTCCATCCGACGTCCGTGAGGCGGGCCAGACGAATTTCTGGGCGCACTGATAGATCCACCCAGCCTTCACCCGATCTTCCAAATCATCCTGAGCGATGGAGGTGGGGAAAAGCCCAGCGATGATTCCGAGCAGAGCCAATAGGGCACCGAGAAGGGGGAGACGGCGTGATGATATTGTCGGGTTGAAGGTCACGTCTGAGGGCTAGAATCGATAGTTCGCTTGGAGCATGAAGGTGCGGCCGTCTTGCCGGATAGTCTCGCTACTGTCGGGGTCGATCCCTGGGTATTCGTAGCGTTCGTCGAATAAATTGAAGACGCCAAAGGAGAGATCTAGTCCCTTGAAGCCTACGTCTTTTGCCGTCAGGTTCAAATTGGCGAACCAGAAGTCATCGACTTGATGATCTCCCGCAGACTGGACCTTCCCTCGATACTGCGCCTCGATTCCGGCGGTGAGGCGATTTTCGACGAGGGGGAATGAGAGCAAGACTTTTGCGAGGTTACGCGGGGAGTTGGAGAGAGTGATGCCAGTCGATTCGTCCTCGGCGTGCTGTCTGGCGAAGCTGGCCTTGAGGCGCGTGCCGTTCTTCCACTCGGCCTCAAACTCGGCTTCGATGCCTTGAGCTTTGGTTTTCGCCCGGTTTTGGTATTGGCTGGTCCCGTCGGTTGGGTCGATGACGACCTGTTCGATCATCCCTTTGATCCGATTATTATACGCGGCGACTGTGACTCGAGCGCGCTTTCCCAACTGTTGCTCGAACACGATTTCGGTGCTGCTGATTTCTTCAGGCTTGAGTTCTGGGTTGGGGCGAGTGTTCGCGCCGCTGTAATCGAACTCGTAGGGAATCGGCGCGCGGAACGCAGTGCCGTGTAGGAGCTTAATGGTCGATTTGGAGGTCGGCTGGTAGATGAGTCCGAAGCGGGGATTCGTCGTATTCCCAAACGTCGAGTAGTGGTCGATACGAGCGCCTGCGTTCAGCCGGAGTTTCTCGTGCAACCGCACATCGCCTTGGGCGAAAATCCCGTAGTTATACGAAGTCTCATCCTCGTCCTGATAGACTCGGTGCGGCGCGGTATCGAGGTTCTTCTGGCTTTGTTGAAGGTTTCTCCGAGTGTCGGCGCCGAAGGTGATCGTGTGTTTATTGGCGATGGTCTTGTTCACTTGCACTTCGGCCTCTACCCAGCGTCCGCGCCCGATGTCGTGGTTTTCCACCGCGCGATTTGGCTCACTCGGGATCACGTCGAGGAAAGAGAAATACGAATCGAACCAATACCAATTGTAGCTGCTGTGGGCCTGCACATCCCAGCCATCGCCGAACTTTTTCGCGTAGCGCAAATCGACGAACGCTTGCCGGTCCGCTTCGCGTGCAGCGCGGTCGTTAAACGGCGAGCCCGTGTAAGGGATCGGCACTTGTTTATCGCGCCGCGAGTAGGCTGCCGTGAGGGTGAAGTCCCCGTAGATGGCCTTCCCGAAAAACTTCTGCGTGTCTTCCGAGTCGAGGCTTGGGATCACTCCGTTATTCGTCGCAGGCGCATCGAACTTCGGGAAATAGAGCGTTGAGCCCTGACTTTCGAACCACGAGCCGTGGAGCAAAAGTTTGAGCCCACTTTCAAACGTCCGCGCGAGTGTCAACTCCGCCCGTCCCGCGTCGAAACTCCCCCAGCTTACCGCCGCTGCGCCGTTCTGGTAGTCGGAGGGCTTTTTCGTCACCACATTGATCACTCCGAAAAACGCGTTGCTGCCATAGAGGGACGACGATGATCCCCGGATTACCTCGATATGGTCGATCAAAGAAACATCCACGACCGCCTCCGGCCCCAGCAGCGACGTGCTGTAGATGTTCTCATTCATCCGCACCCCGTCCACGAGCATTAGCGTATGGCCATTGAAGTCGCCGGGCCGATTGTAGCCGCGCACACCGAGAACTGTGTAGCTTCGGGTGTAAATGGTGTAGAGCCCGCGCACGCTGTTGAGCGCCTCGCCGAGCGAGCGCCAGCCGTGCTTTCGGATGTCCTCAGCCGTCACCACCGTCACGCTCGCTGGCGCATCCGTCTCCTTTTGCTCGAAACGGGACGCCCCGGTGACCGATGGCACCTTGATCGTCATTAAATCATCAAGGCTCACCTCCGTAATATCTCGAGCCAGTCGTAGCTTCGCATCTTCATCCGCCGCGCCCGCACCGGAGAGCGTGAGGCAAGCGGTCGCGGCGAGGGCGACGCTTCGCTGCAGCAGAATCCGCGGGCTCTGAATGGGCAGGCTTCCCGAGGATTCTCGGGAAACAGGCGATTTTTGAGTATGCGTTTTCATTTCAGCGTTCTTGCCAAAGCACGTGCCGTGCGAGTGTTTCGAGTCGGATCGCGGCAAGGAATGGAACAGCAGCATTGCGGTTGTAGCGACTTAGGATAGTTTGCATCTCAGATGACCAAACAAGAGCTTCGAGAGCACATGCGCACACGGCTTCCACTTCCTCCGGCGGCGCGCGCGGAAAAGAGTAAACGGATTTGCGAGCGGATCACCCGCATCGCTGCGTGGCACAGCGCCCGCACGGTAATCCTTTTCTCACCGCAGACCCGCGAGCCCGACGTGGAACTCCTATGGAAATTCGGCGCGGGCCGCCGTTTTGCCTATCCCCGCATCGAAGGCGAAACGCTCGGGCTCTACGCCGTCGAATCCAGCTCCGAACTCAAACCAACACGCAAAAATCTCCGTGAACCGCTCGCGAATCCAGAAATGCGCATTCCCATGGGTTCTGTGGATCTCGTTGTCATCCCGGGCGTCGCTTTTACCGAAGAAGGGCTCCGCTGTGGGCGTGGCGGCGGTTACTACGACCGCCTCCTCGCAGCGCTTCCCGCCGCCGCAGTCAAAGTCGGCGTTTGCTTCATCGAGCAACTCGTCGAAGAACTCCCCATGGAAAACCACGATATCGAAGTCGATATGGTCATCGCTGAATGACGGGGGCTTAAAAGGGAAGGGCCGTTCCCCTCGTTCGCCTTTCCTTACGCCAGCGCCTGAAGCGGGATGCGGATCCAGTCTGGGCGGTTATTCAGCTCGTAGGCTAGTTCGTAGAGGGCTTTTTCCGCCGCGAACAGAGGCAGGAGGCCGAGCCCCGGTGCGAGGCTCGGTGCGGCCTCTTGCCACGCTGCCAGGAACGCAACTTGTGAATCCGCCGCCCATTGTTCTGCCGCTGCGTCACCGCTCGCTGCTGCCGCGTGTGCTGCGTAGTGGAAAGAGCGGAGCATCCCCGCGACGTCGCGCAGGGGCGAGCGTTTGGCCCGGCGCTCGGCGAGGGAACGCGAGGGCTCTCCTTCAAAATCAATGATGACAAAATCCGCCCCCGTCCACAGCACTTGCCCGAGGTGATAGTCGCCATGGGTGCGCGTCTTCACTGCGCCGTCGGGGAGCTCGATATGAAAGCGTTCCACCGGGCTCGCCAGATAGCGCTGGGCCAAGGATGCTGCCGTTTCCGAGAGCGATGCGATGCGCTCGGCGAGAGCGGTGCGGTCGGTCGATTCCAGTCGCGCAATTTCTGCCCGTAGTCCGCGCAAATCCTCATCGTCAAATGGCTCGGCCACGAAGTCCTCACCCGCCGCCGCTGCCAGCGCCGTGTGCATCTCGCCCGTGCGTCGGCCAAGCAGGGCGGCCTTGCCCAGCCAATCGCCCAGCTTTCCCGTGGCGTAGAACTCCCGAGCGGCGGCGAGCGCGAGAGGCCACGCATCGCCTTTATTTGCCGTCAATTCTGTGGCCAAAGCGACAGCCGCACCGTCCCAAGTCACCGTCCCGCCAAACCCGCAAACATTCCGAAACCCGCTCGCTTCGGAGAGAAATTGCGTCAGCTCCGCATCGGGGTTCGCGCCGGCGACGAGGCGACGGTAGAGCTTCACAAATAGCCGCTCGCCGTAGATGAGCGCCGTATTGCTCTGCTCCGCCTTCAGCACGCGCGACGGCGGCAGTTCGCCCTCGCGAAACAGCCTACGCAGCGCCACGCCGGGCACGAGCGCACGGAAAAGCCAGTCGCGAAACTCGGGCAAAACCGTGGCATCACACAACACCTCACGCCCTTTCTTAAAAACGACGGCCTCCTCCGGCGCGCTCGCTGCCCAGCCGAGTGGCACGAGATAAGTCTCGTTGCCATCGGCATACGTCACCCCCAGCGCCAGCAAAAGCGCGTCGCCTGCTGCCAGCGTATTGCGCACCGCCCAGGACTTCACCGTGCGCGCCTTGCCGCCAAACCACCGCTGCCGCGCGACCCACGACCATAGAGTTGCAGCGTCTACACCATGTAAAAACCCGTGTTCAGAAAAGGGATCATCCATATGGCGTACCGTGCCATCCGCCTCGGAGAATGCCAAGCGCGTTACCGAGTGGAAAAAATATTACACACGAATTAAAAAATCAGTTGTCACATCGCTGGAATCTTTTATCAGTACCAGTACCTCAACCCATTACATCAAAAAAACTCACTCCGAAACGCACCGCCATGATCACTCGCAAACCCGCACGTATTCTTACTTCCAGCATCGCCGCACTCGCCGCCGTAGGCATATTCACTACGGCCGTCAGCGACGCAGCTTCCATTTACTGGGATGGCACAGGCACACTCTGGAGTGCTGTCGGTTCATGGTCCACCGCCGTTGGCGCCACGACCCCTGACCCAGGTGCCGTTCCGGGAGCTGCGGACATCGCGACTTTTAGCATCAGCACCGTCAATACAGCACAGACGGTGAGCTTGAACGCGGCCCAGTCGGCGCTCGGTTTGGCTTTCCTCGGCACGAATACGGCCGCAACGACCCTGCAAGGGGGCGGGACCAATCAGACGCTCGCGCTCGGGGCCAGCGGCATCGTTGTGAACGCGAGTGCGGGTGCCGTCACCATCGGATCGGCGACTGCCGGGCAGAATGTGGCCATCACCCTCGGCGCAGCGCAGACTTGGCTGAACAACGCCTCGACGACCTTGACGATCAACAACGGAGTCACCAACGGTGCGAACCTTTTGACCATTGACGGTACTGGCGCTACGGCCATCGCGGGGGTCATTGGCAACGGTGCTGGTGGTCTTACCAAGACGGGCACCGGAAGCGTCACGCTGTCGGGGGCCAACACCTACACCGGAGTGACATCGGCGCTGGGCGGCACGTTATTCGTCGGTGCTGCGGCGCCGTCGGGAGCTGCCGGTGCCCTGGGAAATGCCGCATCGGCGGTGCTGTTGGGCAATACTTCGGGGGCGGTCAATGCGTCGATCCTCACGAGCGGAGCTTTCACGGTGGCACGGGCCATCACTTTGCAGACGGGGAACACCGGAACGATGACCCTCGGTGGGAATACTGCAGCGGCGTCCGTCTTTAGCGGTGCGGTGCTGCTCGGGACGAGCGGGGCAGTAGCAGCGAAGAATGTTACCCTCGTCGCTTTAAGCGGTGGGTCGGTGGATTTCTCGGGTGTTTTCAACGAGAACACGAGTAATACGACCGTCGCCAACGTGACCATCGGCGATGCAACGCACTCGGGGACGGTGAAGCTGAGTAATGCGGCGAACGCCTATAGCGGCATCACGACCATCGGTAACGGCGCAACGTTGGAAGCGACCACACTGGCGGCTGGCGGCAGCAACAGTTCCATCGGCAATTCTGGGTCCAGCGCAGCCGCGGGCAGCGCGGCCACCGATCTGGTGATCGACAACGGCACGCTGAAATACTCCGGCGCGGTAGTGAGCACGAACCGGCTGTTCACCATCGGGGCTGGCGGCGCGACGATCGACGCGAACGGCACCTCGAATGCAGCCCTCACTTTCAGCGGCACCGGCTCGCTGGTCGCCTCGGGCTCGGGAAATCGCACGCTGACGCTGACCGGCGCGAGCACCGGTGCGAATACGATGACGAGCATCATTGCCAATCCCACCACCGGGACGACGGCGCTGAGCAAGACTGGCGCGGGCTTGTGGGTGCTAGGCGGCGCAAACACTTTCACCGGCGGCACCACGGTCACCGCCGGCACCCTGCGCGGCATCGTCGCGGGCTCGTTCGGCGCGAATACGGGCGCTGCGGCGATCTCGCTCGGCGGCGGGACGCTTGAACTCCTCAACGACACCGGCACGACTTTTACCAACACCGGCACCACCGTGACGACGACCTCGACGGTGTCGGCTAACCGTGCGACGTCCGCAGCGACGACCACCACGCATACGCTCGGCGCGCTCAGCATCGGCGCGCAGACGCTCAATGTTACGCGCGGCGCAAACATCACAGGTGCGGGCATTGGCGGCATCACCTTTGGCGCGACGACGCTCACAGGCAACGCGACTTTCGCGCCCGCTGCGAGCGCACAGCTCAGCCTCGGTGCTGTCGGGGGCGCGTTCAGCCTCACGCAAAACGGTGCGGGCACGACGGTACTAACTGCTGCCGGCACTTATTCAGGCGGCACCACGATTTCGGCGGGAATCCTGCAACTCAACAACGCGACAGCGGCAGGAACAAACAACACAATCACGCTCCCAAACAGCGGTTCCGGTCGGCTCTTTCAAAACGGAGGCGTCACTACCAATTACAACCTCGTCGTGGGGACGGGTCAAGCGGGTGCGACTGGACAAGGATTACTTTCGCAGACGGGAACCGGCCAGGCGACCTTCAATGGAACCATCACCCTGAATGGTCTCTCCGGTGCAGGTGGCGTTTTTCTGGGAAATAACACAGCCGGAAATGAGTTGGTCATCGGTGGTGCGATCAACGGTGCGTCCAATTTGGGTCTCTCGCAGCGCGACGGACGGGTGATTTACAAAGGAGGCGGCACGGTCGGCGGCACGTTCACCGCGACAGGCACAGTGCTGGTCGGTGCGACCAACGGTCTGCCTGTGGCGCTGGTTCCGACGCTCGGCGGTTCGGCCGCTGCGACGTTGGATCTCAATGGCTTCGATCAGGCGATTGCAGCACTGAATCTCGGAAACGCCGGAGCGGCGAATAACAATCTAGCGACGGTAAATCTCGGTACCAAGACGCTCACACTCAATGGCGACTTGAGCACCATTTCCACGGCCACGGCGAACGTGTCGCACCAGATTACCTCCGGTGTCGGCGGCACGATTAGCGTCGGCGCGACGCAGCGGAACTTCACAGTGGCAGATACCCTTGCCGCAGATGACCTCGTCATCACTGGCGCGGCTATCAGTGGCACTGGCGGCATCGTTAAGGCGGGGGCTGGCACGCTTTTGACGCGCAATGTCACCGTCACGGGGCCGCTCGTGGTGAACGCGGGCACGATCGCGCTATCCCAGCAGAACAGCTCGAACTTCGGTTCCCTTACAACCGGTTCGCTCGCTTTCGGCGCGGGTGCGACGACGATCCGGATGAGAGTAGGCACGGGTCTGGATATCATCAACGGTGGTACCGTCACCACTGCGGGCACTGCGACCTTCAACCTTATTCAGCAGGGCGGCTTGCTCGCGGCGAGCACGACCTATCCGCTGATCAACTACACAGGCACTTCGCCGGGCTTGGGTGGGTTTGCGCTTGGCACGCTGCCCGGCCACGTTCTTGGTTCGCTTTCCGACACAGGTACTGCCATTGCGCTTACCGTCACCGGAAATGATAAAGTGGTCTGGGACGCGACCACCGATGGCAACTGGAACATTAACACGACGGCGAACTGGCTGACGCAACTCGGGGGCACCTCGACGAACTATTTCGAAGGTGACGCGGTCGTTTTCCAAGATTCACCGACGGGTGCGACGGCGGGTGCAGTGACGCTCGTGAGCAACGTGGTGCCGAACAGTGTCGAGTTCACAAACACGATCGCGACGCCATATACCGTCGCCGCTGCGAGCGCCATAGGTATCAATGGAGCCACTGGTCTGACGAAGACCGGCAACGGCGTCGTCACGCTTCGCACGGCGAATGCCTATGTCGGCGCGACCACAATCTCGAATGGCACGCTCGAATTGGACCATGATGTGACGGGCAATGTGGTGCTTTCCGCCACGAGCGGAGTGAGCGTGGCATCTGGTGCAACGCTCAACCTCACGCGCGACGACGGCAACATCACTTTCAACCGCAACATTTCTGGTGCAGGTACGGTTGTGATCGACCCGCATACGGCAGCAGGCACCGCAGTGCGTGACGTCGCGATTACTGGAACGAACACCGGATTTTCCGGCCTGTGGAAGCTCTCGCCGAGTAATGTGGGCGCAGCGGGACTTGGCAGTTTCCGAACAAACGCGTCGATGACTCCGACGACGCTCGGCACGGCTGCCGTTCAGGTGGACAATGGAGGTCAGCTCTGGCTGGCGAATAACACCTACACCAACAACATCACCATTACCGGCACTGGCTACGCTGAAGCGGCAGGTGGCACGCCGGTCGGGGGCACTGGGTTCACATACGGAGGGATCGGAGCGATCCGGATCGATGGTGGTGCAACGCTCGCCGGAACTCTCACACTGAACGGCAACGCCAAGATCCAAAGTTTCAATGGGACGGCGACTGTTTCGGGGAGCGTCGGCGTAACCAACTCATCGGATTTACTCGTTATCGGCGGCGGTAGTAATGGGACTACGATCATCTTCACTGGCACAAACAACACGGGTGCGTCGCCGTTAAACAACGTCTGGATCAATTCGGGCGGAACTGCGGGATCGCAGCGGCTCAATATCGGCAGTGGCGGCACTGCGGGCACGCTCGGTGTCGGCACCGTCACCATTCATGGTGATGCCGCGAGCAACGGCGTCCTCGGATTTGATCGCTCGGACGGCTACACCCTTACGTCGGGCCAGACCATCACGGCTGATGGTACCTTCACAACGACGTTCATCGACTTTGACACAACAGGAGCGGGCTTCGATAACGCCGGCAACGCCATAACGCTCGGAACAACGGCATCGGGGGGGAACCTCCGCTTCGGTCAAGCTCGTGCCAACACAGTGACGAGCCTCACCGGGAATGTCACGGCTCAGAACTTTAATGTTGGCTCCAACGCGCCGGGTGCGACGGTCAATTTGAACAACACAGCGAATGTTAACGCGGATTTCGTCCAACTGGGACTTGGTCTAGCGGTCAACGTAGCGAATACCCTGAACATCAACAATGGATCCACTGTGACTGCGAAAACCTTCTTCGCGGGTCAGGTTTCCGGAGGCATCGGCATCGTCAACCAAGCCGCTGGATCCGCCGTAAATGTCGATGCCCAGCTTCGACTCGGTCACTTCCCGAACAATACGTCGGTTTACAACCTGTCTGGTGGCAACCTTACCCTCACGGGTGCATCACCGCTCCTGACGCCATCGACCGCGACGGGCGGCGGAGTGAGCGCGACGGGCGACAACAACATCAACGCGCTCGCGACGGTCACGATTCTGGGTGGTGGTATCTATCTCGGAAACGACGGAACGGGCGTGATGAACCATACCGGCGGGACGGTGACGACAAACTGGATTGTCCTCGATAACCGTGTCGCGACCGGACCGGGGGTAAACACGCCCGACGGTATTGACCGGTATAACATCAGCGGCTCAGCAATCTTGAACCTCCGCAGTGCATGGGGAATGCGCAGCGGCAATATTACCGGCAACGAAGGCTCATACGCAGTCAGCTTTGGCGGCGGCACCATCCGGGTGGACAACACTGGCACGGGCGGACCCGCCGGAAACACAGGAGCGAACCTCACAGTCCCGCTTGATGTTACGGTGGACACTGTTGCTGCATCGACCACGACGCTCGACACAAACGGTGCGACGAATGCGTTCACATTGTCCCGGGATATTCGCGGCACCGGCACGCTGGCCTTGACTGGCGGTGGCGCGATCAACCTTTCGACGGCAGGCCTCCAAGGAATCTCGCCTTCACTTTCTGGTGCAAACCCAGTCAACAAGATCGGCGCTGGCATAACGACGCTGAGCGGCGCTAGCTCTGGCTACACAGGGCCAATCACCGTCTCGGCTGGACGCCTCAACGTGAATGGAGCGCTCGGGGCAACTTCGAGCATCACTGTGGCCGATGGCGCGATCCTCTCTGGCGAGCCGACTGTCGATGTTCTCACCCTGGGCACAACGACAGGAACGACTCTGTTCTTCAACCCGACCCCGAGCGGTGCGCTCACTGCAACGACGCTCAATGCGCCAGCCAACACCGTGCTCGATTTCTCCGCGCCGGTTCCGGGAGATGGAACATATCCCGCCCTTAGCTTTGGGTCGAAAAGCGGTTCTGGCACCTTCAGCCTCGCTGGCGCTGCAAACTATCGCAGCGCCGTCGTGAACGAAGGCCCTACGGCGGTGGACGTCGTCATTAGTAATACGAAAGCGCTTGTCTGGCTTGCAGCGGGCGGCAGCACATGGGACGTCAATACGACGACAAACTGGGGCGATTCTGCCAATGCGAATGCGCCCGACAAATTCTTCAGCGCCGACGTGGTGACATTTGACGACACATCAGTCGGTGGCACAGCAGTCACCGTCACCGCAGGCGTCGCGCCGGCGCTTGTGCAAGTGAGCGGCACAACGAATAACTTCACGCTCACTTCGACCGGTGCAGGGATCGCCGGTGGCGCGATCGAGAAAGATGGCTCCACAACGTTCACTCTAGTCGGTCCAAACACCTACCCGGGCAAGACAACCGTCCGAGCCGGCATCCTGAGCATCGCAGACCCAGTGAGTCTCGGTGGTGGTGGAGTAGGCAACACGATATCCCTGAGCAATGGCGGCACGCTCGCCTACACCGGCGCGGTCGCTGCAAACCTCGGGACTAACCGAAACATTGCAATTGGCACGGGTGGCGGGACGATCTCGCATCGCAACGCAACTGCGGCGACCATCACCATCCCAGGCAACCTCAGTGGAAGTGGAGCGCTCGCCCTCAATAGCACGCTCGCTGGCGGTGGAACGTTCCTTTTGTCGGGAAGCAACAACTCGGCTTACACGGGCGCCATCACAGTTGATTCAATTGGGACGGGGCTCTCAACCCTGAACTTCGCCTCGCAAGCATCGGTGCCGAACGCTTCATCCATCACGCTGAACTACCCAGCAGCGGGTGTAACCGGGAACGCCACGACGCTGACCTTGAATGGTGTGACGCTCCTTGGGGCAACGACGCTGAATATGACCTCGTTTCTTAATGGAGCGATTAGCCTACGCTCGCAGGTGACGAACACCGGAAACTCAACAATCAATGGCCCGATAACCGCATCTGGAACAACGATCGTTCAGATGAGTATCACAAACGGAACGTTGACCCTGAACGGAAACGTGACGGCCGGCGGCGGTGGATTCAACGGACCTAGCTCCGTATTTTTCCTCCGCGGCGCTGCTGGCAATGGAGTGGTGAACGGAATGATCACGCTTCCAGGTGCCCAACTCTCCAAAACCGATGCCAACTCATGGACAATCAATTCGACGGGCAATGACTGGCTCACCACGGGCGTTCTAGTCGGCACGGTGCGCATGGGGGCCAATGGCGCCCTCCCTGCCGCATCGAACTTGGTCTTGGGCCAAAACGATGCCAACACTGCGGTCCTCGCTCTGGATGGTTTTAGTCAAACCGTCGGCAGCCTCGCCTCGAATCCGACGACCGTCGGCGCGAACACGACCGGAAAATCCATCACCAGCACCACAGCCGCAACTCTGACGGTGAATCAGTCGAGCACGACCACCTACGCCAGCGTGCTGACAGGCGCTGTTGCGCTTACCAAGGAAGGCATTGGTTCATTGACTATATCCGGGGTGAATTCCCAGACGGGAGCCACCACGATCAATGGCGGTGTCCTAAAGCTCGGCTCTAACACCGCAATGGGCACGAACACCGCGGTCACCATCGCCAACGGGGCGACGCTCGATGTCGGCGGCGTGGCGAACAACGCCGCGACCCGTTACGTCGTCAGCGTTTCCGGCGCGGGTGTGGCCGGCCAGGCTGCCATCTGGAACAGCGGCGGCGGTCAGACTAACAACCCGGTCTATGGCACCCTCAACCTCACCGGCGACACGTCGATCGGCGGAATCAACCGCTACGATCTCAACGGCGGCACTGGCGGCACCACCATTAACGGCGGCACTTTCACCCTCACCAAAGTGGGCGCGAATGAAACGTGGTGGGCACCAAACGCAGGCGCAACCGTCGGCAACATCGTCATTGATGGCGGCACATTTGGCGTCCAGAGCTCGAACAATCTCGGAAGTGCGGCGCACAAAATAATCATCAACTCGGCCGGCACCCTGAATACCTTCGGAGGCCAGACCAACACTAAGGACATCGAAATCAACGGCGGTATCCTCGCGACCAACAACAATACCAATAGCTGGAACGGCACCATCACCCTTAGCGGAACGGGAACGACCAACCGGGTCAGCCCCGGTGTGGGATTGCTGCTCAACCTCGGCGGGAAAGTAACCGGAGCGCAAGGCTTCGAGAAGCTCACCACCGGCACCGTAGAACTGCAAAGCGCCCTCAACGACTGGCAGGGAGAGACCAAGGTCAGTGCAGGCACTCTCCGTGTCAGCGCGACCGGCATTTTATCTACAGCGACCACGCTCGACATGAACGGCGGCACCGTGGACCTCAATGGCACGGCCCAAACAGTGGCAGGCCTAAAAGGAGCGACCGGAGTGATTAACAGCGTCGCAGCCGGGTCGCTCGTAGTGAACCAGTCTGGAAGCACCGTTTACGGCGGCACAATCACCGGATTGACCAGCCTCACCAAGAGTGGCGCGGGCATTCTCGAACTCGGCGGAACCAGCACCACGACCGGCGCGACGCTTATCAGCGACGGCGTCCTCCGAGTCTCCGGAAGTATCAGCGGCAGCGCTGTCACCGTGTCCGGCACCGGCACCCTCGGAGGCATCGGTAGCGTTGGCAGCCTCAGCCTAGATGCAGGTGGGACTCTCGCTCCCGGCGTCAGCCCTGGCATCCTCAACGCGGGTAACACCAGCTTTAACGGAGGCACTGCTGCAATCGAGATATTTGGAAGTACCGCAGGCACTGGCTATGACCAGCTCAACGTCACCGGCACCGTTGCCTTCACCGCGAACACCCCGCTGACGATTGACCTCGGCGCGTTCGACCCGTCCGGCGGGTCCTTCACGCTCGTGAACAACGACGGCACCGATCCAGTAAATCTCGGCGGATTTGGCTTCACATACCTCGGCACGCCGCTTGCAGAAGGCGACGCATTCGTTGTCTCCGGCAATGCGTTATCCATCTCCTACGCAGGCGGATCGAACAACAACGACATCGTTATAGTCCCAGAGCCCGGCGCCGTCGCCATGCTCCTCGGAGGTGTCGGAATGCTCCTCGGTCTCCAACGCCGCCGCCGCAAGGCATAAGCGGGCAATCGAAATCAAAACATCACACCGGCCTCCGGCGCACTGCGTCGGAGGCCGGTTTTCAATCCATTGAGCCCGTCGAAAGTTCAGATTCGAAAAAATCCCGCAAACGCACAAATCCCGGCTTGCCAGCCGTAGTTTGCCCCCTATTCTCCCGCGCCCTTTACCCTTACAAATCATGGCCTTCCCGCTCGCTTCACTATTACTAGACAACGGCATCACCTTCGCAATCGCTTGCGGCAGCGTCTCGCTGCTCTTTGCCCTTTGGCTGATTAAATCGCTGCTCTCCATTCCTTCTGGGACAGAGAAAATGCAGTTCATCGCCAACGCCATCGAGCAAGGTGCGAAGGCGTACCTCTCACGGCAGCTCATCTCCATTTCCACCATCGGCGTCATCATCGCCGCCCTCGTTCTTTGGAAAAAGGACGCGCCTACCGCAGTTGGGTTCGTCGTCGGAGCGGTATGCTCGCTCGTCGCAGGGTTCATCGGGATGCGCATCGCGGTGAAAGCGAACGTCCGCACGGCACAAGGAGCCCGCGAGAGCCGCAAGAAGGCGCTCGTCGCAGCCTTCAGCGGTGGCGCGGTGACGGGCCTGCTCGTCGTCGGCCTCGCGCTCATTTCCACGGGAGCGTTCTATTTACTCGTGCTGAAATACGCGCCGGGCAAAGAGATCAACAGCCTCGTGGGAGTCGCGCTTGGCGCATCGCTTATCTCCGTCTTCGCACGGCTCGGCGGCGGTATTTATACAAAGGCGGCGGACGTGGGTGCAGACCTTGTCGGCAAAGTGGAGCAGAATCTCGAAGAAGATGACCCACGGAACCCAGCTACCATCGCAGACAACGTCGGCGACAACGTCGGCGACTGTGCGGGCATGGCGGCGGATGTTTTTGAGACCTATGCGGTGTCCCTCATCGGAGCGATCCTCGTCGGCGCGCTTACCACGGCGGCAGGGGCAGCGGGTGCGGCCATCGCATACCCGTTCGTCCTCGGCGGCGCGGCAGTCATCGCCAGCATCATCGGCGTCCTCTACGTGAACGCCACAAACGCCAAGCCAGCCGCTGCGCTCATGGGCGGCGTGCTCGTCAGCAGCGTTCTCTCAGCGGTGGCATTTTGGCCTATCACCCAGCAGTTTTTCCCAGCAGGTCTCGCCATGAAGGACGGCACGACCCTCACGATGAACGGCATCTTTCTCTCCAGCCTCGTCGGGCTCGCCATGACGGGCCTCGCTTGCTGGATCACCAATTACTACACCTCCACCGAGCACGGCCCGGTGCGGAAAATCGCCAAGGCTTCTGAGACGGGGCACGCGACCAACATCATCGCCGGACTCGCCATCGGGCAGCAGGCGACTGCGCCGATGGTCCTCTGCATCGGCAGCGCCATCTGGGCGAGCCACGCATTCGCTGGGCTCTACGGCATCGCCATCGCGGTGATGGCCATGCTCTCCATGGCGGGAATCATCATCTCGCTCGATGCGTTCGGCCCCATCACCGACAACGCGGGCGGCATCGCCGTCATGAGCGAACTCCCCGCCGAAGTCCGCAAAGCCACCGATGAGCTCGACGCCGTCGGCAACACGATGAAAGCCGTCACCAAAGGCTACGCCATCGCCAGCGCCGGCCTCGCCGCAGTCGTCCTCTTTGGCAGCTACTTCGTGGATTTGAAGCACCACCTCGAAACAGGCATCGCCGCACTCGCAGCCACAGCCACACCCGAAGTGCTCGCCGCCGCAAAAGCGAAAATGGCCGACACCCTCGGCTTCTCCCTCAACGACCCGAAAGTGATGATCGGCCTCTTCATCGGCGGCCTGTTGCCATATCTATTCAGCGCATTCAGCATGAGCGCCGTAGGGCGCGCAGCCGGAGCCGTCGTCACGGAAGTCCGCCGTCAGATCGCCGCGAAGCCCGGCATCCTCATCAAAGGCGGCGACGACAAGCCCGACTACGGCACCTGCGTGGACATCGTCACCAAGGCCGCGCTGAAAGAAATGATCATCCCCGCGCTCCTCCCGCTCATCGCAGTCATCGGCGTCGCCGCACTGCCAGACGGCGCGAAAATCCTCGGCGGCGTCCTCGTCGGCAGCATCGTCACCGGGCTCTTCATGGGCATCGCGATGACCAGCTCCGGCGGCGCATGGGACAACGCCAAGAAGTACATCGAAGACGGCCATCACGGCGGAAAACACAGCGAAGCCCACAAAGCCAGCGTCACCGGCGACACCGTAGGCGACCCGTATAAAGACACCAGCGGCCCCGCCATCAACCCGATGATCAAAGTGGTGAACATCGTCGCCATCATCATCATCCCGATTTTCTTTTAGAGCCCAAACACCGCTGCGAGCTTCGCGATGAATTCGCGCTGCGTGGCGGGAGCGGCGGCGGACCAATCGGCGAAATGAAGTGCCAGCGTTTTCTTCCCATCGCGATTGTCGCCGAGGTTGTAAAACGTGATGGCTTCCCAGCCTGCGGGGTTCGCCTCGAAGAGCGGGAGTAGCTCCACGGCGATGATGTTGTTCTTCTCGCGGAGGGTGGAGTTTTCGCGCATCGCGGGTTCGTTTTCCGCGAGCCATTTCGCGAAGACAAATCCTTCGCCTTTGTCGGTCGCGACTTTCTCTATGCGCTCGGCGACATAGTTGGCGAGGGATTCCGAGTAGCTCTTCCAGTTCGGGTAAGGCGGCGCGGTTTGCCAGCTCTTGCTCATCGCTCGCATGGCGAAGAGCGAGGCGGTTTCGCACAGCGATTCTTCGAGCCAGTGGTTCGCCTTGCTCGCTTTGATCCACGGCTTGCGCCAGTCGTTCGAGTGCCCGGCGAGGGCGTGGCAGAACTCGTGCGAGAACTGGTAGGCGAACTGCGACCACAAGGTGCCTTGTGAGGTGAGCCCGATGGCGATGCGCCCGTCGGCGCGGTGATCGAAGAGGGTGATCGGAGCCTTTTCGGAGTGAAAGATGAAGAAGCCGGGAACTTCCCAGCGCGTGTTCGGGCAGTGCTTCCAGATCGTATCTGCGGCGGAGCGGAGCACGGCGGTGATGTCAGCGGCGCTCGCTTTTCCAAAGTCGTCGCCGATTCGGAAGTCGAGTGTGCGTCCGCCGGTCTCGGCGGCGCGCGACGTGGCAGCGAGGAGCAGTGCTATGAATTGGCGGCGTGTCGTGAGCATGGCAAAATGTCTCCGTGCTTAATCGCTCCCGGCTTCCCCGAGTTCCTTCATCACCGTGCAGAGGAAAACTTTCCCCGGATGCACGTCGCGATACTTGGTGATCTCGGCCCTGTTCAGCACGGTGAAGCCGTGGCGCTCGAAGAGGGCTGCGCCGCGTCGGCCATCGAAGGCAACGATTTGCCCGAAGACCTGTGTTTCGCCGTGTGCGCGGAGGAAGTTGAAATACTGCGAGGTCAGCTCCCTCATTGTTTTCAGACTGCGGGCGTCGGGCATCACGTTGAAGTGAAAATGTGCCGTGCGGCGTGGCGCGGCGGGAACTTCGCGCCAAGCCTGGGTGAGAATCCAGCGGACGAATTTGCGCGATGCTTCGTTGTAGCGTCGGTATCGCACGAGGCCTTTGGCGAGCAGGCTGAGGTTATTGAAGGTGTTGAAAAGCTGTTGCCGGAACGGTCGCCGAGAGCCGAGCAGGTAGCCGCGCACGACGCCGTCCTTTTCTACGACGAATGCCGCCTCCGGCTCCGCGTCGGTGTAGTAGCGGGTGAGGTAGTTCGCGAAGAGTTCGCGGTCCTCAAACACTGGGTCAATCGGCTGCCCGAGGAAGCCCGTGTCGCAGCACAGTTGCCGAACGGCCTCGCGGTCGGAGCCGCAGAATTTTCGGATGTGGACGTTCGAGTTCATTGCCGCGCGTATTCGTGGATGACTTCGCGGTACACGTCAAACAACCGCGCCATGACGACGCTCCACGCAAACTCCGCAGCCACCGCCGAGCGGGCCGCTGCGCCGAGCGCGGGCAGGTCGTGGGAAAATGCGGCGGCGATAGCGCCAGCGAGACTTTCCGCCGTGGCCGAGCGCGCCCAGAAGTCCTGCGTGTGGCGCACGATGCGGTCCATCGGCGTGCCCACGATTCCGACCACCGGCAGGCCGCACGCTTGTGCTTCCAGCGTCACGAGGCCGAACGTCTCCTGCACGCCGGGATGCACAAATAAGTCCGCCGCGTGGAAAAGCCGGAGCAGTTCCTCGTGGCTGTTGAGGAAGGGCAGCCACGTCACCGCGCCCGTCTCGGCGCGCAGGCGCTCCACCGCGTCGCGCTGCAACCCTTCGCCCGAGATGATGAGGTGGTATCCCGGCACCAGACGGAACGCATCGCACAGCAGGCGCGTATTCTTTTCCGCCGCGAGTCGGCCCACGGAGAGCAGCACGCGCGCGCCCGGTGCAATGCCGAGCGTCGCTCGTGCAGCAGTGCGATCTCCCGGCACGAAGCGCCCGGCGTCCACTCCGAGATCAACGACGGTTGTGTTGGAAACGCCCCATGTTTCCAGCACCGTCGCCAGCATCGGCGACGCCACAAGCGTCCGTGCGAATCGCCCGTAGAGCTGCCGCGTGTAGCGCGATGCGAGCGACACGAACAACTCCGCCGCCGTCCTGCCAATCCAGCGTCCAAGCGGGCGGACTTCGGATTCTGCGAAGTGCGAGTGGTAAAAAGCCACGCTCGGAATCCCTAGCGCTGCCGCATGTCGCGCCACGGCAAAGCCGACTTGGTATGGGTCGCCGCTCTCCACGATGTCCGGCTGCTCCGCCGCTAAAATGCGCGCGATTTCTCCGAGGCGGAGCATCACACGATACTGCGTCACGCGCGATACACACGGGCTCGCGATTGTATAGACGCGCGCCGAATCGTCGCCGCTCACCGAGTCGCACGCGCCGGGGATGATGAGCACATGCTGCCCTCCGCACTTACGCAGCGCGCGTACTTTCTCCGCCACGTATCGCCGCACGCCGCCGCTCACGGGGGACCAGAATTGAGTGACGTCGCAGACCTTCAGCTTAGTTGAGAGTTGAGGGCTGAGAGTTGAGAGACGTGCGGGGCTTCCGCGTTTTCAATGCACCCCGATGTCCGCGAGGTAACGCTCGGCATCCAGCGCGGCGGCGCAGCCTTGGCCGCTTGCGGTGACTGCTTGCCGGTAGCGATGGTCGCTCACGTCGCCTGCTGCGAAGACGCCGGGGATGTTCGTCGCGGTGCTGCCGGGTTGCTGCAAAAGGTAGCCGTTTTCATCGAGGTCGAGGATGCCTTTGAACGGCGCGGTATTCGGCGTGTGGCCGATGGCGACGAAGACGCACTTCATCTCCAGTTCGCTCTCCACGCCGGACACGAGGTTTTTGAGTTTCACCGCGCGGACATGGCCTTCGTCGTCCGTGAGATACTCGGTCGGGGCGGAGTTCCAGACGGGTTCGACCTTCGGATTATCCAGCACGCGCTGGATCATGACCTTCGACGCACGCAGCGTGTCGCGGCGATGGATGAGATACACTTTGCTGGCGAAGCGGGTGAGGAACGTAGCCTCTTCCGCCGCCGAGTCGCCGCCGCCGACGACGCACACCGGCACGTTGCGGTAGAACGCCCCGTCGCACGTCGCGCAGCTCGTCAGTCCATGCCCGCGCAGCTCGCGCTCGCGGTCGAGCCCGAGCCATTTTGCGCTGGCACCGCTGGCGACGATGAGCGAGCCAGTGTCGATCCATTCGCCCTCCACCTCCACGCTCACATGCCCCTCGCCGCGCTTGAGCCCCGTGCATTCCGCGTATTGAAAGCGAGCGCCGAACCGTTCTGCTTGCGCCTTCATATTCATGATAAGCTCCGGCCCCATCACTCCATCGCGAAAGCCGGGATAGTTCTCCACCAGTGTCGTCGTGGAAAGCTGCCCGCCGGGCTCCGCGCCTTCGAGGACGAGCGGGCTGAGATTGGCGCGAGCGGCGTAAATTGCGGCGGTAAGACCAGCGCAGCCGGTCCCGAGAATGATGACTTTTTCCATAAAATGAGGTGCTGTGAAATCAGGTCCCGGCGTCGCGGGCAAGCATGGGAGTGGAAAATGAGGCAGTTATTCCTGCTCAGCCCGATTTTACGCGATGATGCCTTTTACCGGGTGTCCGTGGACGTCGGTGAGTCGGAATTGGCGGCCTTGATAACGGAAGGTGAAGGCTTCGTGGTTGATGCCGCAGAGATGCATGATGGTGGCTTGCATGTCATGGACGTGCACGGGGTCGCGGACGATGTTCCATGCGAATTCATCGGTCTCGCCATAGACGGTGCCGCCGCGGACGCCGCCGCCGGCGAGGAAGACGCTGTATGCGCGGCCAAAGTGGTCGCGTCCGTTGGGCTTGGCGGGGTCGCCCTGGCCAAACGGCGTGCGGCCAAATTCGTTGCCCCAATAGACGAGTGTGTCATCGAGAAGACCGCGCTCTTTGAGGTCGGCGATGAGCGCGGCGGCTGGGACTTCGGTGTCGCGGCACTGGACTTCGAGTTGGGTGAAGAGGTTGCCGTGCTGGTCCCATCCGGCATGCATGAGCTGGACGAAGCGAACGCCGCGTTCGAGCAGCCGGCGGGCGATGAGGCAGTTGTTGGCGAAGGTTCCTTTCACCAATGCATCTGGGCCGTAGCGCTCGATGACGCTCTTCGGCTCCTTTGAGAAATCCATGAGGTCGGGCACGCTCGTCTGCATGCGGTAGGCCATTTCGTATTGCGAAATGCGCGTGTCGATCTCGGGGTCGCCGTAGTCCGCGAGGTGCTCTTCGTTGAGCGCGCGAATGTCGTCGAGCAGCGCACGGCGGGAAGTGTGCGTGGTGCCCGCGGGGCTTTCGAGATACGGCACAGGGTCGCCGGTATTGCGCAGGCGCACGCCTTGGAATCGGCTCGGGAGAAAGCCGGAGCCCCAATAGTAATCGTAGAAAAGCTGCCCGCACGTTTTGCCTTTGTCCGACGAGGTCATCACGACGTAAGCCGGAAGGTCCTGGCTCTCGCAGCCGAGGCCGTACGTCAGCCACGAGCCGAGGCTGGGGCGTCCGGGAACCTGCGAACCCGTCATGAAAAAGGTGACGCCCGGCGCGTGATTCACGGCTTCCGTGTGCATGGAGCGGACGAGGCAGATGTCGTCGGCGAGTTTGCCGAGGCTCGGAAGCATCGAGCTGAGTTCCATTCCACACTGGCCGTATTTTTGGAAGGGTTTGATCGGTCCGACCATCGGCCATCTCGAAGCGCCCGACGTCATCGTCGAGAGCCGCGTGGTCCCGCGGACGCTGGCGGGAATGTCCTGGCCCTGCATCTTTGTGAGGGTCGGCTTCGGGTCGAAAAGATCGACGTGCGAGCATCCGCCGCCCTGCCAAAGGCAGACGACGCGCTTGGCCTTCGGCGCGAAGTGCGGAAGCCCGGGAAGTGTCTCGGCAGCCGTGCCGTTTCCGGTAAGCAGCGAGGCCAGCGCCGCGCCGCCGATTCCTTGTGCCGCGCGTCCGAAGAATTGCCGGCGGTTGACGCGGTCGATGTTGGTTTGGAAGTCAGGGTTCATTCGCGTGTGAGTGCTTGGTCGAGGTTGAGGATGGCGAGGCACACGGCGCTCATGGCGGCGTGCTCGGCGGTGTTGAGTTTTTCTGCGCGCGGTGCGGTGCCGATGGCGACTGCGGCCTCGGCGGCTTTCGCGTCCTGCGTGTAGAAGACGAGTTGTTTTTCGTATGCCCGCTGGAGAATGGCGAGTTGCTCCGGCTTTGGCACGCGGCCGAGCACGCGGCGGAATGCCCACGTCGTGCGCGCGGCAGTATCCGGCGCGTTTTCCATGGCGTGTTGCGCGAGGACGCGCGAGGCTTCGGCCCAGGTGGGATCGTTCAGCGTGGTGAGCGCGTGGAGCGGTGTGGACGTCGTGCCGCCGCGCACTTTGCAGACTTGGCGCGACGACGCGTCGAACATGTTCACGGGGCCGATCGTGCGCCGCCAGAATGTGTAAATGCTGCGCCGGTAGAGGTCGCTGCCTTTCGAGCCCGGATACGTAAAATCGCGCTCCTTCGTAATGCCGAGCGTCTCCCACACTTCGCCCGGCTGGTACGGATAAACCGGCTTGCCGCCCATGCGTGTATCCAGCAGTCCGCTCGCGGCGAGCGCAACATCGCGGAGAACCATCGACGGCGAGCGGAACCGCGAGGCGCGTGCAAAGAGCCGGTTCTCGGGATCGCGGGCGACGAGTTCTTTGGAAACACGACTGCTTTGTCGGTATGTCGCGCTATTCACGATGAGGCGGACCATGTGTTTCTGGCTCCAGCCCTTTTCGCGAAACTCGACGGAGAGCCAGTCGAGTAGCGGTTGATGCACTGGCACTTCGCTTTGCACGCCGAGGTCTTCGACGGTCTTCACGATGCCCACGCCGAAGAAGTACTGCCACATGCGGTTCATCTGGACGCGCGCAGTCAGCGGATGCTCGGGCTGGAAAAGCCAGCGCGCAAATCCGAGCCGGTTGCGCGGCGCTTCGGCAGGCATCGGCGCGAGAAAAGCGGGCGTGCTCATCGTCACTTCGTCCTTTGGCTGGAGGTATTCGCCGCGACTGAGGATGTGCGATTTCCGTGGCTTGGAATCGCTCATGACCATTACGCGCGGCAGATTCTGTTTGAAGTCGTTCATCGCCTTGTCGGCGGCTTTTGTTTTGTCGCGAGCGGCGACGAGCGCGGCGGGTGCGGCGTTTTTGGAAACGTAATCGCGGAGCTTCTTCGCCTCGTCTTTCGAGCGCTCCGGTTTCTTCACGATCGCCGCGATTTCGTCGGGCAGCGCCTTGCGCGATGCGGGCTGCGGCGCTCCGGTCGAGGCAATGCGAAAACGTCCCAGCGTGTGCTGTTTGTTCGCCGACTGAAACTCGAAGGTGAGCTCCACTTTTCCATCCGCAGGCGTGGCAATCGGCGCGGCGCATTGCACGATGAGGATGTATGGCTTTGTGGTCTCGGGGAAAAATGCCCACGCAGTATTCGGGTCGTCGTCGATGACTCCCTGCGGCGAGAATCCGCCCTGCGAATACGTGGCGCTCGCGGCGTTGAGCTTCACTTCCGCGCCGCCTGCTTTTACCCGGAGCTTCGTGAGCACGGCGTTCCCGCTGTCTCCGCGGCCTGCGCCTTTTTTTGGCAGGCGGCGATCCGGGATGGTCTCGATGCGAAAGCCAGTGATCGGCACGCTGCCCGCGGGGAGCGTGATAGTGTAGTTCGATTTATCCGGGCTTGGGCCGTCGGCGAAGATCGACTGGTCGTCGAGCACGCTCAGCATTGCGTCGCCCGTGGCGGTCATCGACTGCGGCGTGAGCACGGTCCACTCGACCGGCTTGTCGTCGAGGAGGTCTTTCTCCGCAGCCTCGTAAGCGGCCGCAGTTTCGGGCGATTTCTCCGCAGCGCCCTCCGTTTTCTTCGCTTCGGCGAGTGCGGCCTCCAGCGATTTGAGCTTCGCTTTTTCCTCGTCCGTGCCGACCGTGATCGAAGGATCCGCGATGCGATACTGTCCGCCGCCGGACGGCGTGCCGGACTCGGGCACATTGTTAAACATCGCGAGCATCGAGTAGTAATCGCGCTGGGTGATGGGGTCGTATTTATGGTCGTGGCATTGCGTGCACGCCATCGTGAGGCCGAGCCAGTTCGTCGCCGTCGTATCCATGCGGTCAAACAGGATCACGTTGCGCTGTTCCTCGGGAATCGCGCCGCCCTCGCCGTTGAGCAAATGGTTTCGATTAAACGCCGTCGCGACGAGCTGTTCCTCCGTGGGGTTCGGCAGCAAATCGCCCGCGAGTTGTTCGATGCTGAACTGGTCGAACGGCATGTCCGCATTGAGCGCCTTCACCACCCAATCGCGCCAGAAATACTGATGCGTGTCGCCATCCTGCTGAAAGCCGTTGCTGTCCGCATAACGCGCCGCATCGAGCCACGGGAGCGACATCCGTTCGCCGTAGTGCGGCGACGCGAGCAGCCGCTCGACGACCTTTTCATAAGCGTCCGGCGAAGTATCGGCGACAAAAGCGTCCACTTCCTCCGGCTTTGGCGGGAGCCCGATGAGGTCGAGCGACAGCCGCCGGATGAGCGTCTCGCGGCTCGCTTCCGGCGATGGCTGCAAACCCGCCGCGTCCAGTTTTTCCAAAACGAACCCGTCAATCGGGTTGCGCGCCGATGCCGGGTTCTTCACCGCCGGCGCTTGCAGGCGGGCGGGCGGCACGTAGGCCCAGTGCTGCGAATAATTCGCGCCTTCGCTGATCCACCGCTTCAGCGTTTCCTTCTGCGCGGGCGAAAGGCGGCGGTTCGACTTTGGCGGCGGCATGAGGTCGTCGCGGTCGTCGGTATTGATTCGCGTGATGAGCTCACTCGCGTCCGCATTGCCCGGCACAAACGCCTTCAGCTTCAGCGCCACATCGCGGACGTCCAGGCGCAGGTCGGCCTCGCGTTTATTCGGGTCCTGCCCGTGGCAGTAAAAGCAGTTTTCCGAGAGAATAGGCCGGACATCGCGATTGAAGTCCACAGGCGCGGCATGCACCGGCGCGGAAATCGCGATGAAGAAAAAAGCGGCGGGATATTTAGTCACAGCCGCATCAACCCGCAGTCAGCGCGAAGTATTAGCCGCCAACTCAGTCCCACCTGCGCCCGCAGTGCAGCCCCTGAGTGTGGCTGGGATATATACTTCGACGAGGTTTGCGGTCCGCTGGAGGATCTGCGTAAAAGCTCCCCATGAACATCAGTATCGCCGCCCTCATGCCGCATCCCCCTATCCTCGTCCCAGCCGTCGGGCGCGAACGCCTTGCCGAGGTGGACGCATCGCTCGCAGCAATGCGCGAGATTTCCCGCGAAATTGTCGCTACGCAGCCCGAGACGCTTGTGCTCATCTCCCCGCATTCGCCGCGTTCGCCGTTTGCGTTTGGGGTTTGGAATTGCGCTGAGCTGCGCGGGACGTTTGCGCCTTTTGGTGCGCCCGATGAGGGCGTTGCGTTGCCTGTGGATGCCGCGTTTGTCCAAGCACTCGCCCGAGTCGCGCCGCGTGCTGGCGTGCAGATTTCTGGTATCCCCGCTGGAAATCTTGACCACGGCGCGGCGGTCCCGCTTTGGTTCCTCGCAGAAGCCGGATGGCGCGGGCCGACTGTTGTCATCGCGCTCAATTCTCCGGGCGCGGGCGGCATTCATGGCATCGGCCACGCCATCGCGCTGGCTGCGGATTCGTTGGGGAAAAAGATTGCCGTCATTGCCAGCGGCGACATGAGCCATCGCCTCATTCCCAGCGCGCCAGCGGGCTACGAACCGACGGCCAAAGACTTCGACGCCCGCTTCATCGAGCTCCTGCGCGCCAAGGCATACCGGGACATCGAGCGCATTTCGCCCGGACTCCAAGCGCGCGCTGCCGAAGACGTGGTCGATTCTACCGCCGTCGCCCTTGCTGCGACTGGTTGGAAGACTGACGGCGGGCGCGTGCTCAGCTACGAAGGGCCATTCGGCGTCGGCTACGGTGTCGCCGTTCTTTACTCCGCCGCGCAGGATCGCTCGCACGAGTTCACCACCGGCGAAGACCTCCCGCGCCTCGCCCGTCGAGTGGTCGAGGCCACCCTCGCGGGAGAAAATGTCACAGCCCCCGAGCCCGGCAGCGATTACCTCCGGCAACAGGCGGGCGTCTTCGTCACCATCAAGACTTCCGGTGGCAAACTGCGGGGCTGCATCGGCTCGCTGGAGACTCCGCAGACGCCCAACGTCGTCGAGGAGACTCTGCTCAACGCTCGCAGTGCCGCCTTTGCCGACCCGCGTTTCCCGCGCGTCACCAGCGTCGAGCTGCACAACCTCCGCTTCGAGGTCAGCGTGCTTCACTCCTTCCAGCCCATCGCATCGCCAGCCGAGCTAGACCCAGCGCGCTACGGCGTCATCGTTCGCACTGCCGACGGACGCCGCGCAACGCTCCTGCCTGCGCTCGTCGGCATCGACACCGCCGAGCAGCAGTTCCGCATCGTCTGCGAAAAAGGCGGCATCAGCCCCGTCGAGCCTGTCACTCTCGTCCGCTACGCCGTGGACAAGTTCAAAGAACCCGGCTGCCCGAACTGAGCACTATGCCCATCACCGAATCCACACACCCAGGCCGCTGGTCGCGCCCGCTGGCGGATGGCCGCATCGAATGCACACTCTGCCCGAGATACTGCAAGCTCCGCGAAGGGCAACGCGGGTTCTGCTTCGTGCGCAAGGTCCATGAAGGGCGCATCGTCCTCACCACCTACGGGCGCAGCAGCGGCTTCTGCATCGACCCGATTGAGAAGAAACCGCTGAACCACTTTTACCCCGGCACGCCCGTCCTTTCCTTCGGCACGGCGGGGTGCAATCTCGGCTGCAAGTTCTGCCAAAACTGGGACATCAGCAAAGCGCGCGAGATGGATAAACTCATGGACGCCGCCAGCCCCGCCACCATCGTCCACGCCGCGCGGGGCCTTGGTTGTCGGTCCGTCGCCTTCACCTACAACGACCCGGTCATCTTCGCCGAGTACGCGCTGGATGTCGCTCGCGCATGCCGCTCGTGGGGAGTGAAAACGGTCGCCGTTACGGCTGGCTACATCACCGACGAAGCACGCGCGGAATTTTACAGCGAGATGGACGCCGCGAACGTGGACCTCAAGGGCTTCACCGAAGAGTTTTACCACCGCCAATGCTACGGCGCGCTGGCTCCCGTGCTGGAGACGCTGCGCTTTCTCCGGCACCACACGAACGTCTGGTTTGAGATCACCACGCTGCTCATCCCCGGCGAGAACGACAGCGATGCCGAGCTGCACCGCGCCGCCGAATGGATCGCCGAAAACCTCGGCCCCGATGTGCCGTGGCACTTCAGCGCATTTCACCCCGACTTCAAAATGCGCGACAAGCCCAACACTCCGCCCGCCACGCTCACACGGGCTCGCGACATCGCGATGTCGAAGGGCCTGCGCTACGTTTACACGGGCAATGTCCACGACCGCACCGGCGGCAGCACTTGGTGTCCTGGCTGTGGCGAAGTCATCATCGAGCGCGACTGGTATGAGCTTGGAAAATGGGCGCTGCGGGGAAATGCCTGCGCTCACTGCGGCACCACGATTCCGGGCCACTTCGACCCGCGCCCCGGTAACTGGGGCTCGAAGCGGCAGCCCGTGCGGCTGGGGCGGTGAGGTGTCTTCGTTGGCGGGAGCATTCGCTTGCTCAAAGCGGCGATTAGTGGCAGTGGGTAAGCATGAAATTCGACTTAAAGTTCAGCATCATTGATATGATGCGTGACCGGCTTCATGCCGCGCCATTTCAGCCTTTCGTGCTCGTGCTTCATTCGGGGGAGCGGCTGCGAGTGAAGAACCCGGATGTCTTGACGGTGACGCTTTCCGGCTGGGTCATCTATGACGATGGGACGAAGGCGCGGATGCTGAATCCTGCGCTGGTTGCGGAAATCGAGACGAAGTCCGCGAAGGTGTAGCGGCTCAATCGAACAGCGACATCTGCTGCGTGGGGACTCGGAAGGCGGCGGTGTTTAGCGGCTGATCTATTTCAGTGAATCCGGCGCGGCGTTTTGCGACGGCGAAGAGTTGGCGGATTTGGTCGGCGGCGGGGCCGCTCCCTCGCATCCGCTCTTTGAAGGTGGAGACGTTGAGCGCGCCGTGGCGGAGTTCGCGGATGCGCCCGAGGATTTTCTCTTTTTCGCCGGGGCGATGGGCTTCGAGCCATGCGGTGAAAATGGGGGCGACGGCGTGCGGGAGGCGGAGGATGGTGTAGCTGGCGAAGCGCGCGCCCGCTTTCCGCGCAGCGGTAAGGATGGCGGGCATCTCGTGGTCGTTCAGGCCGGGGATGATGGGGGCGAGCATGAGGCGGACGGGGATGCCAGCGGCGCTGAGTTCCTCGATGGCGGCGAGGCGGCGCGTGGGCGTGCTGGCGCGGGGTTCGAGGATTTTGGCGAGGTCGCCGTCGAGAGTGGTGATGGAGATGCCGACTCCGGCGGCGTTGTATTTGGCGAGTTCGCGGAGGTGGTCGGTGTCGCGTGTGACGAGGTGGTTCTTCGTGACGATGCCGATGGGGTTGCGGAACTCGGCGAGGACGGCGAGGCAGGCGCGGGTGAGCTCGAGGCGGCGCTCGACGGGTTGGTAGCAGTCGGTGACGCCGCTCATCATGATGGTCTGGGGCGTCCACGATTTCTTGCTGAACTCGGCGCGGAGTAGCTCGGCGGCGCGCAGTTTGACCATGATGCGGCTCTCGAAGTCGAGCCCGGCGCTGTAGCCGAGATACTCGTGCGTGGGCCGCGCGTAGCAGTAGGCGCAGCCGTGTTCGCAGCCGCGATAAGGGTTCAGCCCGGCGCGGAAGGGGATGTCGGGCGAGTCGTTCCAAGAGATGATGCTCTGCGAGTCGTCGCGCAGGAACGTGGTGCGTAGCGGCAGCGGCTTGCCCTCGTCGTCCACGCGGGCGTCGGGCTCTAGCTCGATGTGTTGGGCGGCGAATCGGTTGTCGGGGTTAAACCCCGCGCCGCGTGCAGGCGGGCGCATTTAGTGGCTGAAGTAGCTGGGCTCGTTGCCAGGCTTCCACTTGATGTTGCAGCCGATGCTGGGGCGCTGGTCGGGGTTCGCCGGCCAGCCCGCGAGGACGGCATCCAGCGCAGCGCGGATGTCGTTGCCGTCCAGCGCGCCGTTCGCCGGGCGTCCGGGGCCGCGCGCGGGGCGGGAGGCATCGAGCTGACCGCGATAGGCGAGGCATTTACCGCCGTCGAAGAGGAAGAAATCGGGCGTGCATGCAGCAGTGAACGCTTTGGCGACGGACTGCGTGGCGTCGTAGAGGATGGGGAAAGTGAGCCCTTCTTTCCGTGCGAGCGCGGCCATGTGAATGGGCGCGTCTTGCGGGTATTGCGCGATGTCGTTGGAGGTGATGCCGACAATGCCCACGCCCCGCTTCGGATAATCCGCCCCCAGCCGCACAAGCTCCGGCAGGACGTGGACGACATACGGGCAATGCGCGCAAAGGAAGATGACGAGCAAAGCGTGGCGCTCGTGGAAGTCGGCGAGCTTCACGACTTTTCCCATAGAAACATCCGGCAGTGCAAACTCAGGCACCGGAGTGCCGAGTGCGAGCATGGTAGATTGATGAGCCATGCGCAGACCCTCCGCCACGTTGGTGTCGTATTCAACCATTTTGGCCCGCAGATTTCGCAGATTTCCGCTGCATTGGAAACTGCGAAATCTGCGGGAAGAACTGCGTTCCCCCCGAAACGCAAAACGGGGCACGCCGTGAACCGTGCCCTGCTTGCAAATGTGATGGTGCCGAGCATTCGCTCACGCGCGGTCTTCGGAAGCTAACGCGCAATCGTTTGAAGCTCGTTCGCAGTAGTTTGAAGCCAAACGACATTGGTTTTACATGCTCGCGCAGAGGAATTTACGCAATATCCGCCGAAATTGTAGGAGAATGCGTCTGAAAAATGTTCCACGTTCCACGCGGGACGTTCCCGAACAAAGCAAAACGGGGCACGCCGTGAAGCGTGCCCCGTTTGTGAGTTTGAGTTATCGTTTCAGACTACGCTGCCTGATCATCGATCTTTACCGGCTTGTAGCCGCCCTGCGCCTTAAAGAAGAAAATCAACAAAAGATAGATGACTGCCATCCCAACTGGGAGGGCGGCATCTGCTTTGAGGGTCTTACGGCTGCCAGTGATATTTGCTTCGACCATCGCTTTTTGATCTGCGGTAAGCGCAGATTTTTCAGGGGCGACGTTGTCGTGCTTTTCTTGATCGGCCAGCTTCCTTGCTGCTTGCATCTTACCACCGTCGAGAGCCGTCACTTCTTTAAAGAGCCCCAACAAACCTGAAGGCTTTTCTGCTTTATTTGCGTCGAGCACAGCGCGTTGGCCTTTTTCTTCCAAGTGTTCGGCAGTAAAACGATCCTTGGAATAACCGAGTCCAGGGCCACCAATCTGGCCGACGGAGAGCATCCCAATTCCGCCCATGATCGACATCGCCACCGCACCAGTGCGAGGGAAGCGATCACCGACAACAGCAAGCATCGTCGGCCAGAAGAAGGTCTTGCCGATGCTGTAGAGGAGCATTGCGCCGAATGCGAAAGCCAGTGTTGTGACTGTTGAGCAGGCGAGTAGGCCGACGATTGCAAAAATTGAGCAGGTGAAAAGAATCGCAACCGGCGAGAGTTTCAGGCGCGACTCGATCCAGTGGCTGCAGAATCGAAGTGAAAACATCATCGCTGAAGCGAAGATAAAGAGAACCGTGCCTTCTTTCGGACTCAGGATGCTGCCGTTGATGTTCTCAATCCACGAGTCTGTGCCGAGCTCGAGCGACCCAAGGATGGCGTGGGCAACGAAAAGCATGAACATCATCCAGTGCCCGATTGCAAATTGAGTGATGACAGCTACCCAAGCCACAAAACCAACACCAACCAAGGCCGAGATGATGACCCAAGTTTGGGAACCAAAAAATTCGTTACCAGTGATGCCACCAAGGATGCCGCCCAACGAGTCACGGAAGAACAAGAAGAGCAGAATACCAACGATGCTGGCACCCATAATTCCAACGTCTTTCATCATCTGACCAAGCGAAAGGCCCTTGGATGAAGCTTCGGATTTAGGGAACGTCTGACCCAAGAACAAAAAGCCGTAGATTGCTGTAGGGATAAGGTATAGTCCCAGTTTCATTTTCCAAGGGAGAGCCTCACCCAAGAAAAGAGTGATGAGCGCGCCGAGAATCATTCCAGCAGGCCAGCTTGCATGGAGGATGTTCAGATAGTGTGTGCGGTTTTTCGGGAAAACGGTCGCAATGAGCGGGTTCGCAACGGCTTCAAGCGTGCCGTTTGCCAGCGCGAAAACGAAGGATCCACAGAAGAGCAAATTAAAGGCGGTTGCCTGGCTGACATCTGGAGCAGGAGATAGCGTTACTACGGCAGACAGCACGTGGAGCGCGAATGCGGTTGCTACGAGTTTTCCGTAGCCAATTTTGTCTACTACGACGCCGCCGATAATAATACCGAAGCAGAAACCTGAAAAGCCCGCGCCGCCGATGAGTCCGACTTGACCGTCTGTAAAACCAAAGAGCGTTTTCCACTCTCCAGTGAGACCGTTGCGCAATGCGAAGCCGACGCCGGCTGCGAGAATGGCCATAAATCCGGCCAATAGGAGCCGGGAGGCGTTTGGTGCGTTACCTTCTGATGATGATGACATGTATTTGTAGGGTGTGTTGTGTTTGTTGTTGGTTGTTTTTTAGGAGGGAAATTGTGGTCAATAGACTTCGTCGTGCGTGCCGACGTTGACGAGAACGATCTTCTCGATGCCAGACTTTTTGTCTTCGACGATGGAAAAGACGATTCGGCAATCGTAGCCGCAAGAGCTCGCATAAAATCCCGCGAGGGCGCCACTAAGGGCGTGCGTCTTTAATTTAGGCTCGTAAAGGTCTGCTTCCATTCGTGCGATTGTTTCAACGATACATTTCTGCCTTTTTGCGTTCCTCCAAACATACCGCTCCAATGCTTTTTCAAAGTGAGGTGTTGGTTGGAGGAGGCGTTTCGGTTTAATCATCCGTCGGATTCCATTGTGTGTGCAGTCGGTGGATGAGTTCCTCGGCGGTGTAGCTCTTGAGTTTTCCGGCTTTCGAGTCGGTAATGGCTCTTCGTCCCGAAGCTGCTGTCTTCTTCCGCCAGTCGTCAATTCTTCGCTTTTCGGCGATTTCGAGCATGAGGGTTTGGTCTTCGGATGAGAGTTTCCCGAAGATTTCCAGTGCTTGATTTAATGTGACTGTGGCAGCCATACCGGGACGATACTTTACAGGGTGAACGCTGGCAATTTGATGATCTTGCCGCCTTTCATCGCGGATTCGTGGGCGCAGAGGCCGACGCAGGTCCAGTTGGCCGATTGCTTGGCGTTCGGAAATGGGTCGCGGTTGTCCACGAGGGCGCTGACGAATTCATGCACGAGGTGCGGGTGGCTCCCGCCGTGGCCTGCGCCTTGGGTGAAGGAAAGATGGCCCTTTTTGCCTTTGCCACCATACACGCCGCCAGTGGTGAAGGGCTGGATCGCTTTGGGCAGGCGCTTGGCGAAATCGGGCGTCTTCACCGTCTTGGGAATCTTCGGCTCCGGCAGTTTCGCCGTGTGCATGACGAGCGGCTCGTGCTCGATGAGCGGCCACTCGACGGATGCTTTGTCGCCATACACGTCGATGCTCTCGCGGTATTGCCGGGCGGTGTCGAAGAGCGAGCGGATGATCCGCGCGCTCACGTCGCTGCCTTTGTATTTAATATGCGCCGTCTCCACCGCGAAGGGCGAGCCGTAGTGCTTTTGTAGCTCCTTACGCACCGTGCCCGAGCCGAAACACGACACGTATTCCGCCGGAGCCCCGATCATCCCGGAGACAGGGCCGACGCAGTGCGTCGCATACCACATCGGCGGCAGGCCGGGCCAATAATTCGGCCACCCGTCCATGTCTTGCTGGTGCGAAGCCTGCACGAATTGCAGCTTCCCGAGCTTCCCGGTGTCGAGGAGCTCCTTCATGTAAAGATACTCGCGGGCATACACCACCGTCTCGGCCATCGTATATTTCAGGCCTGTCTTTTTTACCAAATCAACGATCTGTTTGCACTCAGCGATACTCGTGGCCATCGGCACCGTGCAGCTCACATGCTTGCCCGCCTTCAGCGCCGCAATCGTCATCCAGCCGTGGTCGGGAATCGGGGAGTTGATATGAACCGCGTCCACCTTTGGGTCCTTCAGCACTTGGGCGAAATCCGTATAGCGCGTCTCGATCTCGAACGCATCGCCCACCGCCGCCAGCTTCTTCGGGTCGCGCTGGCAAATCGCATACATATTGGCGTTGGGATGCCGTTGATAGATGGGGATAAACTCCGCCCCGAACCCGAGGCCGACGATTGCGATGTTGATTTTGCCTTTGGACATTGCTGGTTGGTTAAAAAAGGTGCTTCCGTAGTGGCGGAAGAGCGCGGAGTGAAGCGGGCCACGCCGCGAGGCGTCAACGCTTTTGTCGCAATTCCTGAATTTTGCGTCTCGCTCCTGTCTTCCTCTCGCTACGGTGGTTCGCCGCACTCAACTACGCCTTCACCGTCGCCTCTATCATCTCCTACACTCGCACGCGGTTGCGAAGTTCGGATTGCCAACTCAGTGCTTTACCTCAGCCATTGAGTCGCGAAATCTCGGGGTCTTATGAGCATCATTCAAGAATTCAAAGCATTCGCCCTCAAGGGAAACGTACTCGACCTCGCGGTCGGTGTCATCATCGGTGGGGCCTTTGGCACCATCGTTGAGTCAGTCGTGAAAGACGTAATCATGCCGATTATCGGGTTGGCCGGAGGTCAGCCGGATTTTTCGGCCATCAAAGTCGGTCCGGTGATGCTCGGCAAATTCCTCAACGCCATCATGGCATTTGCGATCCTCGCCGCCGTCGTATTCTTCGTCATCGTGAAGCCGGCGAGTAAACTCAAAGCAGCGCAACCGGTGCCGCCAGCGCCCGTCGGTCCGCCGCCGGCGACTCTCGACGACGTAGTCGCCGCAATCCGAGAGCTGAAAAAGTAGCTTTTGTAAGTGCCTTTGTGCCCGCGCTGGGCTTAGAAGACGCCATGACTGCATTTTGCATCGTGGAGAAACTCTGCGCCCAATGATCATCACACGCTCACCACTTCGCATCACCCTCGGAGGGGGCGGGACGGACCTGCCCAGCTACTACGAGCAGCACGACGGCTTCCTCGTCGCTGCGGCGATTGATAAGTACGTGTATATCACGCTCATGGAGATGTTCGAGCCCGGCATCCTGCTGAAATACTCGCGGATGGAGCGGTGCAAATCGATCAGCGAAGTGGAACATCCCATCGTCCGCGAGGCGTTGCGCATGGTCGGCATGGACGAGCATCCCTCGCTGGAAATCGCTTCCATGGCCGACATCCCTGCGGGCACGGGCCTCGGCTCCAGCGGCGCATTTACCACCGCGCTGCTCAAGGCGCTGCACACGTATAGGCACAACATTTTGCACCCACGCGAAATCGCGGCGCAGGCGTGCGACATCGAGCTGAACAAGCTCCGCGAGCCGATCGGCAAGCAGGACCAATACATCGCGGCGTTCGGCGGGATCACCTGCTTTCACTATCTCGCGAACGGCTCCGTGGAGGTGATGCCGCTGCAAATGCCGGAGGAGACGCTGTTTAATTTGCAGGACAACATGCTCCTTTTCTTCACCGGCTACACGCGCTCGGCGTCGGGGATTTTGAAAGAGCAGAACGAGAAGACGAAGGCGCTGGACCGCGAGATGGTGGAGAATCTGCACTTCGTAAAAGAGCTGGGCGTGCAAAGCATGGAGGCGCTGGAAGGTGGCAATCTGCGGGAGTTTGCACGGCTCATGGATGTCCACTGGCAGCGGAAAAAGCAGCGTTCTGCGGGCATGAGCAATTTACAGGTGAACGAGTGGTACGACCACGCGCTGGCCAACGGCGCACTAGGCGGAAAGCTCGTGGGCGCAGGCGGCGGCGGCTTCCTGATGTTTTACACGGAGGACAACACGCGGCTGCGTCGTGCGATGCGGGAGAAGGGGCTGCGGGAGGTACGCTTCCGCTTCGATTTCGAGGGGACGAAAGTGGTGGCGCAGGATTAGTCAATGAGCGACACCGCGCCAGTCTCGCTCCCCGTCGCCATCCTCGCAGGTGGCCTTGCCACACGGCTGCGGCCTATCACCGAGACGATCCCGAAGTCGCTCGTCCACGTCGCTGGCGAGCCGTTTATGTCGCATCAACTGCGGATGCTGAAGGCGCAGGGCGTCACTCGCGCAGTCCTGTGCATCGGGCATCTCGGCGAGCGGATCGAGGCGGAATACGGCGACGGAGCAGGGTGGGGGATCGAGCTGTCTTACTCCTACGACGGCCCGCGTCAGCTCGGCACCGGCGGCGCGCTACGGCAGGCGCTCCCGCTACTGGGTAGTGCGTTTTTCGTCCTCTACGGCGACTCGTATTTGCCCATCGAATACCGTGCAGTGGAGGCTGCGTGGCGAGCCAGCGCGCAGCCCGCACTGATGACCGTCTTTCGCAACGAAGGCGCGTGGGATACGAGTAACGTCGAGTTCGCCGACGGGCGCATCGTCCGCTACGATAAAAAGGACCGCACTCCCGCGATGCTGCACATTGACTACGGCCTCTCCATTTTCACCAGTGCCACATTTGCCGGACGCCCGGAGGCATTCGACCTCTCGGAGATTCAGCGCGACTTAGTCATTGCCGGAAAAATGGCAGGCTTCGAGTCGAGCCACCGCTTCTACGAAATCGGCTCGCACTCAGGCTTGGCGGAGCTGGAGGCGTTCTTGGCACAGTCGCTTAAACCACTATGAAACACATCACTCTCATCGGAACGTTCGTCGCACTCGCCATGTCCTTCACCGGGTGCGCAGATCATCGCGGACATCCATCCAAGGCAGCGCGAGGCGCAATATCGTGTCGCGTGCCGAAACCACCGCAACCCGATCGTCCCGGTGAGCCCGCTTGTCGAATCAAGGTGATGCGGCTGCATCCTCCCGGCTTCATCGAGAGCCCGTTTGCGAACGGAAAGTTGATCGATGTCCGCGGCCTTCGTTCCGGCACGGAAGTGGAGTGCCCATACACGGGGCGAGCTTTTCTTGTCCCTTGATGACAAAGAAAACGCAAATGCTGCAAATTTAGCACTTGTGTATTTTTAAGAAATCATCTAACACCGCAACGCAATCTATGAAGAACCTCACTTTCACCGGCACAATCCTCGCAGCGATCCTGCTGCTCACCGCCTGCGATCCTCAGCGCGCGCGCAACAAGCCTTCGCGTGGCAATCCCAACACTCGTGAGCCCGGAGCGGCAATCGACGGCACAGAACTCAAGACGCCGAAGGTTGAAAATGCCAAGCCTCCGAAGGACGAGATCGAAGAGCCAGCGCCAGTCGTGGAGCGCACGACGAAGCCTGTCCCGCTGCCGACTCCAAATCCCGAATACGGCAAGAAATCCGAAGGCAAACCCGGCTTCATCGAGAGCCCGTATGCTCCTGGGAAATTGATCGACGTTCGTGGACTCCCGCCCGGCACCGAGATCGAGTGTCCATACACTCGCCGGTCGCTGCTCGTTCCGTAATCGCAGTCATTTCGATGTGAACTTTTCACCCGGCTTGTAGCGTGCGCGCTGCAAGCCGGGTTTCTTTTTAAGCCATGCGGAAAATCGCTATCTTCGGCCCCGGTTTACTCGGCGGCTCCATCGCGCTGAAACTCCGCGCTCTTGGTGGCTGGCACATCGGCCTGTGGGCGCGTCGCGCTGCTGCACTCGACGACCTGCGCGTGCGCGGCCTCGCCGACCTCGTCTCCAGCGACATCGAGGAAATCGCTCGTGATGCCGACCTCGTTGTTCTGTGCGCCCCCGTGGACGCGATGGGCGCGCTCGCGCGAGAAATCGCCCGCATTATCCCGTCGCGCTGCATCGTTACCGATGTCGGTAGTGTGAAAGGCTGCGTAGATGCGGAACTCGCGCCCATCTTCGCGGGGAAGTGCCGCTATGTCGGCAGTCACCCCATGGCTGGCAAAGCCGAGTCTGGCATCGCCGCCGCTGAGGCTGGGCTTTTTGCGGGCACAAACTGCATCATCACCACCCCGGATGCGGACGTGCAGGCTTTTTGGGAACTACTCGGTTGCCGCGTCGTCGCGATGACCGCCCGTGAGCACGACGAATGCGTCGCTTTAATCAGCCACCTCCCGCACCTCGTCGCGGGCAACCTCGTCCGTGCTGTCGCGGAGAAAAACGCCTGCGCATTTGAGGTCGTCGGTCCCGGCTTTCGCGACACCACCCGCGTCGCCAGCGGCCCACCTGAGTTGTGGACAGGCATCCTGCAAGCCAACCGCCCCGCTGTCCTCGAAGCCATCGACGCAATGATTTCAAAGCTCGCCGACTTCCGAAAAACCCTCGCGCAAACGGACAACGGAGCGCAACTCCACCAAGCCCTCGCCGAAGCAAAGCAGATGCGCGATGGGATTTGGCCGCTCCCTCCAAAGTGATCCGTTCGACCCTACTTTAGCGACAGCAGATACGCAAAGAGGTCGCTCACTTGCTGGTCGTTCATGCCGGCGAGCAGGCCTTCGGGCATCATGGAACGGCGGAGGTAGGTCGTTTTGACGATGTTCTTTTTTGCGATGCGCTGGTCGGCAGCACCGGGCAGTCGGATGACGACGGCGTCTTTGTCTTCGCTGACGAAGAAGGCGTCGATCACCGAGCCGTCGCGCTGTTCCACGCGGAAGATGCGGTAGCCGCTTTCCATGGCTGCGTTTGGCGTGAGGATGTTGCGTAAAATCGCCTCGCTTCCCATTGCGCCCACTCCGCTGAGATTCGGGCCGATTTGTCCGCCGGTGTTGCCGAAGAGATGGCATGCCTGGCACATCGCTGCGACGGTTTTGCCGCGCTCTTTGTCGCCGGGTTTGGTGGAAAGGGCGCGGTATTTCGCAAAGTCGGCGTCGAGCTTTGCGGCGGCGTCCGCGGTCAGGACGGGCGGGAGGTCGCTGGTTTTCACGATCTTTGCGCCGGCGCCGAGCTTCAGGGTGGCGAGATCCGGCAGATCAGACCGATCCGCCCGATCAAACGTGCCGCGAATCTGCTCCGCGGTGCGCTCGCTCTTCCAAATGCGGAACTCCGCGAGCTGGCCCTTCAATCCGCCGGGCGAGCTGGTCCAGCCGATGACCGGCTTTTCGATCTTCTCGGCGGAGGTCTTTGTGCCGGTCGCGCTGAGTTCGCCATCGACGTAAATCTTCCAGTTGCCTGCGGCGTCGCGGGTCGCGGCGAGGTGCTGCCACATTCCGGGGACGGTCGCCTTTTTCGCGGTCACCACGTCGCCGAGCGGCGGGAAGACATACACGCGGAACTGGCCGCTGTAGAAATTCATGTCGAGCTTGCCCGGCGCGCCGAGGATTCCGTCGGCGTTGCTGATTCCTTCGTCGAGTTTCACCCATGTCTCCACGGTGAATGCGCCGTCGAGCGTGAGCCCGGTTTCGATGGTCGCGTTGTCGGTGCCGTCGAGCGCGAGCACGGGACGGAACAGCGAGCCGAGGCTATCGACGAGCTTCGCAAGCTCCGCGTCCTTTTCGCCGAGCACGGCGAGCAGGCGGTCGAGCGTTGCGGCGTCGATGTCGGCTTTTACCGCCGGGCTGGCGACCACTGCGGAAGCGCCGGCTTTGGTGGTGGTGAGCTTATCGAGCGCTAGGCGGCGCTGGGCGGGAGCGAGCTTTGGATAAAGCGCGAGCACGCGGGCTGGAGCGTCGGCAGCCTTGGAGCCGGCAAGCGCGGCGAGGGCTTCGTCGCGGACGAGCGGGTCTTTGGATTCCACGACGAGCTTTTCAAACAGCTCGGCTTTCGCGCTGCCCATTTCGCCGAGTGCACGGAGCGCAAGCAGCGCGGATGTGTCGCTGCCCGTGAGTGCCATAAGCGCAGGCTCGGCGGCAGAAATCTTAAACGCACCGGCGAGCTTCACGCCGCTTTCGATTTGAGCAGCGTCCTTGCTGGCGAGCAGCTTCGTCGCGGCATCGGCGACGAGCGGCGAGAGCTTCGCCGGGTCGAGCTTTGCGCGGAGTTCGAGCAGCGCACTCAGCACACCGGGCGCAGTGGCGGGATTTCCCAACGTGGCCTTCACGGCATCCGCAACCCCCGGTTCATCGAGAAACTGCACAAGACGGAGAATCTCCTCCTTTTCGGGTGGACGCGTAAGCTGAGGCAGCAGCGCGGCGACACGCGGGGCGCTGGCCTTCGGCTCCAGCGCAAGCGAGGCGAGCAGGCGAGCTTCGATGGGAAGTTTCTTCGCGTCGTCCGTTTCGAGAAACTTCGCGACCGCCTCGGGATTGCGCTCAAGGAACATGCGGACGAGGAACCGCTCGTATTCACGCTCGTAGGCTTCGCCGACTTTGATGGTCTTGTTTGCGTGGGAGGCTTTGGCGGTGGGCTCGGCGAGAGATGGAAGAGAAAATGAAATGAGTCGCCGAAAGAATCCACCAGGCTTCGTTACCTTACTGAATTTAGTGGCCCACTCGTTCCAAAACTTAATTAGCATTGCCCTAACTTCGGGATCCCGTTCGTCGGCCAAGATGGCGATAAGCCCGAACGAATCGATCTCGGTTGGTCGGTCCGAAAACCCAATTGACCAAAAGTTGTCGATTGCCATGGGTTTCGCGAGAGCCCTTACGAATTCCCGCCGAACATTTCGATTGTCGCTTTGAAACCCACTTTTAATCAAGGGTCCCATGTCTTTTGAAATCACATCAGAGGCTTCAACGAAGCCTCCAACGTCCTCCATTGCCCACAGCGCACCAATCCGCGCTGCGTCATTCTTCCCTCTCGCAATATTCTCTTTCAGTTTCGGCACGAGTTCCTTCATCCCCCGATCTCCAATCGCCTGCCACGCCATGTGATGCTGCGCCGTCGAAGCCCCACCCAGCTTCGCAATCAACTCATCCCCGCTCAGCTTCGTAAAATCCGGCACTTCCATCGGCGCTTTGCCTTTCGGCTTGATGCGCCAGATGCGGCCGCGCGTTTTGTCGCGGTCGGGGTGATTGCGGGGGACTTCGTTGTGCGAGATGATTTTGTTGTACCAATCCACCACATACACGCAGCCGTCCGGCGCGAGCGTGAGCGCCACGGGGCGGAACCACGAGTCGGTCGTCTGCACAACGTCGGCGCGTTGCTCCAGCTTCCAGCGCGGGCCGTCGCGGTGCATTTTGATGGTCTGGATCCGGTTCGTGATGGGGTTCGCCACGAGCATCACATCGCGCCAGCCATCGGGGAAAATGCCGTCTTTATCCGTGAGCGCGAGGCCGCTCAGCCCCGTGCCGCCCATACGGAACTCGGCCTGCGGCGGGAAGTCCGGCTGGTAGCTCTTCTTCCGCGCCTCCATTCCGCCGGGATAGTAGGCGTATTCGTGGAACGGCATCACGGGGTAGCCGTAGTCGTTTGCCTCCTGGATGAACGTCTCGCCCTCCGCCGTCATCGCGAGGCCCCAGATATTGTTCGGGCCGGTGCTCGTGACTTCAAACTGGCTGCCATCCGGACGCATCTTCGCCATCGAGCACTGCGGCCAATCCACCACTTTCGGGTCGCCCGGCTTTTGCGCTTTGCTGTTATTAAAAAGCCCCTGCGCCATCCAAATCCAGCCGCCCGGCGCGCGGGTGAATTGATGCGGGAAAAGATGCGAGTCCTGCACGCCTAGACCAGTGAGAATCACCTCGCGTTTGTCCGCTTTTCCATCGCCGTCCGTGTCGCGAAGGAACACCAAATCGTGACCGTGCTGCACATAGCAACCGTCCTGGTAAGGCAGGATGCCGAGCGGAATCGCCAGCCCGTCGGCAAACACGCGCGGCTTCGAGACAAAGCCTGTGGGCGACTTCGGGTCGCGGTCGTAAATGAGGATTTTGTCCTTCGCCTTGCTCGCGTAGAGCGCATCCGCAGCGGCGGCGTTTTCATTTCCATCCACCGGATACTCCAGCGCCGTCATCGTCCACATCGCGCCCTTCGCATCGAAATAAGTCGCGATGAATTTCCCCACGCCCTGCTCCGGGATTTCGCTCGCGATGAGGTCCATCTCCAGCCCCTCGGGCAGCGTGAACGTCGCGAGCTCTTCGGCGGGCGTTTTAGGGCCGGCGTTGATGTTCGTTTGCGCACCCGCTTTCTGGCCCTTGGTCTGTCCGCCAGCGTCTGGTTTCTCCGCAGCAGGCTTCGGCTTCTTCTCGCCCGGCTTCCCGACTTTCTCCCAAGTCGGCGCATTCGGCGTCGCGGGCAGTTCCTCAATCGTGATGTCTTTCACCTGCACGAGCGCCTTGCCGCCGCCGTGGACCTGAATGCCGATGTGCCCGTCCTGCGCGATGTTCGGGTCAGCCTCGATGAAGTCGAGCGCCGGCACGCCATTGATCCACGACTGAATCCGCGCGCCTTCCGTGCGGATGCGGTATTCGTTCCACTCGCCGGGCTTGATGCTCGCCGCCGCTGCTGGGTCTTTCGATTCGCCGACAACTTTGTTGCGCCGCGATTCGTCGTAAAGTTTGCCATACCAGCCATCGCCGTAATCCACCTGATAGCCGGACATCTCCGAGTTCCCCGGCACCCGCAGCGAACGAATCTGCACGCCGCTGTTCACAAAGCCCGTGCCCGTGAGCCGCAGCTTCACGCGCAGGTCGAAATTCGAATACGACTTCTTCGTGGCGAGAAAGTCGTTGTGCGTCACCGTCTCCGTGAGCGAGCCACCGTGAATCTCGCCAGCCTCGACCTTCCAGAGTTTCGTATCGCCCTCAAATTGATCGAGCGTCTTGCCGTCGAAGAGCGAGACAGGTTCGGCGTAAAGCGATGCGGTGAGAATGGCGAGGAGTGTGAGTGGTCTGAGCATGTGTAAGTGGGACGTTCAACCGGAGAATGCCCGTTCGCTTTGAAAATGTCACCCGATGAAAATGCACATGCGCTATACTTTTTGCGCGGGGCGTGTCATGGGCATCCTCGCTCAAATGAAACGGTTTACGCTTCGCATCCTACGACTCTTTGCCATCGCCTACGTGGCGTTCTTGCTTCTCGTCGCGGGATGCCAGAGTCGTCTCATCTACCACCCGCGAGTGAGCGCGGAGCCCGTCTTGCTTGAGCAGGCGCGCGAGGCGCGCATCGAGCCGTGGCGCGATGCGTCGGGTGCGCTCATCGGCTGGAAAATGGGGGCTCCTAGGGCCAAGGCGCGGCTGCTGGTTTTTCACGGCAACGCCGGAGATGCGGTCATCCGTGCGCAATACCTTCACACGTTTCACGCGCTCGGCTGGGAGCCTTACGTCATGGAATATCCCGGCTACGGAGCGCGTCCCTGTTCGCCGGGAATGGCGGCATTTTTCGCCGCAGGCCGTGCAGCTATCGCGACCTTGCGCACGGCGGATGAGCGCCCGCTTTACCTCCTCGGTGAGAGCATCGGCGGCGGGACTGCTTGCGCGATGGCAGGCGAGCATCCTGAAGCGATCTCGGGCGTCCTGCTCGTCGTCCCCTTCGCACGGCTGGCGGAAGTCGCACAGCGCGTGATGCCGTGGTTGCCCGCGCGACTCCTCCTCCGCGATGCGTATGACAACGTCGCGGCACTCGGGAAATATCACGGCCCGGTCGCCTTCGTCGTCGCCGCGAATGATGAAGTCGTCGGCGTGGAGCAAGGTCGGAAGCTCCACGAGAGCTACGCCGGGCCGAAGCTGCTGATAGAGCTACCGGAGACCACGCACAACGGATTCGGCACGGGGCCGGAGGTGCCGTGGGTGAAAAAGGCGGACGCTTTTTTGCGGCGGTGAGCCCTACGGCTTCTTCGGGCTCGAGATGACTTGGGTTTTCACCTGCACCTTCGCGCCGCCGATGGCAGCCCCGCCGCCTTCTTTGAGGAGTTGCTTCACCATTTTCATGGAGGATTCCTGTTCGTCGTTCTCTTCGCGGAAGGCGGATTGAAGCCCGCTCACTTGGTCCGGCGTGAGGATCGTGCCAGCCTTTTGGATGATTCGTGACTGCTGAGTCTCGCTGTCCTTGCGCATCTTCGCGATGGTTTCGTCCGTCACTCCACCTGCGATCAATTTCATCTCGGCGGCTTCTGCAGCGGCTCTTTCGGTATCGGTGCCGGTCTCAGCGCGGATGAGTTCTGCGAGCTGCGTGCGCTGTTGGGAATTCAGCGGGGAACCTGTGATGTCCAAGTGTTCAGCGTATCTCGCGATGACGTCTGCGCGCCCCTTTTCCTGCTCGAAAGACTCTAGCTCGGCCATGCGTTCTGCGCCAAGGAGCGTCTTGAGCCGTTCTTTGTTTTCCGACTGACGCTTCTCGATTTTCTCGGCCAAGTCGCTCGGCGCGCCATTCGGGCCGAACGCGGAAAGTGCGTCGAGACCGGCCCCCATTTCGCGGTCGGTCAAAAAGTTGAGCACCGTCTCAGCGTCGGCTGGCGGGAGGTTCCAGCGTTTCAGGAGCGCGGCGTATTCCTTGCGCACGGCGGCGAGTTCCTGACTGCGCATCATGTTCTTCATCTCTGGGGAATCCATCTGCTTTAGCAGTCCGCCGAGGAGCCCGGCGTTCACATCTTCGACTGGCGCGGCAGGCGATGCGCTTGCCGTTGTCTGTGCATCATCGCGCTCTTTTTTCAGTCGCGCTACATCCTCCTGAAGCGGGGCAATGTCCGCGCGGGATTGCTTCTCTGAGGCTTGCGCGGCGTCGCGTTGTTTGCGCAGGGCGAGCAGTTCTACTTCCTTGAAGACGAGCTTGCTCTGAAGCTCTAGCGCCCACCAAGCGAGAGCCATACTGACGACGAGAAAGCAGATCGTGAGAACGCGATACATGGGCGCGACTGCTCTATTTCTGCGTTGGGGCGGGGAAGAGGAATGCGCGCGTCATCGTGTTTCCAAAAGCGCGGATCTCATTCTGACGTTTTTGCGAATTCTGAAGGGCGTTCACCTGGTCCGGCGAGAGCCCGGCTTGCCCGGCGCGGGCTAGGACGCGCTGTTGGTAATCTTCCTCCTGTTTTTGCCGGGCCTTCACCTCAGCATCGGGCATCAGGATTTGCATTCCGGGGCCACCGCCGAGGTCAGGAATGTCGTTCGAGGGAGTTTTGAGGCGCTCTTCCGTCATGATCGCCGTGAGCTTTTCCTTCAGGCTGTCGTCGAGCGGGACTCCCTTGCGCTCGAAGTCGCGGGCGAGGGACTCCATCGCGCGGCGGTCGCCCACGGTTTGCTCGTAGGCGGAAAACTCGCTGTATTTCTGCTCGCCGAGCACGGCTTTCACCTTGTTGTCGTATTCGGTCTTGGTCGTCTCGATGTCTTTGCGGACTGCCGCGATGGTGGCTTCGTCGGCCTTCCCGGTCAGCAATTTCCGCCCGCGATCCATCGCGAGGAAGTTCCGCTCACCGATGAGTTCAGAGACGAGCTTCGAGTCTGCTTCGTTGAGCCCGAGCTGCTTGAAGACCTTGTCGTATGCACCGCTGACCATTCGCTCCTGCATGGTCTTCATCATCTTGCGCTGCTCTGGGTCGTCGAGTCCCTTGGCAAAATTGCCCACCATATTGCGGAGATCGATCTGCGGTTTTGCATCCGCCCCTGGCGCTTCAACGGCTGGTGCGGCGGTGGCGACGTTTTTGGCCTTCTCCTGCGCTTCGTCGCGCTCCTTCTTGAGCCGGGCGGTATTTTCCAGCTCGGCAGAATGGTCGCTTTTCGCCTTATTCGCCGCATCAAGAGCGTCACGGAGAGACTGCTCCAGCGCAGCGATCCGTTGGTCGCGTTCGGCGGCCGCGGCTTCCGCGCTGGCGCGGGCGTTCCATTCGAGGACGGAGAAAACGGTGCCGCCGATGGCTGCGAGGGCTAAAACGGGTATCAATGCTTTGCTCATAGGCGCTCAGATATGCCCGACCCGTGGGGCGGCGTCCAGCATCGGTACACGAAAAAGCCGCCGGATTCCTCCAGCGGCTCTCTGTGAAAAAACAAAGCAGGCAACAGCCTAGCTCATGTTAAAGCGGTTCTTCTTGGCCTTGGCGCGCTTGGCGTTCAGCTTCGCCTTACGTTTCGATTTCTCGGTTGGCGTCTCGAAGGCGCGCAGACGGCGCACTTCATCCATGATTCCTTCGCTCTCAAGCTTGCCTTTTAGGCGTTTGAGCGCGCGGTCAATGGGTTCTCCTTTACGGACTTGTACTTCTGGCATGTGGTAATTTCCCTCCTTTCGATGGCTGGTTGCAATTCTGAAAATGGACGCGCACGCTATGAGGCAGCATTCGGAACGTCAACGTGTGATTTGGCATTCTTCCGTCTTTTCTGCGGGGATAACACAAACTTTGCTTTTCATCCGCCACGGAGCCACGTAGGGAAATGCGCCAATTTTCTTCTGATGGATCAACACCCTGAAAACCAAAATGACCAACTCGGGCCGGAGGAGGGCGCAGTTCACACCCTGGAACATGTGGACCTTTACCTCCGCGTCGGGCAGGAGTCATCCGCCTCCGACATCCACCTCGCGGTGAACTGCAAGCCTACCTGGCGGCGCTTCGGCACGCTGGAGGCCATCTGGCTCCAAGCCGATCTCCTCACTGCTGCCGATACCCAGCGGCTCGCGGACGGCTTTTTGAACGAGGCGCAGAAACGCATCCTCGCCGACCGGGGCGACGTGGACTTTGCCTACGAGACGAGCATCGGGCGGTTTCGTGCATCCGTCGTCCGGCATCGGCTCGGGACGGACCTCGTCTTCCGCATCATCAATACCAGCGTCCGCACCATGGACGACCTCGGCCTCCCCGAAACCCTCAAGCGCCTCACCCAATACCACAACGGACTCATCCTCGTCACCGGCGCGGTAGGCTCGGGTAAATCGACCACGCTTGCCGCGATGGTGGACTATATTAACAAGACGCGGACGGACCACATCATCACCCTCGAAGACCCCATCGAATACGTCGTCAGCTCCCAAAACTGCCACGTCACCCAGCGCGAAGTCCACACTCACACCAAGAGCTTCGCCAACGCCCTCCGCGGCGCGCTCCGCGAAGACCCCGACATCATCATGGTCGGCGAAATGCGCGACCTGGAAACCATCCAGCTCGCCATCACCGCATCGGAAACCGGGCATCTCGTCCTCGCCACGCTGCACACCGGCACCGCAGCGCGCACCCTCGACCGCGTCCTCGACGTATTCCCCACGGACCAGCGCGATCAGATTCGCGTCATGGTCAGCGAATCCCTCCGCGGCATCGTCTCCCAGCAACTCGTCCCCAAAGCCGACGGCCAAGGCCGCGCCCTCGCCCTGGAAATCCTCCTGCGAACCGAAGCCGTCGCATCCTGCATCCGAAAAGGAGAGACGTACATGCTCCCCGGCATCATGCAGACCGGCGGCAAAATGGGAATGCGCCTCATGGATGACTCCCTCGTCCAACTCTACAAAGAAGGCACCATCACCGCTGAGGAAGCATACATGCGCAGCGAGCAGAAAAGTCTGATGAGGACTGCTTTGATGGGCTAGAACCCGAAACCCGAAACCTCAACTCTCAACTAACAAATGGCTTATATTGACCAATTTTTCGAAGTCCTCATCAGCGCAGGAGCGTCCGACCTTCACCTCGGCGAAGGGCAGCCCCCGAAGATTCGCCGGCACGGCGGCATCATCCCCATTCGCGAGGAAGTCCTCACCCACGACGAAATGGCCTACATGATGAGCGAAATCTCCGGCCCCGACCGCTGGCAGACCTACCTCCAGCACGGCGACCTCGACTTCGCCTACGAGATGAACGACGACTCTCGCTTCCGCTGCAACTTCCTCAAGCAAACCCACGGCTACGGCTGCGTCTTCCGCCTCATCCCCACCAAAATCATGACGCTAGAGCAGCTCGGCATCCCCGAGATCGTCAAAGAATTTGGCCACATGCGCGGCGGCCTCGTCCTCGTCACCGGACCCACCGGCTCCGGCAAATCCACGACGCTGGCGGCCCTCATCGACTACATCAACATCAACTTCAAACGGCACATCATCACCGTCGAAGAGCCCATCGAGTTCGTTCACAACAACAAACAGAGCATCATCACCCAGCGCGAAGTCCCCGAGCACGCCTCCTCCTTCGCCCAAGGGCTCAAGGCCGCGCTCCGAGAAGACGCCGACATCGTCCTCGTCGGCGAAATGCGCGACCTCGAAACCATCCAGCTCGCACTCACCGCCGCCGAGACCGGCCTCCTCGTCTTCGGCACCCTCCACACCAACAACGCCCGCAAAACCGTGGACCGCATGATCGACGTCTTCCCCTCCGACCAACAATCGCAAGTCCGCACCATGCTCGCCAACTCCCTCCGCGGCGTCGTCGCCCAGCTCCTCATGAAAAAGACCCACGAAGCCGGTGGCGGACGCATGGCCGTCAACGAAATCCTCGTCGTCAACGCCGCCGCCAGCGCCATCATCCGCGAAGGCGCCACCCAAAAGCTCCAAGACGTCCTCGTCAGCGGAAAAGGGCAGGGGATGCAGTTCATGGACGACGCCATCTGGACCGCCATGCAGCAAGGCCTCATCACCCCGATGGAAGCCTACATGAAAGCCATCGACAAATCCCGCTTCCGCCTCTTCCTCGGCTCCGAAGGCGAGTTCGTCCTCTAAACCCGAACGCCGCTTTTTCGTCCGCAGATTCCGCAGATTTACGCAGATGTAGATGCAGCGATTCGCCGGGATAAAACTGTGCAGACCGATGCTCGGGCTTTATCTGCGAAAATCGGCGAAATCTGCGGACGAAATAATGCTGCGCCTGATTGTTCAACGGGCTGCTAGTCACTCGTCATTTGAGAAGCCCCTGCATCGCGGCAACCTGGCCCACTAGATCTCTCCGTCGTCCGCGCGCGGGGGCTCTTGCCATTTGATCGGCCCGTAGCCGAGATCGTCTTCCTCGAACCGTGCGAGATTTTTGTCTTCCTCGATGGGCTCTGGCGTGACGATCCCGTCGTCTTGGCCAATGAAAAGTTCGCCGCTAAAGACGCCGCCTTTTTCTACCGTGATGGCGCGGGCATAGACGGTGCCCTCCAGCCATCCGCCTTTGTTGATGGTCACTTTGTCGGCGATAATCTTTGCGGTGGACTTGCCGTTCACTACGAACTCTTTGCACTTCATCGTGCGCACAAATTCCACGTCCGCTTTTTTTTCTACGACCAGGTGTTTGCAATCAATACCGCCCGTCATGCGGCCTTTCATACGCACGGCGGCTGTGCCGGTGCAGACGATGTAGCCGCGCAGGCTGCCCTCGATCCTTGCGGAGCCGCAGGAGACTTTCGTGCTGGTGAGATCGCCCTTTGGCGCGATGTGTAGCTCGCCCGCAGTCTGCACGCTGCGGCTAAAGGGGGTCGTGATTTTGAAATCTCGCAGGTCAATATAGGAGCCGCAGTCTGGGCACATCGTGCTCTGCGCCTCGGTGCTGAGGATTTGCGTATGCGCGCAGGTAAAGCAGACGACCTCGCGCTGCTTCACGCCGAAGACCATGCGGCTCAGCTTTTGGAAAAGGCCGGGCTCTTTGACGATGCTCGTATCCGCATCGTCCGAGACACGCTCCAGTGGGTAGTCGTTGCGGCACTTCCGGCAGACCGTCGTTCGCAGCAGGACAGACTCTTCTTGGACGTGCCCACAGTGCGGGCACATCGCGGAGAGTTTTTGTGTATTGCGACGTTGGTTTTTGGCCACAGGAATATGTCAGCGCTCCGACAGTGCGCTGGGAAAAAAGCGAGACGATCGCCCCAGCCGGGCTGGGGCGCATCTGCAACCGCTGCCCGCTTGGGCGAGTGGGATCCACTCAGCCAGCGGGCGCGGGTTGCAAATAGCATGGCTCCGCTTTCCAGCGGGCGCTCTCGTTATACGCGGGTGGGCCCGTGCGTGCCGGTCGCGGCGGGGCGCACGATCTCGGGTTGGCGCATGGACACCTTGTTCGGCGTCACTTCGGATTTGCCGACGAAAGTCGCGCCATCTTCGATGACGAGGCGCTGTGCTTTCAAGTCGCCGTGAAGGATAGCGTGCGCCTTGAGTTCGCAGCGTTCTTCGACGGTGATGTTACCGTGGACCTTGCCGAGGACGGTCACGGACTTGGTTTTGATCTCGCCTTTGATTTCGGCGTTTTCGCCGACGGTGAGGACGCCGGACGAGGTGATCTCGCCTTCGATCTTACCGTCTATGGTCAGTTCGTTTTGGAATTTGAGCGAACCTTTGATTTCTACGTCGCTGCTGAGGATGTTCTTTGATGTGGTGTCGGCCATTGTATTTGGGCGTTGGATTGTTGCGTGAAACGCGCTCGCCCACTGTAGGCGTCGCGTCTGGTTTTCAGGTCGAAAACTGCCTGTTTTCTTCCTTAAACTTGCACGGAGTATGGGTTCCGAGTTGGACGTGTCAACACAACGAAGGGCGGATTTTTGAAAAACACCCACAAGGAATTCTCTAAGGAAAGGCTGAAGAAATCGGCTACGCCTGTAAAATAGCGGGACAGCGGGCGAAAATGCTGATCTAAGGAAAGCACAAACAGCGATGGACAAACAATTGAGCTTTGCAGCAGCCGAATACGCCGGAAAAAAGAAAACCACGAGGA
>CANIWM010000044.1 GCA_947471505.1 Chthoniobacteraceae bacterium | reverse complement strand
CGGTCTATCTCGACATGCAACCCCTCCGCGACCTCCTCAAACCTTCACTTCAACTAGCCGCCTAGTTCCCCCCCAGAATCCACAACAATACATTTCCTTTCCTCATCTTTGACCCGCGCCTTTTGCTGAATCTTGACGGACACTACCCGCCTGAATCGCCGCCGTCCCGCCGAGTGATGTGATAACGCTGCCGAGCTTGCTCATCGCTCCGCTGTATTTGAGATCCACCGCCGTAGAGGGGCTGTGGGTAAAATCGGCCGAGCGGGACTGCGCCCAAGCGCGTGCGCGGACAAACATTTGTGCTTCGAGTTGTTGTTTCCTTGTCATGGTAAGAGGTAGTTTATGGGTTAAGTGGTAATGAACTCCGCCGGGGCATATTTCCGCCCTGAGGGATTGGCCGCGAAAGGAGCAGTCCCCGCAGAGTTTGGCAAAAAGAAAATCTCGGTGGCTTTACTTTTTAGCAGCCGATGGAAATGCCGCCGCAAACATCGACGCTGCCTGATCATACCAAAACCGTCTATACGATCCCTCAGGGCATTTGTTCCGGTCGCGGCTGAACAGCGCGAGGCGGACGGCCACCTGTGCGTCGTCATGATTAGAAATCTTCGCATTCCCTTTCTCGTCTTCAAAGAGTCGCGTGAATCCATCGACTTTCCTTTCCCAATCGAGTTGTTCCATCCCCTTCGGATCCACGAAGAGAATGGTGTATTGGTCTCCCTTCCGCCCCCAGAAGATAAAGTCGGGGATGAATCGTGCGACGCGGTTTTGCTTTGGGTTGTAGTAAGGGATGTAAGGTTCGTCCAAATACTGGTCGAGCTTGCTGAACATCCACCAATCCAAATTCCTCAAAACAGAGTCCGGCTTTTTCGCGTATTCACGAAGTGCGTTCAGGAAACGAACCTCGCTATCCTCATCGATGATGTGGCGGATGTAGTCCAGTTTCTGCCCCTTGGTGTAGAGCACAGGCAGGTAGTAGTGGTTCGCGAGGTATGCGGTCGCGTCTATGGTCAGCGCTTCGGCGTCGTAGGTTTGTCGCCCGGTCAGGCCTTGGTCCTCCATCAGCCGCGCTGCTTCCGTGAAATCCATCTCGCCCTGATGATACCGTTGCTCGATTTCCTCTTTTGCGATCTTTCCCTCCGGCGTCGCGGAGAAAAGCACCCGCTCCACCCTCCGCTGGATTTCCTCCGCGTGCGGCTTGTCCACCGACATCTGCCGGAAGTGGATAATGTCCCCGTCACCCAGCGTTCGGATGCGGTCGAGTTCTTCGGCACGAAGGCCAAAGTAATCCATCACCCGTCCCGTCAGCACTTCCAGATTTCGGTATTCCCGCAGGCTGTGCTTGGTGAAGTAAGTATCCGAATCCTCCATGCTCTTGCGGAAGTATTGCACCTTTTGCGGCGAGCCACCGTGAGCGAGTAGCAGCAGACTATCGTCGGGCAGTGCTCCGTCGTATTGCTCCAGAAGTGCGAAGTCGTCCCGCTGAATCTCGAACTTCGATGGGGCCCGTTCTTCGATGATTGGCTTTCCGTTCTTTCGATACTCGGGCACCAGCAGCAGCCGGTCTTTGGATTTGGGATTCAGGTCCAAGCGGAGGAAATCCTGCGTCGCTGGCTTCTCCTTTTTCAGTTCCGACAGCACCGTATTTAGCGCCTCGCGGTTCGTCCCCAGCACATAGAGCGTCTCCGGGGCGACGGTGAGCGCACGCAACTCGCGAAACTTTGCCTTGTCGTCGAATTGCTCGAACAGCTCCTCAAACCGCCGCCGCTCCCCGCGCCATGACTGCACCCGGACTCCCCGCCCTACGGATTGAAGAATGAACTTCTTTGCATCCTCACCCGTGCCGATGTTTACAAAGTTGATCACGTTGGGCCGGTTCGAGTCCCAGCCTTCGTAAAACGTGCGCGAGCCCATGAGGATGTTGATGGGCGATTCCGGCGCATTCAGCGTCTCGAAAAAACTCTCCGCTTTGAGGGTCTCCACAAACTCAAATCCCGTCAGCTTGTCCTTCAGCCATCCCGACACATCGCCGATTTTGATCAGCGCAAACGGCTGTGCTGCCGTCTTCAGCTTAAAGGCCAGCTCCTTCGTGTTGCCGGGGCGCACGAGGACTTCGATGTCTCCCGCCTTTTCCGCGTTGTACACGTCGCGCAGCACATCCGCCATCGTCAGCGCATCCAGTTCCTCCTTGGCGATCTGCACCGCCCGTTTGTCTTCATAGAGAAATGCTGGTTCGTCTTTGAGTTCCTCCCACAGTTCTGCACGCGCTTCGTTCCAGACTTTTGCCGGCAGATTGCCGCGGCCGATTGCGATGATCTGCTCGAAGTACAGCTTCAGGTCCGCGTCTTCCGTATTCACCGAGTTCACCAGCGTCATCAGCATCGGGTGATGATACAGCGTCGGCTCCCCAGCCACTTTGCGCAGGGCGCGGACTTTTTGCGCGGTGTAGCAGAGCAGCAGCATGCTTTTCACCACGACTTTGCGCTTTTCATCGTCGCTATAGTCGCCCGTGCCGCCCGCGCGCTTAAATGCCGCGAGTTCCTGCCGCAGCACGGCGATGTGTTTGCCGTAGCCTCGGGAAATAAACTCCGAGAGGTTGAAATTGTACACCGTCGTCGCGAGGTCCAGCGTGTCGGTGAAGGTCGCGGAGAAATTAAACAGAAAGCCCGAGCGACTCAGGATGTTGAAGATGTGCTTTCGCTTGCTGTCTTCGGCCACTCCTTTGTGCGCCTCGTCGAGCAGGACGTACCACCGGCCCCCGTTGTCGTAGTTGTGAAAGTCCACGATGCGCTCTTTGTGCTCATCGCTCAGATTATCCGAGCGGTAAAAGAACACCCGCAGCGTGGAGTTGCGCCCTAGCAGACCGCCGGGCGTCTCGCGCTTTGCCTCGGGGTATTCGCGCAGTTCGCGTAGCTCGATGTGGACGGGGCAATTCGGCGCGTGGTTATACTCCCACACGGTGCGCTCAAACTGCTCCATCAAATCCTCCCGGTGCGTGAGCATGAGCACGTCGCATACGGGGATTTCCTCGCGGCGCATCAGCAGGTGGAGGATTTCCAGCAGCTTCACGAGCACAATGGTCTTGCCGCTGCCCGTCGCCATCCAAAAGCCCATGCGGTTGCACAGCTCGGCAAAGTTAATCACCGGCTTGTCTTCATCCACTTTGTAAAACTCCCCCACGAGTTCCCGCAGCGGGCGCTTTGCTTTGTGCAGGGAGAGATTGAGCGACTCCCGTTCTTTGGGCGCGAGCACCATGCCGTCTTCGTACCACCGGGCGAGCCACTCTTTGCGGTTGCTGCTTTGTAGTTCCCGCTCGCCGGGCTCGTAGTTTTCGAAGTCCTCGAAGTATTTGTAGAGGACGCCCAGCGCGAGTTTCAGCCCGGCTTGCTGGTAATCCCACAGTCGCTTGGCGGGGGAAAAGCGCGCGAGGTCAAAGCTGTTCCAGTTGGCAGGCAGCGCGTCGAAGTGCGTCTTGGCCGCGAGATGTTCGAGTGATTTGAGCGCCATAGGAATGAGGAAATCAGGAAATCAGGAAACCGGCGTCGGGCGCGTTTTCCCGGTAGATGACACGCTTCACGGTGAGCGGCATCGTGGCGAAATTGAATAAGATGCCGTGCTTGAGACGGAGCGATTTCATGTAGCTACGCGCTTGAGCAAAATGAATATCCTCAAGTGCTTTGATGGCCTTGAGTTCTACGAGCAATTGATCGCACACGAGTAGGTCGAAACGCTGAAGCCCCGCTTGTTCACCCCGATACATGACAGGCATATCTTCTTGATACCGAAACGGAATCCCAGCGTGCCGAAGTTCGATTCGCAGCGCATTCTCGTAAATGTTTTCCAAAAAACCCGGCCCGAGTTCACGGTGGACAACTATCGCGCAGCCGATCACCCGTCCGCTGAGTGCTTCCAACTCCAAACTTCCTGCTTTCTTGCTTTCCTCATTCATAATGCTTCAGCGTTTTTTGAATGAGGAAGGCAGGAAGGCAGGAAGGGCTTTAGCAAAGCCCCCCTCCTTCTTCACTCCCCTCATTCCTGCTTTCTTGCTTTCCTCATTCATACGACCGGCCCCCAGAAGATGAGGGGCTTGATGAGTTCCCAGTCGGGCTTCGTGAGGCTTTGTTTGCTGCCGTCGGCAAACTCCACTTCCTCTGCGGTGATGCGTTTGATCCATTTCCCGGTCACGCACGAGAGCGTCTCGGCGAGGTCGATATCCGGGTAGAGCCGGTTGAGGTGGACGTTCACTTCATCCCGCACGTAATCCAGCTCCAGCGCACGCGCCTGCTTCATATCGCGGAAGAACACGTAGCGGGCGTAAGGGTTCGTCTTCGTGTTGCGGAAGAAGTCCGGCGCTTCGTCTTGATAGACGGCGCTGGAGATTGCCTCTTCGTATTGTTCGAGGGTGCTGACTTTGCAGAACAGGCCGGGGCCGTTCAGTGCGACTGGCTTGCCTTTCTTCCAGCTTGTTGCGGCAAATACCCGCTTCACGCGAGGCACTAGAGTCGTGTCGAAATAATCAGCGGCTTCCACGAGGAAGAATTTGCGGCGGACTCGGTCGGTGTGAAATGCCTCTGCTACTGCGTGGGCCGTCGTGCCCGAGCCTCCGGTAAAGTCCATCACCCATTCCCCTTCATCAGCCGTCTGTAGGATGAAGCGCGAAATGAGGGTGGTGGGCTTGGGGTTCGGAAAGCTGTTTGTGGTTCCGATGAGTTCGGTGAGTTGCTTCTCGCCGTCGGTGTAATCCATCACAACCGACTTCGACACCTGAGTATCTACCTCGTGCAAAAACTTCTTCAGTTGCGGGGTTTTCTTCTCGTTCAATCCCCAGACAATCCGATGGTCCTTATCCAATGTCTCAAAGCTGCCCCGTTCTGGTTGGCTCTTGTCCTGCTTTAGCGGCCAAGACCATCCACGTTTCGGATGCTTGCACTCCCGATCAGTTTTTGGGTGTGTGGGTTTGTAGAACCGGAAATTCGGGTCTATAGGATCGCGCGTAGTTTCCGACTGCTTGCCAGCAGGCATTGACGGGTCGGCTTCCTTTCAAATCCATAGCGCGGCCGCTTTCTTCGCCGCGTCTTTCTCCGCAATCAGTTTCCCATCCGCGTCGCGATACTCCGCGTTGCCGTAGTTGTAGAGCCCCTTCCAGAGATCGAGATTCTTGTCGTATTCGACGCCCATCTCCTCCAGCTCGTCCTTGAACTCCATCTTATGTGTCTCAAAAAGCTCGGCAATGGCCGCTTCTACGTCCGCGATAGCGGGATACTGAGGGTTGAGCTTTTCGATCAGCTCCATCACCTCAGCGTAGCCGGGTTTTGGCTCACGGAAAATTCGCGCATCCGCCGAAACAGCCTTCAAGTCGCGGGCATACACTTCCACATATTCATGATTCGTAGAATAGGTCGGCGACTGGTTCTTCGTCGTATTCTGCACCCAGATGATTTCCTCCACGCGATTGTCGCGTCCAAAAGCCTGATCCAGAGCAAACTCCAAATGGCGACGCTCCTTGTCGTCAATGCTGGCATACATCACTCCCTTGTTCGCGAGCAGAGGCACGGCAGCGGAAATCCGGTCCTGCATCATACTGATCCACGATGAATGTCGGAAGGTGTCGTTATATACGAAGCCATCGCTGCCAGTATTATACGGCGGGTCGATATAGCAGCACTTCACCCGCCCCTTAAACTTGTCCTTGAGCGTGTTGAGCGCCTGATAGTTCTCGCTCTTGATGAGGCGGCCATCGAGCTGGTTGTCGAGGTCGTCGAACAGTGCGAGCAGGCGCAGTTCCAACGATTTGAAGTGCAGGGTATCGAATGGCAGCGAGCGCCAAGCGGGATTCAATGAGGAAGGCAGGAAGGCAGGAAGGGAAGCACCGGGGCTGGTCTTTTCCTTCGCGACGCCTTTTCCTGCTTTCTTGCTTTCGTCATTCAAAATCGAGCGCGCATCGAAGCCCTCGGCCACAATCCCAAGCTCCTGCCACTCGGTGATCTGCACTTTCATCCCTTCGTGTTTGAGGAAGTCCGCGATGAGCGCGGTGCCACCTTCGCGGGCGGCGATGCGGTCGAGGGTGATGATGTAGTGGGTGCCTCGGACAAATTTGGGCTTGTTCCAGACGCGCACGAGTTCGTCCTCAAACTGGGCGATGAAGGCAATGACCTTTTGGGCGATGCTCTTGATGGTCTGGAGCTGCTGGATGCGCTTTTCGTTCCACTGCGTCTCGTCTTTGAAGAGGTATTGAAACATCCAAAGGTCGAGCTGCTCGGAGAGGAAGCCGCGTGCGTCCTTATTGATGAAGAAGTCCACCTCGCTCTGGCGGGCAAAGACGCGGGTGGCCTTGTCGAACGTGGCTTCTTTTACGGAATGGCCTGCCTTTTTCAGGGCTTTGAGGATGTCGTCGGTCTTGGTGATCTTGCCCCGCTCGGAGTAGGAGACGACGAGGCGGATGGTGCCTTCGCCCTCCACCTTGTCCAAGGCGAAGACGAGTTCGCGTTTTTCGTTGGCCTTTTTGTGGGTGAGGGCGGTGCAGTCGAAGAAGAACTTGCGCCCGTCCACTTCCACGGAGAGGTCGCGGAAGAGGCGGTCGGTCTTTACGTAGTAGAGCATGTGCGTCTTCCAAAAGAGGACGACATCCTGCTCGTCCGTATAGACGCGCTCATAGACGCTCATGTGCTGCGGGGTGTAGGCAAAGCAGATGGAGCCGGATTTGCTGAAATAGCGGGAGAAGAAGGCGTGGAGCTTGTCGAACAGCTCTTCGCGAAAGAGGGGGAAGGCGGTGAGGGCGTCGTCAATGTCGCGCATGAGGGCGGGGTGGACGGCGTGCTCGAAGTAGCCAGCCTTGATGCGCATGAGATTGATATAGCCGGACTGGCCGTCCACTTTTGCGCCGACAAAGAGATCGCGCAGGGCATCGAGAAAGCGGCGCTCTTTCTGGCCGGCGGTGTGGGTGGTGGTGCTCATGGTTGTGGATTTTCGGATGGTTCTTCTGCAACGCGGGCGGAGGGCTCGTCGAGGTCTGCGGAGTATTGTACGATGTTGAGTCGGCGGCGGTCTGCGACATACTCGGAGACGTGCTTGAGAAACCAGTCTTTGAGCGTGATTCCATCCGCCGCGAGTGCGGAGTGAAGGTCGCGCTTGAGAATGGGGTCCATTTCGATAACGAGTCTGCCTGAAGGTCCGCGTGCCATAGTTCGTGTTATGTCACATATAGCACATCTGGTTGCAAGAGCTTTTTGCCTTTTTCGCACAGAGGCCCGCACGGTGCCGATATGCGGTGTCTGCGGGTGATGCGTGCGCTGCCTGTAGTGGTGCCTGCCGTTTCTCGATGCCTGCATTACCCGTCTGGCGTGCTGCATGACGGGTCTTATCGGATGAATGATGCGGGTATCGCGCTGCATTTCGCGTCTGGCGGGCTGCATTGGGCGTCTGGCAGGCTGCATTTCCAGTCTGTCAAGCTGCATGGCCGGGCTGCTGGGGTGATTGGCGCTCCTGTCGGGGTGCATTGTCGGGGTGGCGCGGTGCATTTTCGGGCTGTCGCTCTGCATGACGCGGGCGTTCGGCTGCATGACGGGGTGGTGGGGGTGCATTTTGGGGCGGTGGGGCTTGTGGCTCGGGGTGGGGGGATTTTGCCTTCCGTGCAAAGGAGCGGGGGCGCGGGTGGTTGTATGGGTCCAACGGCGGCACCGCGCTAAACCTCAATAATAACTCAAACACGCTGGCGAACCTCGTGTTTGCGGCAGACGGCGGCAGTAACAGCAACCAAGGTTCCAGCGTTTCAACCGGGACCGGCACACTCACGCTGACGGGCAACATCACCGCCACTAACCTAGTCCAAGCGACAACGATCCCCGTCTTGCAGGGCAACCTCGCGCTGGCAGCCGGGACACACACGGTCAACGTAGGCACTTTTGCGGGCGCACCGGGGCAAGTTGGTCTTCAATTGAATTCCGTCCTCACCGGAACGGGTGCAATCAGCAAGACTGGCAACGGCATCCTCGGCATCGGCAACAACAGCGCCGCGTTTGCCGGAAGCTTCGACGTCAGTGCAGGGAGCATTCAATTCGTGCAAAATGCAGCTACGGCCACGTTCCGCAATGACTTGCGGGTCACTGGTGCGGTCAACCTCGGAGCGGCGGGCACGCTGAACGCGGGCGGCTTTAATGGCACCGTCGGTGCGCTCTCGGGCACCGGCACGGTGACGAACAGCGTAAACGGCATCTTCAATGTCACTTCGCAAATTATCAATAACATCACCGTGCTACCGCAGGTGAACGTGGGCGCTGACAATGGCACCGCCGCTTTCGACGGAACCATTAACAGCAGCCTCATCTTCGGTAAGGTGGGAACTGGGAATCAGACGCTCACCAACTCTGCCAGTAGCTACACCGGCGGCACCGTCGTCAATGGTGGCACCCTGACGCTCGGCGGCGGTGCGGGTGTCAATGTTACTGGCACTGGACTCGTCGCTGTGAACGACACGGGCGCGATTGCTGGGACGGGCGCGGTCACGGGCGGGTTGCAGTTCAACAGTGGATCGGCTGCGGCATTCAATCTCGGCGCACCAGCCGGGGCGGCACCGCTCACCACTCCGGCCAGCGTCAATAGCGCAGGGCTCACCACTTTCAATATCACCGGCACCACTGGCGCGGGCACCTATCCGCTCATCGACTACAGCGGCACGGCGATCACCGCCAACCAGATGGCAGGCATGAAGATCGGGGCGACGCCCGGCGGCGGTCTCCTCTACGGTCTGGTAAACAACGGAGCGAGCACCTCGATCGACCTCGTCGTTCAGTCGGTAAACCCGACGAAAACTTGGAACGGCAGCGTCAACGGCACTTGGGATACGGCGACGAGCAACTGGCCTACTTACAGCGAGGGCGATCAGGTCGTCTTTAATAACGCAGGCTTGGTGAAGACCATTGTCGGCGGAGCCCGCACCCCGCAGGCCATCACGGTGACCAACAGTGGCGCCGGTAACGATTACTCGATAGCGAACGACATCGGAGGTGCGCTCGCTGGCGGCCTGAGCAAGAACGGCACGGGCCTCCTCCGACTCACCGGCAACAACACCTTCGGCGGTGCGATTGCCGTCAACGCCGGCACCGTCCGCGCCAATGTGACCTCTACCACCAACAGCCTCGGCAGTGGTTCGGTGAGCCTTGCTAACGGCACCACCCTGCGACTGGATGGAACAGCGAACACCAGCACCGCCGGCCTCACCGGGCGCATTGTGATCGGCGGGCTCGCCAGTGGCGGCCAAACTGCTAACAACTTCTACGGCCAGACGTCGATCTTTACTGGAACGTTCTTTACCGGAGGTACTACGCCCGTCACTGGAGGCACCGCTCCGTTTTTCCCGAATGGCGTCGTCAACAACTTTGGTGCGCAGTTCACCGGCAAGCTCAAGATCGATGTCGCAGGGCCTTGGTCATTCACGCCTCGCTCGGATGACGGAACACGAGTATTTATCGACGGCGTGTTCGTGGTCAACAATGAGGCTGGAAAGGGCACGTTTGGCGCGAGCAATTCCGTGATGCTTACCGCCGGTCTGCACGACATTCGATTCGAATACGGTCAGGGCACGGGTGGCGATGACGCCAGCCTGTATTGGCAGGGCCCTGGCGTCGCCAAGGCGTTTATCCCCGCAGCGAATATCTTTACTGCGGAGAGCGTGACGAGCACGGGCTCATCATCGCTCGTCAATGCTGGCACCAACGTCTCGGTCAGCGGCAGCGCGACTTTGAACCTCAGCGGTGGCAATTTCACCGGTGTGCAACTCGGGACACTTACGGCGCCTGCGTCCAGCACGCTCAATGTCACGGGTGATGCCGGAAAGCTGGCGCGTGCTGCGGGCACCGTGGTCAGCGGCGGCACGGTGACCTTCAATACGACGGCGGACCTTGCGCTCGGGCAGGTCTCAGACGGCGGAACATCCACGACCATCGTAAAGCAGGGTGCCGGACGGCTCGTGCTCGATAACACGAACTTCGCCCAGAGTGGCCTCGCTTCAAACCTCGCTGCCGGAACGATCATCGAAGTGCAGGGAGGAAAACTTGTGGCCCAAGGCTACGTGGGCGGAGCGAATCCGCTGAGCGGTGCACAGGTGCGGCTCAACGGTGGCGGCCTGTTGCTCGACAGCAAGCAAGGCAACGCGACCTTCAATAACGCGATCACCGTCTCGCAGAGCGCGCTGATCGAAGTCGTGCCATCAAATTTGACCCAGACGCTGGGTGGCACCAACGGCGTCGCGCTCAACGGCGGCTCGACGCTCACGTTCGATCTCTTCGGCGGCGCACGCACCAATGGCTCGGGCCAGGCGCAAGCCGTTGGCGTGCAAGGTGCAGCGCTGACCGTTGCCGGAGCCATCACTGGAACTGGCAATCTGGCCTTCCGTTCGACCCAGTTCGACCAAGGAATGTATCCGGTCTTTGGCAGCGCAACGCTGAATGCGAACAACACCGCCGCAGGCACGACAACGTTGACCGGCGGCTTAGCCTCTCAGAATGTCATCAACCCGCTCTTTGTAACCCTTAACGGTCAGGGCAGGCTTTCCGGCTCGACGGGAGTCGTGGTAAATCAGGCACAGTTGACCATAGACGACAGCGCCACTGTGAACACTGGGCGTATCAACGCTACGACGGCGGCACCGCTTACCCTGCGGGCGGGTAGTTTGAACCTGCTCACCAGCACCACGGCCAACAGCGGTGAAACGTTGGGGGTCATTGCCGCAGATTCCGGATGGAACCGGATCATCCTTCAGAACACACCCGGTGCTGGCTTCACCGGATTGCTCACCGGCGGTAGCCTCGTGCGCAACAATCGGGCGACCGTTCAATTCCAAGGAACGAGCCTCGGCGGAGCCGCCACGAACTCCAGCCTCGTCAAATTCACCACGGTCCCCACCCTTACGGGCGGCGGTGGCGCGGCAGCGACCTCAACAATCAGCATTCTGCCTTACGCAGTCGGTGCGTCGAATCCGGGGACCAACCCGCCGACCTACATGCCGGTGACCTATGATGCCACTAACGGCATCCGGCCTATCAACACAACCACCGAGATCACGCAACTGACGGCCGCTGTGGCGAATGGCAATACCCGTAGCTCCATCGGTGGAGCAACGACGACAACTGGACCGGCTACCGTCAACACTCTGCTCAATTCTTACACCTTGGATAACTCGTCGCCCACAGCGCAGACCCTGACCTTGGACACCAACGTGCTTAATTTCAGCGGTGGCGCAGGCCTGCTTCTCTTGACCGCGACCAATGGAACACAGTCAGCCATCACGATTGCATCGGGACTTGCTGGAAATGGCATCAACTTCGGTACGACCGAAGGCAATATCATCGTCACCAACACCGCCGGTGCCACCATCGGCGTCGCGATCACTGGTTCGAACGGCATTACCGTAAGTGGCACCAACAACATCAACACCAACAATCTGGGCCAACTTACCGGGGGCAGCCTCACGCTCACCGGCGCGAACACCTACACTGGCGTCACAACCATCAATGGCCGGTTGGTAGTCAGCGCAGACACCGCTCTCGGCAACGTCAACGCGGGTATAAACTTCGGTGGAGGCACCCTAGTCCTCAACGCCGCCACAACGCTTGCCGCAACTCGCACGGTGACGCTGCACCCCAATTCGTTCGGCACGATCGACACGGCGACCGGCAATAGCATCATCGCAGGGCAAGTCACTGGCAGCGGCGGTTTGGTGAAAACAAATCTCAACCGTCTCATGCTGAGCGCCACGAACAACAACTATAGCGGCACGACGACGGTCTTCCAAGGCGACCTGACCACGAGCACCGGCCCGCAGGGCAATATCATCATCTCGGGAGCCGTGGACAACGGTGCGCCGGCATCCGCACCCGTCAGTAACGTAACCTTCGCACAAACCACGAGTGGCACCTATACTGGGAACATCTCCGGTCAGGGATCGGTGACCATTACAGCCAATGCGGGCAACGTAATTACCTTCGGCGATCCGACGAATGCGAACGTCGGTGTGAATACCTACGCGGGCGGCACGACATTCGGAAACGCGAACGCCGTCACTCTCCGAGGCACCACCAGTAGCCTCGTTGGCGGCATCGTGACCACTGCTGCGTCTAGCCAAGCGATCGTGATGGAGCAATCCTTCAGCGGAACCGCGAACAACGTTATCAGCGGTCCCGCGACATTCCTGAAAGCGGGGAGTGGCGCAATCACCGTGGTCAACCCGAATACCTACACCGGCGCAACCACGATCAGCGCCGGCACGCTCATCGCCGCCACCAACGCGCCTGTCAGTGCCAACGGAGCCTTCGGAAATGCCGCTAGCGCCATCGTCCTCGGCGATGCCGCGACGACGACAAACAACTCCAGCGTCGGTCTCTTCACCGGTGGAGCAGTCACCATCGCTCGCCCAATCACCATCGCCAACCAAGCCACAACCGGATCCTACAGCATTGGTGGTGCTGCCGATGAGACTTCTACCATCTCTGGAGCAATCAGCACCAATCAGAATCTGACCGTCACGCAGGCCGCGACGACGTTGACAAATGCCCTCAACATCACTGGCGGAATCAGTTCGGCCAATGCGGGGAACAAGCTCGTTACCTTCAGTGGCGGAGTGATCAACGTCGCCACGACGGGCATGAGCGACGGTGCCGGCCAGATCAGCGCCTCGATTACGGATGGCGTCGTTTCCAACTCTGCGGTCAACACCTACACTGGCGATACGGGAATCAACGGCGGCACATTTATCCTGTCGGGCTCTCTCTCCGGCTCCGTCAGTCTGAGCAGCGGTGTCCTTTCCGGAAACGGAGGGCTAATCGCCGGTCTTACGACCCTTGGCGGCGGCACAGTGAAGCCAGGCGATGTGATCGGCACGACCGCCGGACAGCTATCGATGAATGGCGGGCTTACCTTCAATGGTGCAAGCGCTGCATTTGATCTCAACGGACTCACGGCTGGCACCGGGTATGACCAACTCTCGGTGGTAGGAGCCGTGAGCTTGAATTCAAACGTCCCATTCACGCTAACGGTCGGGTTCCAGCCGACGCCGGCGGATGTATTCACACTGGTTTCGAACGACGCCTCCGATTCGGTGACCGGTGGATTCGCATTTAGCTTCGCAGGAACCCCCCTGACGGAAGGTGCACACTTCCTCGTCGATGCGCACGAATTCGCAATCAGCTACGCGGGCGGAACGAACAACAACGACGTCACAGTCACGTATGTGGTTCCAGAGCCCGGCAGCGCAGCGTTGCTCCTCGGTGGACTCGCCATGCTCGCCGGACGCCGCCGCAAGCAGGCATAAAGGAACTCAACGGATAAACTTCATGACCAGCCCTGTCGACATCGCCGGTGACAGGGCTGGTTTATTTTGCAAGACAGCCTTGCTAGGCTTCAGCCGAAATGTGGCGTTCGGGTTTTGAGTGCGGCAGTTTGTTGTCGTAGTCCGATCTCGGCGCGCCGCCGCACTCGAAAGTCTAGCAGCCTATGGGAACTGCGCTTTGATGCGGTAGAAACGCTGCGTCGTGGCGTTGGCAGTTGTGTCGGTGTAGCTTGAAGACGCGCCAGTTGCGTTCACCGTTGCGAGCGTTTGCCATGTTCCGGCGATGAGGTCGCCACGGTATTCGACGAGGTACGGTTTTCCGCTGAGCGAGGCCCATGTGATGGTGACGTCGCCGGTGCCTGCGTCGCGCGCTGCGGTGGGCGGTTGCGGGGTGCTTGTGGCGCTGTTTGGGTTGCTGCCGAATGCCGATTCCACGACGTCGGGAATACCGTCGCTGTCCGTGTCTGTGGCGAAGCCGAGGTAGCCGGGGGAGCCGCCTGTTTCCTGGCTCGCGCGCCAGTTCGTTCCGTTTCCGTAAAGGGCGAGAGTGGCGCTGAGCGCTTCGATGCTCGGTCCGCCGCCGTCGGCGACGGTCGGCCACGGGGCGATGTCGCTGTAACTAAAATCATGCACCGCATTTCCGTCGGAATCGCGGAGGACGATGTGTTCGCCGTCGTTGTTCAGCGAGCCGCTGTATTGCCCAGCGATCAGCGCGCCGTTTCCGTATTGCGCGACGAATCCCGCCGTGTTGTTCGTCACGACACAGTATTGGCCGGGCTGAAGCGTTATGGCTCCAAATGTGAAAGGACCGGTGCCCGCAGCGTCCGAAAACGGATCGCCTTGATCGAAATACGCGCCGTTCAAACTAATCGCTGACGCACCGATGTTCTTCAGTTCGATAAACTCCACACCGCCTGCGCCGGATGGATTATACATGATTTCCGTGATGCGCAGACTGTTGAAAAGGTCAGCGGTGTTTCCGGGGTCGCTGAACAACAGATAGTCGAACGCAGTGCGAATGCCGACGCCCGGCACGCTCGGTGCCGCCCCGACAGTCCCGGTAGCGCTGAAGATGCCACCGCGCGTCGCGGTGCTTCCCGCCGCCATTGATGCCGTGCCGACGCTTGCCCACTGCACTCCGACGAGGCGGTATTCGAAGAATAGATTATTCGCGCTCCTGCGGATGCGCAGCGTGGTGTCGGGCGGCAGGAAGCTGACGGTAGAGCTGATTTGCGTATAGGCTCCGGTGCCGGTCGCTTTGAATACTTTCCAATTCAGCCCGCCTTCGTAGCCGAAGGCGTAGCGCACCGTCACGCCGCTCTCGACTGTCTCCAGATAGAGTCCGCTGAGAAAACTGCCATATGCCCGGTTTTCCGGTGTGATGCTGGTCTGCAAAATCCAGTTCGTCGTCGCGGGCAGAGGTCGTGCGATGATGGGAAATGTCGGTGCTGGATTCGTCAGCGGACGCGTGATGGTGTCGGTTAAATTCAGCGCGATACTGCCGCTGGTCTCGTTCAGCGAGAACCAGGAATCCGGTGAGTGGTTGTCGAGCAGTTCGACGTTGTTTGTCGTAAAGGTCGGGTCGAGATAGTCGCCACCGAACGAAGTAAAATCCGAGTTGCTGAAGGCTGTGATGTCTCGAATGATCGTTACGTTTGCCGCTCCATCCGAGCCGCGAATCGAAAACGAATAGCTGCCCGGTGTGGTGAACTGGAGCGTCCTGCTCGTCGTAGTGGACGCAACCGTCGCAAAGCCGACCGACGGCGAAATCGTCCACGTGTAGGTGAGCGCCGTGCCATCCGGATCAAAACTACCCGATGCATCTATGACGACTGTCTCGCCGAGCGCCACGTTTTGCGAACTGGGGCTTACGGTCGCCGTCATGTAAGGCGGAGCGTTGTTTGTCTTCGTCATGCTGTGCGTGAGGTCGGCACCGATCTGCACTCCGTCTTCATCGAACGCGCGGAAGGTGAGCGTATTTGCGCCGTTGCGAAGGCGCAGGCCGGTGAAGGACCACGGCGCGGTGTCTGACGAACTTGTTCCCGTCCAGGCAAACGTCGCTTCTGGATGGGCGACGCATTCGATGCGGAACACATTCGCCGGGGCCGTACCGCTTATTGTGAGCACGGTATTCGTCGTTGTCGTCGGCGGAGAGGTCAGCGCAAATGGTGCAGTGAGTGCTGCGCCGATGAACGCCTGCATCACCGCCACACGCGTCTGCACGGTGCCTGATGTCGCATTCGTAGTCGGCCAGGTTGCATAGGTCGCGGGCACCGTAAAAGAAGGCGATGAGGCTTCCTCCGCAGCCAGCCATGCGGCGAGCCGTGGCCCATTCAAGGCGTAGTCGCCCATGATTTTCGTCATGTAGTAATAGACCTGCCGACGGACCGACGAACGGTTGTAGTAATTCGGAAGGTTGATCTCCGCGCCGATGAACGCGTCGTTGATGTGATTTGCCTGGAATGAGTTGTCGCTGTCCCAGTGAATCAACAGCCACTTGTGGTCTTCGGGTCGGTTGTAAAAATAGCCGTTCTTCGCGCGGGACTGAGTGATGCTGTCCCAGTCGGCGGTGAATCCGCGGACGGCAGCGTATGCCGCCATCGCCTTAGTGTCGGCCATCCGCTCCATTTGCTCAACGGTGAGTGTCGCGCTGTTGTTTTCGATTTGATTGGTCCACTCGAAGACCGGCGAGAAGTCGTATTCCACCTCACGCGAGCCGGGCACGAAGTTGTTGTGGTAGCTCACGGGATTCACCGGGCCGGGACGGCTTGCCGGATTGTAGTCCCAGCAGGTCTCGATGCTGTTCAGACGCACATTTCCATCGTCGCTTATGACGTGGGCATCATCGTTCTCGTAAAAGTAACCCGCGCTTCCGTTGTCCCAAATACGGTTGAGCATGTCCTTGTCGAAAACCTCGTTCGTTTCGCGGACGGCGTAAGCGACGTTGTTGCGTGTCACTTTCAGCACTTCATTTTCGTTCGCCGGGACTCCGCATAAATACAGGAGATAGCGGTTCACGCGGTTGTGCAGCATACTGCCGCCAGCAGCGTCATTGTCCCAGTACATCTTCCCGTGTCCGCGATATGGACGGTCGCCGGGAAATGCAACGCGGCCACGGTCGAGGACGTTAGTCGCCGCGCGGGTGAACGGGCTGCCGGTCTTGTGGACCGAGCCGCCGTAGTAAACTTGACTATCATTCATCACGATCGTGCACGGGAAATAGTGGCTGTTAAATTTCGGAAATTTGTAGCCGTAAATCGCCGAGCCGCCGCCGGTCGTGGGAATGCCGCTGCCGGTGGGTGTCGCCGCCACGTCGGGCGTGTTCAGCGCTTCGAGCCAGAAAGCAGGAATCACCACGCGAAGCCTCCGTAGCTCGGTGCTCGTCGTCTGGTTATCCACGATCCACAGGCCGGTTTTGCGTTGTGCTGTCGGGAACGGGTCACCGCTCGTAGAGCCTCGCGGCAAGTCCACAGTCTGTCCGTTTGCCGCAGTCGCGCGGACGTAAAACTCCACAATCGCGCCCGCTGTATTGTAGCCGAATGATGCGAGCGGAACCTGCACGGAGTAAATGCCATCGCCCGCCAGCGCGTCGCCGCCGCTGCCGTTGTCGGCCATCGCGGTCGCGGTGTAAGCGCCCGTGTAGTTGATGTTATCGAGCCGGTGGAAAAGCTGCACACTCGCAATCGGAGACGATGATGAAACCTTCGCCGTCACCGTTACAGTCGATCCCGTTGTCGGCGTCGCGGGGCTGTGATTCAGGCCGGTTAGTTCCGGCGGCGCTGCGGCGACATAGCGCGAGTTTTGCGCGCCCGGTGTGCCAAGATTTGCAGGCACCGGGACCAACGCCACACCGCCCCACGACATATCCCAGCTCTGCGCGACGATGCGCGGCTTTCCAGACACCCAACGCGCTTCAAACGTCAGCGTGTAGTCGGTATTCGCCACCATGCCGGTGGCGTCCTTTTCCACCTGGTTTACTTTATTGTCGCCGCCGCCTTCCGACAAAATGTGGACTCCCTCCGCGTCGTGGTAAGTCGGCCAGTGGTTGCCTCGTCCGAGCCAGCCGTCGATATTGTTTCGGGTCGCGGTGGTCACGTTTGTATTCACCAAAAGATTCGCGCCGCCTGCTGTTGGGCGCACCTCTGCGTTTCGCATAACAATGTGTCCGTCGCCGACAAGCCACATCAGGATTTCGTCGTCCGTCACGCCCCCATGCGCGATGCGCTTGTAATTCCCGCCGTTGATCGTGAACGAACTGAATGTGCTCTTTGCGCTCTCATTGCTATCGCGCCACGACGAGCCGACCGCATTGTCCGCCTCGGGATTCACCAGCTCCAGCGAACTGCCGCTTCCCGCCGCAAGCTCCGGCCATTCGCCGCCGAAGCGGTAGTCCACTTCATCCACCAGATTTCCGAATCCATCCTTGAGCTGCACACGGCTCCCGCCGTTGGAAAGGGAACCGTTCCAGTTTCCCAACGCCGACAGTCCGCCGTAGTTCGCATTCAAAAATGTCGCGTTTGCAGCGAGCACGAGATAGCCGCCCGGCGCGATCATCGTGTTCGCTGGGATGGTGAGATCCACGTCATCATCGAGCCGCCAGCCGCCCACGTTCACCGCCGCCGCGCCTTTGTTGAAGAGCTCGATGAACTCCCCGTCGCGTTGTCCGCTCGGCGGGTCTGCCATGATTTCGTTGATGACGATATCCACGTTCCGGGCCGGATTGTTCTGCGCATCGCGCGTGTCCGCCGTATCTGTGAACCACTGCCGCCCGCCTGCCGGGAAGACCTGCTGCGACGGCCGCCCGGCCACCCGGGTGAGCTTCACCGCATCGAGCACATTGTTCGTCGCATCGGCGAGATGCAGCCGAACATTGCCCCCGTTGTCCGGCGCAAAATCCACGTTGAACGACACCACCGCGCCGGGTGTCACATTTCCCGAAAGCGCGACGGGGTTCGATAAATCCGTCGCCGCCGAGAGAATCATCGTCGCCGCCGAAATCGTTGTCGTCGCCGAAATCGTTGTCGTCGCCGAATTGTTCCGCAGTTCCACCCAATCCACGCGGCCTGTCACCGTGCTGAAATGCACCTCATTGATCGCCAACCCTGCCGCTGGAGCCGCTGGGTCGGCCACGCCGGGCGAGCCGAGCCGGTTCGTGCTCGCGCGCCAGACACGCCAGTCGTCGATTGCCTGGTCTGAATCGGCCAGCACCAGCGAATGCCCCGCACCATCCGGCGACACCGCCCACTTCCCGCCATCGCTGTAATTCACTGTGCAAACCACTACGCCGTTTTTGTCCTTCACGGTGATTCGGTCGCCGTTGTTCCCCAGCGCCTTCGTCGCGCCCCAAGGCCCGAAAATCCTCACCCCGCCCGGAATTCCCGGATATGCCGCCCGCGTCGCCGCATCGGTCGCAGACGAAATTAGGATCTTCTCGTTTGGCAGCAGCAAATGCGCGGAAGATGCCCCTGCGCTGAAATTCGGAAACGTAAAATCCACACCATCGCTAAAGCGCCAAAGCGCCATGTCGAGCGGCGTGGCCGTGATGTTCGAGAGCTCGATAAACTCCGGCAGCGCGCCGGGGGGATTGTACATGATTTCAGAGACGACGACTTGTTCGGCAAATAGATCGGGCAAAACTAAGGCGGATGAGGAGAAGATTACGGCTGCGGCGAGTCGGTTCATGGACATAGAAGGCGATAAAAATATACTTCCAGTTTCAATCTCCACAAGGACTCAAACGCCGGTTCTTTCGGCGCAAGGGGAAAACGCGCCGCACTCGAGACTGAAAGCGGACCCAACGAAGAGGGCCAGCAGGGACGATGTTGCAGTTTTTTTATTCCGTCGCCTTCCGCGCAAAGGAGAAAGCCTTCCGCCGGTAGTAACAGTCCACCATGAAAACACACATCCTCACACTCATCAGCCTCGTCGCTTTATCCCTCGCCCACGTTCATGCGGAGGACGTGGAGCGGATTCAGGACGTCATCTACACGAAACACGACGGCGTGGCGCTGACGATGGATGTGTTCAAGCCGGCGAAGCCGAATGGGGCGGGGGTCATCAAGATTATCAGCGGGGGATGGAAGTCGAACCACAATGGAATCAGCGACGGCGGGTGGACGAAGTCGGGCTATACGACGTTTGTCGTCGTGCATGGGTCGCAGCCGCGGTTTCAGGTGGAGGAGATTGTGTCGGACCTGAATCGCGCGGTGCGGTTCATCCGTGCGAATGCGGCGAAGTATGGGGTGGACCCGATGAAGCTCGGTGTGACGGGTGGCAGCGCGGGCGGGCATCTGAGCCTGATGCTGGCGACGCGCGGCGGCGATGGGAACCCGAAGGCGGCGGACCCGGTGGACCGCGAAAGCAGCGCGGTGCAGGCGGTGGCGTGCTTTTATCCGCCGACGGATTATTTGAACTGGTTCGAGGATGGTGATAATGCGGTGGGCATCGGCAAGCTCGCGGCTTACGCGGGTGCGTTCGGCCCGAAATCGACGACGCCGGAAGGCCGCGAGGCGCTGGGCCGCGAGGTGTCGCCGCTCTACTGGGTGCACAAAGGACAGCCGCCGGTTTACATCGTGCACGGCAACGCGGACCCGCAAGTTTCGCACACGCAATCGATGCGGTTCATCAAGCGCACGGGCGAGGTGGGCGCTGTCTGCGAGGTGCTGATTCGCGACGGCGCAGGGCACGGCGGCTGGCAGGAGATGGGCGAGGACAACGCGCGGATGGCGGAGTGGTTCGACCTTCAACTGCTCGGCAAGCAACCGGCCAAGCCGTTCACTTTCGGCGTTTCCACGCTCCCGAGCACGCCGGCGAAGCGCTGAGGCCGTTTGTGCTAATCAATCGTAGCGATTAAAACTGCATCAGCGGCGCGGGCACAAGGGAGCCTAAAGCGTGTAAGCTCAGAAAAAGGGGACTCCAAAAGGCACAGCTTCTCGCCGTGTTACTTCGCGGCGACCGCAGTCACCTTGATCTTCTCGAGCGCGAGGCGCTCTGCCTTTTTGCGGCGTGCGGCGGTTTTCTTGACGTTGTTTTTGCCTTTGCAGTGTCCCATAAGGCGAGCAACACACACGCTTTGCCCGCCGAAACCAAGATGTTTCGCACCGGCATGGTGAAATACTACGCTTTCACCGCCCGCGTCGGCTTGTAATCGGCGGCGTGGTAGGAGCTGCGGACGAGGGGTCCGCTGGCGACGTAGGTGAAGCCTTTTTCGTAGCCGATGCGTTTATATTCCTCGAATTTGTCGGGGTGGATGTAGGCGATGACGGGGAGGTGCTGCGGCGAGGGGCGCAAGTATTGGCCGAGGGTGAGGACTTCGACATTTGAGGCGCGGAGGTCGTCCATCGCGGTGAGGAGTTCGTCTTCCTGTTCGCCGAGGCCGAGCATGAGGCCGCTCTTGGTGTTGATGTGCGGCGCGAGTTCTTTCATGCGCCGGAGGACGGCGAGGGAGGTGCGGTATTTGGCGCGGGAGCGGACGGCGGAGGTGAGGCGTTCGACGGTTTCGAGGTTGTGGTTAAAGATGTCTGGCTCGGCGTCGGCGACGAGCTGGAGGCATTCGTCTTTGGCATGAAAATCGGGCGTGAGGACTTCGATGACGAGTTCCGGCTGCACGGCGCGGACGGCGGTAATGGTGCGGGCGAAGTGAGCCGCGCCGCCGTCCTTGAGGTCGTCGCGGGCGACGGCGGTGATGACGACGTGCTTGAGCTTCAGGCGGCGGATGGCCTCGGCGACGCGCTCGGGCTCATCGCCTTCGAGGGCGAAAGGCTTCGCCGTAGTCACCGCGCAAAAGCCGCACGCGCGGGTGCAGCGGTCCCCAGCGATCATGAAAGTGGCCGTGCCGCTGCTCCAGCACTCCCAGCGGTTCGGGCACTGTGCGCTCTCGCAGACGGTATTCAGTTTGAGGTCCGTGATGAGCGTCTTGGTGGAAAAATAGACGGGATTCGACGGCAGCCGAACCTTGATCCAGTCGGGCTTGCGCGACTGGTGCAGTGCAGGGTCTATAGTTTTACAGGACATACGGGCTCTTTAATAACGGCTCTGGCGTGGGTGTCACGCGTAGGGATGGCCAATGTGGAGAAACGACCAGACGCGCACATCAATGGGGACGATGCCGTTTGGCGTTTCTACGAAATTATCGTCGCGGGCATCGCCGACCCATATTTCCAAACCATCGAAGACGCCGCTCCACAGCCAACAGTTCTTTTTGACCGCACGCAGACCGGACTCTGTGAGAAATTCATCCACTGCATCTTGCCGCGGCTTGTTGCCGGTGATGTAGGCTTGTTCGGATACGATTTGCCCGTGGCTCGTCACGCCTAACGGAACCGGGGCGGAGGTGAAGAGGAAATCCCAATGCTGAAGGCGTTGGAGGTAGTCCATCGGAGAACAGTTGCGCTGACAGACGACGCTGTTTTCGAGGTAGTAGGACTCGCCGAATGTCATAGGGCGGGTGACTTTCATCACGCGGCCCACGGGTGCATCGACATAGACGATATGCTCAGAACCTTCGTCCAATTTGGGGAGAGCCACGGTGTGCTCTTGGGTATGCGGGCACTTTGCGACCCAATCGAGCAGAGCCGCTTTTTGTGAAGCAGCTACTTCTTCGGGGATGCCGTCCTGAATCGTCGTGCCTGCTCCAAGGCATCCGACAAGGAAACCGAGCGGGGTGATGCCTCCACAGCAGCCCGCACACGGCCACGGACGCCAGCAAAATGTTTGATGATGGTTTCCGGTAGTGTCCAATGAGTGAGTTCCTCCTTCGACGGCTTCATGAGACGCAGGAAAGCGTGGAGCGGTGGGTCGCGCAAACAGATTTTGACCGTTGATGGTTCAGACAGCGATGCGGGCGACGCGCTGGCCGATGCCGGTGAGGATGTCCCACGGGATGGTGGCTGCTTTTTCCGCAAGCTCGGTGGCGGGGATGTCGCGGCCTAAGAGGACGGCTTCATCGCCGGGGATGACTCCTGCGGCGGCGGTGGCGTCCACCATGATTTGATCCATCGTCACGCGACCGAGGACGGGGCAGCGGATGCCACGGATGATGACGTGGGCAGCGTTGCCGGAGAGCTGGCGCGGGTAGCCGTCGGCATAGCCCACGGCGAGCGTGGCGATGCGCGTGGGGCGGTCGGTGATGTAGGTACGCCCGTAGCTGATGCCTCTGCCGGGCTGCATGTCGCGGACGAGGAGGACGTGGGTTTTCCAAGTCATCGCGGGGCGAAAGTGGTGCTGAAATTCCGGGATGGGCGAGACGCCGTAGAGCGGGAGGCCGCAGCGGACCATGCCGGCAGCGTGCTCGGGGAACGCCAGCGTGGCGGCGCTGTTTTCGACGTGGATCAAAAGCGGGCCGGGGGCGATGGCGGCGACCTGCGCGGCGATGGAGTGGAAGGTGGCGAGTTGCGCGCGGGTGAACTCGGCGTCGCAATCCGCGCTGGGAAGGTGGGAGCAGATTCCGGCGAGTTCCACGCCGGGCAGGCGGAGGATTTGGCGGGCGGTTTCGAGGGCGTCGTCCTGCCAGATGCCCATGCGACCCATGCCGGTATCAATGGCAAGATGGACGCGCACTTTCCCCCACACGGCGAACGCGGCGGCCTCATCCACGCTGGAGACGACGGGGATGTGGCCTTCGCGGAGGATCGCCCCGCGCTCGCAGGGGAGAGCGGTGCCGAGGATGAAGATGGGCGTCTGTTTGCAGATGGCGCGGACCTCCCGTGCTTCGCGTAAATTGGCCACGCCAAACATCTCCACCATGCCCGCCAGCGCGGCGACGACATGGGCGGTGCCGTGGCCGTAGGCGTTTGCTTTCACCACGGCCATGAGCCCAGCAGAAGTGCGCGAACGGAGGTAGGTCGCGTTGTGACGGATGGCGCTGGTATCCACTTCCACCCAGCAGCGGAGACTTGTGGCAGATTCGTTGGTTTCGTTCATGAGACTCGACAGAACATTCGTTTGAACACAGATTTCCTCGTCTTGCCAATCACTGCCATGCGTACGCTGCTCGTCATTCTTTTCACCGCCATCACGCTCCCGCTTTCCGCACAGGAGGCGAGGACCGCGCGTGTCATCAAAAAACCAGAGGTTGCCGTCCCGACGCCGGAGCCCAAACCGGGGTTGTTCGATCGCCTGTGGCGCAAGTCCACGCCAGTGCCGGTGCCGACTCCAGCGCCCGTGGAACAGCCGAAACCAAAGCCGAAGCCAAGGCCGAAGGCTCAACCCGCGCCCGTGGAAGGCGCAGAGCCGCCAGCGGTCGTGGAGCAACCGGCGAAGCCCGCGAAAATCGCGACACCTGACGCAAAGCCCGTGGAGCCCCCCGCCACGACTGAGAAGCCAAAGCCCGTTGATGCACCTGTCGTTTCGGAACCACCGAAGCCTGCCGAAGCACCTGTCGTGTCGGAACCACCAAAGCCCGTCGAGAAGCCTGCTCCCGCAGATGCAACGCCTCCACCGCCTGCCGAAACCGCAAAGCCGAAGGCTGGAAAAGGAAAGCCCGTCCCTGCAAAAATCGCGCAGCCCGAGAAGCCCGACCTGAGCAAGCTCGATGAGCCCGCGCGCTACCAAGCGTCGAAGGAAATCGCGTTGAAAGACGAAGCGCTGCTCGCTTTGAAAACCAAGGCCGACTCGACGACTGACACCGACGAAGCCAAGCGCGCATCGCTCGCCTACAACCGCGCACTTTTCCGCAAAATCCGCGACACCGAGCCGAGCCTCGACGCTTACGTGGACCGGCTGGAGCAAGCGGTGCTCAAGCGCCTGAAGTGACGGGGAGCGTCCGCCACCTTTACTTCCACATCCCGTTTTGCCCGAAGCTGTGCCCGTATTGCAGCTTCTATGTGGAGACGGGTTCGCAGAACAAAAACGACGCCTTTATTGATGCGCTGCTGGCCGATGTGCGGCGCGCTGGCGATGAATACGACCTCCGCCCGAAGACGATCTATTTTGGCGGCGGCACGCCCAGCGCGCTCCGGGAGGAACAGCTCGAACGGCTGCTCGGCGGACTGCGGGAGCTGCTCGATTTTTCCGACGTGGAGGAGGTTTCGCTAGAGGCGAATCCGGCGACCGTGAAGCCCTCGAAAGCCCGACTGCTGCAAGCGCACGGCGTCACCCGCGTGAGCCTCGGCGTGCAGTCTTGGGACGATGATTTGCTGAAGACGCTAGGCCGCGTCCACACGGCGGCGACGGCGGAGGAGACGTATCATACCTTGCGCGAAGCGGGTATCCCGGCGGTGAATCTCGACCTCATGTTTTCCGTCCCCGGCCAGACGGCGGCGCAGTGGCACGCCACGCTGGCGAAGACCATCGCCCTAGGCCCCGACCACATCTCCACCTACTGCCTCACCTACGAGGAAGACACGGAGTATTTCCGCAAGCTGACGGGCGGGACGTTCGTGCAAGACATCGAGCACGACGCGCAGTTGTTTGAAGACACGATGGCGACTTTGGCGGCGGCGGGCTTTGCGCAATACGAGATCAGCAACCACGCTCGCCCCGGCTGCGAGTCGAGGCACAATCGTGCGTATTGGCTTGGTGCGGACTACCTCGGCTTCGGCCCCAGTGCTTACTCGACCGTCGGCCTTCACCGCTGGGAAGCGGTGCGCGACACCGCCGAATACACCCGCCGCGCGCTCGCCGGAGAGCGCACCTCCGAGACGCGCGAGGAACTCACCGAGCCCCAGCGCATCGGCGAAATCGCAGCCTTCCGCATCCGAATGAGCGACGGCATCCCCCGCGCCGAACTCGCACCGTGGGCAGAAGACCTCGCGAAGTTTGAATCGCTCGGGTTGCTAGAAAACCACGGCGCAAACCTCCGCCTTACGACACACGGCAAGATGCTCGCGGATAGTGTGGCGGAGATATTCGTCGCCTAAACTTGGGCCTTCGATTTCCGCAGCCGCTTGAGTAGCTTGAAGAACTTCAGCGTATCTCGCACGGGGTGGATTTTGCTTACTTCGTCGCCGTACACGGTGCTCACTTTTGCCGCCGCGATCTTGCAGCCGGTGCGGGCGGCGATGGAGAGCATCTCTGTCTCGAAGTCGAAGCCCGCGCTTTCCGTCGTCAAAAACTCCGCCGCCAACGAGCGGTGAAACATGCGGAAGCCGCACTGCGTATCGGGCACGCGCTGGCCGATCACACGGCTGATCGTCCAGCTCATGTAGCGGTTCGTGCATTTGCGGACGAACGGCATGTCGCGCACGTCGTCCATGCGATTGCCCACGACCATCGGCGCTCCGGTGTCGTTCGCTGCCGCGAAAAATGCGGGGATTTCCTCGGGCAAATGCTGCCCGTCGCCATCGAGGATGAGGATGAACTCGACGCGCTCCATCGCCAGCAGCGTCTTCAGCCCGGCCTTAATCGCCGCGCCTTTCCCGACATTCTGCTCCTGTTTTAATACCTCGCAGCCCGACGCTCGCGCTTCCTCGGAGGTCCGGTCCGTCGAGCCGTCGTCCACTGCGAGCACGAGGTCGAGTTGCTTCATGGCTCGCGAGGCTACATCGCGGATGTGCTTTTCCTCGAAGTAGCACGGGATGAGCGCGGCGACGTTGGCGCGGTTGGCAATGGGCTGTGGCATCACCCAGCACTAAAGAAAGAAGCGTGCGAGGGCGAGGGCTTACCTCGCGTCCACTGCGGGCTCGTCGTCTGCCGAGCGCGCTTTCTTCGGCTGCGGCTTGACGTTTTGGACGAGCGTGGCCCCAGGGGTTCTCTGCTTCCTCTGCGCGACTTGGTTGTTGGAGCCGAAGTCCGCCCACGGGCCGTTTAATGGCACGTCCGTATCCTCCACGAAGCACCAGTCCACCACATCCGTATTGGCGAGCCCGAGGAAGTCGCGGACGGCTGGAGAGACGTCTAGGCCCGCGCCACCGTTCAGGTTTGGCCGCGGTCGGTCGGAGCCGAATACGTATTCAAAATGGTCCGTGCGGAATGGGCCGCAATCCGACCACTGCGCATAGCAGACGCGCTGGGAACCGCCGGGCAGCTTCTTGCGAATTGTGATCCACCGGTCGCGGCAGACGGATTCGTTCCCCCGGCGGGCGAACTCCACTTTGAACCAAGGAATGACCTGTGCCGCCTCTGGTTTGAAGCCGGAGCTCATCCGGTCGTTATAGGGCAACGCGACGTAAAACGGGTTTTCTTTCGGGACGAATGCCCGTGGGATCGAGCCGCCATTTTGGAGCCCCACACGGTCCTTTGGGTCGTCGTACCCGCCGAAGCTGCTCTTCCACGTCAGATCCCAACTGCTGCTGAGATTGTGGACGGGGTTATTCTGTGTCGCGAGTTCGCCGACCCAGAATACGGTGGCGACGATGTCTTTCTTCCAGGGATAAAGGGTCTTTGCACGCTCGGTGGGTATGATGACTTGCGGCTCCAGCTTCAGCAGGGATTTCTCCCGTAGATGCGCGGCAAATTTCGCAAAGTCCGTGTTGCTGCCGTATGGGTTCTGGGCCAACACCGCGCTCGAAAGCCCGGCCAAAAGTGTGAAAACCGTCGCGTATTTCATCGGAAGGTTTGTCGACGGTAGGGGTTGAGGCTCGTTCGGCAAGAGGTTTTTTGCGCGTCAGACCGCGCTGGGTGTGATTAGAAGTGGAATGCCGGAATGGGCCTCGTCGAGCGAAGACGCGAAAGTAGCGGGGCCGTCCCGGCCCCGGCACGACACGCAGTGGCGCTCTACGCAAGCGCCTTTGGCGCTCGGGGCCGAGACGGCCCCGCTACCATTGCGACTCCATCGCTTATTCCACTTTTAATCACACCCGACCGCACTGCCGACGCGAAACTGCTTCCGTGAACGCACCAATTGCGCCATGAAGGGCGACCATGAACCGCCGCACCGCAATCACAGCCCTCGCCACCGGAGTCGCCGCCACCGCCGTCGCCCAGACTGCGCCTTACAAGATCAAAAACGGACGCATCAAGCAGTCCGTCGTCCCCTGGTGCTTTAACCCGATGCCCGTAGAGGAACTCGCGCGCCACTCAGCCGCCATGGGCCTCAAATCCGTGGAACTGTGCGACCCGAAGCACTGGCCGCTTTTGAAAGAACTCGGCATGACGTGCGCCATCGCAGGCAGCCACGGCTTTGCCAAAGGCTTCGCCCACCGCGAAGAATGGGCCGAGTGCCACGCGAAGCTCCGGCAAAACATCGAAGCGAGCGCCGCAGCGGGTGTAGAGCGCATCATCACATTCAGCGGCTTCCGGCGCGGGTTGACGGACGACGTGGGGATCAAAAACATGGTCGCTGGGCTGAAAGAAATCGTGGGCTTTGCGGAGGAGAAAAAGGTGACGTTGTGCGTGGAGATGCTCAACAGCCGTGACGCGACGCAGATGAAAGGGCACCCGGATTATTTCTGCGACTCGATGGAGCGCACGGTGGAGATTTGCAAGCAGGTCGGCTCGCCCCGGTGCAAAGTGCTCTTCGACCTCTACCACGTCCAAATCATGCACGGCGACGTCATCTCCCGCATCCACGAGCATAAGGACTACATCGCCCACGTCCACACCGCCGGCGTCCCAGGCCGCGCAGAAATCGACGGCACTCAAGAGCTGAACTACCCGCCGCTGATGAAAGCCCTCCTCGACATCGGCTACACCGGCTTCGTCGGCCAAGAGTTCATCCCCGTGAATCCCGACAAAATCGCGTCGCTGGCGCAAGGCGTGGAGATTTGCGACGTGTAAGGAGGACGTTGGCTGTGATTAAAAGTGGAAAGTAGCTCGCGAGTCCCGTCGCGGCAGAAACCAAACGGCGAAGCCGCACGAATGAAAAAGTGTCGCTCCGCGAGTGGTGTTGAGCCGCGAGGGACTCGCGGGCTACTTTGCGCTTCGGGCTGTTCCACCCCGGGGCGTTTCTTTTTCGCCTGCGATGTTGACGCCACCGGGGTGGCTGCTTTTATGCGCGCCCACTTTTTAACACCAAAAAATATCTATGATTAAAATCGGCATTAACGGCTTTGGGCGCATCGGTCGCCTTGTATTTCGCGCAATTTGTGACCAAGGACTTCTCGGCAAGGAAATCCAAGTCGTCGCAGTCAACGACCTCGTCCCAGCGGACAACCTCGCTTACCTCGTGAAGTATGACTCCACGCAGGGCAAGGCGAAGGAGGAGGTCTATTCCAAGAAGAGCAGCCCAGACGTGGCGGAGGACGACATCCTCGTCGTGGACGGGCACGAGATCAAGTGCTTGGCCATCAAAGAAGGCCCGACGGCACTGCCTTGGGCAGCGCTTGGCGTGGATATCGTCATCGAGAGCACAGGGCTCTTTGTGGATGCGGAGAAGGCCAAAGGCCACATCACCGCTGGCGCAAAGAAGGTTATCATTAGCGCACCCGGCAAGAACGAAGACATCACCGTCGTCATGGGCGTGAACCACACGAACTACGACCCGGCGAAGCACCACATCATTTCGAACGCAAGCTGCACGACGAACTGTCTGGCACCCGTCGTCCATGTGCTGCTGAAGGAAGGCTTCGGCATCGTGGAAGGGCTCATGACGACCATCCACAGCTACACCGCCACGCAGAAGACCGTGGACGGCCCGAGCAAGAAGGACTGGAAGGGCGGACGCAGCGCAGCCATCAACATCATCCCATCCGCGACCGGAGCCGCGAAAGCGACCGCGCTCGTGTGCCCCGAGGTGAAGGGCAAGCTCACCGGCATGTCGTTCCGCGTCCCGACGCCGACCGTCTCCGTCGTGGACCTCACGGTGAAGACCGAGAAGGCGACGAGCTACGCAGAAATCTGCGCCGCGATGAAGAAGGCGAGCGAGACTTACATGAAAGGCATCCTCGGCTACACTGCGGACGAAGTCGTCAGCACGGATTTCATCCACGACCAACGCAGCTCGGTGTTCGACGCAGGCAGCGGCGTGGAACTGAACAGCACGTTCTTCAAACTCGTGAGCTGGTACGACAACGAATGGGGCTACAGCAACCGCTGCGTGGACCTCGTGAAGTATATCGTGAGCAAGGGGCTGTAATCGTCCGGTAGTTTTTCAAAAGAAGGGCGCGTCTGGAAACAGACGCGCCCTTTTTCTTTGAAAGGGGATGAGCGAGGGTTCGGCACCCCTGAAAAAACCAAAGACTCGTAAGAGTCTCCCCTAGGCTTTTCCAATTCCGAACCCCCGCTCCTTGACTCCCGGTTACCCGGTCGCTGCATCCTGCTTGTTCCTGATCAAGGTCCCCACCTCAAACAAGACTGCGAGAGTGTTGATGACGGCGGGTTTTTAGCACTTCCGTCATGCGCCGGATAGGGCGCATAAATACGTAATTTTAACGCCGAATCGTCCCGCGCAAGTCATAGCAAAGGAGCGCGTCCTGATCGCGGATGAACAAGCGCCCGCCTTGGATGACGGGGTGCGGCCAGCTATTGCCGTTCACCGTGGCGAGCTTGAACGCGCCTTTCTGCGAGTAGCCCGTCGGCGTGGCCTCGATGAGAGCCATGATGCCGTCTTGGTAGCGGAAATACAGCCCGCCATCCGCAGCGATAACGGCGGCGCTTTCCTTGCCGGGGCCGCGTTCCTTTTCCCACACGACTTTGCCCGTCTGCCACTCGATGCAGATGGGGAAGCCGTTGTTGTGGCCTTTGCCCGCGTAAATGTAATCGCCGATTTTCACCATGCCGCCGTGGTGATTTTGGAAGACGCCCGCATTCAGCCAATACTGCTCGTTGGCGACGACGGGCGAGCCTGCGATCTTCGAGGGGCCGGGCTCGCCGCTTTTGGTGCCGCGCGCGGCGTCAAGGGCGGCTTCGAGGCTGGCGAGTTCGGGCTTGGAGCTTTGCACGAGTTTGTCGGCGGCTTCGTAGGCGGGCGTGTCTTTTTCGAGCTTTCCGCGAGCTTCGCGGCGCGTCTCGATTGCGGCTTTGAGGTCGGCGACTTTCTTGGTCAGCTCGGCGACTTTGGCTTCGTCCACCTTGGGCGCTGCGGGGGCGGGTGCGCCGTCCTTGGTAATCTTGAGGAGCGCCGCGCCCGTGCCGTAGCCGCTGGAGACGAACACGTAGTCGTCCCACACGAGCGGGGTGGGGATGACGGCGGTGCCGTTTGCCACGCGGTTGTAGTGCCAGAGGAGCTTGCCCGTCTTGGCATCCACGCCGATTGCGCCCTTGCCGACCAGCGTCACGTATTGGCGAATGCCGCCCGCATTCGAGAGCACTGCGCCCGTGTAGCCTGCGCCGCCGTGGCCTTTGCCGGTGAGGGCGTATTCGGTCTTCCACACGATGTCGCCGGTCTTCTTGTTGAGCGCCGCGACGACTGCTTTGTCGCTGCCGGGGATGACGATGAGATTGTCCCCATCCACGAGCGGCGATTCGCTAAACTGCCACGTCGGCCTCTCCCCGCCGAAGTCCGTCGCGAGGCTCTTGCGCCACACTTCGCTGCCGTCCGCCGCCTTCACGCAAACGAGGTCGCCCTCGGAGCTGACGGCATAGACGAGCCCGCCATCAATGGTCGGCGTGGAGTTGCACTCGCCGCCCTTCGCGCACATCGAAGCAGCCCACAGCTCCTTCTGCGTCGCGACATCCAGCGCGACGATAAATTGCCCGCCCTTCCGCGAAGCCGTGGTGAAAATCTTCCCATCCGCAATGGAGACGCTGGCCATGCCCTTGCCGAGCTTCTCCGCTTTCCAAACAAGCTGCGGCCCCGCCTCGGGCCATTGTTTGAGCAACCCCTTATCGGGATACACGCCATCGCGATTCACGCCCCGCCACTGCGGGACATCGCCCGGCGCGGCAAGAACGGTGGAGCAAGCAAGGCTGAGGAGCGGCAGGAAGAGTCGGGTAATTTTCATCGTCCATAGGACCGCCAACGGCACGGGGCATTAGTAAAAAATAAGGGGATTCGTGCTGGCTTATGTTTTCCCTATCCGCTGCCGCTTGGATGGGATACGTCCAGCTCCATGAAGCTCACGATGACACTCCGAACCCTCTGGCTGCATGGCGGCGTTCGATTCGGCGTCTTTCTCGTCGTTTTCGCGGTTGTCGCTATCGGCACGGGGGTTCTGGTTCGTGGCCTCTCCGGTCCAGTCAACCCGTGGAAGCGTTTCGGCGTCGAAGCCGAGTGGCATCACTACGGCACGACCGCGCTCGTCGAGGCTCTCTATACCACGAACTTTCAGGGACGCACCATCACCGGCGCCGCATGCCCTGGTGCCAACTACGAGTTCAAACTGCGGGTCGAAGACACCGAGCGGGATGGCATCCCCGATGTCATCATGGAGAACGACAAATGCCGACTCGTTCTCGCCTTCCGGCCTGCCAACGGGACCAAGCCACCGGAGTTCGTCATCCTTTCGGACTCATGGCCGCCGTGAACCCGATCCTTGGCCTTAGCCGCCGATTTTTAGCCCGACTTGGTCGCCGGGAGCGATGAGGTCTTGGCCGGTATTGGGCGTTGCGCCTTTGCCATCGGGGCTTTCGCCGGGGGTGATTTTGAGGTCGAGTTGCTTGCCAGCGCGGGAGATGCGGACGGCGATGGGCTCTTCGGGGGTGACGTAAAAGGAGGCGTTGAGCACGTCTTCGGGGGTGGTGATTTTCCAGTCGCCGACTTGGAGCAATACGTCGCCGGGTCGCAGCCCACCTGCAAAGCCGGGGCCGTTGAGGCGGAGGTTGCGGACGCGGGCGGTGCTGCCACCCTCGGGTGCATCGGTGAGGCGGACATCGGCTCCGAGCCAGCCTTGGCGGACGCGGTTGAAGTGGAGGAAGTCGTTATAGACTTTCTCCGCAGCTTCTCCCGGCAGAGCGAAGAGGCCCATGCCATTTTCGAGGGTGCTGATGATGACGCCGACGACTTCGCCTTTCGTATTGAGCAGCGGTGCGCCGCCTTGCCCGCGCTGGACGGGCGAGGTGGCGCGAATGTGGCGCGCGGCGAAGAATCGCCCGGCGTGCCCCATGTCGAACCCGGAGGTGATGCCGAGGCTGGGCGAGAGCGGGAAGTCGAGCGGGTAGCCGACTGCGATGACGACTGCCCCGATGCCCATGCGGTTCGCTTTGCCGAGCCGCAGGAATGGCGTGGGGCGTTCGCTTTCTACTTTGAGAATGGCGATGCCGCTGCGCTTGTCGGCGATGAGCCGCCGGGCGGGAAGCCGCTCGTTGCCTTGCACGGCGAAGATTTCCTCGCTCTCGCCGCCGACGGTGTAGCTGGTGATGAGTGTGCCGTTTGGCTCGATGTAAAATCCCGTCCCGGCGATGGGGCCGAGGGTGTCTTCGGCTTCGATGCGGACGATGGCGTCTCGCGAGCGGGCGAAGACGGCTTGCACTTCGTTGGAGACCGCTTCGAGGACGGACGGCTCTCCGGCAAATGCGCTGAGCGCCAGCGCGAGTAGGATGCTAGAAGCGGATTTGAGTAGGCTCATAGCTCGCAGGGAGCGATCCGCCGACAAATTGCGGCGCAGGTTGGCTGCCGGGGCGCGCAGGGACGATCACGCGCTGGAGCGGCGGGAGCAGCGTCTGCCCTTGCGGGCTGGGGGCTTCGAGAGTGAGCGCGGGCTCGTAGGCGACGGGCATCGTCTGCGGCACGGCGGGCTGCGGCGCGGCGACGATGAGCGCGGTTTTATGCTTCGGGAGGGCGAGCTGAATCGTCCCGATGCCTATGAGGAGGATGCTGGCCATGGTGCCCGCGTAGCGCCAATCCACGCGGAGGGATTGGAAGAAGGTCTTCACCCGCTCAAGCGAGAGCCGCCAAGCCGGGCGGCGGAGCAATTCCTCGCGCTGACGCTGGTGGATGCTGGAGAGCAAGTCGTCGAAGTAGCCCGGTGGCGGCTGTTCGTAGCGCTTGAGGCGGAGGAGGGCTTGGAGCTGTTTCTCGTTGAGTTGCTGGTCGGCCATAGGTTTTTAGGTTTTGGAATTGGGGGCAAATTCACTGAGCCACGCTTGCAGTTGCTTGTGGGCGTAGAAGAGGCGCGAGCGGACGGTGCCTTCGCTGATTTTCAAAATAGCGCCAATCTCCGCGTGGGCCATGCCTTGGATGTCGAACATGGTCACGACGGCGCGGTGGTCGGGCGAGAGCTTCATCATGGCCTCGTTGATTTTCCGCTGCATCTCGCCGAGGTCGCTGTCGCGTGCTGGCGTGCTCTGCGCGATCAGTTCGGTGAACTCTTTGTCGTTGGCGATGCCATTATCCACATCGTCGAGGCTCATGGTCTTGCGACGCCCGCGTTTGTTGATGAAATTGATCGTCGTATTGGCGGCAACGCTGTGCAGCCAAGTGGAGAACTGGCACTTCCCCCGGAAGCCCGAGACGCTCCGATAGACCTTCATCCAGACGTCCTGAATCAAGTCGTTCGTGTCGTCGTGGTTCGACGTCATATTGTAAATCTGGCCGTAGATTCGAGGGCTGTGCTTCACCACGATGGCGTCGAACGCCGCAGCTTCGCCAGCTTGACACCGGGCAACGAGCGCGTCGTCTTCCCTACGGCTGGCCTCGCGTTCCGCCAAAACAGGGTCCACCGCACTGGCTTCCATGCCGGTGGAAAAGGCGGGCGCTGTTGTAGAAAAAAGATGCTTCAAGTCCGGGAGCAGGCTGGTGCTATTTGCAAACGAGGCAGCCATTTTCAAAATACCGCACCGCTTGGCGATGCTGAAAACGATGTTGTGATGCGTGAGGTCATCGCCACCTCAGACAGTCACGAGCGGAAAGCGTTCAAACAATTTCCACCGGACACTTCGGCAACGCCTTCAGAAACGCTTGCCCGTACGCCTTGGTAAGGATGCGCGGGTCGAGGATGACGACGATTCCTTTGTCGCTCTTCGTGCGGATGAGTCGCCCGACGCCTTGGCGCAGTTCGAGGATCGCTTCGGGGAGCGAGTAGTCGCCAAAGGAGTTACCGCCAGCGGCTTCGATGGCTTCGAGCCGGGCTTCCACGAGAGGCGTATCGGGGACGGCGAAGGGCAGCCGGGTGATGATGACGTTGCTGAGCGCGTCGCCGGGCACATCCACGCCGCTCCAAAAGCTCTTGGTGCCGAAGAGGACGTGCTTTTGGTCGCGCTTAAACTCCGCGATGAGCCGCGTGCGAGAGAGCCCTTCGCCCTGCACGAGCAGCTTCCAGTCGTGCTTCTCGTCGAATGCCTCGCGGCAAAGCGCGGCGATATTCGTCATCGTCCGGTAGCTCGTGAAGAGCACAAACGCGCGCCCATCGGTGAGTTGGATGAACTCCTCAATACGCCGTGCCAGCGCCTCTTCGTAGCCCTCGTCGCGCGGGTCGGGCATCTTTTTCGTGACGTAGAGCCGCATCTGCCGCTCGTAGTCAAAAGGCGAGCCGACCTTCTTGCCGACCGCGTCTTCAGCCCCGATGCGCTTGCGGAAATAGTCGAGATTTTCCCCGCCGATGCTGAGCGTCGCGCTCGTGAGGATGGCGGTATGCGCGTCGCGGAACAGCAGCGCACGGAGATGCGCCGCCACGTCAATCGGCGCGGCGTGGAGGTTGTGAAAATTTCCCGTCTTTCCGGTCTGCTCGACCCAATAGACGTATTCCTCCGCGTCCTGTTTGAGAAACGTGGCGAGGCTGCTGCGCGCGTCGCGTATCTTGCGCCCGAGGTCTTGCAGCTCGGCTTTGGTGATTTCGTCGTCCACGGCCTTGAGCGTCTGGACGACGAGCGTTTGCAGCTTGGTCAGTTCGCCGCTGAGCGTGTCGGGCACAAAGTCCGGGTGCCGCACACGGAACTCCTTCCCCTTTTTGAAGTCCGCCCTTGAGCCGACTTTATCGAAGAACTCATCCGCCTTTTCCATCGTCTCCGTGACCGCGCGGACGCCCTCCGCATTGCGTAAAATCTGGAAGAGCCCCTTCTTCGACTTCGGGTTGTAGAGCCGCTGGAGCGCGTAGCGGAGGCCGTATTGAGAGACATTAAGGCCGATCATTTTCGAGGCCACGCCCTCGATCGTATGAGCCTCATCGAAGATCACAAAGTCGTTCGCAAACAGATAGCCGCTCGCATCCTCATCCGCCTCCGCAGCACTGCCGAGCGATAGGAAAAAAAGCGTGTGATTGAGCACCACGACATCCGCCGAGATGAGCGACTTGCGGACGCGCTGGTAGTGGCACTTCGGGTTCGTGCCGCAGCTCTTGGTCGTGCAGATGTGCGGCTCGCTACACACTTGCGCCCACACGGCGGAATCCGGCTCCACTTCAAGGTCCGACAGCGAGCCGTCCTGAGTCGTCTGCGCCCATTCCCAGATGCGCTTTAGCTCCTCGATTTCCGGCCCCGAGAAAAGCTCGCCGCTCTGCTGCATCGCGCGCTCCATCCGCGTGGGGCAGACGTAATTCGCACGCCCTTTCCACAGCATCGCCGTGAAGCCGTCTTCGCCGAGAAGGTCCACGAGCACTTTCCGCACGATGGGGATGTCTTTATAGACGAGTTGCTCCTGCAAATTGATCGTCTGCGTGGAAATGATGGCCTTCTTCCCTTTCTCCTTCGCCCACAAGACCGCCGGGATGAGATAGGCGAGCGATTTCCCCACTCCAGTGCCCGCTTCCACGACGAGATGCTTCTCATCCACGAGCGCCATAGCCACAGCGACGGCCATCTCTTGCTGCTCGCGCCGCTGCTCGAAATTCGCAGCCTGCCCGAGCAAGCCTTCCGGCGAAAAAATATGCCGGATACGCTCGGGAAAATCAGACACATTACCGCCGCCGATGGAAATCACGCGTGGCGATTACGCGCAACGCGCAGTGCGAGCAAGCGCAGTCGGCGATGGTAGTGAAAAATTGCTGCCACTCCTGCTCCGGTCTGCTTACCTGCCGACCCATGACCTTACGAACGCTCTTCTTTACCCTCGCACTTGTCGCCCCATCTTTCGCTGCCGATAATGAACTCTCGGCGGATGAAAAAGCAGCCGGGTGGCGCCTCCTTTTTGACGGCAAGACTACGGAGGGCTGGCGGGCTATCGGCAAGCCGGAGTTTCCGGCGAAGGGCTGGGTGGTGGCGGATGGTGCGCTGAAGCACGAGGCCAAGGGCGGTGGGGGCGACATCGTGACGGTGGAGGACTTCGAGAGCTTTGAGCTGACTTGGGACTGGAAGATCGCGGAGGTCGGCAACAGCGGCTTGAAATACAATCTGCCCGATAAGGCGAAAAACGTGGGCTTTGAGTACCAGATGATTGACGACGAGAAGCACCCAGACGGAATCAAAGGCGGGCGGATGCACCAAACGGCTGGGCTTTACGATTTGATGGAACCCGCCGCCGACAAGAAGGCGAGCCCGGTGGGCGAGTGGAATAAGAGCCGCATCCTCGTGCAGGGGAACAAGGTTGAGCATTGGCTGAATGGGACCAAGACCCTCGAATTTGAAATCGCTTCTGCGGACCTGAAAGACCGGGTCGCCAAGTCGAAATACAAAAACGTCGCGGGGTTCGGGGAGAAAAAGGTGTCGCCCATTTTGCTTCAGGACCACGGCGATGAAGTCTCGGTGAAGAACCTGAAACTGCGCCCCATCAAGTAAGGCGCGATGCTCGAAGACAATCTCCGCGACTGGATGGCAGCCGACCTCGGCGACATCACGAGGACGGGGATGCCTTTCGGCAAATACGGCCCGGAGCACTACCCGCCGCGCGGGGTGCCGCTCTACGATCTGCCGGTGGAGTATCTCGCGTGGTTTGAGAAAAAGGGCTTCCCGGAAGGGCGGCTCGGCGAACTGTTGCGCATCGTCCATCAGCTCAAAGTGGACGGCTGCGACGAGGTCTTCGACCCCATCCGCAAGAAGCGCGGGGGCCGCACTTCCCTCCGCCCCGAGCGTGTGCCGCTGCGGGCGAAGTGGAAGGACGAGGATTAAAAACCATTGCACCCCGCCGCTCGAACCGGCATTCGGCAGGGCATGTCACGACACGATGGCCGCCAGCCCGATTCACTCCGCCCGCTCACTTTCACGCCCGATTTCGCGCCGAATGCGACGGGGTCCGTCCTCATTTCCACGGGGAATACGCGCGTCATCTGCTCGGCGATGATTGAGGAGGGCGTGCCGCGCTGGATGAAGGAGCAGGGCGTCACCGGCGGCTGGGTGACGGCGGAGTATTCGATGCTCCCGTACTCGACGCAGCAGCGGAAACCTCGCGACATCAGCAAGGGGAAACTGGATGGCCGCTCGTCCGAGATTCAGCGGCTCATCGGGCGCTCGATGCGGGCGGCTATCGATTTGGAAAAGCTCGGCCAGCGCACGATGTGGATTGATTGCGATGTGCTTGCGGCGGATGGCGGGACGCGGACGGCGAGCATCACGGGAGCCAGCGTCGCCGCTGCGCTCGCGTGTAAGAAGCTCATGGCGAACGGGCTGATCAAGCACTGGCCGATCAAACAACTCGTCGCCGCTGTGAGCGTGGGCATTTATGAAGGAACCCCGCTGCTCGACCTGAACTACGTGGAGGACCGCGACGCCTCCGTGGATATGAATGTGGTGATGACGGAGAGCGGCCAGTTTGTAGAAGTGCAGGGCAGCGGGGAGGAGAGCACTTTCTCCGAGAGCGAGATGGCCTCGCTGCTGGCGCTGGCGAAAAAGGGCATCGCCGAGCTGCTGGACGGCCAGCGAGCGATCATCGGGCGTTGATGCCAGCGAGGATCGGTGCCACACATCGCCCCACACGCACATGAAACCGCTCCTTTTTACGACCGCGATCTTCTCACTAGCGACCGCTCTTTCCCAGCCGCTCCACGCACAAGGTCCAGGCGTCCCCATCGAGCGCAACGGCAACCGGAAGCAAGACGAAGGGCTCCTCGAAAAAGCGAAAGTGCTCAAGGAAAGCGGCAAGCTAAAGCTCACGCTCGCCGCCGCGAAGGAGCAGCTCAAAACTCCGATCCCCGGCGCAGTCACATTCCCCGCGGCCAAGCACCAGCGCCTCTCCGGGCGGGAAATCGCACAGGCTGCACGCGACGCCCAGCTCCAGTTTGGCTGGTACTATCTCTGCACCGATTGCGACAACTGGCACCTGAATCTTGCCGCCGCTTACGCCGTGGCGAGCGACGCCGTCGCGACGTGCCACCACTGCGTCGAGCCGAATGACAAGATGCGCGATGGCTTTCTGATCGCCGTGGACCACACGGGCGAAGTTCTCCCCGTCACCGCCGTCCTCGCGAAGAGCCAGACGCTCGACGGCGCGATCCTCCGCGTGGAAGGCGGGAGTTTCGCGGCGCTCCCGCTCTGCGACGAAGTTTCCCCCGGCGATGCCGCCTATTGTTTCAGCGCGCCGCTGGGGCAGGCGGGGTATTTCAGTGAGGGGATCGTGAATCGCTTTTTCTGGCAGGGCGCACCGGGCAAAGAGGGCGCGCAAGGCCGATGGAAGACGCTCCGAGTCAATGTGAGCACCGACTGGGCTCCGGGCTCCAGCGGGGCCGCTGTCCTCGATTCATCGGGCAATGCCATCGGCCACGTCTCGACGATTCATCCGCTCGGCGAGACTCCGCCCGTCGCCAAAAAGGGCGCGAAAGTGGCGGACCGATTTGGCGGCGCGACACTCATCACCCTCCACGCCGCGACGCCCGCGCGCGGGATGATCGAGCTTGCACAACCCTTGCGCGACTTTAAGCCCGAAGCTCCTGCCGAGGTAGAAAAGCCCGTCGCCGACAAATAACCAATGTTGCCGCCCGCCCCACTCATTGCATACTGAGCCCATGAACACGTCACTTCGCATTTCCGCCGCCATCCTGCTATCCGGCGCGCTCATGGCCCATTCCCAGGCCCCGTCTGTTCCCGTCCCCTCAAGGCCTGCAGCGCCCGAGAGCCTGCCGCTCGTCCCCGGGGGAGGTAAGGTAGTCCCACCATCACAGCCGATCGCCAACGGCACCGCGATCGGGGCGGCAAAGAGCCCCTCCGACCCTTCCACCTACCCGACCCGCTACCGCGCGCTCCTCTCGCAGTCGATGAGCAGCTTCCACACGCGGGACTTCAAAGGCGCGGAAGCAGCCCTTGTCAAAGCCGATGAAATCATGCCGCCTACGTCGTGGTCCCTGAACATCCGAGGTGCGATCGCCATTGAGCAACACCAGTGGGACGAAGGTCTGCGCTACTCCATAGACGCCCTCCGCGTGGACCCCAACTTTTACCCCGCGAAGTTCAACCTCTGCGAAATCCCATTCTACCAAGGCAAATACGCCGAAGCTCGCGCCCTGTGGGAAAAACTCCTCGTTGCTCAGCCCAAAGACGAGCTTCTCATTTATCGCATCTTTCTCACCTATCTACTAGAAGGCGACGCTGTGAACACCGAGGTCTGGCTCAAAAAAATCCCCTTTCCCTCTGAAACCCCCGCCTACCAATACGCCCACGCCGCCTACTATTTCCAAAGCGAGCAACTTGCCAAAAAAGCCAACGACATGGAGCGCAGCAAAGAAGCCAGCGACAAAGCAACCGAGTGGACCAAGAGCGCAGAGTTCATCTGGCCCGAGCAAAAGCGCGCCAATTTCATCGACGTCCTGATGCACCTCGGTTGGGTCCGGCGCGAGGAACTTCCCACGAACTAGGCGCGAGCTGAAGTGACGCTGCTTTCCTCTCGATAATAACGGAGCATCGCAAACAGCCAGAATCAATAGGCGTCCAAGGGTTGCTCTGAAAACGTAAGAAGGTCGATGCGCGCTATTGTTTTCCTTTTTTTAAGCACCGTTCTTTTATCCGATGCCGCCGATTGGCCGCAATGGCGCGGACCTTCTCGGGATGGTGCCGTAGCTGGAAAATGGCCGGACGGGCTTGATGGAATCGCCCGTGTTTGGCGTGTGGAGCTGCAACCAAGCTATTCGTCACCTGTCGTAGTCGGAGAGCGGATTTTCACTACCGAGACGGTGTCAAAAAAACTGGAGCGCGTCCGGTCGCTGGACCGTGCGACGGGGAAGGTGCTCTGGGAAAAGACGTGGGATGGGGCGATGTCGGTGCCATTTTTCGCGAAGCGAAACGGGGACTGGATTCGGGCGACGCCAGCGTGCGATGGAGAGACGCTGTTCGTAGCAGGAATTCGGGATTTGCTCGTGGCGCTGGATGCGAAGACGGGCGACGAGCGGTGGCGGGTGGATTTCTCCTCGAAATACAATAAGCCGCTTCCGGCGTTTGGCGCGGTGTCGTCGCCGCTGATTGACGGAGATGATCTCTACGTCCAAGCGGGCGGAGCGCTGTGCCGTCTCGATAAAAAGTCGGGCGCTGTAAAGTGGCGCGCGATGGAAGACGAGGGCGGGATGATGGGCGGTGCATTTGCGTCGCCGTCCTTCGGATTGCTCGGTGGAAAACGACAACTGTTCGTGCAGTCACGCTCGACATTGGCTGGCGTGGATCCGAACACCGGCGCAGTTCTGTGGTCGCAAGAGGTAGAGGCATTTCGGGGTATGAATATCGGGACGCCATTCGCCGTGGGTGATGTGCTTTTTACGAGCACGTATGGGGGAAAGACGACGGGCTGGCGGGTCAATGAAGCGGCGGGCAAATGGACAGTGGCAAAGGCGTGGGAGCATAAATCGCAAGGCTACATGACGACCCCTGTCGTAGTGAAGGGGACTGCTTTTACCAGCCTGCGCAGTGGGCGGATGATGGCGATCGACGTGGCGACGGGCGCTGAGCGGTGGACGAGCAGCGAGAGTTTCGGGGACTACGTGAGCCTCGTAACGAATGGCGACCGCGTGCTGGGGCTGGATACGAAAGGCGAGTTGTTTTTAATGGAGGCGTCCGGGGAAAAGTTCACGAGACTCGGCTCAAAAAAGGTGTCGGACAACGAGACGTGGGCGCATGTGGCGGTGTGCGGAGATGAAGTGATTGTGCGGGATTTGGAGGGGATATCGCTGTGGCGCTGGAAGTGAGCCCGTGTGCCAGAACGCCAGAGCAGAATAGACTTCCGCTTCCGGGCTTCATCACACGCCCCACTGCGCCAGCCGCGTCTCTGCGCTCGGCACTGCCAGCTCGATAGGCGCGGTCTCCGGGTAGCATTCGCGTTCGATGCTGTTGTGGAAGAGCTTGAGCTGGAACTGCACGATGCCGCCGGGCCCGATGCCGAGGTCGGCAAATGGGATGGCCAGCTCTACGACTTGGCCCGTGGCTAGTTCGCCGATGGCGCGTTCGGTCCCTCGTTCGCTGAGCGTGAGCGGGCCGCGATGGCTGTGCATGAGCGCGGGCGTGACGACGACGAGGCCCTGCGGTTGGTGGAAAGTGAGCGCGAGTTTGAACTGGCCCCAGCGACGGAGGTCAACGCGGATGGAGAGCCGCTCTTCGTCGAAACCGTAGTGCAGCGATTCGATGAAGCGGTCGTCGCGAAACATCGCGCCTTGCTCGCTCCCGGCGAGGTAGCTGCCTGCGCCGCACCAGTTGTAGAAAGGCGCAGCGGAGCCATCAATGGTGGGCGAAAGGAGACGGCGCGGGCGCGTGTAGAGCGGCGGGACGCTGGTGCCGATGATGGGCCGATCCAGCGCGGCGGGCGGCATGTCGCCGCAGAGGGCATACACGTTTTTGAGGTGCTGGCGGAAGAGTTCATCGAACAGCGCATCGCAGTCCGTGGAGAAATCGGGGCCGTACCACCAGAACCAATCGCTCCCCTCGGCGGCGTAGATTTCGCGCAGCGCGGAGGCGCGGGCCTCGGGGGAAATGCCCTCCTTTTTCTCCAAGTAGGAGCGCGTCTCGCCGAGCAAATCCCAGCCGTGATTCTCCTCCTCGTCGCCCACCCAGATGTCGAAGTCGCTGCGAATCCACGAGCCGCTGTGCAGCGTCGTGATCGTGCGCTTTGGCGGGCAGCGGCGGAGGTAGTCTTCGACCGTGCAACTCGTGAGCCGCGCGTCTATTTCCAGCCCGGCGTAGAGGTTGCGCAGGAAGCCCTTGCCGCCATCGCGGAAGTGCTCCCAGCAGTTCTCGCCGTCGAGGATGACGGGGATGAGCCCCGTGTCGTGCGGCAACTGATCGGCGAGGTGGCGGAAGTGCGTGAGCAGATGCTCGGCGGCTTGGTGCGGCTCATTGCGCCACGCCATGAAGCCGACGAAATCGCTGAGCGGCTTCTCGCGGAAGATGGCATTGATAGCCGAGCCCTCGTGCTCCACGCGCCAGCCTTGGAACAGCTCCAGATGGTTCGCGTGCTCGCCGTTTCGCCGCAACGAATTAAAGAGGTTCTCCTCGTCCGAGCAGAAGTATTCGAGCCCCGCCTCGCGCATCAGTGGCACCAACTCCGGCGCGATGCTGCCCTCGCTCGGCCACAGCCCGCGAGGCGCACGGCCAAACATCCGCGTGTGCTGCTCCACAGCGAGCTGTAGCTGAGCCAGCGCGTCTTGCGGCCAGTGGAACCGTGTGGGCCGCTGCCTGCCGGGCATACACCGTTCGGCAAACTCCGTATCGTACACGAGCGGCAGGATCGGGTGAAAGAAAGGCGTCGTCGTCAGCTCGGCCTGCCCGCGCTTTTCCGCCTCGGCGTACAGCGGGGCGATGCTGGCGAGAATCTCCATGTGGATGTCGAGGACGCGGTTCTTTTCCCCCTCGGTGAAGTCGCGGTCTTTGCGCTTCAGCTCGGCGAGTTCGGGATACTTCTCCACGGCGGTAAAGCCGCACCACGCGAGATTGTACCACGTTTGCAGGTCGCGGAAATCGGCATCACTCCAGCTCGCCAGTTCAGCGTGCGCTTTATCCCGAAAGAAGCCCGAGCCGCGCTTGGTGAGCAGCTCGGAGTATCGCGGGAAAGGTCGGAGGAGGTTCTCGTGCTGGATTTTGAAAAAGTGCTCCAAGATGGCGAGGCGCTCGTTCACATCAAGGTCGGCAGCGGGTTTGCGCGACCACTCCAGCCACAGGTCGCGGACGGTGCCGTTCACCAGCTCTTCGATTTGGAGCATGAGGACGGGCGTGAGGTTAAAGTTCACATGCACGCCGGGGAACTCCCCGAGAACACTTACCATATCGAGATACCCCTTCACCGCGTGGAGCCTCACCCACGGCATCATCGCCAGCCGCGTCGTGGGATTCACGTAATACGGCTGGTGCATGTGCCAAACGAAAACAACATTTGCCATTGCTCTTCGTTACGCAGCACAGCGGCGCGGCGGAAGCAAAAAGCTGCTCTATCCGCCGAACTTCCTCGTCCAGCGGGCGACTGCGCTGCGGAGTTCGTTGAAAAGGGTGACGCTTTGCGTGCTGTGGAATTTCACCCGAGCGAGTTCGCCGTCGGCCAGCTCTGCGGCTTGTGCGGGGAGGCCGACGGTCGCGGTGAAGTGCGGATCGGCCAGCTCGAACTTTGCGGCATCCTGCGAAGTGCCTTCCGCCCGGCGGACGGGCAGTGGGCCATCGGCGGGCGCAGTGAGTGCGGCGTGGGGAATGGTGCGCGATGCCTCGCCTGCGAAGTTCTTCAGAATGCCGGAAAGCGCCACTTCGCGGCCCTCTACACGCACGGCGACGAGTTGCCCGAGCGCGGTGCGGAAGTGCGGCTCTGCGCCCTGTGCGACCGCGACTTTGATCTCTCGCCCAGTCGTCTCTCCGATGCGGAGTATCTCGGAGCCGGACTGCATAAAACTCCCCGCCATCTGTGGCAGCAGTCGCCCGGAAATCCTGCCCGCTATCGGCGCGCGGATGCTGAGTGTGCCGAGGTAGAGCCTGTTTTGCGCGAGGCCGCTTTTGAGGCCGTCGAGCTTGGAAAGTTCGGTCTGATACGCGGAGACATCTTCCCGCGAGTAGGCGTGCCGCGTCCGCTGTTCCTGCGCTTCGACGTTGCGCTCTGTGCGTGCGAACCCGGAGGCGACTTCATCGTTGCGAAGCTCGATGAGCAGCGTGCCATCGGCGACGACATCGCCATCGTGGACGTGGACTTTTTCCACAAAGCCGGGGCACTCGGCGCGGAGTATTCGCGTGTCGGCAACCTCGATGACGCCGGGCGCGACGACGGTTTTCCGGTAGGGGGAAAAGAGGGCGAGCCCAGCGAGCCCTGCAACAATCGCCGACCGTAAAATAAACCCGCCAAGCCCTCCGGCGACGCCGTGTGCGATGCTCGCGAGCTGCCGCGAAAACATCACGAGCGGCAGCACGACCCACGCGACGGCAGCAAGCGCTGCTAGCAGAAGCCCGCCGCCTTTTAGCAACACCGTCGCGCCGAGGAGGAGCCCGGCGAGCACGAGAATCTGCCACGCCCAAGAGCACACGCCGTAGAGCGCGACGACCCACTCTTCGCGAGACGAGGGGAACGCGGGGCGGAGTTTCTTCGCCCCGAGCAGGCACCACGCGGCGAAGCGCTGGAACCATGAGCGGGAGCGGGTGGAGAGGTTCGGCACGCCGAGCAGGTCGCCGAGAATGTAGTAGCCGTCGAAGCGCATGAGGGGGTTCGCGTTGAAGAAAAGGGTGAGCACGCTGCCGGTGACGACGGCGTCGTGAAGGACCGCGGCGAGTTCGCCTTCGGGCGTGTTGCTCCACCACCACGCAGCGAGCGCGGCGATGAAAAGCTCGACGTACATCCCGGCGCACGCGACGCCGATGCGCTTCCACTTCGACGCGATGCCGATGCTGGCAGTGGCGTCCACGTAGCCCATCGGCACGAACATCACGAAGATCGCGCCGACTTCGCGGACTCGTGCGCCGTAGTGCCGGCAAAAGACGCCGTGGCCGAGTTCGTGGAGCACTTTGAGCCCCGCCCAGACGAGCCCGAGCCACAGCCAATTGTTGCGCCCAAGAATGTGGTCGAACCCACGGGAAAAACGCGGCCATTCAACGGCGACTTGCGCCGCACCGAACGACACGACGGCCAGCCAAATGAGAAAGCCGAAGCCGCCGAGCAGCGGCTTCATGCGTGCGGCGAGCCATGCGAAAAAGCGGTCGGGCCGCCCGAGCGGGATGCGGACGATGAGCGGGTTGAGCCAAGTGACTGCGCTCTTCATCGCGCGTTGGTCTTGCTCGGTGTCAGTCTTGGCGCGCTCGCTTTCCACGGCGATGAGGTGGTTGTCTTTGAGCCAGCGGAGCATCTGGAGTGCTTCGTGTTCGGAGTATGCCTCGCCCTTCGCATCGCGGGCGAGACGGGAGAGGATCGCGGCGACGGTCTGCGTGCCGTCGAGCGAGCGGAAGAAGCGGTATTCGTCAAAGCCCACGCGGTAGAACTTCGACGCGGCTGAGTCCTCGATCACGCACGAGCGTTCGTCGCCGTGTTCCTGCACGGAGAAGCGCAAGTCTCCACGCAAGAGCGGGCGGAGTGATTCGAGTTCGCGGACGGAGTAATTCACCACCAGAGCGCCGTCTGCGCCCAGTCCACGAAGCGATGCCCGAGTATCCACCCGATCGTCTTGCGGTCGCCTTCGATGCTCGCGCGGCCACGCATCCCAGGACGCAAATCAAGCGCGGCTCCGACGACGGCGGCTTCGGCGACGAAGACGTTTTTCCCATCGCGCTGCTCGCTCTGCGGGTAGAGCCGCGTGACGCGTGAATCGCCGCTCCATCCGCTGTATGCCTCCATGCGGAAAGTCACGGGCTGCCCGGCGCGGACGCGGCTAAATTCGTGGTCTGGCACATCCATTTCCACGAGCATCTCTTCCAGCGGCGCGACTTCGTAGAGCACCTGCCCTTGCCTCACGGGCTGTCCTTCTGCTCGACGCAAGTCTCCCGATACAACGATGCCGGAAATGGGCGCGCGGATGTCGAGAAAGGCGAGCTTTTGCTGCACGAGCGAGAGTTCCTCCATCACACCAGCAGCCTCAAATGACGCCACCTGCGCTGCGGAGAAATCCACGCCATCCGGGTTGCTCAGCGCGCGGTCGCGCTTCTTGAGTGCCTGGTCGCGCGCGGCGATCAGCTCGGCTTCCTTGAGCTTTAGCTCGCGGCTGTCGAGCGTGACGAGCGGGTCGCCTTCCTTTACGCGGTCGCCGGGCTGGACTTTGGTGCGTCCGAGAAGTCCATCGAACGGCGCCGCGATCACTCGTTTCGTTTTCGGCACCAGTCGGCAGTCGCACTTGATGGAATAATGCACCGGCCAGACCAGCAGCGCTGCAAGAGCGACGAGACCGCCGACAATGGCGCGGCGTTTGTTCGCAGTCGCCTTGCCCCACACGCGACGGACGAAAAATGCGGCGGGATTCGGCTTTGCGCGCTCCAGTAGATCGAACAGCGGCTGCACAAATGGCAGCGCCGCATCGAGCAGCGCGGGCGTCCGGTGGTCCGGCTCGTCGCTCCATTGGAAAAGACACGCGCGTTCTCCAAAAGGCAGCGTCGTAATCCGCACCGCACCCACCGCAGTGGCGAGAAGCTCGTGGGCCAGCGCGCTTTCGTTTTCGGGGAAGTCGATGCGCTCGGCTTCCAGCACGGCTTCACGCACCGCAGTCTCGGTTGGCTGATGCGTCGGGCTCTTCGCATCGAGCTTCGACACGCCGCTGATGGCCGCGAGCCGCGCACCGTCCGCATACACCACGCGCGAGCAGCCGAGATAGTCGCGCAGCGCGTCCACTGCGATTCGGCAGGCTTTTTCGTAGTCCTCCTCAGCGCCCGCACGGCGAAAAACATCCAGCAGCCCACTCGTGCGAGCCAGCACCCAATGAATATCCTCCGTCACCACCCGCTGTTCGCGGTAGAGCAAGTAACCCGCGACGCTTTGCAAAATGACCAGATAGCCCTGCACGTCACGCGCATTGGGCACTACGAACTGCGCGATGAGTACCCACAGCGGATGACTGTCGCGCTGCACCGGCACCGCGATCGTGTAGCCCTCCGCACCGAGCGATTCCGCAGGCTCTACGACCGCCGCCTTCGCCTTGCCGAGCCGTTCCGCCAGCGGCTCCAGCGAAGTCGCCAGAATCCCTCGCGTCGTAATCGTCACACTCGCCGCACCGGGCCGATCGCTCGTCGGGAAAATCGCCAGCGCCCGTGCATTCAGCAGCGCGCGGAGAAACTCCAGCAGCGGACGCACCTCTCCGCCTTCCGTGAGCGACGCGAGCTGCTCCTGCACGCGCGGCCCGTCCGGAAGACCCGGCGGTGGCGGCTGCGCGGCGACGCGGTGCTGCGGTTGATTGGCGGTGGTGGACATTGGTGCGCTACAAATACGTCACCGGGCCGGGATTCCGCGAAGCAAATCAACGAGGCCCATTCCACCGGGTCCAAGGTCAACGTCGCAATGAAGTTCGTCCCCGCCACCAATGATGATTGCCTCGCCGCAGCCGGCACAGAGCAGGAGTTGGAACCGCTCACCGCCTTGTGATTTCCACTCGAAGCAGAAATCCGGATGGAAACCTCCGCACTGTTTTCCCGGTTGATATTCCATGTACAATCGGGGCGTTTGAAGTGCCTCCGTTAGCTTTCTTTGCTCTGCTTCAGCAGCAGGTCGCATCTGCCGTGAATAGAATCGGTAGCCGCCAATCGCTCGATTCTCGCTCGTAAAGAGTTCCTTGAATAATTCATTCTTTTCCCAGCGCTGGTGCGGCAGCCCACGGTAAACAGCTTCCAAGGTCGCACCCGCCGGAGGCAGCACTTTGGAGATTAAAGTGAAATCGGTATTTCGCTCTGGGTGGCCCCCGCACTCCCTTACCCACCAATAGTAATGAAGCCGCGTTACCGGCCACCAAAGAACTAGAGCCACAAGGACTAGAACAGCGAGCGTGCGCGGTCTTGCTAAATTACGAACAAACCGCGCCCTCATTTCGCCCATTTATCCCCGAAGATCACGAACACCATGAAGCCCGCCGTAAACAATGCCCCGAGCCGGGTTGACGCGAGCCACGCCCATGACGGATCGAGTTTCTGTCGAAACTTCCAGCCTTCCTGAAAAAACCAAACGGTTCGAGGAAAGACAAAGACAAGGATGCTGAGGACTAAGATGATCCACGGAAACCAAGTCTCGGGATCACTATTTATATTGGGCTGAGCAAGGACCATTTGTCCGGACGATGTAATTCCCCCGCCATAGTGTCAACCCGACTGCACGTCCCGCATCCCGCTTGCACAATCCCCCCAAATCTCCACCCTCCGCCCCATGCGCAACACACTCCTCGTCCTCGCCACACTCACCAGCATCGCCACCGCCGAGCAATACGACGTCGTCGTTTACGGCGGCACCTCTGCGGGCGTCATCGCCGCCGTGCAGGCGAAAAAGATGGGTAAAACCGTCGTCCTCGTCGGCCCTGATAAACACCTCGGCGGCCTCTCCAGCGGCGGACTCGGCTGGACCGACACCGGGAATAAAGCCGTCATCGGCGGACTCGCCCGCGACTTCTACCACCGCATCTATTTGGAGTACCAAAAAGACACCTCCTGGAAGCAGCAGAAGAAAACCGAATACGGAAACAAAGGCCAGGGCACCGCAGCCATCGACGGCGAAAACCGCACCATGTGGATATTCGAGCCGAGCGTCGCCGAGCGCGTCTTCGAGGGCCTCATCAAAGAACACAACATCCCCGTATTCCGCGACCAGTGGCTCGACCGCGACCGCGGCGTCGTCAAAAAAGACGCCCGCATCCAAAGCATCACCATGCTCACCGGCCAAACATACACCGGCGCCATGTTCATCGACGCCACCTACGAAGGCGACCTCATGGCCGCCGCCCGCATCCCCTACACCGTCGGCCGCGAGCCCAAGTCCCAATTCAACGAAACCCTCAACGGCATCGTAGCCGCCCATTCCAAGAGCCATCAGTTCGAGAAGGACGTCAGCCCCTACAAAATCCCCGGCGACAAAACCAGCGGCCTCGTCCCCCGCATCCACGACGGCGACCCTGGCAAAGACGGCGACGGCGACAAACGCATCCAAGCCTACTGCTACCGCATGTGCCTCACCAACGACCCCGCAAACCGCATCCCCTTCGCCCGGCCCGACGGCTACGACCCCGCACAATACGAACTCCTCAAACGCTACATCGCCGCCGGCTGGAAATGGGGCAACATCATCGCCAAATTCGACCCCATCCCCAACCACAAGACCGACACCAACAACCACGGCGCATACTCCTTCGACAACATCGGCATGAACTACGACTACCCCGACGCCACCTACGAACGCCGCCGCGAAATCCTCGCCGAACACCAAACCTACCAACGCGGCCTCCTCTACTTCCTAGCCAACGACCCCGGCATCCCCGACGAAATCCGCCAGCGCATGAACCAATGGGGCCTCCCCAAAGACGAATTCACCGACAACGGCGGCTGGCCCCACCAAATCTACGTCCGCGAAGCCCGCCGCATGCTCGGCGAAACCATCATCAACGAAAACCACCTCACCCGCAAATTCCCTACACCCCGCAGCATCGGCATGGGCTCCTACAACATGGACTCCCACAACGTCCAACGCTACGTCGATGCCCGCGGATTCGCCCGCAACGAAGGCGACGTCCAAGTGAACCCCGGCGGACCCTACCCCATCGACTACGGCGCACTCATCCCCCACAAAACCGACGCCACAAACCTCCTCGTCCCCGTCGCATGCTCCACCACCCACATCGCCTACGGCAGCATCCGAATGGAACCCGTCTTCATGATCCTCGGCCAAAGCGCCACCACCGCCGCCATCCTCGCCCTCGAAGCCAACACCCCCGTCCAAGAAGTCCCCTACGACAAACTCAAAGCCCGCCTCGAAAAAGACGGACAAATCCTCGACTACACCCGCCCCGCCGGAGCCGCAACAAAACCCCCATCCGTAAAACTCGACGGCCAACTCATCGACGACACCACCGCCCAAAAGCTCGGCGACTGGACCCCCGGCACCCTAAACGGCACCCAACGAATCGGCGACGGCTACATCCACGACGGCAACGTCGGCAAAGGCGAAAAAACCCTCACATGGACCATCCCCATCGAAAAACCCGGCACCTACGAAATCCACTTCCACTACCCCCCCAACCCCAACCGCGCCACCAACGTCCCCATCCAAATAAAAAGCGCCGCCCGCCAACTCACCACCCAAGTCAACGAAACCCTCAAAGAAGGCAGCGCCCTCCTAGGCACCATCGAGTTCAAAACCACCGACCAACTCCTCATCACCATCACCACAAAAGACACCGACGGCTTCGTAGTCGCCGACGGCGTGCAGTTGATCGCGAAATGAAGGTAAAAACAAGGTTGCCTTTGCAGAATTGCACAAATAATAAACCAACACCATGAATCCCGAAATACGAGGCTATCAAGTCATTAATCCTAAAAACGGCAGTTGAACGGATTTTCAGAGAAAAATGAGCCTTGGACGGGTGAGTGATTTTCAACTGCTCCGCAGTTGGCAATTTCCAGAGTAAAATACCCTATTTTTCGGCCTCAAAAACGGGGTCAACTGCCGTTTTTAGG
>CANIWM010000043.1 GCA_947471505.1 Chthoniobacteraceae bacterium | reverse complement strand
TTGCCGAGTGTCACTTTCAGCGAAGCGCCCGCTGCGGTGCCGCCAGAAAGCGGACTGCTGGTATGCGTGATGCCGCCGGTGCCGTTATTGTCGCCGCCGTTGCCGCTGATTTCTCCACGGTTAAACATCTCGATGAGGTCGCTATCAATCACCCGCACGACCGTCTGCCCGCTGCCGCCGAGAAAGATCGCCGCCGGGTAGTAGGCTCCGCCCTCAAACTGCACACACAGCGGCCCGCCCGACGCGCCGCCGCTGCTGCGGATATTCGCCGTCGTGTAGGTGCGCCCGAACGAGTGGGTGAAAGCTGCGTTCATCAGCGGAGTCGCGTGCATCCGGCCCTGCGCGCTCGCGGAGATACCCGTGATGGGATAGCCCACGAGCGTTTTCAGCGCGGAGGACGCCAGCCATTCGTTCGGCGTCGCATCGCTCGCCAAATAGCCCGCGAAGCTGCCGCGCCCTGCGTCTTCCAAGAAATACACCGCTGCCGCATCCAGCGTCTGCGAAGCGGGCGAGCTGGTGCCGGGCGTATTCTCCGCCGTGCGCTGCGCCGAGTAGCCTGCGAAAAGATACGCGCCGCGCGGGAGTTGCGGCTTGGGTTCGTGGCTCACGCGGTCGCGCTGAAAGAGCCACTGCTGGCCCGTCGCGGCGGAGAGCGTGGCATCATCAAAGACCACATGCGCCGCCGTCGCCACTACACGCGCGCGCACCACGAAGCCGCTCCCCGCGCCCGCATCGCTGCGGAGCTGGCCGACGTATTGGTAGGGCAAGTTTGGGCTGCCCGTTACCGTTTCAAACGGGAGCAGCGAAGCCGCCGTCCCCGTCACCGCATCTGCGAGAAAATACGTCGTCGCCGCCGTCGCCGTCACCCCTGCCGTCACCGTCACCGAGAGGTTCGGCGGAGTCGCCCGCCCGGCCAGCGGCTTCGCCTCCACGAGATACGCGCCGGGCCGCAATCCATCCAGCGTCGCCCCGCTCTCACGCCACGCACTTTCATCCTCGCCCAGCAGCCGCCACTGCGCCCGCTGCTCGACCGACAGCGCAGGCAACGTCAGTGCTTCGGGCCGCAGAAGCACGATCATCCCGCCCGTCCCGCCGGGCTCCGCGATTTCATAATACTCCCGCTCGATGAACGTCGCCTCCCCTCCGCTGATGATGCTCACCGTCTCCCGCAAGGGCTGGTCGTACCCCGCCGCCGGACGGTATTCGATTTCCCGATCCCCAGTCGTCAAGCTCCCCACCGGCACCCCCGACGCCCGCCAACTCTGCTCCCCCACAAACCGCCACCCCGCCCCGATGCCCGACGGGATCAAATTCACGAAAAGAAACCCCGACCGCTCCTCCAGCCCCACCGCCACCGGAGCCTGCTGGAGAAAGCCCGAGAGCACCGCCACTTGCAGAGTCCCCGTCCCGCTAAAGCCCGTCCCGCCCGCGCTCACCGCGCGCACCCGGACGTGGTAAGTCACCCCTTGCGCCAGATTCGTGAGGTCCGCGCTCACCGCCGTCACCGCATCGCCCGTCACCAGCCCCGGCGTCGCCCCGACGCTATTGGGGAAGTTCACGCCATCCGTCCCGTAGTCAAAAAACACCTGCGCATCCGAGTTCCGCGCCCGCACCGTGCCGTTCACGCGCACGCTCGTAGTCGTCAGCGCAAACGACGCGCCCAGCGTGGCCAGCGGCTCCGTCAGCGTCGTGAAACTCTGCGTCCCCGAAACCGCCACCCCGCCCGCATTCGTCGCCCGCACCCTGTAAAAATAAGGCGTCCCTTTCACCAGCCCCGCCACCGCCGCACTCACAGCGACGGGCGTATTCCCATTCACCGTCCCCGGCACCGCAGGAGCAGTGTTGGGAAATGTGTTCCCATCCGTTCCCCATTCAAAAATCGCCGTCGCGGCGTAGTTCCGCGCGTTGACCGTGCCGTTGAAACGCGCGCTCGCCGAGTTCGGTCCGACGCCCGCTGCCAGATCGCTAATCGCATTGGCCACCGCCATCGGTGCTGCGAGCGTTGAGAAACTCGACACGGAACTCACGGTCGTTCCCGCGCTGCTCACCGCGCGGAAGCGGTAAAAGTAGCTCGTGCCGAGACTCAAATCGCCTAGCGTCCTACCGAGGAGCGTGGTCTGGTAGCCGGTCAAGTTGACCGTCACTGGGATGGTGTTCGGAAAATTCACGCCGTCCGTCCCGTATTCGATCTGCACTGCCGTAATCGCACCCCGCGCATTGATCTTGGCTGTCAGAAGGGCGGTTGTGCTTTCTGCGACCGCATTGACCGGGGCGATGAGCGGGGGGCCGGGAAAGATCAGACGATATACACTTCCACCACCTCCCGATGTGGTCCCGTAGAGGTTTCCGTCGCTGCCCTGTAACAACGCGCCGCGAGGGTGACCTTTGGAGCTGCCGCCGCCGAAGGGATCGGTAAACTCCAGCAGCGTGGTCAGTGATCCTGCAGGCGTCACCTTAAAGACAGTCCCGAAATCGTTCGGGCCGCCATATTCGGTCGTGGCGTAGAAGTTGCCGTCGCTGCGCTGCACCAACGCTGCAGGACTCCTACCCTTGTTGCTGGCTCCATTGCCTGTGAACTCCACCAGCGTCGTCAGCGCTCCGGCAGGCGTCATCTTGAAGACAGTGCCGCGGTTGCTCGCGCCGCCTCCTACAGTTGTGCCGTAGAAGCTTCCATCACTACCCTGCACCAAGGCAGCGTATGGATCCCCCCCCTTGTTACTGGCACCGTTGCCGGTGAACTCGACTAGCGTGGTTAGAACTCCGGCTGGGGTCATCTTGAAGACCGTTCCGTTTCCTGAATTTGGATTCCCTGCGAAATACCCGATACCACCAGACGCAGTCGTCCCGTAGAAGTTCCCATCAGTGTCCTGCGCCAAGGCAGAAGAAGGTAGGGCTCCCTTGTTGGTCAATTCATCGCCTGTGAATTCAACCAATGTCATCAATACCCCGCCGGCCGTCATCTTAAAGACGGTGCCAAGGTCATTCGCGCCGCCACGCGACGTCGTGCCGTAGAAGTTCCCATCGCTGCCCTGAATCAAGCCAGCTTCAGGTAAAGCCCCCTTGTTGCTCACACCGTTACCGCTAAACTCAACCAACGTCGTCAGGACACCAGCGGGTGTCATCTTAAACACCGTGCCGTAGCCAATTTCAAAGCCGGGCCCGCTTACACCACCGCCCACAAAGGTTGTGCCGTAAAAGTTGCCATCGCTGCCCTCCACCAAGCCAGCGTAGGGGAATCTTCCGTTAATTCCGTTGAATTCCACAAGTGTCGTCAGCACCCCGCCGGGCGTCATCTTAAAGACGGTGCCCCAGTCATTCGTGCCCCCGCCAAACGTCGTGCCGTAGAAGTTCCCATCGCTGCCCTCCACCAAGCCGGCGATAGGCTCACGGGGCGTGTTGCTCGTTCCCGAGCCTGCAAATACCACCAGCGTCGTCATCGTGCCTGCCGACGTCACCTTGAATACGGTGCCGCAGCCGAGCAGCGCTGCCCCGTCGTCGATATAATTGGTCGTGCCGTAAAAAAACCATCCCTTCCCTGCACCAAGCCCGCGGCAGGATCACCTCCCTTGTTGCTTCCTTCGCGTCCCGTGAATTCCACCAAAGTTGTCAGCGACCCGGCGGGGGTCATCTTGAACACGGTGCCGTAGCCGCTTCCGCCGCCCAAAGACGTGCCGTAGAAGTTGCCATCGCTGCCCTGCACCAATCCGGCGATAAATCCGCCTGCGTTATTTGTAATTCCGGGGTCGAATTCTATCAACGTCGTCAGCCCGGTATTTGGGGGCGCGTTTGGATCCAATTTAAAGACCGTGCCGTAGTTGGCGTTCGCGCCGCCATAAGTTGTCGTGCCGTAGAAGCTGCCATCGCTGCCCTGAACCAAGCCAGCTCGAGGGTCAGCCCCTTTGTTGCCCGCGCCGTTGCCGGTGAACTCCACCAACGTCGTCAGCGCTCCAAACGGGGTCATCTTGAAAACGGTGCCGAGGTCATTCGCGCCACCGCCTCGGGTCGTGCCGTAGAAGTTGCCATTGATGCCCTGAACCAGGACGGCAGCAGGATTTCGTCCGTTGCCGCCGCTGAACTCCACTAAAGTCGTCAGCACTCCGCCGGGCGTCATCTTGAAAACGGTGCCGAGACCATTCGCCCCCCCGGAAGAGGTGGTGCCATAGAAGCTTCCGTCGCTACCCTGCACCAAGCCGGCGTATGGAGAACCTCCCTTGTTGCTTCCCGAGGCGCCGGTGAATTGCACCAGTGTCGTTAGCGCACCAGTGGGCGTCATCCGAAAGACGGTTCCGTTGTTAGTTTCTCCGCCGGAAGATGTCGTGCCATACAGGTTGCCATCGCTCCCCTGCACCACGGCAGCGGTCGGATTCTGTCCGACGTGGTCGGTGAAATCCACCAGCGTGGTAAGGATCCCGGCAGGCGTCATCCGAAAGACGGTTCCGCGGTCACTGGCGCCGCCATAGGCGGTCGTGCCGTAAAAGTTGCCATCACTTGCCTGCACCAAAGCGGCCCGAGGACTGCATCCTTTGTTGACCAAGTTCACAGACCCGCCGAAGTCGAACACCTTCTCATACACCTGCGCCGAAGCGGGGAGCGTGAGCAGGCGCAAAAAAGCCGCAAAGCAGAGAGCAATCGCCGAGACACGGCGCAGTAAGACAGGGAAATTCATAATGTGAAGCGTTGGATGGAGGGGCAGAATAGCAAACCTGCCATACGCGAGTTTTATTGCACAGCTTTCGCCCCGCGCAATCGCTCATTTCCCCATAGCGGAAGTTCTCCCACACGAACGAACCCGCGTTTTTATCCTTCCGTCGCCACCGATTTTCAGACTGCCTCCCAGCATGAAGATCATTCTTTCTACACTTCTCCTCGTAACCGTCGCCAATGCTCAGGAATGGACGCGCTTTCGCGGGCCGAATGGCTCGGGCCTCGCCACGGCGAATCTGCCTGCGCAGCTCACGGAGAAAGACATCGCTTGGTCTTGCACGCTGCCGGGCACGGGGCACTCGTCGCCGGTGGTTTGGGGCGACCATGTCTTCGTCACTTGCACGCCGGATGCGCGGCAGGCGGAGTTGGCGAAGCGCAGCGTCGTCTCGGTCAATGCGAAGACCGGCAAGGTGGAGTGGTTCCGCGAGTACGCGACGGGCGGGTATAAAAAACATGCCGACAATAGCTTCGCGTCGCCGTCCTGCACCGTGGATGCGGAGCGCGTGTATGCTTGGTTCGCAGGACCGGATGGGAGCCAGCTCGTCGCGCTCGCGCAGGCCGATGGACACGAGGTTTGGAAGCGCGACCTCGGCACTTTCAAATCGCAACACGGACCGGGAGCTTCGCCGATTGTGGAGAAGGGCGTGGTCTATTTGCAGAGCAGCCAGGATGAGCCCGGCTCGTTCATCGAGGCCTACGACGCGGCGACGGGCAAGACGCTGTGGAAGAACGAACTCAAAGGCGGCCAACACTCCATCGCCACTCCATGCTTAGCCGCAAAATCATCCCAACTCGTGAGTCTCTCCACGGATAACGGCCTCCTCGGCCTCGACCCCGCGACGGGCAAGCAACTCTGGGCCATCTCCGATATTTTCAAGCTCCGCACCGTCGCCTCGCCCGTCATCACCGGCGAAGGCTGGGTCGTCGTCCAGAGCGGGCAGGGACAAGCCGCGAGCGAGATCAAAGTGGTGAAAGGCACCGCCGAGTCCAAGCCCGAGCAAGCCTACGAAATCGTCCGCATCGGCGCTTATGTGCCCACGCCCATCGTCGTCGGCGACCTCCTTTTCCTGTGGAAAGAAAACGGCACCGTGACGTGCATCCGCGCCGCGACGAACGAGCAACTCTGGAGCGAACGCGTGGAAGGCCCCTACTACGCCAGCCCCATCTGCATCGGCGGAAAAGGCGGACGGATCTACAACCTCACCCGCGCTGGCGAACTCGTGAGCATCGCAGCCGGCGAGAAATTCGAGCTCATCCAGCGCTTCCCACTCAGCGAAAAGGAGAGCTACGCGACCCCCGCAGTGAGCGGCGGGAAGATGTTCGTGCGTACTTTTTCACGGCTCATCTGCATCGGGAAATGACGCGCTCATTTTCCAAAGTCGGCGCAAAACTCACTGCCCGCAGTGGCATCCTCGAACTCATGGACGACCTCGGTCGCGCGATGACGGAGTGGCCAGATATGCTCATGCTCGGCGGGGGAAATCCCGCTGCCGTCCCGGAGGTCCAAACACTCTGGCGCAAGCGCATGGCGGAGTTGCTGGCAGATGGCCCGGCATTTGACAGGATGCTCGGGAACTACGACCCACCGCAGGGGAGCCCGCGCTTTATCAAAGCCCTCTCGGAGCTGCTCCAGCGGGAGTTCGACTGGGCTGTCGCGCCGCGCAATATCGCTGTGACCAATGGCGGACAGAGCGCATTTTTCTTTCTCTTTAATCTGCTCGCGGGCGAATACCCGGACGGGCTGCGGCGCAAAATCTTGCTCCCACTTTGCCCGGAATACATCGGTTATGCGGACCAAGGATTCGCGCCCGAGATGTTCGTAGCGTGCCGCCCGGAGATTACTTGGCTGGAGCCACATATCTTCAAATACCGCATTGATTTTCCCGCCGTGGAAGAGGCACTGCGCGGCGGCGACATCGCGGCCATCGCCGTCTCCCGCCCGACAAACCCTACGGGCAACGTCCTCACCGACGACGAAGTGCGCCGCCTCTCCTCGCTCGCCGCGCAGCACGGCATCCCGCTCATCCTCGACAACGCGTACGGAGCCCCCTTCCCCGGCGTCATCTTCACCGATGCGAAGCCGTTCTGGGAGCCCCACGTCATCATGACGCTGAGCCTCTCAAAGCTCGGCCTGCCCGGCACGCGCACGTCGGTCGTCATCGGCCCGCCGCACATCGCCGAAGCCATCGCAGCCATGACGGCCATCGCCGGATTGGCGAACGGAAACATCGGCCAACAGCTCGTCACACCGCTGATCGAGAGCGGCGAAATCCTCCAGCTCGGCCCGAAGATTTTGCGCCCATTTTACGAGGGAAAAAGCCATGCCGCGCTCGCATGGGTGCGCGAAGCGTTTGCCGACATCGAATGGGCCATCCACACCAGCGAAGGCGCGTTCTTTTTCTGGCTCTGCTTCCGCAAACTCCGCATCCCCACGCGCGAACTCTACGAACGGCTGAAGGCGAGAAAGGTGCTCATCGTCCCCGGCGAATACTTCTTCTTCGGCCTCGCGGAAGACTGGGAACACAGCCGCCAATGCTTGCGGCTGAACTTCGCGCAGCCAGAAGCCGTAGTGCGTGAGGGCTTGCGAATCATCGCGGAGGAAGTGGCTCGAGCTTCCTGAAAAATGGGAGAGCCGGGGACCGGGATTGAACCGGCGACCTCGTCCTTACCAAGGACGTGCTCTACCAACTGAGCTACCCAGGCGTCTCTCCGGCAGATGCCGGAAAGCGGAGGCGGAACCTAGCGAGCGAGCTGCCCCTGTCAAAACCAATTTCCCGATTTTTTCCCTACTTCGCGGCGACTTCAAGCGGCACCGCCACCAGCGTCTTCACGATAGTGCCCGTCTTTGCCTCATAGATACGCAGTTTGCCGTCCGCGCCGCCCGTCACGAGGCGCGTGCCGTCGCTGGAGAATGCGAGGGTGAACAACGCGCAGCCCACGCTGGGGATTTGCGCGACCTTTTTCCCATCGCCGGACTGCCAGATGCGCGTCTCGCCTTTCGCCCCCGTCGCGGCGAGCAGCGCGCCGTCGGGAGAAAATGCGACCGCGTGAACCGGGCCGGGAAGCCGGTCGAATTCACGCACGGAACTCTCCTCTTTATCATCGCCCTCCGCGAGCCGCCCGCCGCGCGGCGCGACTTTGTGCAGGCGCACTTGGCCTGTCTCGCTGCCAAAAGCGACGAGGTCTTCTGCGGGGTGCCGCGCAATGCAGAGCAGAGGGTCGCGGGGTTTCGCGAGGTCATCAATGAGGTGGCCGGATGCGACTTCGATGAGCTTCACCGCTTTATCACGGCTGACGGAGACGAGGCGCGCACCGTCGCGGCTCCACGCCGTCGCGAAGACCCAATCAATGTGATTGTCGCAGCGCATCACTTCCTTCCCGTCGGCGATGGCGAAGACGCGCACGAGTTTATCCGCGCAGCCCACGGCCACTTTGCCGCCATCGGGCGACCACGAGATACCGAAGAAGCAATCCACCGATGCCTTGATCGCCCGGACCAACCGCTTCTCCGCGACATCCCAAATCTGCACCTCGCCGTACTCCGACGGCGCACCGCCCGCGACGGCGAGCTGTTTGCCATCGGGCGAAAATGCGAGCGATTCGACGCGCGGCGATTCCCCCACGAGACGCCCGAGCATCTGCTCACCGTCGCCGCTGCGCAGGATGACTTCGTGCCAACCCGCCACCGCGAGCACCGCGCCATCCGGCGAACTGGCCAACGCGGAAATCGCGGGCGCGCTGCGATACACGGGCGGCGCGGCGAGGTGATGCGCGGCTCCGAGTTCAGCAGGCGTGTCGTCCTTCGCGCCCTCCGCGATCCATTGCCGGATCACGGCGACCTCCGCAGCAGTGAGCGGCTCGGCGTCTTTCGGCATCTCCGGCTCAGTGCCGTCTATTTGGGTAAAAAGTTCGCTGCTTTCTGCGTGGCCTGCCTTCAGCGTATCGCCAGATTTTCCACCCTTCAGCAGCGCCGCGTAGCTCGTGAGGTCGAGGCCTCCTTTGGTCTTCCCCGGCTTGTGGCAACCCACGCAATTTGCGCGAAGGATCGGGCGGACATCGCGGAAGAAGCTCGCGGGCTCTGCATTCGCCGAGCCGATGAGGATAAAAAGCGACGCTATTGTTGTCCGCAGATTTCGCAGATTTCGCAGATTCCAATACAAGGCTCCACGGAAGAGCACGGAAGGTTTCCGTGTATTTCCGTGTCTTCCGTGGACTACCCATTGCAGCGGAAAATCTGCGCAATCTGCGTAATCTGCGGACAAAAAAGCAGCGTCCGGCTTCATGGCGAAACCTCCAGCCGATATTCGTGCCACGAGCCGCCGCGATCATGCGCGTCGCTCACCACGAGGAGGAACGCGCCGTCCGTCTTTGGCACGATGCTCAGGCGCGCGTCGCGCGTCCCGTCCGTGTCGTCCGCAGAGGCGAGCAGTCGCCCATCGGCATCGAAAATCGCGAGTATCGGGTCGAGCAGCGAGCCCACGCTCGCAGCGATGATGCGCACGTTCAGCGGCCTCCCCGCCACGCCCGCGATGCGGAAGACATCCACGTCTTTATCGCCATCAATCTTCCCCGTCATCGGCTTCGCGAAGTCCCACGTCTGCACTTCGCGAAAGCCATTGTTCGGCTCCTTCTCCGCCGTGAAAGCATCGCGCGGAAAGACGGGCACCTCGCGCACTTCCGTCGTGCCGCTGGGCGTCACGATGACCACCGCGAGCTTCGTGCAATCGGCAGGCGGCGTTAGCTCGATAGCCACTTCCGTATTGCCTACATCCTTCGCCTCAAGGCCGTTCGGCACGGTCGCGTCCTTCTTCTCTTTCAGCGTCGCGGCGGCATCGGGAGTGACGCACACTTCCGTGGCATCCTTCAGCTTTTGCCCACGCAGACGGAGCGTCCCCTTTTCCCCCGCCGTGAGGTGCAGCGGCGCGGAGGCGATCACGCTCGGCGGCTCTTCTTTTTTCTCCTGTGCGAAAGCGGATGATGCAAACGCGAGGGATGCCAGCCAGCGCTTCACGCGTATAACTCCCGCACTGGTGCGCCTTCCGTGAGGATGTGTGTGGGGCGTCCCTCGGGCGTCATGAGTTCGCGGTTCGCATCGATGCCCAGCGCATCGTAAATCGTCCACGCCACATCCGCCGGACGCACCGGGCGGTCCGTCACGTAAGCACCATTTTTGTCCGTTGCGCCGATCACTTTCCCTCCGCCGACACCGGCACCCGCGAAGATCATCGAGCCCGCACGGCCCCAGTGGTCGCGGCCTGCGTCTTTGTTGATCTTCGGCGTCCGCCCGAACTCACCCATGCACACCACGAGCGTATCCTTCAGCGTGCCGCGCTCCTCCATGTCGCGGATAAATCGCGCGAAGCTCTGGTCGAACTCCGGCAATTTCTTATCCAGCCCCTCGAATATCTTTTTGTGATGGTCCCAGCCCCCGTGGTTCACCGTCACGAAGCGCACGCCCGACTCCACAAGCCGCCGCGCCATCAGCAGGCTCTGCCCAAACTCCGAGCGCCCGTATTCATCGCGCAGCTTCTCGTGCTCCTTCCCGATGTCAAACGCCGCCTGCGCCTCCGGGGCCAGCACCATCTGCGCGGCCTTCTGCGCAAACTCATCGTAGGTCGCGATCTGGTCGTTCGCGTGGACTTGCGCCTGCAAGCTATCCACCGCCTCCAGCAGCGTCCGGCGACGATCCAGCGTCTGCGTCGTCACGCCCGCAGGCTGCGACAAGTCACGCACGCGGAAGTCTTTCTCGTTTGGATTCCCGCACTTAAATGACTCGCACCGTCCGCCGAGAAACACACTCCGTCCCAGCTCCCAAGTGAACGATGGATTCTTCGGCACGGCCACATACGGCGGCACCACGCCGCGAAAGCCCGTCTCGTGCGCCACCACCGCGCCAATCGCCGGATGGTCGCCAAACGCAGAGCCAAAGCGCCCACTCAGCACCCAATTCGACGCCGTCTCGTGGTGATCATTCTCGTGCGAGCCACTGCGGACGAGCGCCACTTTATCCATCACCTTCGCCATATTCGGCAGCAGCTCCGTGACGTGCAGCCCCGGCACATTCGACGCGATGGATTTATACTTCCCGCGAATCTCCTCCACCGCTTCCGGCTTTGGGTCGAACGAGTCGTGATGCGAAATCCCGCCGCCGAGATACACGAGGATCACCGACTTCGCGCGCGCCTTTCCAGCGCCCGCCTTCTCCGCAGCGAGCAGTTGCGAAAGCGAGAGCCCCAGCGGAGCCAGCGCGCCGATGCGCAGGAAATCGCGGCGCGACACGCCAGAGCAGAGCCGGTGATGAGATGGTGAGAGCGAGAAATCGAGCATGGTAAATCAGTGGTTAAAAGCGAACTCCTTGGCGTTGAGCAGCGCCCAAAAAACATCGGCAAACGCCGCAGTGCGATCCCCGCCGAGCTGCTTCTGCACAGCGGCAAACTCCACGTCGCTCGCCTTGCGCTGCATCGCCAGCCCGAACAATCCATCCGCCGCCACGCGGTCATCGCCTTCTTTCAGCAGCGCCGAGAGTCTCCCCTCACCCGCCGTGATCTGGCGCTGCACCTCGTCGCCATTGTGTAAGTGGAGCAACTGAGGCAGCGTCACCTCCCCTTTCCTCTCGCACGCGCACGCCGTCACCCGGTCGCTGCGCCCGAAGAGCGTGAGGAAGTAAGAGCCCACCTGCGGGTCCGGCAGTTGAATCGCCCGCAGCCCCAGCGGGTATCCGTCGAACTTCGTCGGCACGCCCGTCGCCGCCGCGATGGCATCGCTCAGCACCTCGGCAGGCAAACGGCGCGCGTAGTAGTGCGAGTAAAACCGCGTCTCACTCTCGTTCCCAGGCTGCGTCCCCGACGACAGCGCATACGCCCGGCTCGTGAGGATCAGCCGCATCACATGCCGCAAGTCGAAGTTCGCCTTCCGAAACTCCCCATTCAGCACCGCCCACAGCTCCCCGTTGCTCGGCGGATTACTCGGGCGCAGATCATCCACCGGCTCCACCAGCCCCGCCCCAAAAAAATGCTTCCACACACGGTTCACCATCGCCCCGCTAAACTGCTCCGAGCCCAGCATCCACTCCACGAACTGCTCCCGCGCATCCCTCCCCGGCTCTTGCTTCCAAACCGCGCGGTCCAGCGTCTGCGGAGCCATCCGCGCATTCGTCCGGGGCTGGAACGCCTCCGGTGCCTTCGCCCGCATCTCCGCCACTTGCTTGCTTGCCTCGGCCACTTTCTTCGTCCGCTCTTCGATCTGCTTTTTGATCTCCTCGCACGCCAGCTTTCCACTCCCCGCAAACTCCGCCGACGCCACCTCCGCCACCTTCGCCTCCGCTTCCGACAACCGCTTCTGTGCATCGCGCTCCTCGCGGCTCACCGTGGAGAGCACCGTGGCGCCAGACTCCGGCTTCACGCGGTTCAGCGACACCTTCCCGAAGAACGCAGCGAAGTGATAGAAATCATCCTGCGTGTACCGCTCCAGCGGATGATTATGGCACCGCGCACAACCGATGCGCGTGCCGAGGAAACTCTGCGCCACCGAGTCCGGCAGCTCGCTCTCCTCCACCCGATTCGACTCCCCCACCACCGTCGTAAAGTATCCCACGCCCGGCTCCGAGCCCTTCGCCAGCAGGACCGAGCGCGCGACATCCGCCCACGATTTCCCCGCCGCCAGTTCCCCGCGCAGCCACGCATGGAACGACCGCACGCCTTTCACCCCGCGCACATCGTGGTCGCGCTCCCGGCGATTCTGCAAAATGTCCGCGAGCTGCAACGCCCAAAAGTCCAGCCACTCAGGCCGCGCCAACAGCGCATCCGCCAACCGCTCGCGTTTATCCGGCGCAGCATCGGCGACGAACGCATCCACCTCACCCGGCGTCGGCAGCGTCCCGATAGCATCCAAAAACGCACGCCGCACAAACACCCGATCCTCCGCTCCCGGCGACGGCGGTATCCGCAGCTCGGCGAGCTTCTTAAACAGCGGCCCATCCAGCGCATTCCGCCCTGTCGTGAAATCCGCACCCGCCACATCATTCGTGAACGGCATCGTGAACCGCGTCACCGCCACCAGCGTCTGGAAATGCACGCGCACCGCGCCCTCGCCATGCCGCAGCGCCTTCACCGCACCGCTCGGCTTCACCCGCAGCACATTCTCATCGTTCGAGAAAAACTGCGCCAGCCACGTCACATCCCGCTCATGCCCGTCGGCAAACCGCGCCTTCACCACGAGCTGCTGCGACTCCCCCGGCTTCAGCGTCCGCGTCCCCTCCGCGACGACTAGGCTCGTCGCATCCGCCTCATCCGCCACCGGCCCCGGCGCACGCCCCGCCACCCAGTCCACCAGCGTCTGCCACTCCCGCGAGCCTTTGCGGAAGCGCGTCCCGCCCTCATGCACCACCCCGCCGCACGCCTTCTCGATGAGCAAACTCTGCTCGGGGAACGCATAATTCACCCGCCGCCCATTCACCTCCTTCGTCACCCAATCATAGTCCCACTCCGCCGCAAACCCCCGCAGCGAAAGTTTGAACCCATTCTGCCCCGACAGCTTCCCGTGGCACCCGCCCGAATTACACCCCGCCTTCGTCAAAAGCGGCAAAACATCCTGCCGAAACGAAGGCACCTCCCCCGCAAAAGCGGACGCACAAACAGCAAAGAATATGATCAACCGCAGCATCGCCCTCGTGAAGCTCGCAACCCACCCATTTATTAGTCGCCGCTAAAAGGCGCGCATGGGCTTGGGCGAGGTATCTCCGCGCTCAGGAACGGGCAGAGATCAATTCGCGTAGGCGGCCTCGTTCGAGAAGAGAAGCGCCTGAATGTAGGTTTCCCACGGGGTTAGGACTTTGCGCTGGACAATATTGCCTTCGTTTTTGATGGAGCCGAAGTTTGCTTCGTTGCCCGCGACTTTGCGTTTGGCTTTCTGGTCGGCGCGTTTGTCCGCGCTTGCGACTTTGCTCTTCATGGCTTGCTCGACTTGCACTTGCTGGCCGCTTTCGGAGTGAATGAAGGCTAGGCCTAGCTGTGCTTCGTCGGGCCTCGCCGCACGTTGGAAGATAATGCGGTGTATCGCCATGATGCGCTGCACGTCCGCGCCGGCATTGGCGACTTCAGGGCGGAGGAGGATCTTCCGGGCGACGTCAACGGCCATGGGGCTGTTCATTAAGAAGAGCGCCTGTTGTGGGACGACGGTGGTGGTGCGCTTGGAGTTTGGCATATCAGGGTCGCTGAAGTCGAAGTGGGCCATAAGGTCGGGAAGGTTGCCGCGATCGACATAGCCATAGACGCTGCGGCGGAAGCTGTAGGGCTCGTCGGTGAGGTTGATGGGTTTTCCGCCGATGGTACGATCGAGCTGCCCGCTATAGACAAGGAGGGAGTCGCGCGTCGCCTCGAAGTCGAGCCGCCGGACATTGGCGCGCCACAGCAGTTTGTTCTCCGGGTCTTTCGCGGCGTACTCGGAGCGGGTGTGGCTGGAGACTTGATAGACGCGGCTCATGACGATGAGCTTGTGGAGAGACTTGATGCTCCAGTTTTTCTGCATGAGGTAGCTGGCGAGGTAGTCGAGCAGCTCGGGGTGCGACGGTGGCTCGCACATGACGCCGAGGTCGTCTGGCGTGCGGACGAGACCTTCGCCGAAATGGTGCATCCAGACGCGGTTGACGATGACTCGCGCGGTGAGCGGGTTGGTCTTGCTGGCGATGTTCTCCGCGAGTTCGAGGCGTCCGCTGCCTTGGTGAAACTCGACGGGCTTGTGGCCGGGGCTGAGGATTTCGAGGAAGCCACGAGGTACAATGTCGCCCTTCACCGTCTGGAGGCCGCGTAGGAAGATAGGAGAGTTGGTCGCCTTAGCTTTGTCCGCGACGACCATGGCGTGGGCCGGTGCGCCAGGGTGGGAGGTTTCAAGGAGGTTCAGCTCGCCGAAGTTCAGTTTGGCGCGGCCACGGATTTGGTTGGGCCAAGCAAGGACGGCGTTCTCCACCCAATCGCGACTGGCCAGCGGCGCAGCGACCATTTCAAAAGGCCCACGCAACAAGTCGATGGTGGCGTCGTCGTAGCCGGGGACGGATTGGCTCGTGGCCTTCTTCATCGCAGGGATCAAGCCAGTCGCCTTGTCCTTCATACTGGCGAACAGCTCGACATACACTTGGATAGCCTCGTCCACGGTCTTCGGCTGCTTCGCGGAAAATGCGGCATCTACCAGCGGGTTCACGCCGGCCTTGGAGCGGTCGGCGATTTGCTTCGCGATCATCGCGGCTTTCTCGCCCGCCTTTTCGCCGAGCTTCTCTTCCATCTTCGCCAGCTTCTCCGGGTTGGATGCGATGGTTTTCGAGTGGTAGCCGCCAGATTTCACCTGCGCCAACGGTCCCCATACGGAAGGGTTCCGTTGCATCCCACGCGTCAAGTACTGGACGAACTGCTCTTCGAGTTTGTTGTCGTGAATCAGCGCATTACGGGCCTTGATTGCCTCCTCGCTGGAACGATTAACGGCAAGCGTCGCGGCTTTCAAATACGCTGCGGGCACGCGGTAGAAATCCTTGAGAAACCCGCCCACTGTGTCGAAGTAGTGGTTGCGCAACTCAACGGTTCCGGCGGTCATTTTTGCCTCGAAGTCTTTGCGCTGCTGCTCGTTGGCGCGGTCGTTCAGCGAAGGCTTGTTCTCCGGTTCCATGGTGCTCGCGAAGACGCCGTGCAGAGCGTAATAGTCCCGCGTGGGGATGGGGTCGAACATGTGATCGTGGCAGCGCGCGCAAGCAACGGTGAGGGCGAGGAAGCTCTTCGACATTGTGTCGATCCGATCGTTAATGATGTCGTTCACGTTCTTGAACCGCTCGCCGACGGTGAGGAAGCCGAGCGCCGCAAGCCGTGGATCGTTCTCCTTTTTATCCGGCAGCAAATCGGCCGCGAGCTGCTCTTTAATGAACTGGTCGTAGGGCTTGTCCTCGTTAAACGCGCGGATGACGTAATCCCGATACGTCCACGCATCCGGGTAGCGATACTCGGTCGTGCGGTTCGCGTTGCGCTCGCCGCCAATGGTATCGCTGTAACGCGCCGTATCGAGCCAATGGCGGCCCCAACGCTCGCCGTATGCCGGCGACATCAGCAGCCGATTCACGACTTTCTCAAACGCGTTCGCGTCCATATCCGCGAGGAACGCATTCACCTCCGCGAAGGTCGGGGGCAGACCAGTGAGGTCGAGCGTCACCCGGCGCAGCAACGTCTCGCGGTCCGCATCGGGCGAGGGCGACATGCCGTTATCCTGGAGCTTTTGTAAAATGAACGTGTCCACCGGAGTCTTCGCCCACTGCGGGTTCTTCGGCTGAGGGAAAGCTGGCATCTTCACTGGTTGAAATGCCCAGTGCGCCTTCGCCTTCGGGGTCAAGCCCGAGAGCTTCGACTTCTTCTCGCCCTCCTTGCGCGGGTCCGGTGCGCCCATTTTGATCCACGCGGAAATGTCCGCAATCTGCGCATCGGAGAGCTTTCCGCCCTTGCTCGATGGCGGCATCTTGAGGTCGGCATCGGTGTAAGTGAGGGCTTTGTAGAGCAACGACTTCTCGACATTACCGGGTATGATCGAAGCCCCGCCTTCCCCGCCCTTTTCCCAGCCGACGCGAGTGTCGAGCGTGAGGCCGCCCTTCGATTTCCCCTGCTCGGTGCTGTGGCAAGAATAGCAGTGCTCGGAGAGAATCGGACGGACCTTTTGCTCGAAAAAATCGAGCTGCTCCTTGGTCGGCTCCGCAGCCCAAGCGGGCGAGAGAGACAAGACGGCGAGGGCGAGAAAAGTGCGGTGCGTTTGGTCCATAACAGTATATAACAGCATTCTAAGCGACTTTTAACCCACGGGCATGAAAATAATTGGCGCACGACCAGATAAATGCGCTCCTTCATTGGGAAATGTGCAGGGCGGCCATTCCAAACGGCCGCACGCCGGTTCACGATGGCAAATCGACAATCTTCGAGAAAAGTTTGTTAGAGCCATTGTCAGAAAGAAAGTTGGCTGCTACCGTCCCGTCTTCCCGGATTATATGGCCTTAATTTCAGAAAATCAGCTCACATCTTCCCAGCGCGCCCTTTACCTAAAAGCACGCTCGGCAAACGAAATCGGAAACCACGGATACGTCATTCAGCTCATGCAAAGTGTGCTGAAAGAGGTGCCCAATTTCCTCGACGGGCGAAAGCTCGTCCGCGCAGCCGCCCTCGGCGCAACGAAAGGCAAAAAATCGGGCATGACGCTCCAAAGCACCACGCTCGGCCTCACCGCTTCGAGCACGGTGAAAAAGGACCCGATGGCCGCGATTGAGATCGCCGAGAAGACCCTCGCGACGGACCCAAAGAGCGTTCAGGCAAACCAGCTTCTGTTTGAGGCTGCAAAAAAAGCAGAGATGCCCGAAACAGCCTCGTTCGCCCTTGAAACGCTCGTGGCGGCGAACCCGAACGATACGAAGATCATGCACCAACTCGCTGATCATTACATTTCGCTCGGCGAAAGCGATAAGGCCGTCGCCATCTGCAATCGCATCCTGCAAGTAAACCCGAAGGACCTCGAGGCGACGAAGAAAGGCAAGGACTCGTCCGCTTCTTCCACGATGAAAAAGGGCGGCTGGGAAAACAGCGCAGGTACCGGCGGCACGGCGAGCTTTCGCGACCTCATCAAGAATCAAGACGAGACAAACAAGCTCGAAGCCAAGGGCAAGATCGTCCGCACTGTGGAGCAAATCTCGGGGCAAATCGCCGACCTTTACCCCGAGTGGGAGCAGAATCAGTCGCATGTGGATAATTCCAAGCGCATGGCCTCGCTCTACGAGCAACTCTACGAAGTCTCCATCGCCGAAAACCAACCCGCCGAGGAGGCGGAAGCGCACCTCGATAGCGCCGTCTGGTACTACGGACACAGCAACACGATCCTCAACAGCGGCGACCCGAACATTCAGCGGAAGTTCAACGACCTCCAGATGAAGAAACTCGACCGGCGAATCACCGCTCTCGAAGAGTGGCTGAGCTCCGTCGAAGATGCGACGCACCCCGAAGTTCTCCCGTATGTGGACGAGCTGGCGAACCTCCGCGAACAGCGTTCCGCGACCCTCCTCGAAGTCGCCAAGAAGCGCGTGGACGACAACCCGACGGATCTCGCTCTCCGCTTTGAATACGGCGATGTGCTCATGAGGGCAGGCCGGTTCACCGACGCCATCCCCGAACTCCAGCGCGCCCGGCAAAACCCAAACGTCCGCCTCAAAGCGATGAACCTCCTCGGTCAATGCTTCGTCGAAAAAGCGATGAACGATCTCGCTGTCTCCACCTTCAAGAGTGCTGCCAGCGAGATGCTCGTGATGGACAACCTCAAAAAAGAGATCGTCTATAAGCTGGCGATGGTCCTCGAAAAGATGGGCAAAAAAGAGGAATACCTCGAAAACCTAAAGCTCATCTACGAAGTGGACTACGGCTACCTTGACGTCGCACAACGCGTAGAGAGCAGCTACGGGAGCTAGAAAAACCGCTGAATAGATTTCACCCGCAACAAGTCTCACCCTGCGAACAACAAATCATTCCATGAATAAAATCCTTGCTACCACAATCGCTGCAATCGCCGTCACCACCATGTCGGGCTGTGTCACTGGAGGTGGCTACGGCTATGCTTCCAACTACGGGCCATCCTACGGTCGCGGCTACGCCGATGACTACGCTTACGGCGGCGGCTACGGCTACGGCGGGCCGCGCTACGTGGAAGAAGTCATCTACATCGACGGGCGGGCCTGCCACCACGACCACGATAGCGACCGCTACTACTACAACTCAGGCCGGGACCGCGTTTACATCTCGAACGACCAATACAACCGCAACCGCGAAGCCATCGCCCGTTACAAAGCCCAACAAAACCAGCGCGAAGCCGAGGCGAAATACAACTACGCGAAGAACAAAGAGAAACTCGAAGTCGCCAAGCAGCAGAACGAGTGGAAAGAGCGCCAAGCCCGCTACAACTACGAGCAGGAGAAGAAGCAATACCAGTACACCCAGAAAGTCGCCTCCAACCGCGCCGAGCTGAATCAGGCCAAATACAAAGCCGAACTGGAGAACCAAAAGAAGCAGTACCAGTATCAGCAAAAAGTTGAGGAATATAAGCAGCGCGAAGCTGTCGCGAAGTGGAAAGCCGAGAACGGCGGCAAGTCCGACGACGACGACAAAAAGAAGAAAAAACATTAAGGAATGGGTGGGGTGACTCGATAGCCGCGTGGTTATCGCTTGTGCAGTTTCTGGGATTCGGCGACAGGGTTCCGCATGTTGAAAATCCGATCTGCCGTTTTGTGCCTCTTTTCCGCGCTGCTCGCTCCATCGGGGGCGATGGCGCACGATGGGGAAGTGACTCCTTTTCCAAAGAGCATCCAGCGCGGTGAGACGGTGCGGAATCTGAGTTTGGGCAGCAACGAGTTCGTCGTCTGGCGCGTGGATTTGCCGGTGGGCGCGACGAATCTCGTCATCAAGACTTGGGGCGGCACGGGCGATTGCGACATCGTGCATCGAGCGGGGGCGCATCCTACAGATGACCTGTTCGACCACGAGAGCGCGGGCGGCGACAACAACGAGCGAGTCGCGGTGGCCATGCCCACAGTGGGTGCGAATTACATCGGGCTGCGCACCTATGAACCGGTGTCGGGGATGGCCATGACGGTGACTTACAATGTCGTGCGGCGCGTGGACCACTTGCCGCGATTTTCGCCATCGTCCGCGGTGTTTGCAGGCGTGGGAAAAGTGGCCGTTTACAAGCCCGTGCAAGTCACTGGGGTCCTGCGCTACACGACGGATGGCTCGGACCCTATCGCGACTTCGCCAAGAGTGGAGAGGGCCATCGAGATCACCTCTGCGACGGATTTGCGTGCGCGATTTTTCCCAAAGAAAGGTGCTCCCGGCCCGGTGGCGCGCGCATTTTACGATGCGAAGGCGGAGGGCACTACGGCAACGCTGGCGAGCGGCATCCCTGCGCGACACCTAGCCGGGCGGACGGGAACTATGGCGATTTTCAAATTCACGACGAGCGGTGACCGGGATTTGGTCTTCCAAACGGCGGACGGCACGGGCGACTCGCGTATCCTCGTGAAGCACGGGACGCCGCCCACGACACGGAGCTTTGACTATGCCGCGAACGCCCACGGCAACAACGCGACACTGCGCGTGAAGCATGCGGCTGCGGGGGATTGGTTCGTCGGCGTGCGAGGGGTGTCGGATTATCGCCACTGCACGCTCTCGGTGTCGCAGCGTTCGGAAGGGGCGGACCTCATCGTCTGGCCCGATGCGCTCCAGCCGGAAATTTCCCTGGAGACTTTTAATGAGACGGATTGCGAGGTGCAGGAGGGGATGATTACTGCGGGTACGCACCGACTGCTGCGCTTTAGCACGGAGACGCGCAACATCGGCCTGTCGAATATCGTGCTGCCTGCGCCGGAGGGGAATCCGGCTTTTGAATACGCAGACTGCCACGGGCACTACCACTTCAAGGGCTTCGCGCGGTACCGACTCCTGAATGGCGCGGGCGATGTCGTGGCGACAGGACGGAAGGTCAGCTTTTGCCTCCTCGATGGCTACCAATGGGACCCCGGCGCTGCGGATGGTCAGTTCTCCTGCGACATGCAGGGAATCACGGCGGGCTGGTCGGACGTGTATGATGCGGGGCTGCCGGGGCAGTGGGTGGAAATTGATGGCGTGCCTGCGGGAGACTACTTCCTCGAAGTGACGATGAATCCAGACCTCGTGATCTTGGAAAGCGATGTGACGAACAATACTTCCACCGTCCCCGTGACCATCCCCGCGCCATGAAGCGCCGCGCGTTCCTCGCCGCTCTCGCCCTCGCAGCCACAGCGCGGGGAGACATGGTGGACTCGGGCTTCAGCGATACTTCGTGGGCCACGGGGCTGAGCGAGCCGGTGGGCATCGCTTGGGCACCGGACGGCTCGCGGCGGCTCTTCGTCACGGAGAAAAACGACGGCATCCGCATCGTGCACGATGGCGTGGTGCAGGCGACGCCGTTCGCCACGTTTCCGCAGGTGTATTCCGGCAGCGAATGCGGCGTGCTGGCCGTGGCTTTCGACCCCGATTTTGCCACGAACCACTTCGTGTATGTCTTCGTCACCGTCAGCGATTCCGAGCAACGCATCGTGCGCTTTACGGACGTGAACGGCACTGGCACCGCACGCACGAATATCGTCACCGGCTTGCCCACGCTCGGCGCGAACCACGACGGCGGCGCGCTCGGTTTTGGCGCGGACGGGAAGCTCTACTGGGCCGTCGGCGACCTCGGCGACAAGCGCGGCGTGGATGGCAACCTCACCTCTCTTGCCGCAAAAGTGGGCCGCGCAAACCGCGACGGCACCGTGCCCGCCGACAACCCCTTCCGAGACGGCGCAGGGCCGAACAACGACTACATCTGGGCGACCGGATTTCGCAATCCCTTCACGCTCACCTTTCACGCGCGCACCGGGCGGCTCTGGCTGAATGTCGTCGGCTCCACGCCCGATGGCCAGACCGAGCCGAACAGCGGCCCCGGCTACGAACAAGTCTTCGTGCTGAACGCCGGCGAGGACGGCGGCTACGACAACTACGAGGGCAACCAACCCACCGCCCCGCGCTACACCACGCCCTTCCCTCGTCCGTTTGCGCACCCCGTCATCCAGTATAAAACGGACGACTTCGGCGATGTGGACCAGCAGCGCACCGTCGGCTCGCTCACGGCCAACGCGAGCACCGGCGCAGCCACACTTACGACGACGACGGCGCATGTGTATCGCGTCGGGCAGGCGCTCACGGTGGGCGGCGCGGGCGCGCTGAACGGGCACTACTTTGTCGCCAGCACCACGTCCACCACTTGCGCGCTCACGGGTGCTACGAGCACCGGCACGGCCAACTCGGGCAACGTCGCGCCGCTCGTGCAGGGCGGCTCGATCACAGGCGGCGAGTTCTACGAGAGCACGGCCTTCCCGTCGGCGTATCGCGGGAGCTTTTTCTACGGGGATTACGTGGCTGGCGCCATCATGCGCGCAGAACTCGGGGCGGATTCGCGCCCGGTGCGAGTCACGCCTTTTGCCACGAATCTCGGCAGCGTCACCGACATCGCCACGGGGCCGGATGGCGCGCTGTATTACGCCGACATCGGCAGCGGAGAAATCCGCCGCATCGCCGCCGACGCCCCCACGGGCCTTATCGCCCAACCCACGGCGCTGCTGATGCGCGAGGGTGGAAAATCCACGTTCACCGTGCGCCCCGCAGTCGCCCCGGTGGGCTCGGCAAATATCGTCGTCCACACCGAGACCGCAGGCGTCACCCTGAGCCCGGCGATGCTCACCTTCACCGCCGCGAACTACACCACGCCGCAAGCCGTCACCATCACCGTCGAGGAAGACGCCAACGGCACGGCGACCGAGGCGCAAATCGAACTCATCGGCGCAGGAGCCAGCGCCAGCGTGCTCATCCGCGCAGGCGACGACAGCGCCTCCGGCCTCACGCTCTCCGCCACCGCGCTCCAGCTCGCCGAGGGCACGCGCGGCACCGCACAAGTCTCCCTCGCCGCGCAGCCCGCGCGCAACGTCGCCGTCGTCACCACCCGCGCACCCGGTGGAAAAGGCTCAAAAATCATCAAAGGCGCGAACCTTCGTTTCACCCCAGCAAATTGGGCCACGCCGCAAACGCTCACCTTTGCCGCCGTGCAAGACGGCAACACGAGCGACGACACCGCTACCTACCGCATCCGCGCCTCCGGCTTCGCGGAAAAGCGGCTCTCCATCGCGACGGTGGACAACGACCCCTCGCCGCCAAAGTTCACCAGCGCCGCACCCGCCGCCGCCGTGGCCACGCTCCCCTTCCGCTACACGGCCACCGCCACCGGGCTGCCCGCGCCGAATTTCTTCCTGCTCCCCGGCGGCCCGGCGGGAGCCCAGGTGGACCCGCTCACCGGCGCATTCGTGTGGACGCCCGCAGCTCCCGCCAGCGCCACTTTCACCCTCCTCGCCTACAACGGTCGCAACCCCTCCGCCACGCAGACTTTCACCGTGACCGCCGCCGCGAACACCGCGCCGCTCGCGCAAATCCTCGTGCCTGCCGACGGCGCGACCGTCAGCGGAGCCACCGCCGAGTTCTTCGGAAATGGAAGCGACGACTACCGCTGCGTGCGCGCAGAGTTCCGCGTGGATGGCACGCTCGCCTACACGGACACGAACACCGAGGGCCACTACCACCACGGCGGCGCACACAATCTCTGGGACACCACCGCGCTCACCAACGGCCCCCACACGCTCACCTTCACCGTCTTCGACGACCTCGGCCTCTCCCACTCCACAAGCATCTCGGTGAACGTGGCGAATTGAAGAACGCAAAGCGCATAGACATGGCGCGCGAGCCGATGCACAGATAGGCGGCATGTCTGCTATCGAGGCCAAGGGCCTGACGAAAATCTACCGCACCTACAAAAAGAAGCCGGGGCTTTGGGGCGCTGTCCGTGGGCTTTTCCGCAGGGAATATGAAGAGCTTCGCGCGGCGGATGATGTCTCGTTTTCCATCGAGGAAGGCGAATGCGTCGGCTTCCTCGGACCCAACGGCGCGGGAAAGACGACGGTGCTCAAAATGCTCAGCGGCCTGCTCAATCCCACGAGCGGTGAGGCGCGCGTGCTCGGCCACATCCCTTGGAAACGCGAGGACGCTCTGAAGCGGCAATTTGCACTCCTCATGGGCCAGAAGAACGCGCTCTGGTGGGACCTCCCGGCACGCGAATCTCTGGAGCTGAACCGCACGATTTACGGCATCTCACAAAAGGACTACAACGATGTCGTGGACGGCCTCACCGGCATCCTCGAAGTGCGCGACAAGCTCGACGTTATGGTCCGCGAACTCAGCCTCGGCGAGCGAATGAAGTTCGAGCTGATCGCCGCGCTCCTCCACGCTCCGAAGGTGCTTTTCCTCGATGAACCGACCATCGGTCTCGACGTGACTTCGCAGCAAAAAGTCCGCGAATTTCTCCAGCACTACAACCGCGAGCGCAAGATCGTCACCATGCTCACGAGTCACTACATGGGCGACATTGAGGCGCTCTGCCAGCGCGTCATCATCATCGACCACGGGCGCATCTTTTTCGACGGCCCGCTGAGCGGAATCATCGAGCGGTTTGCCGCCCACAAGATTCTCGGGTTCACCTTTGCCGAGCGCGCGGAGCATGACTTGTCGGCGTTTGGCGAGGTGCTGGAGAAGACGCAAACCCAAGTCCGCATCCGCGTCGCCCGGCCCAAGGTGATGGAGATTTGCCGAGAGGTGATGGGGCGCTTCACGGTGACGGATATGAGCGTGCAGGAACCGCCGATTGAGGATGTCATTCGCCAGTTTTTCGGGACGGCGAAGTAGCCGAGAGCGGCGGGGCTACTTTAGAACCCGGCGGCGGCCAATTCGGTTTCGAGCTTTTTGAGGAAGTCTTCGAATGCCCGCTCGTAAGCTTCCTGCCAATTGCGGTCGCTTGCCACTTGCCCGAGATTTTCACCGGTGCCCAAGACGCTGAAAGTCCGCGAGGTGCCGCCCTTTCGGACGGTGAAACTGCCGCGCACCCGTGCCTCGAATCCGATAGACCACATCCCCGGCGTGAACCACGCCCAGAACTCGTCAACGCGGACGGAGACAGAATTTGCCCCGCCGCCGGTGGAGTAGCCGCGTTTGGAAAGCGCGGTGGTGACGAGTTCGCGCATCTTGCCCTGCACATTATCGGTGCCGGGCAGAGCGATGTCGCCCATCGCCATGCCGTAGGTATTGCGTTGGCGTCCAATCATTTGCGCAAGCTGGTCGGGACTCAGCGTATTCACGTCCCCATCAACAGAGGGCGTGGAGGGATTACCCGGACGGTTTTCAAAGCGCCGCCCATCGGTGATGGCCCCGATGCTGACTTGGCCCGCGCCCTTTGTGGCGGTCGGCGCAGGCACGGAGAGTGAAATCGAGCGCCGCCCAAGCACGCAGCCGCTTTGGAACAAAGAGGCCGCCGCGATAAGCGTGAGCAAGATGGATTTGCAGGAAATGAGGGTCGTCTGGTTGGATCGTTCAGGAGTCATAATAGGGCGGCAAGATGAGCGGAATGCGCGGGCGTAGGAAAGGAAGAAGTAGTGCCTATTTTCCGGCGACGATGGGAACGAGCCGGAAGTGCCTTTCCCGCCGCTCATGAAGGCTCCGCACGAAGGCGTCCATTTCCAGCCCAATCTCCCTGCGGAACTCTCCGAGCGTTCCCCCGATAGCCCTCAGCCAGCGCCCATGCGAGAGCCACAGGAAGCTCGTGCAGCCTACGCCGAGCACCCGAATCGCCAGTGCTCGCCAGCCTCGCGAATAGTCCGCATCTTTCGCCGCGAGGCGGTCGCGGTGAAAGACGATGTGCCCCGCTTCGTCGCGCAAAATCAGAGCGCACATTGCGGCGATGGGAGCGTCGCCGCAGTGCCGCTGGATGACTCGGTAATAACCGGTGCTGACGATTTCCACGACGAGCAAGACGAGCATCTCGAACTGCGCACCGAACCAGCGGCGGATGCGGTTGAATAGACGGAAGCCAAACGTGGTGGTGAGAAATATCCCGCCGATTCGCCTGAGCCCGCAGCCGAGTAGTCGCGAGTGTTCGGCCTCCTCGCGGAACCACAAATCAATCACACGCGCGGCGTCGGGATGCACGCTGCGGGCTGCTTCGGCGTCGAAGCCGATGAGTCGGCACTCTCCGCCGCCGTCGCCGAGTTGATACTCCGCCAGCGACTTCGCGAGCGCCGCGCGTTTGGGCTCGGGGATGTCGAATGGAGCCTCCCAATCGGGCTCGGGGCGGTGGTTACGGTTGACGGTGAAATGACGAATCCAGTGTGCGTAGTTCATAGTGTTTAAGCTGCGGTGGGTTGTTTGATTTGCTCCAGCCGTGCGACGACGGCGGCGACGGTTTCTTTCAGCGTGCTGGTGCCTGCGGTGACGCCGACGTGCTCGGCTTCGGCGAACCATTCGTCGCGAAGCTCATCGGGGCGCGTGATGTGGATGGCGCGGCGGCCAGCGGCGGTGGCGGCGGCGACGAGTTGGAGGGTGTTGTTGCTGTTGTGCCCGCCTACGACGACGAGCGTATCGCACTCGGCGAGCAGCTTGCGCAGGGCGTTCTGGCGGTTCTTCGTCGGCTGGCAAACGGTGTCGCGGAAGATGAGTTCGCTCGCGGGAAAATGGATGCGGAGTGCGGCGACGAGCTGCTGCACATGCTCAATCGGCTGTGTAGTTTGCGAGACGACGCCGTATCGAGCGGCGGCGGGGAGTTTGGAAAAATCGCGTTCGCTTTCGATCACGACGGCTTCCGGGAAATCGCCCACGAGTCCGTTCACTTCCACATGCCCCGGCTTGCCGATGACGACGGGCTGGCACCCCAGCTCGACCAGCAACCGGAGCTGCCCGTGCGCATGGCGGACGAGCGGGCAAGTGCCATCCGCGACGCCAAACCCCGCACCCCGCCAAGCCGCCCGAGCCGCATCGCTCGCCCCGTGGGCGGTGATCATAACTTGCGGCGTCGGCGCATCGCCGGGCGTCGCGAGCTGCCCTTGGTGGACGCCAAGCGAGTCGAGCCGTTCGCGGACGACAGGATTATGGACAAGCTCACCCAAAATGGTGAACGGGGCGGCGGCTGCGAGTTTCTCTGCCTGCGCAATGGCGTCGCGGACGCCGAAGCAAAGGCCGTAGTGTTCTGCTAGTTGTATTTTCATAGAGCTTTGTATGGCAAAGTATTTGGATAAAATGAGGAATCAGGTGAAGCCGCACAGATACCAATGACCGGAAAGGTGTTCAGCATAATAAAGGTCGCCGTCGAAGAGCCTCTTAATGCCCTGCAAGTTCGGGTCATTCCAGTTCGACCAGTCACGCTTAAATTGATTCGCTTTCATCACTTCGTCGGTCGGGTCGAAAACGAGCCCCACCCAATTGTCGGTGACTCCGCGAAACCAAAAGAAGGAAACTCGGACAGGCGGGCCGTCGTCTAAATAGGCGAAGTCGCTGATATTGAGTTTCTCGACATCACGGCCCTCGGCTTTCGCTTGAAGGATAATCCGCACTTTCTCCTCGTAGCTCGCCCGTTGCAGCGCAAACCGCACGCCGCTCGTGAAGTGCGGATTGAGCCGGAGAAAACCAAAGCAAACCGCAAATCCGAGCGCACCAGCGAGGAGTGAGGAGCGCCGCCGACTTTGCCAATTCCCAATCGCAAATAGGACGCAGGCGATACTTACTGCCGCGAGAACCAGAGGAGCGAGCGCCGCAAGTAGCCACAAATACTCGCCAAACGGAGACGAAAGCACAGCGACCAAGACCGTCGCAGCCACCGCGATTCTCACCGCAATCCATGCGATCTGTTTACCTCTCATTTACTCTCCCCTTCTGTTTCAGTGCCGATTCGTAATTTGCGAACCTGACAAAACAATCCAAAGTACACGACGAGATGGATAATGCTGCTGGATAGTATCCACTGCCCAAACTGCCAAACGGGAATTTCCGATTCGGGATGTGGGAACGCAAAATACAACAACCCTCCGCCACCGAGTGCAAATGTGATGCTGAAAAAGAAGGCTAAGGTGAAGAGGGCACGAAGATTGCGTTTTGATTTGTTGGTCGATGGTTTCATTGGTGTTTTGAGTTCATTCGTTCCTCCCTGCTTTCACGATGCTCTCCAGCACCGCGAGGTATTCGGTAAATGCCGCGCGGCCTTTCGCTGTGAGGGCGTAGCTGGTTTGCGGGCGGTCGTTTTGGACTTCTTTGGTGATGGCGACATGGCCCGCGTCGTGGAGCGTGCGCAGGTGTGTGACCAAGTTGCCGTCGCTCATTTTCAGCTCCGCCTTGAGGTCTTGGAACGGCCAACTCGCGCGCGTGGCGAGCAGGGTCATTATGCCGAGCCTCCCGCGTTCGTGGATGAGCTTGTCGAGCTTGTCGAAGTCGAACATGGCGTTCAGTGCGTCGCGCTTTTACGCGGCCATGTGCAGGCGGCGTAGATGAGGTGGAAGCCACCGAAGGTGACGGCCATGAGAAGGTGCGGGGATGGAACCAAAGATTCGCCGCAAATGGCTAGGATGATGATTGATAGCCCAGCGAGTAAAAATCCCCAACCAAGCACTTGAATCGAGCGCGGTGAAAAGTGGCCCGTGGCGAGCAGTCCGATTCCATGAAAAACGGTCCAAATGACAGTCAAGGTTGCAGGCATGGAGTTCGCAACAACGCTGACCACGCCCGCGGTGAGGTAACTCGGAATCAGTGCGATAACAGCCATCTTCATTCCGTTAGAAACGAACTTCTCTTTACGACGGCGAGCGTCTCGAAATAGAAACCAGCCATTTGCCACTCCGACGACAAGAAGCACGGAGCACCAAATCGGAAGAAATCCGAGAGCGGACTGGAATTTGTCATTCACGGTTGGGACATCTGAGTATGCCGGGTCTTGGATGTATCCCCAATACGCCGCCCCAAGCGCCAGCAGCCCGGCAATCAGCGCCGTGGGCGCGGAGATGGCGCGATAGACGGTGGCTTTTTCCATGAGGGAACGGATGACTCGGAGATGTTCTTCAGCTTCTTGGCGTTGCATAACGGCGCGGACTTTGCCGGGCAAAGCGTCACTTTGCAAGACAAAGTTGCGATCTTTTGAACTTTGTCCGCTCTCACTTTGAAAATCCGAGTTTCATTTATCCAAAAATCGTGAAGATTCCGCGAATCACTCCAATGGCAATGAATCTCACATCTGCACAGGTCTCCGCGTTCCGCGATGGGCTTGATTCCGTCCTTACCAATATCCAGTCCCAGCTCGCTGCGAGTGTTTTCGCGGAGAGTCTGCCCGTGGTCGGTGGGAATCTCCAGACCCTCGCGGTGGCGGCGACACCAAATGCGGCGAACGCGGGACTACAAAAATTCAAAACGCTGAAGACGGCGCTCGATACGAAGCTGGCATCACTGGCGGGCAGCGGTGGGACGGATGCGGCGGTTCTGAAAGCCGTGAATGATGCCCTAGCAGCGGAAGGGTTTTCGACGAAAGCAAAGGGTGTCGGTGGCGATACGTTCCTCGTGGATTTGTCGGACGTTTCGGGCGCGAGCGCGTTACCGGCGGACGTGGATGGGGTGCTTGGGATGCCGGGGCTTGGCCTTTCGCTGGCGGGGGCGGCGACGGCAAAAGGCACGGTGAATTACGGACTGAATTTCTCGGTGGGACTGAATGGTGCGGGCGGGTTCGTGATGCAGACGAGCGATGCGAACGAGCTTGATGTGTCGCTGGATGTGGATGCGGGTGCTTTCAAAAATGTGGCCGCTTCGATGGGCAATCTGCCTTACACGGTGTCGGCAGTGGATACGAATTTGCTGACGGCAAATTTCGCCGTGGAGCTGGATTCATCGGGCGCGGTGACGAGCGCGACGGTGGCGAGTGGGGCGGCGACTCCACAGCTCCAGCTCAAGACGAGCTTCGGTGCAGGTGCAGCGATGCCGGGCGTGGGTTCGACACTGAAGGTTGATTGGGACATCGCGGGAGCCACGGTCAATTCGGACCCGGACAACAGCGCGTTTGGCTCGGTGCCGCAGGTTGATTTTAATAACATCGGCCTCGACCCCGGCTCGTTTGTAAATGGCGTGGCGAAGAAGTTTTTCGACTCGGCGACGACGTATCTCGGGCCGGTGATTGACGTTTGCACGAAGCTGGCGACGCCCATCCCCGGCGTGGGGCCGATCCTTGCGAAACTCGGCCTCGGCGGGACGCTCATAGACATCCTCGCAGGCCCCGGCTCGCCTGCGGCAGAGACGGTGAAGGACATCGCGCAGCTCGGGAATATCGCGAAAAAGATCAGCGCGTTCTCCAATGCGGGTGGGACGTTGGTGGACTTTGGCAGCTTCGGCTACACGCTGGATGGCAACGGCGCGGATGTGCGGAACCCGGCGTTTTTGCTCAGCACGGTGACGCCAAATTTGACGAGCAGCGGCGCTGGCGTCGGCGGGAATGCGGGGCTCTCGGGGCTGTCGTCCATGCTCACGAGCGAGCTTGGCGGCGGGCTGCATTTCCCGATTTTAGAAGGCTCGGCAGAGGTGTTCAAATTTGTGCTGGGGCAGACGGCGACGCTGGCGACATACAATCCGGGGCCGGTGAGTGTGGGGCTGGATTACAGCAAGAGTGTGCCGATTTTTCCCGGAGTGAATGTAGGGATCGCAGTGGGTGGCTCGGTAAATCTAAACGTGGAGATCGGCTACGATACGAGCGGCGTCGCGGACTTTGCGAATGGCGGTTTCGCGGACCTCGGCAAGCTGTTCAACGGCTTTTTCCTCACGGACTTCGCGGGCTTGCCGGAGGTGAGTTTCGATGCACGCATCGGCGCGACGGCGAGTCTCGGCATCCCCGGAATCGCGGAGGGCGGCGTCGAAGGCGGCATCCGTGGAACGGTGATTGCGGACTACAAAGACGACTTCGCGGTACCGGGCCACCCGGAGCTGGCAAACGATGGGAAGCTGAGCTTCCTGGAGATACAAAAGCAGCTCCAGAGCAGCGTGAGCCCGCTCGGGCTGTTCGATATTTCCGGCCGCATTGACGCGTATCTCTCGGCGTATTTGGAGTTTCTCTTTTACTCGAAGCACTTCGACCTCGGCGCGATCACGCTGTTCGACTTCGAGGCGGCGAAGGCGGCGGCTGCAAACCAGCCCGCGCCGCTGCTGGCATCGCTATCCGGTGAGGCTGTGCGGATTCACACCGGCCCAAACGCCGCTGCGCGGAACGACGGGCTGGGCGACATCGGCGAGAGCATCCGCTTGCGTCCGCAGCTCGATGCGAAGGGGAACCTCGTGGACGTTTTCAGCGTCGTGGTTTCCAGCGCGGATACGACGGACCTCGCCGGAAATGCGCTCCCTTTTCTCGGCGGCGACGTGACTCTGAAGGGCAAGAAAATCATCGGCGACGGCGGCGCTGGGAACGATGTGCTGCGGGCCTCGGACGACGTTCGCATCCCGATCAATTACGAGGGTGGAGCGGGCAATGACTTCGTCCACGGCGGCTTCGGCAGCGATACGCTGGGCGGTGGATTAGGGGACGACCAAGTGTTTGGCGGGAAGGGGAACGATGTCATCGGCGGCGACGACAGCAACGACCAGCTCTACGGCGGCGAGCAGAACGACACACTCAGCGGCGGCCCCGGCAACGACTTACTGATGGGCGACGAGGGCAACGACACGCTCTACGGCTTCTTCAAAGGCTTCACGCAAAACACCGGCAACGACTCGCTGTTTGGCGGAGCGGGCAATGACTCGCTCGTCGGATCGGCGGGCAACGACACGCTGGATGGTGGGCCGGGAATAGACACGCTCGTGGGGGGCGGCGGGCTGGATGTGTTCGTGGTGGATGATGCGAAGGACGTGATTATCGCGGACGTGGCGTTCCCGCTTTCGCCGGTACGCAGCCGTGCGACGACTTACAGCTTGTCGAGCGGGCTGTTCGTTTTGGAGCTCACGTCGGACCTCAGCGAGGACGGGACGGAGGTCATTCACAAAGCGATCAACGGCTTTGGTAACAACAGCAACAACCGCATCACAGGCAACGACGCAGCGAATGTGATCGGCGGCCTCGGCGGGAACGACACGCTGCTCGGCGGCGATGGTGATGACCTCATCTCCGGCGGCGACGGCGACGACTCGCTGGAAGGCGGCGAGGGGAATGACACGCTGCTCGGCGGCGCTGGAAACGACACGATCTTCGGCGATGACGGCGACGACTACCTCGACGGTGGTTCGGGTAACGACAACCTCTTCGGAGGCAACGGCGACGACGCCTATACGGTGAACGACGGAGACACGATCACCGACACAGCGGGCTTTGATCTCGTCTCGACGCCGGACAGCGTGGACTTGAACAGCGAGGCATTCATCGGGATTGAAGGGGTCTTTTTGACAGGAGCAAAAAACAGCAACGCCAGCGGCACCGGCGACGCCAACCGCCTCATCGGCAACGCCGGGAAAAACAAGCTCAGCGGCCTCGGCGGCGTGGATACGCTGGAGGGAGGGCTCGGCGATACGCTCCTCGGCGGCGACGGCAACGACCTCTATTATGTGAATGATTCGGGCGTGAAAATCATCGAGCAAGCGGGAGAAGGAACGGCAGACATCGTGTTTTCCAGCGTCAGCTTCACGCTCCCGGCGAAAGTGGAAAAATTGACGCTCACTCGCAGCGAGGGCGCACGCACGGCGACGGGCAACGATGGAGACAACCAGATCATCGCGCAGAAGCACGGGACGGTGAAAGTGGACGGCAAAGCGGGCGACGATCTGATCCTCGCACGCTCGCTTTACTCCACGCTCAGCGCGACGATCTACGGCGGCGTGGGGCGCGATACGATCCTCGGGTCAAACTTCGATGATGTCCTCTACGGCAACGTCGCGCAGTTCAGCAGCCCGTCGGACTTTTTCCCGGATGACGACAGCATCTCTGGCGGCGATGGGAACGATACAATCTACGGCGGCGACGGCGTGGATACGCTCATCGGCGGCGATGGAAACGACGAGATTCACACCCAGGCGCGAGAGATTACGACGCTCATGGGCGGGCTCGGAGATGATGTGTATGTGATTGATGATCCAGACGGGATTTTCAACGTGCTCTCCATTGATGAATCGAACGGCGGCGGCGTGGATACGGTGCGGAGCATCGTGGACGTGGACTTTCGCGCACTGCGGCCAAACTCGTCGCTAGTGGTGAGCGGGGCAGTGGAGAATATCGAGTTGATCGAAGCGTTCTTCAAAGTCGGGAAGACGCTAGTGCTCAAGGGCGCGACGTTTGGGCGCGGGTCTATCAATAACAACCGAATCACTGGCAACAGTCTCGATAACACGCTGGAAGGCTTTGCCGGGCAGGACACGCTCATCGGTGGCGCGGGCAATGATACGCTGAATGGCGACGATGTCTCCGGCTCCGCGCGCGATGAGTTATATGGCGGCAAGGGCAACGACACTTTCATCATCAACGACACGAAGGATGTGGTCGTCGAGTTTCTCAACGAGGGGACGGATACGGTGCAGGCGGAGATCAATTTCACGCTGCCGCAGCACGTCGAGAATCTTTTCCTAAACGGCGCAGCGGTGAGCGGAATCGGCAATGGGCTGGGCAACGTGCTTCGCGGTAATGCCAGCGCCAACACGCTCAGCGGGCTCTTTGGAAATGACACGATTCTCGGCGGCAATGGCGGCGATACGATCCTCGCCGGCCCCGGCGATGACGTGGTGCGAGGGCAGGATGGCGACGATGTGATTGATGGCGGCGAGGGGAAGGACTTGCTCGTGGGCAACGACGGCGGCGATACGATTCGCGGCGGTGGTGACGACGACAAAATCTTCGGGCAGGCGGAGTTTAATACCGGCGGCCCTGACTACGACGATGATGGCGCGAACGACGTGCTTTTTGGCGACGACGGCAACGACTCGCTCATCGGCTTTGGCGGAAATGACTGGCTCGACGGCGGCAATGGGGACGACGGCATGAGCGGCGGGACGGGCTCGGATACTTACATCGTGGACAGCGCAGGCGACAAAGTATTCGAGGTCGCAGACGCGGGCTACGATGAGGTGTTGAGCAGCGTCACATTCACCATCCCGGCAAACGTCGAGAGCCTTGTCCTTACGGGCGTCGCGAACATCAACGCGTTCGGCTCGAAAGCCGACGACACTCTGCGCGGCAACAGCGGGAACAACACGGTCGCAGGGCTCGCGGGGTTCGATGTGCTGTACGGCGGCGAAGGGAACGATGTGCTCTATGGTGGCGATGATGCGGACTTCCTCTACGGCGATCTCGGCGGAATGGGCACGGGCAACGACACACTCGACGGCGGCAAGGGCGACGACGCGATGTTCGGCGACGGCGGTAATGATGTGTATCGCGTGGATTCCCCCGATGACGCAGCCGTTGAGGAGCCAAACCGTGGGCACGATCGCGTGGAAACAACGGTGAGCTACGCGCTTTTCCCCGACGTTGAGGACTTGGTGTACGTCGGCAGCCCGACTGTCGGCGCAGCACTCACGGGCAACGACAGCGCAAACTTGATCGTCGGAGGAAATGCCCGCGACACTCTGGATGGCGGCGCGGGCATTGATACGCTCATCGGCGGCGGTGGCGATGACACTTACCACGTGGACCGGCTCGATGATCGCATCAGTGAAGCCGTGAACGGAGGGAACGATGCCATCATTTCTCACGCAGCGGAATATGTGCTGCCGGGGAATGTGGAGAACTTCGGCATCGCGGACGATGCGCCCCCCTCGTCGAGTTACTTTGGCCTCGGGCGCAGCATCGGCACGGGCAACGGGCTTGCGAACGTGATGCTCGGCAATGCGGACCCGAACATCCTTTTCGGCGAGACCGGGAACGACACGCTGCTCGGCAATGGCGGTGACGACATTCTATTTGGCGGCGATGGCAATGATTCGATAAACGGCGGCGCGGGCGCGGATACTCTCGATGGCGGCGCGGGCAACGACACCTACCTCATCGATACGCTGGACTCGATCAACGATTTCGCCGGCGAAGGCTACGATAAGGCCATCGCCCAAGTCACCGGCTGCACACTCACGCCCGGCTCCTACACGGAGGAACTCCAACTCGCCGCCATCGCCGATGTCGTCTCCGGCTTCGGCAATGAGCTGGCAAATGTGATCACCGGCAACGCGTTTGCGAACACCCTCGGCGGCGGCGCAGGCCCAGACACTCTCAACGGCGGCGGCGGCGATGACGACTTGACCGGAGCAAATCCCAGCACGCTTGGCGTGGGCGAGATTGACACTTTCATCGGCGGTCCCGGCGCGGACCACATCTTCCTCACATCGGGTACCGACATTTACTACGACGATGGCTCCGCGCTGGCTGGAGGGCTTGGCGACTTTGCGTGGATCAAGGACTTCAAGCCGTCCGAGGGTGACCGTGTGGTGTTGCCGGGCTTCACTGCGGGCAGTTTCCTCTTCGCGCCGACGAGCATCCCCGGCGGCAGCTCGAAAGGCATCGGCCTTTTCCGAGACACCGACGGCGATCATGTTTTCGATGACCCGTTCGGTGCGACTGCGCCGGACGAATTGCTCGCGTTTTTCGAGGGCATGAGCGTCGCGCCGACAGAGGCATCGGCGCTGTTCTTCTTGGCCGTGTGACGGCTATTTCGCCTTGTGCGAATCTTCGATGTGGCGCTTGAGCAAGTCGTCGCCGAAGTCCCGCGACCAGTCACGCCACACGCTGTGGGGATGGTTCGCTTTGCCCTGTGTGTTGTCGTATTCGACGATAAACGTCTCGTTCTGCACCCGGTAATAGTGCGGCTCACCACGCTCGAAGCCGCCTGCCCACGCGAAGTAAACCTTCGGCAGCCCGGCCTTCTCGATGCGCGTCCACTCCTCCGCAGCGACATCGGGGCGGCAGCGGAAGAGCTGCTCCTTCACCACCTTCACGAGTTGCGCCTGCTGTTCCGCGTTCAGTTTCTCCCACGAGATTCCTTCGGGCTTGATGGGGTCCGGGCGCTTCGGCTCGGCGAGCACTTCGGCGGGTGCGACCACGTTGATTACCGCTATCTTGCGCTGCTCTTCGGAGAGCGATTTGATGAGCGCGCGCCCGAGGTCTTCTTCATTGCCCAGCACGCGCAGCCCCTTCCGATCGCCCTCGCGGACTTCGCCAGGATTCGTGCCGAAAAAGGACGGCGTCATCGAGGGAGCCGCACCATCTACGGTCGAATAATTGAGCGAGACATGATGCCCTTCCAGCCGCCAGCCCCACGGTTCTTTGCCGCCCGGCGTGCCAAAAATACTGATGAAATACTTCTCCGGGTCGCGCTTCCCGGTCGTGTCTTTCTCCATCTCGCGGAGGACGTTTTCGAGCGACATGATCGCCCGCGCCTTTTTGTATCCGTCCTCGCTCAAGCCCGTCTGCATCAGCGCCAGAGCCAGCGTGCGCTGCTCCTCGGACATTTCTTTCAGCGGCAGCCCCTTCCGCTCGCGTGGGATAAAGTGCCAGTTCTTGCGCTCCTCCGATGTGAACTCAAATGCGGCTTTCGCCTTCTGCTCCGGCGAGAGTTTCCCGAGCAGCGTGATCGCAGCAGCCGCCATCTCGGCAGAAGCGACATGAGCGGCCCCGACGCGCGCCGCAGCCTCGTGGGCAAAAGCGGAGATCGAGAGTGAAAAGAGAGCGGTTACAGCGAGGATTGATTTCATCCCTGCCGATGGAACAGGGAATCCGCCTCGCTGCAAGCACTCGTGCATGGATTGTCCAGAACCACGCCCGCATGATCCGTCGATTCGAGTTGTCCGGGAACTTACAAACGTGGGTCCCGTCCGTTGCCCCTTCTTTCGATTGCACCGGCGCTCTTCTCCGTCTTCTCTCCGACCCCTCTTATGCCGGAGAAACAGCCAGACCTACTCGACGCCATCGCCCGCGAACCCGTGCTCGCGGCGCGCCTTCGCGCGATGGAAGGGACGCTACCGCACATCGTCGAGCACGCGCAGCCCACGCTGTGCGCCGCCATCGCTCGCGTGGCAAATAGACGCGTTTGGTTCGTCTGCCAGAACGTCCGCTCGCAAGAAGCTCTTCACAACGAACTCACGCACTGGCACCCAGGCGCGCTTTTTTTCCCCGAGCTGGAAATCGCCCCGGTGGAAGGCGCGCTACCCGACCCGGAGGCCGTCGCTGAACGGCTCGGCGTCATCCAGAAGCTCGCGGCAACCCCCAGCAAAAAGAACCCGCTCATCCTCGTGCTCACGCGCAAGACTCTGGACGATGAAGTCGTGGACGAAGCCGCGTTGCGTAAGCTCGAACTCCACCTCGTGCGTGGCAAGAAAACCGACCGCGACGCGTTTTTGAAAAAGCTGGGCCACGCTGGCTACGAGCCCGTCGCTCAAGTCACCGCTCGCGGGCAGTTCGCCATTCGCGGCGGCATCGTGGACGTCTTTAGCTTCCATCATTCGCTGCCGATTCGGCTGGAGTGGTTTGACGACGAACTGGAGAGCATCCGCCAATTCAGCCTCGATTCGCAGACGAGTATCGAGCAACTCCCCACTTGCACCCTGCTGCTCGGCGAGGCGGAGAGCGTCGGCAAAAAACTCGCCGATTACATCCGCAGCGACGACCTCACTGTGGACGTGGACGCGAGCTGGGACGACGGGAAACTCCACATCACCAGCGATGTCGTCGCATCTGGAGAGTTCGACTTCAACACCGCGTTCTACGACCACGGGCTCGGCGAATTTGAGGCGGGCGATTTCGTCGTCGATGAGATGAAACGCGAGCGCTTTTTCTCCCAGCTCCGCAACTGGCGCACCGACGGGTGGCGCACGTTCGTCTTCTGCAACAACGAGGGCGAAATCGAACGCCTCCGTGAACTCGTCCCGCCCGTCGAGGCCGATGCACTCTGCTTCATCGTCGGCATTCTCGCGCGCGGCTTCACATTCCCCACGGGGAAAATTGCCGTCATTTGCGACTCGGAGCTCTTTGGCCGATACCGCAACAATCGCGCCCGCCGCGCTACTCTCAAGCGCCAGCGCGAGACTTCGCAGCGCCAGCAGATTGACTTCTCCGAGCTGGTCGAGGGCGACCACGTCGTCCACCTCGAGCACGGAATCGCCCGCTACGAGGAACTCAAAACCGTCGGCACCGAAGACGTGCTCGTGCTCACGTTTGCCGAGGGCGCAAAACTCTACGTCCCGCTGGAGCAGAGCTTCCTCGTCGCCCGCTACGTCGGCGTCGGCAAGCGGAATCCGGACCTCAGCAAGCTCGGCAGCGAAGCGTGGAACAACGCGAAGAAGAAAGCCGAGAAGTCTGTCTTCGATTACGCCGCCAAGCTCCTCGAAGTTCACGCCGCGCGCGAGGTGCAGAAGGGCTTCGCCTTCCCTCCCGACAACAAGTGGATGCGCGAGTTCGAGTCGTCGTTCCTTTATAAAGAAACGCCCGACCAACTCACCGCCATTCTCGACGCGAAGAACGACATGGAAGGCGAGCGCCCGATGGATCGCCTCATCTGCGGCGACGTCGGCTTTGGCAAAACGGAAGTCGCCATCCGCGCCGCGTTCAAGGCCGTCACGTCGGGCAAACAAGTCGCCATCCTCGTCCCCACCACCGTCCTCGCCGAGCAGCACTACCGCAACATCCGCGAGCGAGTCTCCGATTACCCCATCACCGTCGGACTCCTCAGCCGCTACCGCACGCGGTCCCAGCAAGCGGAGACGGCCAAGGGCATGACGGACGGTTCCGTGGACATCGTCATCGGCACGCACCGGCTCATTTCAAAGGACATCGAATTCAAAAACCTCGGCCTCGTCGTTATCGACGAAGAGCAGCGATTCGGCGTGTTGCACAAAGAGAAGTTCAAAGCCATGTGGCCCCTCGTGGACATGCTCACCCTCAGCGCCACGCCCATCCCTCGCACACTCTACATGTCGCTCATGGGAGCAAAGGACATGAGCACCATCGAGACGCCTCCCGCCAATCGCATCCCGGTGGAGACCATCATCTGCCCTTACGATGAGCGCGTCATTCGCGACGCCATCGACCGCGAGATTGCGCGCAACGGCCAAGTCTATTTCCTCCACAACCGAGTCGGCGACATCGAGCTGATCGCAGCGAAAATCAAGAAGCTCTGCCCGAAGGCGCGCATCCTCATCGGGCACGGGCAGATGGAAGAAGGCGCGCTGGAAGACGTGATGCACCAGTTTATCGCAGGCGAGGCCGACGTGCTCATCGCCACCACAATCATTGAAAGCGGCGTCGATATTCCGAACGCCAACACCATCATCATCGACCGCGCCGACCGCTTCGGCCTCGCCGACCTCTACCAGCTCCGTGGCCGCGTGGGTCGCGCGCACCACAAAGCCTACGCATACCTCATGCTCCCTCGCGACATGATGACCGCAGGCGAAGCGCGCAAACGCATCGCCGCCATCAAGCAATACGGCAGCCTCGGCGCAGGCTTCAAAATCGCTATGCGCGACCTCGAGATTCGCGGTGCAGGCAACATCCTCGGCACCGCCCAGAGCGGACACATCGTCACCATCGGCTTCGACCTTTACTGCGCGCTCCTGCGCCAGGCCATCGCCAAGCTCAAAGGGCAGCGCCCCAAGCACCGCATCGACATCGCCGTGAGCATTGATTTCATCATCACGAGCGAGGCCCAATGGATCGGCACCAAAGCCAGCGATAAAGCGCCTGCATTCATCCCCAGCAGCTACATCTCCGAGACACAGCTCCGCATCGCCGCCTATCGCCGCCTCAACGAAATCGCCACCCAAGAGCAGCTCGACCTCGTCAAAAAAGAATGGCGCGACCGCTTCGGGAAAATCCCCGATGCCGCTGCGAATCTGCTCCTACTCAGCGAGCTAAAACTCAGCGCCGCAGCCCGCAAGATCACCGCCATTGAGACCAAAGACGCCTTCAAACTCATGCTCACCCGCAACGGCGACTTCATCCTCCTCGGCGGCAAGTTCCCCCGCCTCATGAAGCGCACTCCCGCAGAGCGTCTCGACGAGTTGGTGAAAATGGTACGCAGCTTCTGAGACCCGATTTCATAAACGAAAGCTCCCAATCTCGATCCCAAACGCAAGCCGCGCAGCGCGGGCGGATGCGCTACGATTCCCGGTCGTGAAAAACTCAAACCCGCTCGAACCTTCCTCGTGGAGTGATGCAGTCATTTCATCGCCGGGATCAAGGAGTTCCAAGGTCGGGGAGACTTTGGCGAATAGCGGTGCGAGCGCCGGATAGTGCGTGCAGGCGATCAGCAGCGCGTCGATGGGGCCGAGTGTTCCCAGGACCTTGCGCACTTCGGCTTCGACGGCGGGGGAATCCAGTTCGCCAGCTTCCACGAAAGCGGAGAGCGGCTGCGCAGGGCAGAATGACAGGTGCTTTCCAAGAGTCTGCAACGCGCCCGCATAAACTCCCGACTGAATCGTCCGCTCACCGCCGATCACGCCGAGGCTTTGTGCGTTGCTTCGGCAAGCGATTCGCACTGCGGCGGGGATGATGCTCTCGAAGCTCACTCGACCGAAGGATTCCAGCCCCGTCTCCGGGTCTGGCTCGAGAGCGGAACTCGCGGAATGACATCCCACGAGCACGTGAGTGACTCCGCGTTTCCCGAAAAACTCCGCGATTGGGAAGAAGCGTTCGCGCAAACTCTCTTTGGATAGTTTGCCATAGGGCGTCGTGCCGGAGTCGGAAAAATACAGCACGTCGGTGGTCAGGCCACGATTCCTCATGGCCTTGTACACCGTGAGCCCGCCAATGCCCCAATCCACGATTCCGATCATGGCTCGCAGCCCTCCGTCATGGGAACGAAAGCTCGGCGACCTTCTTTTCATGCAGCGGCGGGGATGCGAAGGCTAACACGCGCGAGTTCCACCCATAGTTGATGACTTCCAGTTTCCCGCCTGGGAAGCGGCTTTGCAGATACCATTTCATCTCGTGCTCGGCGCGAATCGGATTGTACTCGAGCATCTTTCTCCAACGCGGGTCGCTCACCATTTTCCGAAGGGCCTCCCGATAGCGGGGGTGCTTCCGCAGCGTCCGATATTGCCGGACCTTGTCTAAAAGCAGCCGCGGCCAATGACGCCATTTTACCGGGGCCGCCACCATGTCTATGATGAACAGACGCCCGCCGGGCTTCAGCACGCGGAGGATTTCGGCGATGATGGGATCCCAATCGAGATAGCGAAACGAGAGGACCGAGGTCACTGCGTCGAAGCTATTGTCGGCAAAAGGAAGCTGCGGGCCGTCAATCTTGCAGAAGCTTAGTTTACCACTCGCAGTCGAGCGCTTCTGCGCGTGGGCCACCATGCCTGCCGACAAATCCACACCCTGCGCCTTCTCGATGAGATCCTCGATGGCCCGCAAAAAGGAGCCCGTGCCGCAGCCGACATCGAGCACCGTCGGATTGCGCAGTTCGGCAAGTGCGCGGCGCAGCCAGCGTAGCTCGTCGGCTCTTACGGAGATGTCCTCAAAAGTCTCGTCGTAGAGCGGCGCGACGCCGTCGTAGGTCGTGTCGATTTTCTCGGATGGTGGTTCGAATTCCAACATCGGGAAGCTCTTTGGGCGTAGGAAAAATTTCTTCACGGTGCCCAGCAGTCCATGCGATTTGCGACCGGGCACGGAAATGATGAAAGCTGGTGTCCCGGCCTCCTTAGACCGACACCACGAGAAACGGTCCCGCTGCGATGAGACTGTCGTGTACCAAAAGTAACCGTAGGCCTTCACGCGGAAGACACTCGCAAAGAATCGGGCAAACCAACGTCCGCTGCGACAGGAATGAAAGTAAGCCCGGCCGTGTGCTGCGAAGGGGATTTTCATATTCTTCCATTCAAACGGGCTGAATTGCTCGGGCCACGACGTGGTGCCAAACATGATCCCATACATACCGCTGTGGCCGATGAAATGCAGTTCGGCGACTCGCAACGAACGCTCGGCGACGGAGTCAATTTCAGCGATGAAGGCCTTCTTACTCTCGACCGCCCTGCGAATGACCGTCCGCCCTGGGAACTCCCCGACCTTTCCACGCTCAAGCTCGCGTGCCGCCAAGTCGAACTCCGTGCCGCCCTCGCGATACAGAGTGGTATAGAGGATCAGGATACAGTCCGACTCACTCATTGCTTCCACGCCGTCTCCTTCACTACTTGCTCCGGTTGCCGGGGAATCCATGCACCGCAATTGTCCGAGACGACCAAGGTCCGGCGTCTTTCGAGATCATAGACGCGCATCTTTTCAATCCGGGGAAAATAGATGTGCAGACTCATTCCGCTGCCGCTGGTCTTGCAGGAGTGAATCTCATTTTTCACCACCTGCGTGTAGCTTCCCGGCAAATGCCGATGCGTTGCGTGCTGAACGAGTTCATCGTCGCGCCACTTGTATGCGTATTCCTCAAATTCCTGATCGAAGTAAAACACCCAGCCTGCGGAAGTCCCGTGATCGTGCGGCGCGCAGATTCGCTCCGGCGCCCAGCGCGCAAGCATGATCTCGCATTCTGAGTCGCCCGACAGAATCACACGGGAGTACGGCGTAACCGAATCGGCGACAGAATTGAGCTCCCGCAGCCGGGCTGCGTCCATGCCCGCCTCGCAAAACAGCGACCAGATTCCCTCAGGATCCTTCTGGTTTGCCACTAACGCCCGCAACAATTTCGGTTCGAGTTTCATCGGATTAACGGGCGCACTTAATCGCTCAGTGGGATTACGGTCAAGCAGCCCGCCATGTTCATGCGGCGGATATTTCTTCGCCCATCGGCAGTTCTATTTTGTCAGACGCGAACCAACGCGCTAAAGCACGAGGCCATCTATGGACGAAGTAAGCGCACAAAATAAATTCCACTGCCCGAGCTGCGGCGCAGAGGCTGTATGGAATCCGGCCAAGCAGATGCTCGTCTGCGCTTTTTGCGGCACAAGCGCGCCAATGCAGCCGACGGAAGCGGGCGGCGAGGTGCAAGAGAATTGCCTCGTCACCGCACTGCGCAATATCGCGCCGGAGGACCGCGGATGGGATACAGCGAGCCGCTCGGTGAAGTGCCAGAGCTGCCAGGCGATTACGGTTTTCGAGCCTTCGCGGGCGGCGCAGCGGTGCGACTTTTGCGGCTCGGCGAGCATCATCCCCGTTGATGAGCAGACGCGCCCCATCCGCCCGGAGTCGGTGCTCGAGTTTAAGCTCCCGGAGACGCAGGTGCGCGATGCGATTCGTGCATGGTATGGCTCGCGGTGGTTCGCGCCAAATACGCTGGGGACCAAGGCGATGACCGATACCGTGAAGGGAATCTACATCCCTTACTGGACGTTCGATGCACAGGTGGCGGCGGATTGGACCGCGATGTCCGGCGATCACTACTACGAGACGGAGAGCTACACAGACTCGAACGGGAACCGGCAGACGCGGCAGGTGCAGAAGACGCGGTGGTATCCGTCGAGCGGGCACGTCGATCATTTCTTCGACGACGAGTTGGTGTCCGCCACGCGCGGCGTGCCGCCCGAGCTGCTGCGGAAGGTGGAGCCGTTCCCGACGACGTCGGATTTGAAGCCGTATAATGCGGGGTTTCTAAGCGGCTGGATCGTGGAGCAGTATCAGATCGATCTCGTAGCCGCCGCGCAGCACGCGCTGGATGTGATGGAGGCAAAGACGCGCTCGCTTTGCGCCAGCGAAGTGCCCGGCGATACGCACCGCGACTTGCAGGTGGACGCGGATTTCTCGGCGCAGACGTTTAAGCATGTCCTCGTGCCAGTGTGGCTGCTGGCTTACGATTATCACGGGACGATTTATCAGGTCGTGGTGAATGGATACACGGGAGCCATCGCCGGGAAGTATCCGAAGAGCTGGATCAAAATCCTGCTCCTCGTGCTGGCCATCCTCGCACTCATCGGCGGCATCGCCGCAATCTCGCAGAGCCGTGGGCACTCGGGGCGGCGGACGAATTATCCGCCGCTGGAACAGGAGCACGGCGTGCCGGGCCGGCTCAACTTCCGCTGACCGATGGCTGCGATTCTTCCGTGCGCCATCTGTGGGAAAAAGGCCGACTTTTTCGCCCCGCCGATGGGGCCGTTTTGCTCCGAGCAGTGCAAGCTGGTGGACCTCGGGAAGTGGCTAGGTGAGGAATACAAAATCACCGAACCTCTGCGGCCAGACCATCTCGCCGAATACGAAGACATGGAAGGCCCGCAGCTAGACATCCCGGAGCGGTAATCGCTCTCGACGACTGTGAAACCATTTCGCCTTAGCTCCATCGCCGCACTGCTATGGATGTTCGCGTCGGATGTCATCGGTGCAACGCTGGAGATTTCCGTGCAGCATTCGTTTGCGGGCGAACGGTTGCTCCTCGATTCGCTGCGCTACCAAGACGCGGCGACGGAAACCCTCTCCTTCACACGGGTGAGCTACCTGCTGAGCGGCTTCGCCATTGAGAAGGAAGATGGCGTGTGGACGGAACTGACGGACCGCTTTGCGTGGATGGATGTGGCGCGTGGGCGGACGGCACTGCGCCTCGAAGATGTTCCGCCGGGGAAGTATCGCGCGCTGCGTTTCCACATCGGGCCGGATGCGGCGGCGAACATCGGCGACCCGGCAAAGTGGGCGGCAGACCATCCACTGAACCCGAACCTGAACGGCCTGCACTGGACGTGGCAAACCGGATACATCTTCCTCGCCATCGAAGGTCACTACCGAGTCGGAGCGGGGGAACTGAAAGGCTTCGCTCACCATTTTGCCCGCGACCCCAATCGTACGCGTATCAGCCTCGCAGCTCCGCTGGATCTCACGCATGACGCAGCAGTGCTGCTGGATTTCGACCTCGGCACGCTACTGAATGCCCCGCGTCCGCTTTCGTTCGAGAAAGACGGAACGGCGACGCATTCACGCGACGGCGATCCGATTGCTGCTGCGCTTGGTGCGAATCTACCCGGCGCGTTCAGAGTCGTGCGAATCGTATCCGCCGTGCCGGAACTCTCGCGCCCCGCGCCGGTGAAGCCGCTCTATTTGCCGGAGAAGTATACGCCGTATCGGTTCACGATGAACGCCGCATTTCCCCTCCCCGCTCTCCCGCGCGACAACCCGCTCATCGAGGAGCGCGTGGCTCTCGGAAAGGCGCTCTTCAACGAAACGGCGCTGTCGCGCGACGGATCGATTTCGTGCGCATCGTGCCACGTCGCGAACTTCGCATTTACCGACCCGCGCCGCGTGAGTCTCGGCGTGGACGGGAAGAAGGGAGCGCGGAACGGGATGCCGCTTTTCAACCTCGCGTGGAAGACGAGCTTCTTTTGGGACGGACGCGCGCCTTCCCTCCGCGCGCAAGCACTGGAGCCGATTCAGGACCATCTGGAAATGGATGAGACGCTACCGAATGTGACGCGGAAGCTGGCCGCCCTCCCGGCGTATCCCTCGCTCTTCGCAGCAGCGTTTGGCACGCCAGACGTAACCCCGGAAAAGGTGGGCCTCGCCATCGAGCAGTTCCTCCTCACGCTGCTTGCGGGCGATGCAAGGCTCGACCGGGCGATGCGGGGAAAAGCAACGCTGAGCGACGACGAGAAGCGCGGCTTCGAGCTGTTTATGACAGAATTCGACCCGCGCACCGGCCAGCGCGGGGCGGACTGTTTCCACTGCCACGGCGGGCCGCTCTTTAGTGATCATCAGTTTCACAACAACGGCCTCGCCGCGCTCGCCGATGATGCAGGGCGCTTCCGCGTGACGAAGGTGGACGCGGACCGTGGGAAGTTCGCCACGCCGAGCCTGCGCAATGTCGCCCGCACCGCGCCCTACATGCACGACGGGCGCTTCAGCACGCTGGAGGAAGTCGTGGCGCACTACAGCACCGGCATCCACCGCAGCCCCACGCTCGACCCGAACCTCGCCAAACATCCCGACGGCGGCTTGCACCTCTCCGCCGACGACCAGCGCGCACTCGTGGCCTTCCTCAAGGCGCTGTCGGACGAGTGACTCGACAATCTCTACGCCAGCACCGGCTTCACGACATGCCCATGCACGTCCGTGAGACGGCGGTTGATGCCGTTGTGGTAGAACGTCAGCTTTTCGTGGTCTAGGCCGAGCAGGTGCAGGATGGTCGCGTGGAAATCAGGGATGGCGACTTTGTTTTCGCCGACGAAATAGCCGAGCTCATCCGAGCTGCCAAACGTCGTGCCCGCCTTCACTCCCGCGCCAGCGAGGAAACACGTGAACGCCGTGGGGTGATGGTCGCGGCCCATCGAGCCGACGCCTTGTGTGGCGGGGCTGCGGCCAAATTCCGTGGACCATATAAAGAGCGTGTCGTCCAACATGCCGCGCTGTTTGAGATCTTGGATGAGCGCGGCGACCGGCTTGTCCATCGTGGCGGCCTGGGCGTCGTGATTCTCCTTCACGTTTTCGTGGCCGTCCCAATTGATGCGCGGGCTGCCGAACGAGCCGCCGTTGAGGATTTGCACAAAGCGCACGCCGCGTTCGAGGAGTCGGCGGGCCATGAGGCAATTCTTCGCGAAGCCTTTGTTCGCGGGCTCGTCGATGCCGTAGAGTTTTTTCACGGCCTCGGGCTCGGCGTCGATGCTGGTAGCGTCCGGGATGCTCGACTGCATGCGCGCGGCGAGTTCGTAAGAGCGCAGCCGCGCGCAGAATGCGGTGTCGCCGGGATTCGCGCTGGCGAAGTCGCGATTCATCGAAGCGAGCAAATCCATGTCGGCATTACGCGCATCGGCGGAGATACCATCGGGCGTGCGCAAGTCGGCGATTGGCTCGGCGGCATTCGTGCGAAACGCCACGCCCTGATGATTCGCCGGGAGAAATCCTGATGTCCAATTGATCGAGCCGCCCGCAGGCAGACCGCGCGGGTCGGGCAGGACGACAAATGCGGGAAGGTTTTCGTTTTCCGTGCCGAGCCCGTAGCTGAGCCACGCGCCCATGCACGGGAAGCCGTTGAGCGTAAAGCCGCTGTTCATCTGAAACGCGGCGGGCGTGTGATTGTTGCTCTTCGCAAACATCGACTTGATGAAGCAAATATCGTCCGCGCACCCCGCGAGGTTCGGCAGCAAATCGCTCACCCAGGCACCCGATTTGCCATGCTGGCGGAACGGATAAACGCTCTTCATCAGCCGCCCCGGCTGACCGAAAAAGCCGAGGTTCTCGCCTTTCCCCTCCATCGTCTTCCCGTGCATCCGCTCCAGCTCCGGCTTAAAATCGAACGTTTCCAAATGGCTCACCCCGCCCGCGCAAAACACCTGCACCACGCGCTTCGCCTTCGCGGGAAAGTGCGGCTTGATCGCTGAGCTGGAGTCCGCCGCGCGGGCGCTATCGCGTTGCATCATCCAAGCCAGAGCAATAGCACCGAGCCCCCCGCCGGAATTCCACAGAAAGTGGCGGCGCGAGAGCGGAGCGGCGAATTGGCGAGTGGTGTTCATCCTTGGCAGAGTCAAAGCCGAGGGTCGCGAATGTATTAGACGAGCAGGCAAAAAGTCCAAGCCCGTCCTATTGCTGCCCGAAGGCGGCGCTCCCCCTTCCACACTCCAGCAAGGGGCGTCATGCGTTCACGAGCGGTGCGATACCGCTGCTGCGTTTTCTTCGTCTAGTGGACTGCTCAAATCTCGAAATCTTGCTCGACGCGAATGCGTGGGCGGAGGAATTCGAGGATCTGCGCGACGCTTTCGGTGATGCTCTGTTTGTCGGTGGCGACGGTGACCTCAGCGCTCTCAGGGGCTTCGTATGGGGCGTCGATGCCGGTGAAATCCTTGAGTTGCCCTGCGCGTGCTTTTTTATAGAGACCCTTCGTGTCGCGCTGCTCGCAGACTTCGAGAGGGGCTGCGACGTAGATTTCGAAAAAGTCGAGCCCGGCTTCGCAAGCGATGGCGCGAGCGCGGCGGCGGTCGTTTTGGTAGGGCGAGATGAAGGCGGTGACTACGACGATGCCTGCGTCGGCGAGAAGTTTGGCGGTTTCGGCGACGCGTCGGATGTTTTCAACGCGGTCTTCGGGGGAGAAGCCGAGGTTGCTGTTGAGGCCGTGGCGGATGTTGTCGCCGTCGAGGATGTAGGTCTGGATGCCGAGGTTGAATAGCTCGCGGTCGAGCGCGCTGGAGATGGTACTTTTGCCGCTGCCGCTGAGGCCAGTGAGCCAGATGACTGCACCTTTGTGTCCGTTGCGGGCAAAGCGCTGGGATTGCGTGACGTTGCCTTCGCTCCAGAAAATGTTGTCCGATTTCGGCTGCGACCGGTCGGTGTATTTTCCGCCGAAAATGATGCCACCGCCGCCGACTTGCCGCCCATCAAGGAGGACGAACCGACCGAGCAGGGCGTTGCGGTCTGCATTGTCAAAAGCGAGCGCGCCACGGACTTGAATGGTGACTTCGGCGACGTCGTTGCGGGCGATGTAGCCGCGCTCGCCGGAGATGGTTTCGAGGGTGGAAGCGTCGATGATGCGCTCGATGCTCACGATCTCGGCGTCGAGCTCTTGCGTGGTGAGTTTCAGCTTGGACCGCTGACCGATGTTGAGGTTCGTCTTGCCCATCCAAAAGAGCCGGGCCTTGAAGCGGTTCGACTCGATCGGCGCATCCGTCTGGTGCGAAGCGATGTGACCACGCTCCACGAAGATCTGCTCGGTGAGTGTGATGCCGACGCTTTCCCCTGCCCTTGCGCCGGTCTTGGTAGGTGCGTTCCAGACCTCGATAGTCTTGATGACGCCGGTCTTATTACCGGGTGAAAATACGAGCGTATCGCCGATTTTCAGCGACCCCGCCTCGATGCGTCCGGCCAAAATGCGCCGGTCGTCGAAGCGATAAATGTCCTGAATCGGGAACCGCAGCGGCTGCTCGGTGAGCGACTTCGGCAGCTCGAAAGTGTCGAGCATGTCCGTGATCGAAGGCCCTGTGTACCAAGCCATTTCATCGCCATCCTTGCTCGCGACATTGAAGCCGTTGCGCGCGCTGATGGGCACGAACTGCCGCGCTTCCATCCCGATTTCCTTCAAAAAAGCCGAGTAATCCCGCGTCACTTGGTCATACACATCCTGCCGATAATCCACGAGGTCCATCTTGTTCACGGCGACGACGACCTGCCGGATGCCGAGCAGCGAGAGCAAGTATCCATGCCGCTTCGACTGCTCGCGAATGCCCTCGTTTGCAGCGATGAGGAGCACCGCCGCGTCGGCGCTGGCAGCACCGGTGATCATGTTTTTCAGGAACTCTTTGTGCCCCGGCGCATCAATGATGACATAAGGCCGCTTGGCCGTCTTGAACTGGATTTGCGTCGTATCAATCGTGATGTTCTGCGCCTGCTCCTCCAGCAGCGCATCGAGCAAAAACGCATACTCGAACTCCATCCCCTCTTCTTTGCATGCAGCCTGAATCTGCTCCACCTTGCCGTCGGGCAGCGACTTCGTGTCGTAGAAAATGCGACCGATGAGCGTGGATTTTCCGTGGTCCACATGGCCGACGAATACGACACGGAGGCGACGAGTTTGATCGATAGAATCTTGCATAAAAGTGTGAAAGGAGGGCGTTTGATAGCGGGAATTCCAGTATTGTCTATCGGAAAAATAGACAATCTACTTCGAGCACGAAAAAACCTCCGCCCATCTCTGAGTGGAGGTCTTTTTCAAAATGAAAACCGTGTGCGGCTTAGTGTCCGTCGCTACCGATGGCCTCGACCGGGCAGCCTTCCATCGCTTCTTTGCAAAGTGCGGCTTCGGCGTCGCTTTCCGGCTGCTTGTAGAGGTAGCTGTGACCACCGTCGTCGTTGCGCTTGAAGTTAGCGGGGGCAGTTTCGCGACAGAGGTCGCAGTCAATGCACTGGTCGTCCACGTAGAATGTGCCAGAGACGTTTTCAGGATATTTGTTCGCTTGATCAGCCATAATAAATTGGGCGCGCAACCTAGCGCCCAAGCGGCAGAGGGCAACGCCTTTTTTCGGAGAAATAGGGGAACTACCCCACGCCGCAAAAGCTGAGAGCGTCTTCCATCCAAGAGTCTGCTGCCATGACGGAACGGCGTTGCTGGAAAGCTCTGCGCTGTGATTTGCGCTGCGCTTGAGCGACGGCGGCGCGTAGCAACGCGAGGCTGCCTGGAAACTTTGACCGCATCAATGCACGTAGAGCACGCTGCCCCGCAACTGGAAGATTGCGGAGGAAGAGATCGTCGTCGAGGGCCACGAATGCTTGCGCGGAGCCGGGGTCGCCCTGCCGCCGGCAGCGCGACGGATGTCGTGACGGGGAGCCCGGCGATCACTTACTCGAAGGAGAGCGGGGAGGTCTTCCCGATCGGCGAGACGACGGTGACGATCACCGCGACCGACGCGGCCGGGAACACGGCAACCGGGAGCTTCACGGTGACGGTGCAGGCCTTGCAGCCCGGCACGCTGGCCTTTGTCTCGGGCACGCCGACCGCCAATCCCGTGAACGGCTCCGGCGCGCTTAACACCGTGCCCGTGCTCATCACCCGCAGCGGCGGGACCAGCGGTGCAATCACCGTCCAAGTCGTGCCGAGCCAGCCAGCTACGACCCCGAGCGGCTTCGCGAAATATGTGTATGGGACCGACTACCAATTCGTCAGCGGCACCGTCGCAGGCTCCACTGTTTCATTCGCCGATGGCCAAGCCAGCGCGACTGTGGACGTGCTGCTCAAGACGCCTGTGCTCACGAAAAAGGGGCAGCTCAAATTGACGCTCACCTCGACCACCGGCGGTGCGGCCATCGGCAGCCCGGCAGCGGCGACGCTCACCATCAACGCCCGCGACACCGTAGCGCCGACACTCGTGCTCAACACCCCGGTTGCGGGCGCGACGTTTGACATCACCGGCACCGTCAAGGATGCAGGCGGCCTCGCATCGCTCACCGTTAAAGTGAACGGCGCAACCCTCCCGCTCACCGTGGACCCCGTCACCGGCTACGTGGCCAACGCCATCGCGCCTTACAGCGTGCTCGGAGCCATCGCGGAGAACGACGCAAACGTCATCATCGTCACCGCCAAAGACCTCAGCGGGAACACCTCCACCATGACGAAGACCGTGACGTATTTGAACAACCGGCCCGCGCTCACCGGCACTTACACCGCGCTCATTAAACCGACCGGCACACCCGATGGCGACACCACCGGCTTCCTCACCGCCACACTCTCCGTGGCTGGCAAGATCACCGGTAAAGTCACGCTGAGCGGCGTCACCATCGCCTTCACCGGACTGCTCAACAACGCAGGCGTCGCGACCTTCGGCACCACCAACGCAGCCTCGCTCGACCTCATCGACAGCACGGAGTTCGACGCCTACCTCGGCGCACTCGCATTCAGCGTCAGCACGCCAGACGGCCTCGTCGGAGTGCTCACTACACGCGCCAACGGCGGCACCATCCTCGCCACCTGCGCGGGCACCAAGACGCCGTACAGCTCGTTGAACCTCGTCCCTGCTGGCCTGCTCACCACAGCCACCAAAGGCGTCTATACCGTCGCATTCCCGAGCAAAGAGCAGAGCCCCGTGCTCACCGCCAGCGCCTACCCGCAAGGCGACGGCTACGCCACGCTCACCCTCACGAATGCAGGCACCATCACCGTCCTCGGCAAACTCGCAGAC
>CANIWM010000042.1 GCA_947471505.1 Chthoniobacteraceae bacterium | reverse complement strand
GATTATACGGTCTTGCGGGTGACGCTGGGGGATGCGCGGCAGGCGCTCGGCTACATCGGGCAGGATGGGACGGGCGATTTCTCCTACGTGGCAGGCGGCGATGCGCTGGGCTACGGCACGGGGGCAAAGTGGCTGAGCTTCGGCCTGCCGACGCAGAGCTCGGGGAGCGCGGCGATGGCGTTCTTGGGGACGGTGAAGCCGCTGACGGGCAGTGCGACTGCGCTGAACAACGTGGCGATCTTCGCGGAGGATGATGTGGATTATGAGGCAGCGCGTTTGGTGTCGAAGGGAGACGCGGCAGGCGTGAGCGGGGGCGTGTTCTCGGTGCTGAAAGACCCGGTGAGCGCAGGCGGTCGCGCGGTGGCTTTCCTCGGGACGATGAAGGTCGTCCCCGGCATCACCGCTGCGGATAACGACGGCGTGTGGTCCTTCAGCGGGGTCAGCGGCCTGAACCTCGTAGCCCGCGAAGGCTATCCCGCAGCGGAAGCAGGAGGCGGGGTGTGGAAGACGTTCACCTCGCTGGCGCTGCCGGAGGGCCGCGGCCCGCTGTTCGTGGCAACGATGCAAAGCACGACGGCAGGCGTTTCGCCCGGTCCCGGCGGCATCACGACGGCCAACGACGTGGGCCTTTGGGCGACCGACAGCAAGGGCGCGCTGCGCCTGCTACTGCAAGAAGGCGACGCCATCGGTACGAGCACGGTGAAGACGTTCGTGGTGCTCTCCAGTGTCGTCGGCAGCCCTGCGCAGACGCGGAGCTTTAACAGCGGCGGCAGCGTGGTCGTGAAGGCGACGGACGCGCTGGGGGCTCAGCACCTCCTGCAAATCGCGGTGCCGTAGTGCGCCTCGCCTGTCGGCTATCCCGACGTGTCGGGAATAGCCGATAGTAAATAGCAAAAGCCCCGCTCTCGAAAGAGAGCGGGGCTTTTTTCGTGGGAGGCGAGATTCTTGGAGTTGCCGATTTAGTTGCCGCCGCGACCGCCGCGTCCGCCGCCAGCCGCACCGCCGCCGAAGCCACGGAAGCCATTTTGCCCGCCACCGCCTTGCTGCGGCGAGGTGATTTGCGTGATGACTTCTGGCTTGAGGTTCGGAGTGCTCTGAATGATGGCGGGGGCGTTCGTTGGGTCAGCTTTGATCAACTCCCGGCCAATCTGCATTGCTGTGCGATTGAGACGTTCAGGGTCGGAGATTGTCGGCAACATTGCCCACGCTTGTTTCGCGTCTGTCTTGGCGAGATCTCCGATGATTTGGCCGCGAGCCGAGTCCATATCCGGCCCGACTGGCTGGCTGCCTACGTAGCTGCTCGCCGAAGCAAAGTCCGTCTTGGCCCAGTTGTTGACGACCTCACCGAGAGCGCGTCGTTTCGCGTCGCCTGTCTCCATTTTGGCGATCCACTGCGCTGTGCCCGCTGGGTCTTTCTTCGAGAGCGGGTCGGCGAGCTGTTGCAAATACTGATCGCGAAACGCGCCCGCAGGCAGCGAGTCGAGATATGCCTTGGAGGCGTCCACTCCGCGCTGGCTGAGCATTTCGTTTGCTAGGGTGTCCACCATCCGGTCGCCCATGCGTCCAAGTTCCATCGTGGATGCCGTGCTCAATGCTTTATCGAGGTCCGTCTTCGCGAGCTGGCTCACTACGCTGAGTAGGGCGAAATTGTCTTTTGGGGCGCCTTCCGCTGCGTCTCCGCCGGGGCCGCCGGGGCCGCCACGACCGCCAAAATCCATCGTCAGGCTGGCACCTTCCGTCTTGGCCCAAGCCAGTGCCGCGTCGGGCGAAAGTCGCGTCCAAGTCTTCAGCGCCGAACTCGTCGCCATGAATTTCTCGCCGCCTTCCAGCTTGCCCGAGTAGGCCATTGCGGCCTTCGGGTCGAGCTGCACGAACTTCGACATGAGCATCGAAATCTCGGTGAAGCGCCCAGCGCCACCGGGGCCACGTCCACGTCCGCCGTTTTCCATGATCACTTTCAGCGCCATCTCGATGTCTTCGGGCGTGTTGAGCGATTCGAGGAGCTTCATGAAATTCTGCATCCGAAACAGCTCGTCGTCCTGAGCCATCACGCGCTTGAGCCAGACATCCATCGGCTGCCCGCCCGTGATTTCACCCACAGTCGGCGCAGTGCCTGTCTTAGTGGTGGCATCGGAGGCGAAAACTCCGCCCACACGGCTGTCAGCGCCGCTAGACGTGGAAGCCGAACTGGAAGAGCCGCTGACCGTAGTGGTGAGTTTTGGTGGGGTAATGGGAGCCTCAAGCCAGCTCGAAGCGCGTCCAATGGAAAAGCCGACGACTGCAAAAAGCAGGCAGCCTCCGGCGATGAGAGCGTTACGTTTAGTGTCGTTGGTTTGAAGCGGAATAGGCATGGTCGGGGTGGAACCACCGCGACGCATTATAGTTGCGCGCCTATCGTGAACTTTCTTGCCTGCTCTCCACTCGGGCGGAAAACGCCCTACCCACGCTTACAGGTCCCAGTTGCCGATGTCGTCGTCGGTGCCGGGCTTGTAGTCTTTTCCGGCGGAGAACACATCGTAAGCCTGCTTGGTGCTCTTTGTGGCGGGGAAGCGATACTGCATCTCCGTGCCCCAAGGGTCTTTTGGGATTTCGGGAAGGAGCGCACGCCCGCGCTTCGGGTTGACCAAGGCTTTGAGACCTTCCTCGTTGGTTGGCGGGCGTCCACCGCTCAGCGCCTCGTAGAGTTGCACCTGCGTGAGGATGTTCTGGATGTCCGACTTCACGCGAGTTTCACGTGCAATATCCACGTTGCCGCGCATGAGATAAATGGCAGCGCCTGCGAGCAGCGCGATGATCATCACGACCAGCATGATTTCGAGGAGCGTGAACGCGGCAGTCGTATTGCGGCGGAGTGTGGTAAGCGGTTTCATTGATTTACGGGAGTAAGGATGTAGTCGAAGTGTTTCCAGTTTTGTTTGAGTTGCAACTCGACGTTGCGAACGCCGATTGAACTACTCTCATCCGACAAGGTTACGGAGATTTTGTTCAAACCTTCCAGCATTTGAAATCCCGGAACCGCAATCTGCGCGCGCAGCCAGCCCGTATATTGGAAGCGGATACCCGGCTCCAGCGCACGCGCCTCGCCTCGAAACCCAGGGTCGGATAAATCGGGCCACTGGACGTTTGCCGCTACCGCCTTGCCGCCGTTCACCGAGACCATCGGCGGCGCAGTGAGGTCCGCATTCAACACGTCGAACGATACGACCGCCGCCAGCGGCTTCACTGCAAGCTCGACCTGCCATTCCGCCGAGGTGCTGCCACGGGGATCGAGCCGCACAGGTTGCTCGTCCACGGTCGCTTTGACTCGCCCGAAAATCCGCGCGTCTTCCTGCAAAGGTTTGGTGTCCGGCAACTTCCCGAACGGGTCTGCGAGCGGCGACAGCGTGTTGAAATCGAACGTCTGCTTTGTCTCTGCCGTCTTCAGCGAGCTTGCGAAAGCGCCGCGCACATTCGTCCCGTCGCCCGGGACTTCGATATCAATGTAGTCCGTGTCGTCTGCGGGAATGATCACAGAACCTTGCGTTGGAAGACCGATCCCCGTGCCCAGCGGTTCGCTGCGGAAACGCTCGCGCCCCGTCTCCGTCCACGCGGTGACGACGGGCTGCATATCCGGCAGATCGTCGAAATACAGTCGCAGCAAAACGTCCCGATGCAGCGAAGGCATCCGCCGCATCCGCAGGCGAAATACCGTAGTCGGAGGGGTCGTCTGCGTCTCTGGATGCGAGTCGCTTTGAAAAGACTCGAACCAAATCGGCAGCGAGGGTTGCGGGGCGTTCGCGCGGGCGAGCACATTGAAGTCGAGCCACGCCGAGAACGGCGCAGGCTGCTCTGCAAGCCCTTGCGCAGAGGCGCTGAAGGCGGAGAGAATTAATGCTGCGAGTGCGGTACGGACCATGAGGCCGGGACACTACGCGTGCCGCTCGTGAAATTGCAAGGGCGCGCATTTCGGGTGTGGTTAAAAGTGGAATCCAGAAGCAGGATGAACTTGAGGGCCGAAGGCTCGAAAATGTAATAGCCCAGGGTCAGCGACGTAGGAGCGCAGCCCTGGGTCGAATGCGGAGAGAGATGCGAGCCCTGAAAGGGCGTCATAGAACCGGGAGCGTGCGGTCGTGTCGCCCTTTCAGGGCTGCATCCCTCATCCATCCAAACCCAGGGCTGCGCTCGTTCCTCGCTTTCCCTGGGCTATTACATTGCCGGGCCTTCGGCCCTTCACTCATTCCACTTTTAATCACACCCGCGCATTTCGGCTGGAGGATTTCCGTCGCCGCGACCGTCATGGCAATCAATCCGCCGTCGGTGGCGCGACGCTCGAGTTCGTCAGCAACAGGTGATCGACATGCCAGTCAAAATACAGCGCGTTTTGGTAGCCCCCATGGACGGCTTTCGACGGCAATCGCTGCACCCATGGGTCCAAACGGTTGACTCCTAAAACACTCACTATCATTTGGTCCGCTTCCGTGAGCGCCCAGAATTTCGCGGGGTTTGCCGGTAGTGGCTTTTCGTCGATTCCTCGGAATACCACAGAACCAATATCCGAAACTTTGAGGGGACCCTTTTCCCTCGCGTCCATATCTCCCCAAGGTGATTGCTCGAATGGCTTCACGATTTCTACGTTTGCCACGAACACGGCGGAGTCTGTCGCTCGCTTTGCCTTTTGCCAGCCAGGGAAAGTGAACACCACTCGTGCACCGCCTGATTTTTCGAGATACGGAGTGATATACTTCAGCATCTGGCCATCGCGCGGAGGGACTCCAGCGCTGTCCGTTGGATATTGATCAATCGTCAGCGGTCCGGGTAGGCGCCCATCATGTTGCTCCGCGTAAGCGGCGATTGCGCCGCCGATAATCTGCATGTTGCGGACGCACTGAGCCGAACGCCCTCCATCGCGAGCACGAAGCGCAAACGGGACGAGCAAGGCGAGGAACATCGCGATAATCCCGAGAACGACGACGATTTCGAGCAGTGTAAACGCGAGACGAGTGGAAAATGACTTCATTGGTAAAATTTGGGCGCGCAATGAAGCACTCCATCGGCGTTGGGGGAAGCGCGTAGTTTTGGCGCAATGAGGTTTGTGTTTCCTTTTGAATCAAACACTGTGGCTCCCGTCCAAATCGTCTCCATGAATTTCCTCGGAACGATGTTCATCATCCGGAAAAAGCATCCTGATCGGAGTCTTCCGAGCGATCGAAACGGAGGGCCATATGGAGCTGTTCATTCTACGCGCGACCGCCGCTCGGGAAAACTGAAGCGCCTGCGCCACGCTGAGAGCGCGGCGGGCGAGGGGGTGCGGCGGAACTGCTCCTGCCCCGCGAGTTTCATTTCCGTGAACGAAAGCGCGCACAAGGCTTTCCTTGTTCCACCGTCTGCTGTTGGATCCCGCGCATACCGCTGCCTATGAACTGCATTCGCTACGCAATCACGTTCGTGTTCACATTCCTGCTTTCGGCAACCTTGTTGCGAGGCGGCGACGCGCCCGAAGAACCGGCCGTTCCGGTAGCGGCTTACTCTTACGATCTCGATCACCCGAAGCACGGCGGGCGTGTCGTTGAGTTGCTCTCGAAGAGCGGTATCCAGGCGACCATCCAGAACCGGGAGAAGCAAACCGGGACGATTCGCGTGGCTCCGGGCGATGCTGCCGCTGCGCGAAAAGTGATCGCCGCCGCGATCGAAGCCGAGAAGCTCGACGTGCGATTGGTTTCGGAGATTCCGCTATCCATCTCCATCGCGGTTCCCGAGACATACGGCAAACGGGTCATCACCTACTGGGACCAGAAATCGCATTTCAATGTCGTCCTCACCAACCCGACGGACACGCCCGTCAATCTATGGCAGGAAGGATGTTCATGGGGCTACGACTCGCTGACTTTCGAAATCACCGATAAGAGCGGTAAAGCACGGGTCGTCCGGAAAAAGCCGATCTTTTGGTGTGTGAATCGCCCTCGCTTTGAAGTGCTCGGTCCGCAGGAGAGCATCGTGATCGATGTGTATTTCAGCGATGTCGAGATATGGACCGGGTTTCCCCGCCCGAAAAACGGGACCGAGGAGGCGAGCATGCGCGCGATTTTCACCAACGACCCGGACGAGGATACGAAGAAGCACAACGTCTGGACCGGCCGCCTCGCGACCAAGTCGCTGAAATACACGTTTGAGCGCTGGCAACAGAAATAGGGTGGCGCGAATCGCACGCCAGGTGGACAAAGCGACCTCGCCGCGATACAACGGAGCGTGAACTCCGCAGTCATCATACAGGCGCTCTGCATTTTCTTCCTCGCGAATTGCGGCATCTCGAGCGCAGCGGAGCGTCCGAAAAAAACGCCGAAAGCAGCCGAGAAGTCCACGTGGGTCCCAGTCAAAGATTACGACTTTTACCCCATCAAGATCGTCCCGTCGCCCGAGGATGGCGTGTATGTCGGCCACTTTACGTTCGTCAATCGAACGTCAACGACAGTGAGCGTTTCCGGCTTTGACGAACCTGATTTCGGCAGATTCATCCCGCGCTTCGTGGGATACGAAATCTTGAGCAAAGAGAAATGGAAGGATGTTACCGTCGGATACTGCGCTACAGGCGCACAATCGTTCGAGATGGAGCCTCAGGTCCCATACGAGTTCATTGTGAATCTCTATAGGCTCGGGGAACCCAAATCACCGACGACCGCTCGAATTTCGGTGGACGGCTTTCGTTCAAGACCATTTGAGCTGAACTGGAAAAAGGATCAGAAAGCGGGTGCTTTCGTTGCCGCAAAAAAGGCGCATTTTGAGGAAGTGCGAGCCGCGTTTGCGAAAGCCGGATTCAAGCGCGACATGATTCAGGGTGATGATTTTTGCCAACGGCTGATCGAGTCCATCGCGAAAGCGACCACATCAAAAAACGACCACGGCTTCCAGAAGATGACAGGACTTGAGGTCTTCACGCCAGACATCGCTCTGAATGGAAATATCCGAATCGACTTCCGTAGTACCGATAGCAAAGGGGATGAAACACAATACAAAGGGATGTGGGTGTTCACCCCAGACAAGTTCACACCGCAGTGGTTCAGAAACGAGGCGAGAAAACACATCAAGCTCGAGTCCTCGGGGAGCAGCGGCCAGGAGATGATTTTGGATGACGGCACAGACTTCTGGTCGCGAGACAATAAGCTCCATTTGAGTATCGAGTACCACGCAGTGCGGCTTCCAGACGACGAGGATGCGAAAGCAATGTTCCTGAAGATGTTCGACAATCTGGAGCTGTGGCTCAACGACTCCGCCCCAGGCGCACAATAAATCGGGAACCGTCGTCCTAGATCGGAAATTACTTTTGGCAAACGCTTCAGGAATCTCGGTGAGTCCGTGCGGACTCTTCGGCTGAGGGAAGGGAGTCTCGGGCGACTCGATTCCGGAGTGGCTGCGCTTGTCGGGAGGCTCCCACGATCTGATTGCGGAGTGGCTGCGCTTGTCGGGAGGCTCCCTTGGTCTGAATCCGGAGTGGGTGCGCTTGTTGGGAGGCTCGGGTGGATTGCGCCGTCTCTGTTGGCGGGGTAGGGGAGCTAACTCCGGGCCGGGCCGATCGTGGTTGCGAGGTTGGCGAGGCTCCGTCGGGTTGCGCCGACTTTTCCGCCCGGATGGGGGAGACTTGGCCAGGGCGAAAGGCGGGTGGTTTTCGCCTCGGGGAGCGAATGCTGCGTCGGGATGGATGTGGTTTTCATCGAGCCGAGCTTCCGCCGGGTGAAAACGGACGTGTCCGCGAGGTTGCGGAGCTTCGGGAGGTGTGGCATGGGTTTAAGTATGAGTGATTCGACTCCTATTTCCGCTCCGCAGCCTCCGCGCTGGGATCCCGATTTGGTCTTCGCCGCGCTGGGTGAACCGACCCGCCGCCGTCTGCTGCTCTCGCTGGCGGCGACGCCTCGCCAGACGGCTTCGCAGTTGATGATGTCATCGCGCAAGCGTCTCGATGGAACCCTGAAACACCTCGTCGCCTTGCGGGCGGCAAAGCTCGTGGTGACGGAGGAGAATCCGCAGGACGGGCGGCGTCTGCTTTACCGCCTCTCGCCCGACATCGTGGTGCGCCGGACGGAGACGGCGCTGGAGGTGGACTTCGGCTGCGGCGTGGTGCGGGTGTAGCGTTTCTGAATGATTCTCCGCGAATCTTTGAAGTAACTCTGTATTGGTAGCCTGAATTCCCGAAGCCCGGACTGTGATGAGATCGACGCTTCTACGGCTTTCTTTTCTAGTGCTTCGCGGACTTTGTCGCTGCTCGACGTTTTGCGTTCGGGACGAATACGAGAATTGCAAAGAGGAATATCATTGCGGTCCAAACCCATTTAAACGGATTTCCATCCATCCATAGTTTCAACAATACCCCCAAAAACATGCCCGCGATGCTCCCAACAAACGCCACAGCGATGCTGTAGGACGTAAACTCTCTCCAAAACCTGGTTTTCGGATCTGTTCCTTTAATCCATCGTCCGGCGGATGGAAACAACACTTGCGCGACGAAAAGGATTCCGATCGTAAGGAATGGAACTGGAAACAAGACGATAAGAAGCGCCGGGCGAAACCCCCAAGTCAGTCGGCTCCGCCAAGGAGCTTCTGGATGCACGCGGCACTCCACCGGTCGCGAATCCATGCTGGTGAGAGGAAACTCTTTCCCGACGCTTTCGTAGCTGACGCCCTTGAACGAGTAGCGATACGCGAACTCCTTCTGGCTGCTGTGCTTGCCGGCGCTAACCAGTCGCGTATCCAAAACCTCGCACGAAACCGGCGTCCACCATCTCGCCAGGGCGTGTTCGACGGCTCCTCCCCACAATGCTGAGGCTACAGATATTCCACCTGCGAGGAACACAAAGCCGACAGCCGCTCCTCCGAACCGTGACGCGAAAGTGTCGCCCGTCGGGGGTAGCGCCAACCCAACAATCGCTGCCAATCCGCCGAGGAAAATCATCCCCAAACCGCCCAACACCCGTTTTGTGGTGGGGTTCCATTCATCGCCATTGCCCAGTGCTGAAACATCTACACGTTCTCCCGCCGGATGCTGCAGGCAAAACTTCCATGCATTCGCTGGGGCCGCGAAGAAGCGACGTGTTACCGATTCTCCCGCATCCGAGCGAATGCGCGTCTCCACGACCATACAGTTTCGTGTGCGGTCGTCCCATCGTTTCATATCGAGCGCCACGGAATGGGCGACAATCTCACCGAGACCGGCATTCTCGATTAAGACGACCGGTTCATACATGCTGACATACCCGCTCCGGCAGAGCGCGATGCCAGCGAGGAAGATGATAAGGGCAGCAATGGACCGCGTCATGCGCGACTCTGGTGGTTGCCCAGTGGATTGTTCAAGACACCATTTACGTTGTCCTTGGCGTGCGGCCTTGGGAGCCTAGGATCTACGGCTTCCCGCTGTCGTAAATCGTGCGCACTCGACGAATCCGGCGCTCAGAGGGGCGCGAGGGCGCGCCTACGGTTGCGGGCGGTGGTGGGTCTATCCGGACGCCATTATGCTTACCCGTCACATCCTCACTCTCATCGCCGCGTTCGCGGTACCGTCGTCACTTTTCGCCGAACAGCCGGCGTCCGTCGCGTCTTTGCTCCAGCCTTTTGTGGAGAAGCACGAACTCGCCGGAGCCGTCGCGCTCGTGGCCGATAAAGACAAGGTGCTCGCGGTGGAGACGGTCGGTTTCGCAGATGTCGCTGCGGGGAAAAAGATGACTGCGGATTCCGTCTTTTGGATCGCCTCGCAGTCGAAGCCTATCACCGCCGTCGCCGTGATGATGCTTGTGGATGAAAAGAAAATCGCCCTCGACGATCCGGTGGAGAAATACCTTCCCGAGTTTCGCGGCCAGATGGTCATCGCAGAAAAGGACGACGCTCACGTTTTGCTAAAGAAACCGGCGCATCCCGTCACAATTCGCGAGACGCTCAGCCACATGAGCGGGATGCCGTTTCAATCCGCCATCGAAAAGCCGACGCTCGACGGACTCCCGCTCTCCGCAGCGGTGCGCAGTTACGCGATGACGCCGCTCCAGACCGAGCCCGGAACAAAGTATCAATACTCCAACGCCGGCATCAACACAGCGGCCCGCGTCCTCGAAGTCGTGAGCGGGATTCCGTATGAGGACTTCATGCAGAAGCGTCTGTTTGAGCCGCTCGGCATGAAGGACACGACCTTCTGGCCCACCGAGGAACAGAACGCGCGTGTGGCAAAATCGTACCGCCCGGATAAGGAGAAAACCAACCTCGAAGAATTCCCCGTGAGCCAGCTCATCTACCCGCTCACCGACCGCACGCATCGCTTCCCGATGCCCGCCGGCGGTTTGTTTTCCACGGCGCAGGACACGGCGACCTTCTGCCGTATGATGCTCAATGGCGGCGAACTCAACGGACGGCGCTACCTCAGCGAGGCCTCGTTCAAGGAAATCACCAAACGCCAGACGCCCGACACGGTGAAGGACAGCTACGGCCTCGGCCACGCGGTCGGCGGAGATTTCTTCGGCCACGGCGGCGCCCACGCGACGAACATGGAAGTCCGCCCCGGCAAAGGCATCACCATCGTCTGGATGGTGCAGCACGGAGGCTTCCCCGGCAAAGGCGGCGACGCGCAGGGTGTGTTCAAAAACTGGGCGCTGGAGCGGTTCGGCAAATAGCGCCTCCGGGAACGGGGTGTGATTAAAAGTGGATGCAGCGAAGTCGCGACAGCGACAAGGAGCGGCGACATTCCTGTCGCTGTCCTAAAAGCGCGAAGCGCCCAATCAGATTCGTGCGGCTCTCGAAAACTGCACGGTCTTCAGATCAGGCGCTTCGCGCGTTTGGGGACAGCGACAGGAATGTCGCCGCTCCTTGGGCGCTTCGCGCCACATTCCACTTTTAATCACACCCCGGGAACGCGCACATGCCTTTGAGTTCTCGACCACCCACTCGGCCGCGTGTAGCAAAGCAACCCGCACTTTCCATGTTTCGCATCCGCACCATCATCGCTCTCGCCCTCGCCCTCGCACCGCAACTTCGCGCAGACGAAGACCTCGGGGAAATGTGGGGCACCGCATCCGAGGAGGCGAAGTATTACCCCATCGTCAATATCCCCATCCCGGCCACCGTGCCCATGCGGCCGGGCGGGCTGGAGAGCTTGCCGGACGGACGCCTCGCAGTCGGCACAAGGCGCGGCGACATCTATTTTATCAAAGGCGCATTCGATGTGCCGCCAAAGCCCGAGTATCACCTCTTCGCCAGCGGGCAGGACGAAATCTTCACCCTCTCGTGGCGCGACGGCGCGATGACGGCCGTCACGTGGGGCGAAGCGACACGCATCTCCGACACCGACGGCGATGAAGTCGCCGACCGCTACGACACCCTCAGCAACAACTGGGGCTACGCCGAAGGCCACGAATTCGCCTTCGGGTCCAAGCCCGACGCCGACGGCGCCATCACCATCGCCCTCGGCCTCAGCGGCTCCTACGAATCCCACAACCTCTTCCGCGGATGGGCCGTCAAAGTCACCCCGCAGGGCAAAATGATCCCCATCTGCAGCGGCCTCCGCAGCCCCGGCGGCGTCGGCGCGAATGCACAAGGCGCCATGTTCGTCATCGAGAGCCAGGGCCCGTGGAACGGCTGCTGTTCCCTCAAGCACCTCAAGCCCGGCGCATTCCTCGGCCACCCCGCCAGCTACAACTGGTATCCCTTTGTCCCCGGCATGAAAGCCCCCGAACTCGAGCCCAAAAGCGGCTCCCGCATGGGCATCGAAAAAAAGCGCGTCAAAGAACTCATCCCCCCCGCCGTCAAATTCCCCTACATTAAAATGGGACGCTCCATCTCCGGATTCCGCCTTGCCACCACCGGCGGAAAATTCGGCCCCTTCGACGGCCAGCTCTTCCTCGGCGACTACACCACCAGCGTCATCATGAGGGCCACCACCGAACTCGTAAACGGTGTCTGGCAGGGCGCCTGTTACCCATTCCGCGAAGGCCTCTCCACCGGCATCATGAACGTCGAATTCTCCCCCCGCGGCCAGCTCATCGCCGGCGGCTTCACCACCAACCGCCAGTGGCCCGTCCGCGGCACCGAGCCCTTCGCCCTCCAGCGCATCGACTGGAACGGCGTCGTCCCCTTCGAAGTCAAAGAAATCAACATCCGCAAAGACGGCTTCCTCCTCACCTTCACAAAACCCATCAATCGCGAAACCGCCGCCCGCCCCGACAACTACCTCGTCACCACCTACACCCACATCTACCACGGCGCATACGGCAGCCCCGAAGTCGATCAAACCACCCCGCGCGTCCTCCGCGCCGAACCCTCCGCCGACGGCCTCACCGTCCACCTCCACCTCGACAAAATCACCGAAGACCACATCCACGACTTCGACCTCGGCAAACTCACCGCTCAGGACGGCCAGCCCATCCTCCACAAAAAGGCCTACTACACCGTCAACGAGATCCCCCGCGAGTAGCCAAAGCGCACCTTGCCCCCGCCCCCGCAAATCCCACACTCCCAACGATGAGCCCGCCTGCACCAGCCCTCATCGCTGGCTCGGTCATGTGCGGTCGGCTCTTTTAAAAGGAAGAGGGAGAGGACGAGACGATCAAAGATGGAACAACCACTACTTTACCGAGCAAGGGTACTTAAGCCTGGAAGCGACCCAACGCGAAGAAATCATCAGTTTGCGAAAAGCAGTCACCTGCTGACTGGAGAGTCCCGACACGTCGGGAGAGAGCCGCCAGTCCGGTTCGGAAGGAGGGGCGCCGCAAACCAATGCGCCGTCCCTACCCCTATCGCTTCACAACTCCCGATAAAACTCCCCCAGCTCACTCAACTGCCCATCGGCTTTGAAGAGGCTCCCCGGCTTCCCGGCACCGGGTGAGAAAAAGGAGTAGCGTTCGACGAAGGTGAGCCGTTCGAGGATTTTGACGGCGCCTTTGAGGAAGCGTTCCTGCGTGTTCTCATCGGCGTTCCAAGCGTTGAACTCCGTGAGCCACACAGGGCGGTCGAAGTCGTGCTTCAGGTCTTTGAGCCAGCTTTCAAACGCCGCGAGGTCGGAGCTGCGGTACCAATGGACTGCGATGAAATCTACGCGGAGCTTCCGCTTTTTCACCTCCTTCATGAACTCGTGCAGCCACGCCATCCCGCCGCCATCGGAGGATGGAGCGGGGCTGCCGAGGCGCAGCCCCGTGGCTTCCAGCTTGGGCCAAAGGTCGAGGGCTTGTGCGATGGTGAGATTGCCTTGGCTCTTTCGCTCGGGCTCGTTGAAGCCGAGGAGATGTTTCGCGCCCCGCGCTTTCAGCCCCGCGACTTGCTCCCAAAAGCCCGCGCGGAAATGCGGCGTGCCCTTTACCATCGGGACGAATTCCACCGTCGGCGAACTGCCGCCTTGCGCGCCCCAATCGTAGCGCCAGGTTGTTTTGAGCTTATCCGCAGCGTCCGCGCTCCCGGAGCACGAGCCTTTCTTTTTGGAAGGCGCGCGTTGTGCCCGAGCGGGGAGAATGAGGAGCGGGGCGAGTGCGAGGAGTCGGCGGCGAGTGATCATGATGAGCGTCACTCTTTTCGATGGGGCGTCCGTTTGCAATTCCACGGGTGTGACTAAAAGTGGAACAGCGCAAAGCGCACAGTAGCTCGCGAGTCCCTTCGCGGCTGAACAATCTTCGCGAAGCGACCAATCTTTGGAGTGTCGCTTCGCGAGTCGCGAAATACCGCGAAGGGACTCGCGGGCTACTTTTCGCTATCGCGACTTCGCGCTATTCCACTTTTAAACCGGCTTTAGCCGTTGAGGACGACGACGTCGTCAGGCTCGATGCTGGCGGTGAGTTCCTGATCGTCGGATTTGAAAACGAAGCGTGGGTTCAGCTCGTAGATTTTGAGCAGCGTGCCTGCGCTGGCGAAGCGGTATTGCGCCATTTCCCCGAGGTAGATGCGCTCGCGGATGTGGCCGGGGATGGCGTTGGGCGCGGTGGCGTCTTGGCCGAGGTGCCAAGCCTCGGGGCGCATACTGAGCGTGACGCGCTGGCCGACGGCGGGCGTGCTGCCGTGGGTGGTGGCGATGAATTGGCGAAGCGACGTGTCGATTCGGATGGTGCTGGCATTGGCGGAGAGGACGGTGCCTTCGATGAAGTTCGTCTCGCCCATAAAGTCGGCAACGAAGCGGGAATGCGGGCGGCGATAGACTTCGGCGGGCGGGCCGACTTGGCGGATGTGCCCGGCTTCCATGACGGCGATGCGGTCGCCGACGCTGAGGGCTTCTTTTTGATCATGAGTGACGTAGATGGCCGTGAGCCCTGCCTCTTTACAGATGCGCCGAATCTCGCCGCGCATCTCGATGCGGAGCTTGGTGTCGAGGTTCGAGAGCGGCTCATCGAGGAGCAGAGCGCGGGGGCGGATGACCATGGCGCGGGCAAGAGCGACGCGCTGTTGCTGACCGCCGGAGAGCTGGTTGATCTTGCGCTCGGCGTAAGATTCCATGCGGACGGAGGCGAGGGCCTCCTTCACGCGCCGGTCGATTTCGGGCCGCGGGAGTTTGCGCTCTTCGAGGCCGAAGGCGACATTCTGCGCGACCGTCATGTGAGGCCAAAGCGCGTAGCTCTGGAACATCATCCCGGTGTGTCGCTCGTGCGGCGGGAGGTGCGTGACATCGGTATCGCCAAAGAAGATGCGCCCTTCCTCCGGTTGGTAAAAGCCCGCGATCGTGCGGAGGAGCGTGGTCTTTCCGCAGCCGCTCGGGCCGAGGAGAAAGAATATCTCGCCTGCGCCAATGGTGAGGTCGAGCGCGTGGAGCGCAGTGGATGTGCCGAAGCGCTTGGTGAGTTTTTCGATGCGAATGGAAAGCATGGCCGGGCGCAGGTGTAATACGGTTCGCCCGAGGGACAGAAGCAGGAAGTCTAAGGCTCGCAAGAAAGTGAGGGGAACATTCCCTTGCGCCGGGGGGCGTGCGTCGCTTGTCTCGCGCTCCTTTTTTCAACGATGGCTGGCTTTCGACTATTTGACCTTAATCCCGAGCAGGAACTTGCGGTGCGTACCACCGAAGGTCCGCTGCTGATCCTTGCGGGCGCGGGGAGCGGGAAGACGCGCGTCATCACGATGCGGACGGCGTTCATGCTCAGCCAAGGGATTGCGGCGGACTCCATTTTGGCAGTCACATTTACCAACAAAGCGGCGACGGAAATGCGCGAGCGGCTCGCGGCGCTGGTGCCGGAGGACCAAGCGAAGAAGGTGACGATGTCCACGTTTCACGCGCTGTGTGTGCGCATCTTGCGGCAGGACATTGAGGCGCTGGGATACAAAAAGAACTTCTCCATCTACGACGAGGGCGACCAGATGGGGCTCATCAAAAAGATCATCACCCGCACGGCGTCGCGTGATGAGAAACTGGACCCGCATGTGGCGAAGAACGCCATCAGCAAAGCGAAGAACAACGGCTGGCGGGCACCGGAGGACGATAAGACGCTGCTCGGTGCGGTCTTCGCCCGCTACAACGCGGAGCTGAAAACGCTGAACGCCGTGGACTTCGACGACTTGCTTTTGCTCACGGTGAAGCTGCTCAACGAGCACCCCGCCGTGCAGGAGCGGTGGCAGCGGCGGTTCAAGTATTTGATGGTGGATGAATTTCAGGACACGAACCGCCTCCAACTCGATCTCGTCTCGCTGCTCGCCAAGCCGCACCCGACTTCGCCGGAGTTTGCCGGGATGCGGCCCAACGTCGCGGTGGTGGGCGACGACGACCAATCCATCTACGGCTGGCGCGGCGCGGACGTGACGAACATTTTGGAGTTTGAGGCGCACTTTCCGGGGCCGACGGTGGTGAAGCTGGAGCAGAACTATCGCTCCACGAACTTCATCCTCGGCACGGCAAACTCGCTCATTAAAAACAACCCGCGCCGCCGCCCGAAGAACCTCTGGAGCGCGAAGGATGGCGGCGAGAAGGTCAAAATCATCGCCATGCCGGACGACCGGCAGGAGGCGGAGTTCATCACGGAGGAGATCAACGCGCGCAAGACGGCGGAGGCGCAAAAGTGGGAGGACTTCGCGGTCCTCTTCCGCATGAATGCGCAGAGTCGGCAGGTGGAGGAAAACTTCCGCCGCCTGCGCGTGCCCTACCGCATCATCGGCGGGAAGAGCTTCTTCGACCGGCGCGAGGTGAAGGATATTCTGGCGTATGCGTCGTGCCTTTTGAACGTGGACGACGATGTGGCGCTGCTCCGCATCATCAACACGCCCGCGCGCCGCATCTCGGATACGACGGTGGAAAAGGCGACGGAATACAGCATCCGCACGCACACCTCCGTCTTCAAGGCACTGCGCGACGACCGCTTCCTCGGCGCACTCCGCGCGGCCACGCAGAACGCCATCGAGAAGTTCGCCGCCTTCCTCGACGAGCACGAAACCAAGCTCCACGAGCCGCTTTCCAATCAGCCCGCCGTCCTGCGAAAACTCATCGAAGAAAGCGGCTACCTCGCCGACCTCCAGCGCACTTGCAAGACGCCGGAGGAATGGATGGACCGCGAGCGCAGCGTGCGCGACATCCTCGCAAATTTCGAGGCGTTCGAGGGGCGCAGCGACAAGGGGCTGCAAGGGTTTCTCGATGAAATGATGCTCCGCCAAGAGCGCGAGGACGACAAAGACGACGACGAAGGCGGCGTCACGCTCATCACGCTCCACGCCAGCAAAGGGCTGGAGTTCCCGCACGTCTATCTCATGGGCGTGGAGGAGGGTGTCATCCCGCACGACCGCTCGAAATCCGAAGGCACCGTGGACGAAGAGCGCCGCCTGCTTTACGTAGGAATCACCCGCGCCCAGCGCACGCTGGCCCTGACGTGGTGCCGCCAGCGGGCGAAGTACGGCAGCGTCGTCCCCTGCATCTCCAGCAGCTTCCTCAAAGAGCTAGACCCCGAGCTCGTGGAGCACCGGGATGTCGGCGACATCCTCAACAAGCCCGTCGCAGAAGAAGCGGCCGCAGCGAAGTTCGGAGCGATCTTCGACATGCTCGACTAGGTCTCACTCACGGCATTGTCGCACGGGCGCGGAGGAAGACTTTTGGGCTTGCGCCGTTGCCGGTGAGCGGGATTCCGGCGCGGTAGATTGCAAGCTCGCTGCCCGCTTCGCCGCTCGACTCGGTGGCTACGAGCGTGCCGCCGATGGTCCATGCGGAAAGGTCTGTGCTGTATTCGACGACGTAGGTGATCTGCGGGGCGTCGGTGCGGCGGGCGAAGCGGATGGTCGGCCATGATTTGATCACGTTGCCGTCGGCGGGGTCGGGCGCGGAGACGGCGCTGCCACTGGTGGCGGGTGCGCCGGTGGCGTCGAACGGATCGAGGTCGAACGCCCACTCGGCGAAGTTGTTGAGCCCGTCGCCGTCGAGGTCGGCGGTGCGCGCGGCGGAGGTGCCGGTGAGCGGAGGAAAGCGCGAGAGCCATGCTTGGCTGTAGCGCGTGCCGAGGATGGTGAGGTCGTCGATCCTCGAACTGCCCGTGCTGCCCGTCGCTCCCGAAAATGTGCAGCGGAGCGTGAAGGTGGAGAGATTGTTCAACGCACCAATCGCCGTCACATCCACGACAAGCGGGACCTGCTGAAACGAGCTGGACTGAGACGCCGTGTTGATTCCCGCGAGAGACGTGAACGTCGTCCCGTCTGCGCTCCAGCTCCACGTCGCCGAATTATAGCCCGTGCTGCTGCCTTTCGTGAAAAGCGTGGCGCTCATCGCCGCCCAGCCGGAGGTGGACACGACTACGTCGAGCGAGCGTCCATTTCCGCCTGTGCCGACGAGGCTCAGGGAATTGCCGGTGACTCCGGTGAATGCGTCGTTCACGCCGGGGATCGTGCCGCCCGTGTTCGCCGCACCGCTCCATCCGCCGAGCCGGACTTCGCCCGCGCCTGCCGAGGGCGCGATGATGGAGTTCCATTTCGGGACTGCGGCGTTGGGAGCGTTGTTGAAGTTCCACGATGCAATCACGCCGTCCGCGGCGCTTGGTGTGATGTCGGAGATGGTGAGTTTTGCGGGCCCGCCGGTGAGCGTGTAGCCGGTGCCGCTGGAGAGCGTGAGTTGCGCGGTTTCGAGCGGCTCGGCGGTGTTGTCCGGGGTCGGGGAGAGCGTCACCGTCACCGCCGACGTGCCGCTTGAAAAAAGGATGCTGCCCGTGCCGGTAGCCGAGTTCCACGAGACGCCGGAGCCGCTCAGTGTGTAGTCGCTGCCGCTCGCCGTGCCGCTCGTGGTGAAGTTCACCGCGACGGTCCCCGTAGTGATTGGCGGGGACATTCGCACGATGAAACTCCCCGCGACGAACGGCGCTTCGACGGCGGACTCCACGCCGTTTGTCGCTTGCGCGACTGGGGTGTTGCCGACGCCCGTGCCCCAAATCGCCGCTGCGTATTCCGGGTGGTCAATGAACGGATTCCGGTTGTGCTGATAGGTCGAGAAAATGAGGTCATTTCTCCCCTGCTCGGCAGCGTCCGGCGGGTCGGCGGCGTGCCATGCGAGCAGGGTGTCGAGGTTGGCCATCTGCGGTCCCGTCGGGCCGGAGCGGACGAGTTCGAGGTCGGTCGTGTTCGGTTCCGTGCCGTCGTAGCGCGTCGCCATATAGAAGAGCGCGCGGGCGATGTCGCCGCGCTGCGAGGCGAGCGGCTCCCACGAATTGGAGTCGCGCGTGCAGAGTGGGGCTTCAGCGTGGGCGGGGTTTGTGTAGCCGCCGTCGGCCACATCGCTGAGGTCGAAATACAAGACGCCACGCTGCGTGTTCACATCCGCATCGCACGGCATGACGTGGAAAAGATCGCTGTCATCCGGCCCGAGATGCTCGCCATTTCCGCGCGAGCGCGGCCAGAGATGCTCGCGATTCCAGGTGGACGATGACTTCGGGATGGATAGCCCGCTGTAGATGAGGATGAAGTTCGAGCTGTTCGCCGGGTCTTGGTGCAGCGCTTTGATCGGGCCGAAAAGGTCGTCGTATAAAATGACGGTGTGCCCCGCTTTGATGATGCCATTGAGCGCCGACTTCAGCGGGACGCCCGTGAGTCCAGTCGCCGCAGAATAGTATCCCGTCGGCGGGTCGGCAAAGACCCGCGCCGTAAAGACAAAGAGGGCCAAAAAGATTGCGCGCATAGACACGTCCGCACCTTTTGCACATCCGTGGAAATCCGCCAGTCTGGGAATGTGTCGTGTTTGTCAAATTGCGGCAGCAGTCCCTTGGCAAGGCGTTTGCTAAAGAGTAGTCTGCCAACCAATCAACATGCGCTGCCTGCTTCCAACACTGCTCGCCATTCTCGCCTGCTCGGCCTTTGCCGCAGACGAGGCGGCTGTCCCGTTGAAGCCCTTCCGCACCCAGCCGACGCCCGCAGCGCGGACGACTTACGTCGTGGCGGAAGGCGACACGCTGTTCTCCATCGCGCGCAAGTTCGAGCGCGACCCGAAGCTCATCCAATGGCTAAACCGCTTCGATAATGCGGACGTGCTGCCGGTGGGGAAAGTGCTCTTTGTCGGCGACGCGACGGCGACGCGGTAGTCGCCGGGCGGGCTGCGGAAAGGAAGTTTCCGCGAGGTAATGCAACTTTCGATTTGCCGAAACGCGCGGGGTGGCGACACTGCGCGCCCTTTTTCTAAAATAATGAGCAAACCAAAAGTACTTGTAGCAGACCCAGTCAGTGAACGCGGCGTAGCCGAACTCTTGGAGGGCGGATTGGTGGATGTGGTCGTAAAGACCGGCCTCAAGGAAGACGCGCTGCTGGAAATCATCGGAGAGTTCGACGGCCTCGTCGTCCGCTCGCAGACAAAGGTGAACGCGAAGGTCATCGCCGCCGCCAAGAAGCTGAAGTGCGTGGGCCGCGCGGGTGTCGGGGTGGATAATGTGGACACGGATGCGGCAACGAAAGCGGGCATCGTAGTGATGAACACGCCGGCGGGAAATACCATCTCCACGGCAGAGCACGCGTTCAGCCTGCTCATGGCCATCTCGCGCAACATCGCGCAGGCGGACGCCTCGATGAAGGCCGGCAAATGGGAGCGCAAAAACTTTGAGGGCGTGGAGCTTTATGGGAAAACGCTAGCGATTCTCGGCATGGGCCGCATCGGCACTGAGATTGCGCGGCGCGCGATTGCTTTCGGGATGCGCGTCCACGCTTACGACCCGTATCTTAGCCAGAGCCGCGCCCGCGTCATGCAGGTGGAACTGGTCGAGCGGCTCGAAGACATTTTGCCGTTCGCCGATTACATCACCATGCACATGCCGCTCACAGATGAGACGCGCGACATGCTGAACGCCGAGCGCCTCGCGAAGACGAAGAAGGGCGTGCGCATCATCAACTGCGCACGCGGCGGGCTCATCAATGAGCAAGCCCTTGCCGATGCGCTCCGCAGCAAGCAAGTCGCGGCAGCCGCCGTGGACGTCTTCGAGATCGAGCCACCCGCAGCCGACAATCCGCTTCGCACCGCGCCGAACATCGTCCTCACGCCGCACCTCGGTGCGAGCACAGCGGAAGCGCAGGAAAATGTAGGTATCGAAGTCGCGCAGCAAATCCGTGCGATGCTCCTCACCGGCGAAGTCCGCAACGCCGTGAACATGCCGAGCGTGGACGCGAAGACTCTGGCCATCATCGGGCCAAACATCGCGCTCGGCGCAAAGCTCGGCCTTTTCCTCAGTCAGATCGCGGCAAAGCGCTGCGATAGCATCAATATCAACTACTCGGGCAAGCTGAACGAGCAGGACACCACGCCCATCACGCGGGCGATTCTGAAGTCGTTCCTGCGCGTGGCCAGCGGCGGCGGCGTCAATGAAGTGAACGCTCCCGCCTTTGCGCAGCAACTCGGCGTAAAAGTGACCGAGAGCCGTGAGACCGCTGGTGGCGACTTCGCAGAACTCATCGAACTCACCGCGACCGGCGAAGGCGGCTGGGTGAGCGTGGCAGCGACGCATTTTGGCAGCCAACCGCGCATCGTGAAAATCAACGGTCGCTTCGTGGAAGCACGGCCCGAGGGCGCGCTGCTCATTTACGAAAACAAAGATCGGCCCGGCATGGTCGGCTGGATCGGAACGCTCATGGGCAAGCACGGCGTGAACATCGCAACGATGAGCATGGGCCGCAACGAAGCCGGTGGCCACGCGCTCGCAGTGCTGAACCTCGATACGGTACCCGGCGAAGCCGTGGTGAAAGAGCTGCTCGCCGCCCCGGACATCCGCAGCGTGCAAGTGGTGCAGCTTTAAGGGGGGCGGTTTACTTCCTACGCAGCGTGATGCGCTTGATACGCGCATCGTCGGCGGGGCTCCACGTCTCGATGTCAGGGTCGCCTTTGAACGCGTTATGGATGATGCGGCGCTGGTAGCTGTTCATCGGCTCTAGCTGGTATTGGCGACCTGTGTTGCGGACGACTTCGGCGAGTTGCTTCACGCGGGCGACCAGTTCATCGTCGTGCATCTCGCGGTAGTGCTCGACGTCCACGGTGACGCGCGGGGCTTTTGGGTCTTTGGCGAGGAGCATCCTGTTTACGACGAGTTGGAGGTCTTCCATGACTTCGCCACGCCGCCCGATGAGGCGTTCTTTTTCCGGGCTATAAATCTGGAGAGTGATTCCTCCGCCGGACTCGGTTTCTTTGATCTCAAATGCGAAGTCGAGGTGCCCGAGGATGGTATCGAGAATTTCTTTCGGCGTTGGATTCATAGGAGTGAGCGCGTTTTATTTGGCCGGAATGAGTTGAGCCGTTCCAGCGGGCGGATTGTTACGCTTGTTGATTAAAATTTGCACGATGGAAATGATGTTTTGCACGGTCCAGTAGAGCGCGAGGGCGGACGCGAAATTGTAGCACATGAAGATGAACATGAGCGGCATGAGCATGAACATGCGGCGCTGCATCGGGTCGCCGGTGCTCGGCGTGAGGTTCATGGAGATAAACATGGTCGCGGCCATGAGCAGCGGGAGCGGATTGATGGGCAGCCCGAGAACGTGCGCGACGGTGTCGGGCGCGGAGAGATCGTGGACCCATAGGAAGCCGTGGTGGCGCAGCTCTACGGCTTTGCCGAGCATGTTGTAGAAGCCCATGAAGATGGGAATCTGGATGAAGATTGGCCAGCATCCGCTCAACGGATTGACGCCCGCTTTTTTGAAGAGCTTACCGATTTCCTGCTGCGCTTTGACGGGCTCGTCTTTGTATTTGTCCTGAATGCGCTTCATCTCCGGATTCAGCTCGGACATCTTTTTCATGTTCTTGTTGGCCTTGCTCTGGAGCGGCCAGAGGACGGATTTCACAAGGATGGTGAGGAGGACGATGGCCCATGCGTAGCTGCCGACTTTGGAGTAAAGCCAACTCATCGAGACGAGGAGGAATTTGCTAAATGGGCCGGTGGGCAGGCCAAGGAAGGAGCCGTAATCCAGCACGTCGCTTTCGCTATTGTCGTAAAGGCGGAGGCGGCGAAGCTCGCGTGGGCCTGCGAAGATTTGGATGCGGCGTGTCTCCGATTTCCCGACCTCAAGGGCGAACTGCGGGATGGCGATTGCTCCGTCGAGGCGGAAAAGATGATGGTCGCCGGAGAGCGCGTGACTTGCGCCGCGCCATGCATCGTTGGGGATTTCGGTGCGCTTGGCCCATGCAGTGTTGGCGAGGGTGTCGCGGAGTTTTTGCTCCGTCGAGCCGGGCTCGGTGAGGATGACGGCCATCGTGGTGAAATACTGGTTGGCGACTGCTGCCCAGCGGATTTGCTCGCTGCTCTGGCGATACTCAGTGCGCTCCTCGTGGCCGAAAATGCCGAGCGTTTTGCTGTAGGGAAAATAACTCGTGTCTATGGAGTGGTTCGAGCCGTCCTGCCACCAGTTAAAGGTCTGGTAAGTGGGGAGTTCATCGTAGCGCAGTGGCGAGCTGCTGCCGAGGTGGAGGAAGCTGGAAGGGACGAGAACGAGGGCTTCGCCGACGTTCTTGTAGGAGATGTCGAGACCGATGATGTATTCGTCTTTGAGCGTTTTCTCGCGGGGAAGGGTGAACTTTTTCACCATCTCGATCTTCCGCACATCGTCCGTGCGCGTGAAGGTTACGGTGCGCGCCGCTTGGTCCACTTGCATGGCCCAGGGAACCTTGGCCAATGCTTCATTTCCCGCGGCCTCGCTCAGTGCGCCGATGGGGATGCTGCCAAACTCATTCAGCTTCACGAGCGTCTGGAGCGCCTTGTCGTCGAAGTGCTCCTTGAGCGTTGCCGAAGCGATGCCGCCGCCTGCATTGGTGAAAAGATACTCCACCGTGCCGGGGATGCTGGCCACGGTCTCCGTCTTCGCGGGTTCAGCGGGCTTGGCCTCCAGTGCTGGCACTGGCGCTGCGGGTTGCCCGCTGGCGGTGACGACGGGCGTCTGAGGCTCAACGGGCGCGCCTTTTGCCTTTGCCGCCTGCTGCGCGCGCCACTCGGCACCGTGTGCTTTATCCCACTCGGCGATTGCTTTTGCATGGGCCTGGTCCTTCGGGCGCTGAACGGCGAAATGATACCCGAAATATGCGGCGACGGTGACGATGAGAATGATGATGGCTTTGCGATCCATAGTGTATCTGAAATTGATTGGTCGTTCGGGCGGGGCGGGGTGTTTAGCCGGTTGTGGGGGATTGTCACGCGGCGCGTTCGGGTTTTTGCTCGCCGAGTGAGGATTGTGGTCCGTGTCCCGTTGGCTACTTCACTTCCACGCCTTCATCGATAATCGAGCAAACGGCAGCGGCGACTTCGATGGCTTCGATCGCTTTCATACAGCGGAAGTCGAGCGGGCATTCGCGTAGGAAGCATGGGCTGCATTCGACTTGGTGTCGCAGCACGACGTGGCCTGGGCCAAGAGGTCCAGTAAGCGTGGGCTCGGTGCTGCCGAAGATGGAGATGGTTCGCAGTCCAAGGAGCGCCGCGAGATGCATGGTCCCGGTGTCGTTGGTGACAAGGACGTGGCAGCTTTTCAGCAGTTCGATCAGCTCTTTCAACGAGGTGGTGCCGCAGACATTTTTTGCACTAGGGAGCGAAGCGCGCTTCTCAATGTCGTCCGCCACGGGCCAGTCCTTGGCGGTGCCGACGAGGAACCAATCCGTCTCGTATTCGTCACTCACTGCGCGCATCACCTCGGCAAAACGCTCGGGCATCCAGCGTTTCGCAGGGCCGTATTCTGCGCCTGGACAAATGGCGATGCGGACGCGCGGCACGACGACGCGCGGCGACGACATTCTTTCCTGCGAGATTTCGACGGCGGCATCGAGCGGCTGCATCCCCATATCCGCACGTCCCCCGATGAACTCGACGATGCGCAAGTAATGGTTCACCTGGTGAATTGGAGGAGGAGCGGGGCCGTCGCTCTTCTTGCGCGGCTTGTCACGGAGGACTTGATTGAGCAGCCATGAACGCGGCGCGTGGCCGGGGAAACCGACACGCCGTGGGATTCCGGTCAGCCATGTCTCGATAGCGGTGCGGATGCTATTGGGGAAAAGAATCGCGACATCGAATGGGGCGCGCTGTTTCACGAGCCGGGCGACGGTGAATACGTGAAAGATGCCGCGGAGTTTGCGGGCGAGTCCCCTGCCCTTCTGTGGGGTGAATGTGATGATGTCATCCACTTCGGGGATGAGTCGGTAAACGTCGGCGAGCTTGGCGGGCGTGAGGACGGTGATGTGTGCGTCGGGCCGTCCACGCTTGATTGCGCGGATCGCGGGCACGGTCATGACGGCGTCGCCAAGCCAGTTCGACGAGCGGATGAGAATACGGAATGGCTGGAGTTGCGGAGCGGGCGCGACTTTGCGCGCGGCGAACACAAAGAGCTCGCCCGCGGCGGCATCAGGGACGGTTTCTTCCGTCACGATGCGCTGGTAGGCGATGCCGCGTTTGTAGTTCACGAGGAGAAAATCAGGCTTCGGCGTTTTCCAACGGTTATGAACCCAAAACCAATCGGCGGGCACTCTCCGGATTTGTGTCTCGAGCGCAATGTTGAGCTGCGCAGTGACGGTTGCGGCGTCATTTTCGTCGGGCACCACGGGCTTCTCTATAATGAGTCTCCATTTCCCCACGCCGTCCGTGTGCATGGCCAAGGGGACCAGCGCGGCCTTGGTGCGAAGGGCGAGCATCGCGGGCAGTGAAGTCGTGCTGGCGAGCCGCCCAAAGAGTGGGCACCAGACACCTGCGTCGCCCGCATGTTGATCGGACAGCACGCCTACGCAGCCGCCTTTCCGCAGCATCTCCATCGCCTGAGTAAACCCTTCCTTCCTCTCGAAAAGTGCGAGCCCAAGTCGGCTGCGAGTTTTGCGAACATGGGCGTCGATGTACCGATTGCCGAGCTGTTGATAGACGGAACCGCTAGAGCACTGGAAAATAACCGGCCAAAGCTGCGAGAGCAGTTCCCAGTTCCCGATATGGCTGACGAGAACGACGATTCCGCGTTTACTTGCGACAAGTTTCTCGATGATCTCCCTGCCTTCGATTTCTACGAGCGCGGAGACTTGCTCGCGAGATAGCCGCCCGATTTTCTCAGCAGCGAAGAGATTGCCGACGAGCCTCGCGAAATGCGCACGCGCCAGCGAGCGGCGTTCCTTCGGGGTTTTCTCGGGAAATGCAATGCGAAGATTGTGCAGGGCGATGCGACGGTATTTCGCCACGAGGAAATAACCGCACAGTCCGATCACTCGCCCGATGCAGATCACGAGGCCGAGCGGCAAAAGACCGATTCCAAACCCGAGCGCGCGATAGAGCAGATAGACGATGAGATGCATCACGGTTTCTTCCAGTGCAAGGTGCGGAACGGGTGTTCGTCCGTGATGTTTCCGTGGACGCCACCGAGCCGTTTATCGTCGTAAAACATGATGACAACGTAAGTAAAGAGTGGGCAGACGACGGCTTCACTCAAGAGCCTGCTCTCGGCTTGGCGAAAAAATGCGTAGCGTTTCTCGCGATCGGGTTCCTTCCCGGCGGAGCCAATGAGATCGTCGTATTGCTTGTCACTCCAACCCGTCTCGTTATTGCCACTGCTGGCGAGCCACATATCGAGAAACGTGTTCGGGTCTTTGTAGTCGCCGACCCACGAAGACCGCGCGAAGTCGTAATCGAGCTTCTTTAGCGATTCTTGATAGACGCTCCATTCTTGCTTCGTGAGGTCTATGGATATCCCGAGTTCTTTTTTGAACATCGACTGGATTTCCACGGCCACCTTGTCGTCCACTTCGCTGCGGTTGGTATAAAGATAATGCACCTGCGGGAAATCCTTGCCGCCGGGGAATCCCGCCTCGGCGAGCAGCTTGCGCGCACCGTCCACATCGCGCGCCAGGCCTTTCGGGGAGACGTAGCCAGCGGTTCCTGCGGGGACAAATTCATTTGTAGGCACTTCGCCCGCTTGGGTGATTTTATCGGTAAGCAGCGGCTTATCCACGAGCATGGAAAACGCGCGCCGCACCCGCGCATCGTCGAACGGTTTCTTTGTCACGTTGAACCGCATGAAGTACGTCCCAAGGATTGGCGTGGAGTGAAAATCAGGTCGCTTTTTAAGCTCAGGGATGAGCGATGTGGGGATGAGTGCTTTGTCGAGAATAAGGTCCGCGACACCGCTGTGGTAGAAATTGAACGCGGTATTCGGGTTGGTCCCCGGAATGATATCGAGAGTCTGAACCAAGACGTTTGCGACATCCCAATAGCGCGGATTCTTAGCCACGCGGATGCGATCGTTCAGGCGCCACTCCTTCAGTAAAAAGGGCCCGTTGCCCACGAGCGTGCTCGGGCGCAGCCACGATTGGCCTGCTTTTTCCGCCGCTTCGATGCTTCCGCGATGTACGGGGAAAAACGTATAGAACGCGCAAAGGTCGATAAAGTAGGGCGTCGGGTTCGTGAGTTCCACGACGAGCGTCAGATCGTCCGCTGCGCGCAAGCCGACGGTTTTTTCGTCTGGGCTCTTTTGCTCATCGAACGCCTTCGCAAAATCTTCACCTCCCCTCAGGTAATACATCTGGTAGCGATACTCGGCGCTCGGTTCCCGCAGCACGCGCAGCCACGACCACACAAAATCCTGAGCCGTGACCGCGTCGCCATTGCTCCACTGCGCCTTGCGGAGATGGAACGTGTAGGTTCGCCCATCAGGCGTTAGGTCCCAGCGCTCCGCGATCCCTGGCTCGCTCTCGCCATTATCGTTGTAGCGCGCGAGCCCCTCAAACATGCAATAAGCGACACGGCCCTCCGGTTGCCCTGCGATTTTCGCCGGGTCAATGGAAGCAGGCTCGGCACCGTTGATGACGACAATCTCCGCACGATCCGGCGCACGCCCACAGCCGGAAAGCTGCGCGGCGAAAACAAGGATGGTGAATGCGGTAATGCGGGTGAGCACTGCACGCAGTTTCCAGATGCGACCGCCGGATGCAACCCTGAACCCCTGACCAACTCGCAACAAACTCACGCCACGACGTCCCCGGCGGCCACGCGGCCTTTGAAAAACTCGATGGTCTTCACGATACCTTCGGCGAATTCCACCTTCGGCTCCCAGCCTAGGAGCGTGCGGGCGCGCGTGATGTCCGGCTTGCGCACCTTCGGGTCGTCCACGGGCAGCGGCTTATGGTCGATGATCGAGCTGGAGCCCGTGTATTTGATCACTTCTTCGGCAAACTGGAGGATCGTCATCTCGTGCGGATTGCCGATATTCACCGGTTCGTGAAAATCCGACTGCGAGAGCTTGTAGATGCCATCAATGAGGTCCGCACAGTAGCAAAACGAGCGCGTCTGCGAACCATCCCCGAAGACCGAAATCGGCTTATTCGTCAGCGCTTGCCCGACAAACGCTGGCACCACTCTCCCATCGCGCAACCGCATCCGAGGGCCGTACGTGTTAAATATGCGAACGATCTTCGTATCAACCCCATGCGCCCGATGGTAGGCCATCGTCATCGCCTCGGCGAAGCGCTTCGCTTCGTCGTAACACCCGCGCGGCCCGACCGGATTCACATTCCCCCAATAGCTCTCTTTTTGTGGATGCTCCAGCGGGTCGCCGTAGCACTCACTCGTGCTGGCAATGAGGTAGCGCGCTTTTTTGTCCTTCGCCAATCCCAGAGTATTGTGGGTCCCCAACGAGCCGACTTTGAGCGTCTGAATCGGAAACTCCAAGTAGTCTATAGGCGAGGCGGGCGAAGCGAAATGGAAGACGTAATCCACATCATCCGGCAAAAAGATGAAGTTCGACACATCGTGCTTAATGAAGCGGTAGCCTTCATTCCCCGCGAGATGCGCGATATTGTTCGTGTTGCCGGTGATGAAGTTATCGATCCCGATCACGCGGTGCCCTTCCGCCAAAAGGCGGTCGGTGAGATGCGAGCCGAGGAAACCTGCGGCTCCGGTGACAACGGATATTGGACTATTGGGCTGACGTGTAAACATACAGCCCGCACCATGCACGAAGCGCGCCCAGAAACGCGAGCTTTCTACGCGCCAATCAACGCTCTCATGTATTCGGCAGGCTCGTAATTCTCGATAAGCACGACCGTCCGCCCGTCGCGGTGCATCCGCACTTGGGGCACGCGGATGTCGGGTGTCTTGGTCGGCGAAAAGAGGATGTCGTCGTGAGTGGCGTTCAGGCGATTTGCAAAACGGTCGGGTGTCAATTTCCCGCCGAGATGGTCGCTGCGCCCAGTGGCAACGTGCATCGTGCCAAGGATTTTCTCGTCCTGAATGTCTCGCCCACTCACGGGCAACCGCTGCGTTCCGAATCCTAACTCGCCCAGTTCGCCCGTCACGGGATCGCTCTTCAGCTTTTCGTTATGCTCAGCGATCGTCTCGGGGTTCCCGCGTAGCAACTCGGCGCGAAAGACGCGTCCGCCCGTGACGTGCTGGCGACCGATAGTGCCATCGTCGTAACGCATGGGAAAGGTGCCCTCGACACCCGTCGGGACGTAGTAGATTTCCCCCGCCGGGAGATTCGCCACATCCGGCCCGCCGCGACAGAGTCCGTGAGATTTCTGCGCCTCTTGGCCACCCAGCTCGATGCGTAACGTGGAGCATTCGCCTGCATACTCGTGGTCAATTTCGATCCAGTCAGCGTTCGTCATCCCGAGGCGCAGTTTTTCGGCTTCCTCGCTCACTTCATCGTAGTCCACAGCGAGGCCGCTGGAGAGGATGATTTTGTTCATCCCGTGCATCGTCGCGCCACGAAATCCAAACTGCTTCGCGCTGGCCGTGAGCGGTGCCGTGGCAGAGTAAGTGGAAATGCAAAGGATGATGTCGTAGTTCGGATAAATGTCCGCCGTGAAGCTCAGCTTCTGGCCATCGGACGCGAACACTTCATCGGGCAAATCCAGATTACTCCCGCCCGTCACCTCGTAGGCGAACAGCTCTCCGCCGAGCAGCCCTAGCTCCGCCGCTGCACCATTGCGCAGCCCTTGGTAAAAGACATCGTGCGCGTTTCGCTGGATGCAGTTGTCCGGGTTTTCCAAAAAGCGCATCCCCTCCACCTCACGCGGGTCGTCGAGGTCGATGAGGATACACACTCGCTCGCCTCCATTCGGAGCAAAGACGGTACGCAGCAGCCGTGGCAGGCTGAATGCAGGAAAGACGCGGTCGGTGAAATTGGCAGGCTTTGACATGATACAAATACAACGTGCAACAACCGCGAGTGGAAGCGCAACTTCTTACGCGCGCAGTGTCTTTTTTTGAAAACACAGCGCCAGCCAGCCAGCCATCAGAAGCAGCCCACCGACAGGGGTAGCGTGGCGGAGCGCGAGATTCCCCGTGGCTCCCATAATGTAGAGACTACCAGAAAAGAGGACGATCCCGGCAAGCATGAGCCGCCACGCCCACACGGCGACGGGCTCACGTAGCGCGATGGCCAGCATGGCTACGGCGTGGATGATGTGGTACTGCCCTGCGGTGTGCCACCAGCCGAGCTGCTTGGCGAGTTGAGCCGCGTCGAGCGTGGGCTTGAGCGCGCCCTCTAGCCCGTGTGCGCCGAGCGCACCGAAGGCTACAGCGAGGAATCCTGTGATTGCAGTGATGCGAAGTTTCATGGCCGGAGTATCTTGAGAGAGTATTTCATCACTTTGAGCCTGCTCGTTTTGCCGCTGCCGTCCATCCGACAACTGTTTGCGTTGCACATTTCCGGGCTCCCGGTGGCGGCGGGCGTTACCTCTCGATTTTGCATTTTGGGAGAGCCTTACGGAGTTCTGCGGTGGCGGCAGGCGGGATTTCTGTGTCGCGTATATCGAGTTCACGGAGCCCACGGAGTGCCTTAAGCGGCTCTACCGCGTCGGCGGTCAGCGGGGTGTTCGTGAGGACCAGTACGGCGAGTGTTTTGCTTTTCGCAAGAAGCGCGACTTGCTCGTTTGAAATGCCAGCGCCGCCCATTCGCAGCGTCTCCATCGCGGGAAATTCAGCGATGGCGGCAAGCTGCTCATCGGTGACTTTTGGCGAAGTAAAAGTCACCGACACCAGCTTGGATAGCTTTGCCAGCGCACGAATGCCGACGGCTGTGAAAGGCTGCGATGCTCTCCCAAGCACGAGCGATTCGAGGCGCGGGAACGCCGTCGCTATCGCCGTAAGCGCGGCGTCGGTGCCGGGGCGCGATGGCGAGAGCACTACACTGCGCAATGCGGGCGCACCGGTCACACGGGCAAGCATCGGGGCATCAGCAGGGTCAATCTCGATGGATTCGAGCTTTCGCATCGCCGCGATGAAGCCGAGGTCTATGCCGACGAGCGGACTGTTTTGAAAACTGATGTGCTCTAGCTTGGAACGCTCCAGCGACTTCCATCCCGTGGCGGGGAGGCTCTGGCAGTTATTAAACGAGAGCTTCGCCAACTCGGGGAGCGATGCGAGGGCGGTGAGCTGATCGGCGGAGAGGGCGGGTCGCTCGATGAATATCTGCTGCATGTTGCGCGCTTTCACTAGGATGGCAGCCGGGATGAATGTGCCAACTGCGCGAACGTCGAGAGCTTGCAACTCTGGGATGCACGATAACTCCGCGAGTCGAGCAGTCGTGAAATCCTTGCCGCCGCGAAGGGTGAGCTTCTTCACTTTCCGATTCCCAGCAATGGAGGCATACACAGCGTCCGTGAGGGTCTGGCAATCAAGGATCACGTCCGTAAGGTCATCCGCCGCCGCCAGGAAGCCAAGACCCGCGCCGGTGATGGGTGCGCCGCGAAGCTCGAACTTCCGCAGTCCGCGCATCGGGGCGAGTTTGGCGAGGTCGTCGTCGGTCGGAGGCTTCGCGTCTTTCTCGACTTTCTCGGGAGTGAGTAGCTCTGTAATCTCGAACGGGCCGTGGGGGATTTTCTCGGGACCGGAGATGGTGACGCGCTTTCCCAGCTCTTCCACGACGACGCGCCAGTGTGCGGCGAGGAGGTAATCCAGCGCGTCGCGGCCCTTGAGTTTCCCAGCGGGATTGGCGGATGCCGCGACGACGGGCGCGGCGGCTCCGAGCGCGGGCTTGAGCCAATCGCGGGTGATTTCATCGCGCCGCGTCTTGAGGAGCTGCGCTTCGTCGAGGCGCTGGCGCTGGGTGAGTGCTTTTTGGTTTTGGTCGAGCAGCGCGTCGTAGCGCACCTGCAACGCTTTCGCACGGGTGAAGCGGTCCTGGTCCACTTTGCCGAAGTTCTTGCGCCAAGTATCGCGGAGCTGGATGAGCGCGGCGGGCGCGGCGGGATCGTTCGGCGCGTCGTGCGGGGCTTGCGTGGCGACGCGCACTTTTTCGTTCCGCCACACGAGCGCTTCGTTGAGTTTCGTCGCTAGGCTTGCCGCAGCGATATTCTTGTCGAGCGTCGCGACGTATTGCTGGCGCAAATCGGCGTTCGCTTTCTCGAAAGGCGCGACGACATCGCGCTGATACGCCGCCTGCCATTGGGCATCCACTCCGGCGAGCCATTTCGCGGTGTCGGATTCGGTGGGCGCTGCGGGCGTGGGCACGGGCACAGGAACGGCGGGCACCTCTGGCATGGGCGCGGGCTTAGTTTCTGCGACGACGGGCTTCGCGGGATCGAGGTTGAGAAGCTCGAACTTGGAGACGGTCTGCACGCTCTCTTTCTTGACCCACAGATAGGGCTGCCCTTCCTTCGGCTCGGCATCGCGTGCGGCGAATACGTGGCCATTCACGCTAACGAGCACCACTTCACCGACGGCGCGCATTTCGATCCGAACGGTGTCTTTCACAACGAGCGGCGAGGGCAGTTTCACCTCGGGGATGAGCAATACTGAGGACCGGTCGTTGAACAGGTATCGCTCGATTTTCATCCCTGCTGCCGGCGCGAAGGTCAGTCGAATCATCGAGTTTCCGTCGTTGCGAATGCCAAGCTGGACGGCGATGGGAGCCGTCCACTCGAACGCCACACGCATCGCACCATCGAGCATCCGCGCCTCCGGCTGCCATGTTGAAACGGCGGCGGCGGGATGGGTGAGGACACCATCGGCAAGCTTCCAGCCCTCTGGCAATACAGCTCCGGCGAGCGCATCCTTCCATCGTTCCTTTTCTGCCGCATCGCGCACCGCGAGCGCGTCAGGGGCGGATTCGAGGATGAACCCACGGCACTTCACGGGGAAATCAGTGCGTGCGGAATCGCTCTGCGTTTTATCGTTCCAGCCGAGGCCGCCGCCCTTTGCCACGCTGAGCCGAGAGAGCGCGAGATATACCGGCATATCCGCCGCTTTCGCCCCGGCATGGCTTGGCTCGCCCTGCTCCCAGCCTTCGTAGCTCCACGGCTCATCGCCAAGCCACTGCCAGTCCGCCGTCGCTTTCAGCCGGTAGCCGCCGAGCATCACAAAGTGGCCCGCTGGCACCAGCATGGAGCCGAATGTTTGGCGGATAAAATCGTCTTTCTCCTTGCTGGTGATCGTCGCGAGCCGCCCACCCAATAATTCAGCAGCGGTCTTCGCCTCCATCCAAGTCAGCGCACCGGACACAAACTGGTAGCGCGCGTCGCCGAACATCGCGACATCGCTCTTCTCCCGCGGTGGCGTAGGCTTTGATACAGGAGTGGGCGCGGGCGTCGGCGCAATACGAGGAGTCAGGCCTCGGGCGGCGAGTGCTCTCTCGGCATCGGAGGGGCCGAGAGGCCGTGGCTTCGGCCAAAAGACGGCAGTGAGGAGAGCGGCGACGCCTGCCCCGGCAGCGATGTAGGTATTCCGGTGCGAGCGCGGCTTCGCAACCGCTGCAGGCTTCACCGGCACCGGCACGGCGTGCGTTCGCGGCGCAGCCTTCGTGCGGATGAGAGCGAGCGCACTCCGCATTTCCTCGCTCGATTTGAAGCGACGATCCCGTGCTTGCTGCATCGCTTTGATCACCACTGCATCGAGCCGCGCATCCACGGCGACTCGCTTTGACGGGGGCTCGAAAATGCCGCGTGGCACCTCGCGCACGAGCATTTCATACAGCATCACGCCGAGCGAATAAATGTCCGCTCGGTGATCCACCTTCATGTCGCGCGATTGCTCCGGGGCCATGTAATCAGGCGTGCCCATGATCACGCTCGTCATCGTCCGCCCTGCCAGCGCCGAGCCCGGCTGGTTGAGCCGCGCCAGGCCGAAGTCCGCCACCTTCGCGTTGCCGTCTGCATCCACCATCACGTTTGCTGGCTTGATATCTCTATGGACGACGCCTTTGCCATGCGCATAGGCGAGCGCATCGAGAACGTTGTCCAAAATCGCCAACGCACGCTCCGGCGCGAGGCCATCGCCGTGGATGATCTGGTGCAGGTTCGCCCCCTCCACAAACTCCATCACGAAAAACAAGTGCCCCTCCACAGTCTGCCCGAAATTATACACCGCGATGATGTGCGGATGCCTCAGGTGCGCCATCGTCGTCGCCTCCTGTGTGAAGCGCTTGGCGAACTCCTGATTAGCGCTCACTTCTAGCGGCATCAATTTTATCCCCACCATCCGCCCGAGCGTCGCCTGCCGTGCTTTGTACACCACACCCATGCCGCCGCGGGCGACGATGTCGATGATCTCGTACTGCGGGAAAAGGCGCACGGCTTCCGCGATGCTCGGCGGCACCCAGTCCATCCCGCCACCCGTCGTGAGCACCACGCTACGCATCCCGCGTGCGATTAATTCATCCGGCGCAAGCCCCACGAACTTTGTCGGCGCCGACGCCGGCGATTCCCCGTCGAGCGCCGCGGCGGCGAGCAGCTCATTCATTTCTGCATCCAGCTCGGTGGAGCCTGCCACTGTATCCGCAATCACGATGCGCAGAATCTCCTGGTGCCGCTTGCGAAACTCGAACACCGCCTCACGCAGCACGCCAGCCGTCATCCCGGAGCGCGCCGACGCCGCCGCGTAGAGCTCATCTCCCACGCTCTTGTAGCTGAGAAATTGCAGCAGCAGCGAAAACCGCTCCGCCATAGCCGGGGCCGAATGCTCCGCGCGCAGCATCTCGACGGCCGTCTCGAGCACCGTCAGCGCCCAGCGTCGGTGAAAAAGCACGTCTGCAGAACACTCCGGCTCTTCGGCGAATCGCTTTTCCGCCCACTCCGGGTCCACCGGCACCGGCGGCGCACCAAGTAACTTCACCCCGCCCGACGCCAGCCCTTCGATCCTCCCCAGCACCCACTCGCGCATTCGCCGAGAGCCCGCGTCTTCCGCGCGCGGCGGCTCCGTACCGAGCCATCGCTCGAAGGCACCTTCGGTAGCGAAGATCGCCTTATTCGGCGGCAAACCCGCACGCCGCCACCACACATAAATCGGATACCAATAAATCCCCTCCAGTCTCCGCAAAGCCTCCCCCGCCACCGGCTGCACACCCGCCAGCGCCAACGGCCAAAGACCGGAGCCGGGTAGCACGATGGATGAATGTTCGGCGCTCATAGACGTTTAGAAGCGGTGAAAAGCAGACGGCTGGTTGCGGGTGTGAGCGGCTAGCATAGACATGACGCGTTTCGTATCCATCCCCGCCGCCGCCGCCAAGCACGAAACCGCCGTTCCTTAGTAAACGAGCGTCGGGGCGGAAAGATAGATGTCGCCGTCGAAGGGGCGCTTATTGCCGTCGAGGAGGAAGAGCGTGTCCCAGGACAGTGCGCCGTGGATTTTGCCATCCTTCGCGCCACCCCAATTCCCCCACTTGATGCGCTGCATCCCGCCGCTCTCGGGCATGGGGACGAGTGTCTGCTCGGAGTCCGCTTCGGGGTCCATGGGGAAGCGGAGGTAGCGCCACCCCGTCCAAGTGATCGGCTCGCCGCGCGCTTGGAAGATTTGCCCCGTCTCATCGCGAAGCCGGATGGCGGGTGTGCCGCCTTGGGCGTCGCCGTGGAGCCAGATGCCGAGTTCCTTGGGCTTGTCGCTGAGTTTGCGGGCGTCGTCTTTAGGCACGATGCGGAGGTATTTTGCGCCTGCGGGGAACTTGTAAAAGAGATGCTGGCTTGGCGTGCCGAGCGGGCACGGGCCGACGACAGGATGCTCCACGACGATGTGCTGTTCGCTTTGCACGGGGGCGTCGCCATCGCCGGTGAGTTCGCACTGTTTGAAGATGCCGCTCAGTTCCCGCCGGATTTCTTTGACGGGCTTGATTGCGTCGTTGTCCGGCAGTCGGAGTTCCTTTGGGATTTGCAGTCGGCTTTCACTGAACGCCTTTGCGGCGATGTAGGCGGGCTTGGGAGTAAAGGGCTGCGTTTCGTCGCCCGTCGGCCTGCGCCGGACGATACCGAAGCGATGCTCTGGGTCCCCTGCGTCGTCCCCATCGTCGCGCCAGTCGTACCAGATGCTCAGCGGGATGTCGTTGGCGAGGTTGGTGAGAAACATGCGAGGAAGGTAGCTGCCTTGGAGTTGATCGCTGTGGCCTTTCCACGCCGTCGAGTAGCCCCATTCGCCGCTGATGATGGGGATGCGGCGCGGGCTGTGGCGGCTGATGAGCAGGCGCAGCTCGCGGTAGTGTGCGGCGGCAGTCTCGGGCGCGGCTTGGCGGTATGGGTGGACGCTTACGGCATCAAACACATCGAGCAGCCCAGCGGTGAAACAGGCATCGAGAAAAGGCAGATCGAACTTGTTGGCCGCAGGGCCGATGAAGCACTCGCCGGGCGTTGTTGCGGTGCGCGATTTGGCGCGGAGCCCTGCGGCGTCTAGCGCGGCGGCGGTCTCTTTCACCAGCGCGATGTAGTCGGCGACGTTCGGCTTTGGTTTCCAGAAACCCTCGTTATTTGGCTCGTTCCACAGCTCCCACACGATGCCTTTCCCCCGGAAGCGCGAGACGGCGGCGACGGCCCAATTTACAAACGCAGCGCGAAACTCCGGCGTGCCAGCGCGGGAGGTGAACGGGTGCTTGTCCCCCGGATCGGCGTAGAGCGGGTTGCCATAGTCGAGGATGAAATATACGCGGATTCCGGCCTTCGCGAGTGCCGCCACGAGACGATCTTGCCGCGAGAAATCATACACGCCACGCTCGCGCTCGGTGGAGACCCAAGTGATGTCGGTGCGCACCCAGCGGAAGCCCGCAGCTTTGATCATCTCCAGCTCGCCGGGAAGCGGGTCGGTGAAGTGGATATTCACGCCCATGCCGTCGAGCGTGCCGGGCTTTGGTAGCGATGGATGCTGTGCGCGGAGTGTGAGCGTGAGGGCGAGGAGCAGGGCGAGAAAGCGCATGGTTACAGCGATGCGCGCACGAGTTCCACTCCGGCGACCATTGCGGCGAGCTTGCGCTTGGCGGCCCAGCGGGCGGTTTGGGAAAGGCCGCAATCCGGCGCAAACGCGAGCCGGTCAGCGGGCGCGTAGCGGAGGCACTCGCGGACGCGCGCGGCGATGTCGGCGGGCGTCTCGATGTAGTAGCTCTTCACATCTACGATGCCCACGGCCACGTCGCGACGCTTGGCGATTTCGGCGATGATGGGCAGCTCGGAGAACTCGCGGCTCGCCATCTCGACGTGGATTTCATCGAGCGAGAAATCGAGGAATGCCGGGAACATCGGCGCATACCGCCGCAGGCCGACGGCGCGGGCCTTGTAGTTGCCAAAGCAGAGGTGCGTGGAGAGGCGGCATTTCCCCACGATGGGCTCGACGGTGCGGTTGAAGACCTCGACAAATTTCGCCGGGTCTTCGCGGTGCGCGTAGCAGCTCATGCTCGGCTCATCCACGGTGATCTCCGCGCAGCCCGCCTCCACGAGCGCCGTCAGCTCCGCGCGAACGATGGGCAGCAGCGCCTCGGTGAGCGCCGAGCGGTCGGGATACTGCGCATTGGGCAGCAGCCGCCCGCTGAGCGTGTAGGGGCCGGGCACGGATGCTTTCAGCGTGACGCCCGACGACGGCGCGAGTCGCTGGAGACGCTTGAACTCCTCCACCACGCCGAGCCCGCGCGGGGCACGCAGGTCGCCGATGACGGGATGCTTCCCCCGCTGGTCGTGCGCAGGCGGACCGAAGCGCCGTGGCGGCGCACCTTCCAGCTCGATGCCTTCGATGTATCCGTAAAACGAAAGGTTAAAATCCAGCCGCGTCTGCTCGCCGTCGGTGACGACATCGAGCCCTGCCGCAAGCTGGTCGTGCAGCGCGCAGACCACTGCATCGTCCTGCATCTCGGCGAGGTCATCCTTTCCAAATTGCGCGAGATTCTGGCAGGCAAACTCCAGCCAAGCTGAAAACGGATAACTGCCAATGACGGTGGTGCGAAGTGGACGCGGTTGCATAGCACGGACGCTGGCAGATGCCGCGCGCCGTGGGAAGCCCTCGGTACGCAAACACGCGCTTGGGCTTCCATGAAGCGACCAAGCGCGTGTGTGTCTCGTTTGAGCGGGGACTACTTCGGCAGCAAGCCGGCGACCATCGCCTTCTCTTCTTTCAGCTCGTTGATCGTGGCGTCGATCTTGGTGTGGCTGAAAGCGCTGAGTTGCAGGTCGGGGACGATCTCCCACTTCGTCTCGCTGACGGTGCGGATTGGGAAGCTCGTCATCAGCCCTTTCTCGCAGCCGTACTCGCCGTTGGAGCAGACAGCGACGCTGTGCCAGTCGCCCCAAGTCGTGCGCGTGGTGAGCGATGCGACCGTATCCACGACGGCATTCGCGGCGCTGGCTGCGCTGCTGAGTCCGCGTGCTTTGATGATCGCCGCGCCGCGCTGCTGCACGGTCGAGAGGAATGCACCCTGCAACCACGCTTCGTCTTTAATCACCGCCGTCGCAGGCTGGCGGGAGATTTTCGCGTTGGCAAAATCAGGATACATCGTCGCGCTGTGGTTGCCCCAGATGGCGAGGTTCGTCACGTCGGTGACATCCACGCCGGCCTTGCGGGCGAGCTGGGATTTCGCGCGGTTTTCGTCGAGGCGCGTCATGGCGAACCAGCGGTCTGCGGGCACGCCCTTCGCATTATTCATGGCGATGAGGCAGTTCGTGTTGCAGGGATTTCCCACGACGAGCACGCGGACATCTTGCGCAGCGTTCTTCTCGATTGCCTGACCTTGTCCGGTGAAAATCTTGCCATTGATACCGAGCAAGTCCGCCCGCTCCATGCCCGCCTTGCGCGGCACGCTGCCCACGAGCAGCGCCCAGTTCACGCCCTTGAATCCCTCGGCGAGATCGCCCGTCGGGACGATGCCCTTGAGCAGCGGGAACGCGCAGTCATCCAGCTCCATCACCACGCCACCGAGCGCGGCTTGCACTTTCTCATCGGGAATCTCGACGAGGTGCAAAATGACCGGCTGGTCCGGGCCGAACATTGCGCCGGAAGCGATGCGGAAAAGAAGAGAGTAGCCGATTTGACCAGCGGCTCCAGTGACTGCGACACGAATTGGATTTTTCATAGGATAGTAGTTTTAGAAAATGGGCGCGCAGGGGAGCATGTCGCCGCGTGTGTGGCAAGCGGGACAACGCACAAGATTTCAAACAGGGTGTGATTAAAAGTGGAAAGTAGCCCGCGAGTCCCTTCGCGGCAAAAACCAAACGGCGAAGCCGCACGAAACAGAAGTGTCGCTCCGCGAGTGGTGTTGAGCCGCGAAGCAACTCGCGGGCTACTTTTCCCGCCTCAATTCCACTTTAAATCACACCCGGCTAAGGCGGGCGGGAAACTTCCGTCTTCCCGCGTCTGCACTCCTGCGGTATCCGCACGGGCATGAAATCGCTCATCTGCATTCTCGCCGCGTTATCCGTCTCTGCTTTCGCCAAGGTGAAGACGGAACTCATCACCTACAAAGACGGCGGCACAGAGCTTGAGGGCTTCCTCGCCTACGACGATGCGGCGAAGGGTGCGCGGCCCGGTGTGCTCGTGGTGCATGACTGGACGGGTTTGCAGGAATACACCAAGACGCGCACGACGCAGCTTGCGGAGCTGGGCTACGTGGCGTTTGCCGCCGACATTTACGGCAAAGGCGTGCGGCCCACGGAGTCGAAGGACTGCGCCGTGCAGGCGGGCACTTACAAGAATGACCTCCCCCTGCTCCGCAAGCGCGTGCTCCTCGGTCTCGCCCAGCTCAAGTCACAGAAGGGCCTGGATGATGCGAAGCTCGCCGCCATCGGCTACTGCTTCGGCGGGACGAGCGTGCTGGAACTGGCTCGCAGCGGCGAGAAAGTGGCGGGCGTCGTGAGTTTCCACGGCGGGCTGTCCACCGCGTTGCCTGCGGAAAAGGGGAAGGTGAAAGCGAAAGTCCTTGTCTGCCACGGCGGCGCGGATGCGCATGTGAACCCCGAGGTTCCAGCGTTCAAAGAGGAGATGGAAAAGGCCGGCGTGGACCTCCAGTTCATTACGCACGAAGGCGCGCAGCATGGTTTCACCAAGCCCGGCGCGGCGTATCAGGAGAAGGCGGACAAGGACTCGTGGGCGGCGATGAAGAAGTTCTTCGGCGAGATTTTCGGGAAGTAGAAGCGACTCACCGAGGCTCCGCATTCACCGCAGCGCTGGCGAGTTTCGACGCGTAGCGGAACGCAAAGAACGCGGCGATGACGCCAACGATGGGCAGCGCGATTTCCAGCGGGCTGTGCGGGCGGTCTTTGCTAAACAGCGTGGCGAGGCTCCCTTGGAACGTCGCCCCCATCGAGACGAAGAGCATATTCGCTGGGATCGTCGCCAGCATCGTTGCTCCGAAGTAAGGCCAGAAGCGCACCGGGGTGATTCCATAGGCGTAGTTCGCGATGCCAAACGGGATGGGAACAAACCTCAGCAGCGCGATGATCTTCCATCCGCCCCGCCCGATGGCCGAGTCGATGAGCTGGAACTTCGGATGCGAGCCGAGTCGCCGCGCTACCATCCCGCGGGCGAGATGGCGGGAGATGAGGAAATTGATCGTCGCCGACAGCGCACACCCCAGCGTGACCGCTACCCAGCCTTTCCCAAAGCCGAAGAAAAACCCTGCCGCCATCGCGATGGGCGAGCCCGGGATGATCGCCGCCATTTGCGTCGTCGCGAAGATGGCAGCATAGGCGATCAGCCCGATCCAGCCGAGCGCGATGAGGCTCGTCTGCAAGGATTCCAGCCAGTGGATGAATTGTTGAAGCATGACTGTGCATACGCGCGACGCGTGCGACGCCGCGAGCAGAAAGGCGCGCCCACGTCCCGGAATTGCATCCGTACGCCGTCGCGGGGTGACGGCCCAATCTGCCGGCACCCCGCGCACCCCATACGTCCCGAGTATCGCATCGCCCACCTACGCAGGCACCGTCACCGCGAACTCATCGCTCCACTCTCCTTCACCCTTCGCATTTTCCCCGCGCACACGCAGCGTCCATGCGCCCACCATCGGCAGCGTGCAAGGGATCCGCACCGTCGGCCACGACTCCACCAACACCACAAACACCATGCCGCCCGGCCCCTTTCCCTCCAGCCGGAACTTACTCGCCCGTGCCGAAGTCACACGCACCTGGATCAGCGGACCTCCCGGTGCCTCCACGCTCGCGATCTCCCCTTTCGACGGCGGCAGCGACGGCGGCTCCGTCGGGATCGCCTCGATCACCTCGTGCTCCCACCCCTCCGTAAACTGCGCCAGCCCTTGCGAGCGCGCCGCCACATTGAAGTCCCGCAAAATCACCTCCTCCTCATGCAGCAGCCCCTCCTGCTTCTCAAACTCCGAATCCACAATCGGCACCGTGCTTTCCAGCGACCGCGCCGAGGCGACCAGCCCGAGATAAACCAGCATCGTCATCCCCGCGTAAGGTTCCACATAATGCGGTCCCGGCCCCGGCGGCACCGGATATGGCGGGGGCGGCAGAGGCAGCTTCGCCCACGTCGCCGAGAGCAGGTCTGCGCGCTTTTTGATCTCCTCGCGCGATTGATCCTGCGTCGGGAGCGAATCGATCATGCGCAAACTCGCCGCATCTTTGCGGTACAAACTGCGCATTGCCCCCGTGACGCGCACGCTCGCATCATGGACCTCCGCCCACGCCACATCCACCGCACCACTCGTCTGCGTGACGGACACGTTAGCGCCGATGTATGCCGTTCGGACGCCATCGGCAGCGCCATACATCGTCCCCACCATCACTGGCGTCCGTCCATCCGGGCGAAACGTCGCGATTTGATTCATCGCCGCAAGGAAAGACCCCGTGCGGCCCAATTCGAAGTCAAATGATTCCAACATAATAATAGTCGGAACGCCTGCCGGATGTTTAGAAAAAGGCCACCGCTGCCGGGCAGGTGTTCTTACGGATTCTGCAACGGCGACCTTGTTGAAAAGTCTGCGGTCAACGTCCGCAGAAAGTCGCACCACGCAAGGGGGAGAATCGTGAATTTGCTGTGAGCCCGCAGCAGGCATATCCAGCTGCGCTGCGTCGTGGCAATTCCTCGGGCCGCGAGCTGGGACACAGTAGGGCTGAAAGCCCGGCAATGTAATAGCCTAGGGCAATATATGGGTTTTCCGAGTGGACACAGCCATAGCGCCCACGCGGAAAGCTCCACATCCTTGGCGGGCTCATCCACATGCCCCGCAGCCCAGTTGCCGGTGTCTATTCCCCGAGGTTCTTTTTCCGGTTCGCCATGTAGCCGCTGTAGAGGGGCTCGACGATGGGCAGGTAGGCGGCACGTTCTTCGGGGGGCAGGGTGAGCACGCGGTCCATTGCGGTTTCGATGCACTCGTAGGCGCGGAGCAATGCCAGCCGCTCGCCGCCGAGGTCGCCTTCTTTGCTTGCGCTGATTTTGTCGCCCATGGCCTCGAAAAACTCCGTCATCCACCGGGATGCGGAAAACTTGCAGCCCTCCCGTGTCTCCCAGTCCTCGGGCATGTCGCCCGATTCCGTCATTTCGTAAATGATCCGCCGAATTGCTCCGAACAGGTCGCGCTCGCCATGCGCGCGGGTGAAGTTTTCGCTCTTTGTGAACTCTGCGCGGAGGAATTGTGCAATGTGAGTCGCGCGCGCATTCACTACCTCCCATTGAGAGCCCGGTGTGCATTGCTCCGCAGCAAGCTCTGCAATCGCCAGTGCATCGCCCAATCTCGGGGTGTTCGTTTTCAGCCAGCCGGTAACATCGTCGTCTGACTTCGCCGCTGCAAGGATGGCGAGGAACTCACAGGCGAGCGCGAGTCGCAGCGCGGGGTCTTCTGGAATTTTTGGCATCGGTTCCGGCATGGTCGCGAAGCTTGCACATCCAGCAATCTGCGTCAAATGCGGGGCCGAGTTCTGCGCGGGGTTTGCTGCTTCCATTGCGGGTGCCACTCGGTCTGGCGCGCGGTGTACCGCGCCCGATGTCTGCGGTACCGGGCGCGGAGGCGGCTCCACTGCTCCCGGTGGGCGTCTTACCGGCGGAGGTGTGGGTTGGACTGGGAGGGGTGCGTGCTTTGCCGGGTCTTACGCGGAGGTGACGGATGGGGGCGGGCGGTTTACTGGCGCTGGTGCGCGGTTGACCGAGGGAGGCGGCGAAATTACGGCCTCCAGAGCGCAAAGTACCGCTCCCGCTGCGCGCAGTACCGGGTCCGGCGGGCAAAGTACCGCTCCCGGCGCGTGAAGTACCAGGTACTTCGCGCTTGGGAGGCGGTACCGCGTGTTTTGGGGGCGGTACCCTGGCTGGCGGGAGCGGTACGTTTGACGGTGGAGGCGGTACTTTTTCCGCCGGGGCCGGTACTTTGCGCCGGGCGCCGGGTACAGCGCCCTCTGGAGGTGGTACTGCGGGCGCTGGGAGCGGTACGGCATGCTCCGAGGCCGGTAAATCGGGCTTGCTACCCGGTACTCCGCGTTGGCGTCAGAGAGGGACGGGTTTTTCCCTCGATCCTGCCCGCGTCAGCGAGAGTGGGGCAGGGGATGCGGGTGGTGCTGGGCGCGAGCGTGCTCGGTGCGGTGCGCCAACTCGCGACTGTCCTGCGGGCAGAGTGACGGCGGGTCGTGCCACCGTGGCACAGGCAAGCGAGGGGCGTCTCTGAACAAGTGACGGCGTGCATCCTGCGAAGGGTTGGCGCACGATACTCCATACCGATGAACGCTAACAAATTCACCCAAAAGATGACCGAAGCCGTCCAAGCCGCCCAGACGCTGGCGCAGGACCGGAATCACGCTGAATTTGACAATGAGCACATCCTGCTCGCGGTGCTCGACCAGGCCGATGGAATCGCGGTGCCGCTGTTGCAAAAGCTGGGCGTGGCGGTCGCGCCGTTGCGGGAGCAATTGAACGCGGCGATCGCGAGTCGGGCGCAGGTCCATGGGCTGACGTCGCAGACGAATGTGGCGGCGGAGGCGATGGCGATTTTGCGCGCAGCGGAGAAGCAGATGGCAGCGCTGAAGGACGAGTTCGTGAGCGTGGAGCACTACCTCCTCGCGCTCGCGGATAGCGGCGTGAGCGTGGGTAGGCTGCTGAAGACGGCAGGCGTCACTCATTCCAAAATGATGGCGGCGCTGAAGGAGGTGCGCGGTTCGCAGCGGGTGACGGACCAGAATCCCGAGGGCAAATATCAGACGCTGGAGAAGTATGGCCGCGACCTTACGGAGCTGGCGCGGAAAGGGAAAATCGACCCGGTGATCGGGCGCGACGACGAGATTCGCCGGACGATGCAAGTGCTCTCGCGTCGCACGAAAAACAACCCGTGTCTCATCGGCGAACCGGGCGTCGGCAAGACGGCAATCGTCGAGGGGCTCGCACGGCGGATCATCGCGGGCGACGTGCCCGAGTCGCTGAAAAACAAGCGCATCGTGGCGATGGATATTTCAGCGATGATTGCAGGCGCGAAGTTTCGCGGAGAGTTCGAGGAGCGGCTGAAGGCGTTCCTCAAAGAAGTGACGGACAGCAACGGGGAGATCATCCTTTTTATCGACGAGCTGCACACGATTGTCGGCGCAGGAAAATCCGAGGGCGCGATGGATGCCGGCAACATGCTGAAGCCCGCGCTGGCCCGCGGCGAACTGCGCACAGTGGGCGCGACGACGCTCGATGAGTATCGCAAATACATCGAGAAGGATCCCGCGCTGGAGCGTCGCTTTCAGCCGGTGAAGGTGGATGAGCCGAGCGTGCAGGACACCATCGCGATTTTGCGCGGGCTGAAGGAACGCTACGAAGTCCACCACGGCGTGCGCATTCAAGACGCCGCGCTCATCGCAGCAGCGACGCTTTCAAACCGGTATATCAGCGACCGTTTTCTGCCGGACAAAGCGGTGGACCTCGTGGACGAAGCGGCGAGCCGTTTGAAAATGGAAATCGACTCGATGCCGACGGAAATCGACGTCGCGCTGAGGGCCATCATGCAGCTCGAAATGGAGCGAGAGGCGCTGAAAAAAGAGAAGGACGCCGCGAGCAAAGAGCGACTCCACAAGATCGAGCGCGAGCTGGCCGACCTGAATGAAAAGGCAAACGGACTGAAGGCTCAATGGCTGAAGGAAAAGGCTGTGCTGGATGCTTCTCGCAAACAGAAGGAGCAGCTCGAAGCCGCGCGAAACGAGCTGGAGACGGCACAGCGCACGGGGAATCTCGGACGGGCGAGCGAGTTGCAGTATGGAGTGATTCCGGGGCTGGAGCGCGCCGTTGCTGCGACGCCCTCGTCGCAGGTGGTGCCTGCGGCGCCCTCGCCGCAGATGTTCAACCCATTTGATCCCGAGCAACCAATCGCCCGAGTAGCCGGAACAACCCTGCCGCATTGGAGACAAGACGGAGCCACCTATTTTGTGACGTGGAGAACCGCTGATTCTATTCCGCGTGAGAAAGTGCGCCAATGGGCTGCGGAGCGGGCAGAGTGGGTGGCGGCACATCCCGAACCGTGGGCTCCAGTTGCGGCGCAAGAATACTACCGGTTATTTCCAGAACGGTGGGAGAAGTGGCTCGATGAGTGCGAGGGTGAGTGCGCTTTGGCGCGACCGGAAATCCGCCAGATCGTCGAGGAGACGCTCACACACGACGATGGGACGAAGTATCGAATTCACGATTTCGTAGTGATGCCGAATCATGTGCATGTGCTGGTGACGCCGGAGGACGGGCACCCGCTTTCCGGGGCGTTTCAGGCGTGGAAATCCGTGTCGTCGCACCGCATCAACAAGGTGCTCGGGAGGAGTGGGGAGTTTTGGCAGAAGGAGAGCTTTGATCACATTGTTCGGACTCCGGAGCACGCAGGGAAGTATCGGGAATACATTCGGCGTAATCCGGTGGCGCTGCCTCCGCGACTTCGGGGATGTGTTCCCTTTTCGAAGCGCGGCGAGGGCGCCGCGGGCACCACCTGCGACGAGGGCGTCGCAGCAACGACGCGGCGTTTGCTGCGCGACGAAGTCACCGCCGAGGAAATCGCGGAAGTCGTTGCGGCATGGACGGGCATTCCCGTTTCCAATTTGCAGCAAGGCGAGAGGGAACGTCTCGTCAATATGGAGAGCCGGCTGGGCGACCGCGTCATCGGCCAAAAGAAGGCCATCAAAGCGGTGTCGAATGCGGTGCGCCGAGCGCGCTCGGGCCTGCAAGACCCGAACCGGCCGATTGGTTCGTTCATTTTCCTCGGCCCGACGGGTGTGGGAAAAACGGAGCTTTCCAAGGCGCTGGCGGAGTTTCTTTTCGACGACGAAAACGCGCTCATCCGCATCGACATGAGCGAGTATATGGAGAAGCACAGCGTCGCTCGCCTCATCGGCGCGCCTCCCGGCTACGTGGGCTTTGAGGAAGGCGGACAGCTCACGGAGAGCGTGCGTCGCAAACAGTATTCGGTGGTGCTTTTCGACGAGATCGAAAAGGCGCACGGCGATGTTTTCAACGTGCTGCTGCAAGTGCTCGACGACGGGCGAATCACGGACGGGCAAGGGAGGACGGTGGATTTCAAAAACACCGTCATCATCATGACATCGAACATCGGCTCGCAGTTCATCCTCGATGATGCAAACAGCGAGCAACGCGAAGCCCGCGTGATGGACGCGCTGCGCGGCCACTTCCGCCCGGAGTTCCTGAACCGTGTGGATGAGACGATCATCTTCGACCGGCTCGATGACACGGACCTCGCACAGATCGTCGGAATCCAGCTCATCCGCCTGCAAAAACGCCTCGCCGAGCAAAAGCTCACGCTCGTCCTCACGGATGCCGCGAAGCTCCACATTGGCCGCGAAGGCTACGACCCTGTGTACGGTGCGCGCCCGCTCAAACGCTGCATCCAGCGCGAACTGCTCGACCCGCTCGCGCTCGACATCCTCGATGGCAAATTCCTCGAAGGCGAGACCATCACGGTGGATGAAAGCGACGGCGCGCTCGTGTTTGCCAAATCCGTTCGCTAGTTCGCGTCGAGTTCGACGGGACCTGTGTGAGTGGGTGTCAGGACCTGCGCGCGGATGCTCGCTTCGTCTTGGAGGAGGATGCCGTGGATGGGAAGAGGCTTGTTGGCCGAGTCTCGGACTGTGCCCGTGATGGTTCCGCTGGTGGTGTTGAGGGTCAGGGTGACGGCTGCGCCCGTGATGGTGAGTTTGTTTTTCGTGTTGAGCGTGACGCTGCCGAGCGTGGCCGGGAGAGAGTCGAGCGCGTCGATGGTGAGCGTGGCTCCGTTGGGCCATGCGAGTGCTTGGGTGTTTTTTAGGAAGGTGTAGCGGGAGCCTTCGGGGGCGAGGCCGGCGGTGAAGGCGGCGGGATACCGCTTGGCTCTTGGGATGAGAGGCTTGGCCCAGAAGAGCGAGCCGTCGAGCGTGTCGGTAAATGTGAGAGTCCCGGCGATGAGCCCTTTTCCGCCGTAAGGAGTGGCGAAGATGGCGCAGTCGCCGCTGCTGGTGAGGATGCCGCTGGCGCTGAATGGTGTGCCGTCGCCGAGCGTGCCGTCGAGGCGGACGCTGCCGACGTTGCTCACGGTGGCGAATGCGAAGCCGTAACCTTGCGGGAGTGCCGGGTCGGCGGGGAGGGGGAGTGCGAGCGTGTAGCGGCCTGCTTGTGGGGCTTCGTTGATCCTGGCTTGGAATGCGGGACGGGTGAGCGTGAACGGGATGGCGCCGAGAGTGCCGGTGATACCGCTCGCTCCGAGGTGCATGTCGAGCGTGTGCGCGGTGTTGGGGAACGTGTCGTGGAAATTGCCGTCGGCATCGAAGGCTGCGCGGAGTTTTGCGCGGACGCCGTCTATTTCCAGCCCGGCGCTGAAGCTCCCTTTGGCGGTGACATCGACGGTGAGGAAACCCGAGGCGGCGTCGTTAGGGATAAGCCCGGCGTAGAACCCTTTGAGAGTGGCGTAGGTACCGAAGTTGGCCTGCACGTTGTGGTTCGTGTTCATGGTGAACGTGAGCACGCGGGCGCTGCTGGGGAGGTCGCCCGTCCAGCCAGCGAAGAAGGCTCCTTCGGCTGGCGTGGCTGTAAGGGTGATGCTTTCGCCGGGTGTGCGCTGGCTCGCGGACGGGAGCACCGGGCTCACGGTGCCAGCGCCGGTTTTGGCGAAAGTGAGGATGGGGCTGATGGTGATGGTGAGCGCTTGCTCCGCCGTGCCGCCTGCATTCGTGGCGCTGACGGTGACGGGGAAAACGCCCGCTATCGTAGGCGTGCCGACGATTTGGCCTGTGTCGGTGAGAAAGTAGAGCCCGCTCGGCAAGGTGCCGGTCAGTGCGAAGCTGATGCCGGTGTCGCCGGGCTTTACGGTCACTTGATAGATTTGAAAAACTTGTCCGACGATGCCGGTGGCTGCGGAGCCGCTGGTGTTCTGCGGGGCGATGTTGATCGTGACTCGGAGCGTGGCGGTGCCGCCGGGGTTCGTTGCGGTGGCGTCCACTACGAAGTTGCCGGAAACGGTGGGTGTGCCGGAGATGAGGCCGGTGGAGTTCATCGTGATCCCCGCAGGGAGGCCGGGGGCGGTGTAGCTGGCGATGGTGTCGCCGGGTGTGGTGAGTTGGAGGGCGAGCGCCTGCGACTGTGTGAGGGCGAAGAGCGTGGTTGCGTTGGTGATTTGTGGTGGGATTTTGATGCGGAGGGATTGCATGGCGGTGCCGTTGGAATTGCCCGCGCTGATGCTGACGGTGAAGCTGCCGGAGACGCTCGGTGCGCCGGTGATTCGCCCCGTCGCTGCGCTAAAAGTGAGACCGGTGGGGAGTGGGCCGGTGAGTCCGAAAGTCGTCACGGTGCTGTCTGTGGCGATTTGATGGGTGAATGGCGTGCCTTTTATCCCGGTGCGATCTGCCGCGCTGGTGATGGTCGGCGGGAGCGGAGTGTAGGTGACGGTTTTCAGCGTCTCGGTTCCTGCGAATACGGTGGCGGAGATGGGCGCGGGCGTGGCGTAGCCGGGGATGGCTGTGAAGCTGATCTGGTAGGTGCTCGCGGAGAGGCCGAGTGCGGCTTGTCCGCTGCGGCGTGGCGTGGAGTCGGTGGAGAGTGTCCAGCGCGCATTCAGCGTGACGGCTTCGGGAGGTTGGATGAGCACGTACACGCCGCCGTAGGCATTGGAGAGACTGCCAGAAAGGCCGCTGTTGACGAGGCTCACGCCGCTGCTGGTGTTATTGCCGCCGCCGTTGCCGGAGACTTGGGCTCGGTTCATCAGCGCGATGAGTGCGCTGTCTATCGCCCTCACGACGGTCTCCGCTGTGCCGCCGAGATAGATTCCGGCGGGGTAGAAAATCCCGTCGTCGTAACGCACGAACAGCGGCCCGCCGCTGTTGCCTGGGAAGGAGGCGATGGCGTTTGTGCGGAAGAGGTTTCCGGTGACTGAAGGAAAGGCATCCTGCACGGATGGCGTGGCGAAAAGCCGCCCAGCATTCACCAGACTCACACCTTCCACCGGGTAACCCGCGATGAATTTATCCCGCCCGCTGGCCATCCACGGATTCACCGTCGAGTTGCTCGCGAGATAGCCGCTCTGCCCTCCCCGCGCCGCTGGCTCTAGGAAGTAAAGCGCCGCCGCATCAAGCTGCTGAGAGGCTGGCGTGGAGACGCCGGGGCTGGCATCTGCCGCGCGCTGTGAGGCGTAGCCCTCTAAAATATACGAGCCGCGCGGAATCTGCGGAGCCGTCTCGAACGCCCCGCGCTCGTGCTGGAAGAACCAGCGCACGCCGCCCACGTAGCTCAGCGAGCCGTCGTCAAAGAGCACATGCGCCGCCGTCACCACCACGCGGTCGAGCGGCACAAAGCCCGAGCCGAAGCCGTTATCCGTCTGGATTTGCCCCGTGTAAATAAAGGGAGCCGCTGCCCGACTCTGCGCTGCATCCACCAGCACCGGCCCGAGCCCTGCCGTGGTGTAGGCGATGAAATACGTGCAGCTCACCGAAGTCACCGCGCCCGTTTGCACCAGCACGTCGCGGTTCTCCGGCGTCGTCCGCCCGGCGACGGGCTGAAACTCCACGATGTAGCTTCCGGTCGTCAGATTCCCCACCGTGGTCCCGCTCCCGCGATAGGCTGTCTCACCCTGCAAACGCCAGCCGCCCAGCCCCGCCGGCGACAGCGCCACCGAGAGCGAACCCACCGCTGGCGACACCGTGCCCACGTAGTTCCCCGCAGTCACCGCGCTCTGCCCCTCGGCCACCGGGATGACCTGCAAATCCGGCGTCGCGTAGCCTGCCGTGGGTTTGAACTCCACGTTGTAATTCCCACTCGTGAGCCCCGTCGCGATGTCTCCGCTATTGCGCCACGCCAGTTCGCCAAACAGCCGCCACTGCCCACCCGTCCCCGATGGAGAATACGTCAGCGTCGTTTGCAGCGAGCCGTTCGCCGCAGGGGCCGCCCCCGGCAGCGCCGTCGTGAAGTTCGACAGCGAGAGCGACGCCAGCACATCGTTCAAAATGAACACATCCGTGCTCGCCCGCCCGTTGATCGTCGCAGGTGCGCTCGGGTTCGTGAGCTGCACGGTGAAATGCACCGCTGAATCCGCCGTCGGCTGATACACGATCGGCACGCTGATCGTCTTCGACAGCTCATTGAGCCCAAACGAAAGCGTCCCCTGCGTGCTCAGGAAATTCGTCCCCGCAATCGCCGAATCATCCACCGTCTGATACGCCACCGTCGCCGGAGCATTAAAGTTCCGCAGCACCGTCACCGACACCGCCGAGTCCGTCGTATGCGCGAGGATGCTGGACACCTGCAAAGAGAACGACCCGATAGACCCCGAGCCCGTGAGGCTCACATTAAAAGGCGTCTGCGTCGCATCATTACTCGGAATGTGCAGCACCGCATTCCGAGTCCCTAGCGAACCGGGAGTGAAGTTCACGGAGAACGTCGTGCTCCCACCGGGTAGGATGGAAGCTGCCGGGTTCGTGGTGACGGAAAAGTCCGCCGCGTCGCTACCATCAATCGTCACCGTCCCCGGATACAGGTCGGTGAGGCCATTGTTTTTAATCGTGAAAGTCTTCCCCGCATTGGAGCCCAACGTCACCGACCCAAAGCCCACCACATCGCTGCCAAAAGTGAGGCTGCGCCCGGCGGGTTGCTCGAGGACGATGTACGGAGCGGGTGGTTCGTCTTTGGCGATTTGGACTTCGTCGATATACCAGCCTGCGGCGTTACTACCAGTGTCTGAGAAGAAACTGAACCCAATCCTCACCGTCTGTCCCGCATAAGCGTTCAGGCTAGTGCCAGCCAGCGACCAGCCCCCACTATCCCCCTCAAATCGCGAGCCGAGATTCGCCCAAGTCACGCCGTTATTCGTGCTGATCTGCACTTGTCCATAGTCCGACGCAATAAATGTCACAAAGGAATGCCAGAATGTGATTCGTGGATTTTGATTCGAGGCAGGGACCACGAACTTAGGCCCCACGGTGCGACTGCGTGCGCTGTTTGGGTAATTGCCCGCCAAAACGGTCGCCATACAATTAACCTAAAAACGGCAGTTGAACGGATTTTCAGAGAAAAATGAGCCTTGGACGGGTGAGTGATTTTCAACTGCTCCGCAGTTGGCAATTTCCAGAGTAAAATACCCTATTTTTCGGCCTCAAAAACGGGGTCAACTGCCGTTTTTAG
>CANIWM010000041.1 GCA_947471505.1 Chthoniobacteraceae bacterium | reverse complement strand
CCCCTCCCCACCCAAACAAAACGCGCTGATTTTCTAAAACAGCGACCGCGCAACCACCGCGCGCAGCATCATCGACCTGCCGCCACCGTGAAATCCAACCCGCGCCGCTCCCCCTCGCCCTCAACCCTCAACTGCCGTTTTTAGGTTGAGTTTATCTTTGCCGCAAATTTCCCTGACGGTTACGATAGGAGAACCATCGAATCGCTCCAAAAGATTGCAAAGAATGGCCCAGCAGCAGGAAAGTATTTGTTCGTTCAACATTCGGCGGAGAAAGAACTACCGAAGGATCTGAAGTGGGAGGATTTTGGCGACCGATGGGTCTTCGATCTTGGTCGGCCAGCGAAGGTAGATAGCCTCGAAGGGTGTGTGGGCGAGTGGCTGAGGGCACCACAAAGTGGGCAATCGTCACCGTTGACTTTGCTAGCCGCTGCAAAACCGCCGGAAACAAAAGTCGCCTGCAAAGAGTTGGTGGAAAGCGACGTGGCAAAATGGTGGCAGAATAGCGGGTCGAGGAATGTAAGTGCGATGGTTGGTGCCAGTGGTCGGGAGAGAAAGCTGGAGATATGGTTCGGTGTAAATCGGGATGGACGCCCCTGTGCTCATGGAATGCTGGGTGCAATGACGGGTTCAGGAAAATCGAACCTTTACCATGTGTTCATTTGCGGTCTTGCGACACGCTACAGTCCGGAGGAGCTCAATTTATACCTCGTAGACGGAAAATTTGGCGCAGAGCTCCAACCATATCGTCGGCTGCCTCACGCAAAAGTTGTTGCGCTGCATTCGGAACCGGAGCTTTCGCGAAGCATCCTTGATGAACTACTCGCGGAGATGAAACGGCGGAACGAACTCTTTAAAAAGCATGATGTCGCGGACCTCGCTTCCTACGCAGAAAAGGGCTCGCCCGGAGGAAAGGTTCCGCGAGTTGTGTTGATGATTGACGAGTATCAGGAGTTGTTTATAGGGGATCGCCTCGGACACGCTTCGGCGGCACTGCTTCAACTTGCGCAGCAAGGTCGGAGCGCGGGAATTCACCTACTGCTGGGAGCGCAACGATTCGGGGCCGTAGGAATGCTCCACCAAACCGCAATTTTCGGGAGCATTCATCTCCGAATGGCGATGAAAATGAGCCAAAGCGACATTCAGTCACTCACCGAGTTTGGGCGGGATGGAAAGCGACTCGTTGAGCAATGCGACTTACCCGGAAAGATCGTGATAAACGATCAAAGTGGCGAGGATAAGTCGAATGAGTTTGGCAAAGTGGCACTGCTTGATTCCTCGGAGCGTTCGGCGGTGTTGGATGCGCTGGAAGCGAAGGCGCAGACAGATTGGCCATCGGAGGCGAGGTTCGCAACGGTTGTATTCGATGGGGAGGAACAACCCAATTTTGTCGAGAATCCTCAAGTGGCAGATACAATGCACATGCCGCGTCGCCCAACGATAGAAGAATGGAGAAAACGGGCAAAGGCCCCGATCCACGAGCAAGGCTTCGGTGTAGATGATTGGTTTGATGGGGAGCGACCTTTGTCACTTTGGCTCGGTCAGGAATTGAATATGCATGGTCAGACGCATGTGATTCTGCGGCGTCGTGCAATGGAAAACATTTTGCTCGTCGGTGACAACCAAGCGGCGGTGTACGGAATGCTCGCGGGCCTCCTTTGCTCTGTTCCGGTGAATGTGAGAGGTGGAGATGTTGCTATTTGGATTCTGGACCGTGCGATTTCGGATACGCCGTGGGAGCGAATGCTCGGTGATGTCTGCGAGCAGTTTGTGCAGCCTGCAGGTCACATAGTGAATCGCACTCGCGAGCCACGGGAGGCAATCACTTGGCTCGATGCTTGGTGTGCGGAGATTGAGCGCCGCGCACAATTGACAGAAGCCGAACAAGGTGCTGAGCCAACATGGATGTTCATAGTGGCGGGAACGGATCGGGTGCCGCAATTCGCCCGTTCACAAAACAAGTTCGGCGCGATGACTGAAAGTGCTGAGGGCGAAAAACTGAAGCGTATCTATCGCGAAGGCCCGTCGTTGGGATTGCATCTGGTCTTGGCATTCCAATCAGCAGGTTCGGTGAAACAGGTGCTCGATAAGCCGCAAATCGACCAATTTAAGCATCGAGCTGTGACTCAGATGGCGGAAAGCGATTCTTTCCATCTCATCGGCAAGGACACCGCTGCAAAGCTTCAGGCGATGGCATCACGTCCGATATTCGCAATTTATCAGGATACGATTGGGGGATTGAACACGAAGTTTAAGCCCTACACCGTGGAGGCACAAATCGCGTGGCCCGAGCAGTTGGCGAAGCTTGCGGCACAAATCAACCGTTGGAAGGAGACTAAAAAATGAGCATGGATGACGTTTACGAGCGAGCACGACGCCTCGAACAGGAACTCAGCCGCTTCAACGACAGTCTGCGTGCATCGTTTACCGAAGTGGAGCAGTCTCACTCGCATGTGGCCCCGTTATGGGATGATTCTATGAGGCGCGAATACGATGTGACGTGGAAACCGCTGGAGGAGACGATGCACGATTATATGCGCCGCGTCGGTCCACGATACGTCGAGTTTCTTATCGAACGGCTACGCCACCTGAACTCTTATCTCCACGGTCATGGCTCTTGATGTTGATCGCCTCCGTCAGGGGCTCGAAGAATACCGCAAATCACTCCATGCACAGAGGGATCGGCTCGCAGGGGATTTCGCCGACCTGCAAGGGGCGTTCGACGGGCTCTGGCAGGAATACTCGGGCAATATGGCCGAAGAATTTCGGGATAAATGGGGGCGCACGGCTGAGTGGTTCGAGCATTATCTCGATACGGTGAATCGGCTAGATCGTTTCCTCTCCGAGAGGAATGATCATTTGCGCCATTTGTAGGAAATCTGTCCGATGGCTAAGAGGTTTACCAACAACATTGACCGGGCGGTGTTTGCAATCGCTTCGCTCACTGACCGCAAGAACCTAGCCACGCTGAAAGGCGACAGAGTGGAGAATCCCCGAGTATGCCAAGTGATGTATTGGCTGCGAGAAGCTGCGGACGAAGGTTCGACTCCTGCTCAGACGCTAGATCGTGCGCTCGTCTCCTACGCTGATGCTCCGATGCACGGGGAGCTTGTGAAAGAGAGAATACTTCAGAACTACAGCGATCTCGTGGAGTCCGGCTGCTTCGATGAGTCCGTCGTAGATCAATTGCGGCACGGAAAATCACCCTACATTCAGAAAGGGCCATTCAAAGGCGAGCAGTTATGGGTTGAGCATGTCGTTCCGAAAGCAGTGGCCCCCGAACTCGGAAGGAACTTTGCAAATCTTGGATTTAGTCGGGAGTCTGAAAACAGATCGAAGAGCGACAAGGTTTCGGCTACCGATCTGAAGCACGCCGAGCGATTCCGCGCAGCGGGATTGGTGTCGCTGGAAAGATTCTCTGAACTGGCAAAATTGGCATCCAGTTCTCCATCCGCTGGCTTTTCACCAAATCGCAGTCGGGCGGTATCTTCCTCCGGCGGCGGCGGAACAGACCCCCGAGTTCTGATTCCAAAGGTTCAAATGCTTTCGGACCAGATAGAAGACTGGGAGCGACGCGCCGGAGCGTCGCTAGACCAAGCAGAATACGCCCAGCGGCATACAGCCGAGCAAGTAAGCCGAATGGTTCCGAGGCTATCCGCCGCCCACAATCGCCTCATCGAAGATCGCGCTTCGGTGGATAACCTCCGGCGTGAAGTGGAACGCTGCAAAGAACGATGTGCGGATAGTGAGCGCCGAGCCATTGCCGCAGAGAACGAGGCTACGAATGCAGCCGGAGTAGCGAATCGTGCCCTGTCTCATTGGCAACGGGAACTCGCGTCGGCAAGACGCTGGCTTTCCGCCGCGATAGATAGAGAAGCGGAAGCGGAACGGCAGCGGGATCGAGCTGCATCAGAACTCCAGAGCGCGGTTTACGATCTACGTCGCGCCGAAGCGGAGTTGGAAAGCGCCCGCCACCGCACGGAATTTGCCGGCAATGATCGCGAAGGGCGGGCGACCTATCGCCCAATTGATACGACACCATATCGTGAAGCGGTTCAATCCGCAGCATACGAGGTGCGCCAGCGTGAGCACGACCTCGCGGAAGCCGAGGCCGAGTTACGCGATGCTATTTCAGATCGGCAGGCCGCTGAACAGCGTGTCGATGCCTGCGAGCGCGCGGTCGAGTTGAGTGAAGAAGCTGTCTCGCAATCTGAGATGGCATTGGACGCTGCAATCCGGGCCCGTTCCGCAGCAGAACGAGCACTCGAAGAGCAAAAGCGTGCCGCAACTTGCCACGAGTCAGCGGTCGAGAAGCTTGCAGAACAGGACAATCAATTTTCTCAAGCACAGGCGACGTTTACAGACGCTCAAAACGATGAGAGCGGGGCTCAAATCGCAGTAAAACACGCAGGCGACAAGCTTGCCGATGCTCGCCAGCGTTCGACTCGTGGTCGGTCAGAAATGGAATGGCGGCTCGGGAAACTACGTGAATTCGATGCGCCGATGCACGGCTTTTGACTATGAATCCTGAATTGAACTGGCTTTCAAATTGCGTCGCCGACTCTCGTTCATCTGCTCAGCGGGCGCGTTTCGATCTTGAATCGCTGCAAGAGTCGCGGAGCGAAGTAGCCGGGGTTTGGAACGACAGTTTCTCAACCGAAATGTCGCGCCGCTATTTCAATCCGATGGTCGAGGACGCCGCCGTGTCGGTCTCCGAACTCAGTCGGCAGGCTGACCACCTCGAAAAGTGCGTCGTTTCTCTCGACCACACCACAACGGCACTCGTTAGTGCTGATGAAGTGAGCGTCAAAATAGGGCAGTCTATTTCGGAGGCTGATGGAGTTTTCAGGGGACTTGACACGGTATTCGGAGAGGCTGTCGAAGAAGCATCACGAGCGACAAGCCGCGCAGCCAGAGCCCTAGAGCTTATCTCACAGGCGAATGCTGCCGGAAGCTGAACCAACAGTGCGACCAATAGCGAAGAGCACGACCGACTAGTATCGGATGCCCACATATCCGAAATTTCGCAGGGAATCGCAGCGGTGACGTCGGGGGGGGCTCAAAACACTGCGAACTATACAGCCATGACCACTATCGAAGCCCAAGTGCCCACTCGATGTCATCAAGCTGTTGGCGCTCTGCGGTTGCGAAGCGTTGGTCCGCTAACAGTTCGCGGAGCGCTGCTCTCACGGCGTCATTTTCATCCACAAACCAGCCCGACTTCACGACTCGCTCCAAGCCATTCGCAAGTTCACCCGGTGTTTCTAAAGTCAGCGTGCTCATGCGCGAAAAGGCCCGATACTCGGAGTCTCGGTCAACTCGCGCCTTTCGCCTCCTCGAACTTGGCCCGCCAGTAATCCAGCCGTTCTTTCACGCGCTTTTCGTATCCGTTTTCTGTGGGGTCGTAGTAGCGGCGGCCTTCGGGGAGGTAGGCTTGGGGGATGTAGGCACCTTCGGCGGCGTGGCTGTATTGGTAGTCAGCGCGGCTCTTGCCGGTGCTGCGCAGATGCGGCGGGACGGCGAGGGTGACGCCCTCTTTTACTTCGGCCATTGCGGCGTCGATGCCCGCGTAGGCGCGGTTGGATTTTGGGGCGGTGGCCAAATAAACGGTGGCGTGGGCGAGGGTGATTCGTGCTTCGGGCATCCCGATGAATTGCACGGCTTGCTGCGCGGCGACGGCGATGGGCAGGCCCATTTGGTCCGCCATGCCGATGTCTTCGCTGGCGAGGATGACGAGGCGGCGGGCGATAAAGCGGATGTCCTCTCCGGCGTAGAGCATCTTCGCGAGCCAGTAGAGCGCGGCGTCGGGGTCGGAGCCGCGCACGCTCTTTATAAATGCGCTGATGGTGTCGTAGTGCCCGTCGCCCGTGGCGTCATAGACGACGGCCTTCTTCTGAATGCTTTCCTCCGCCGCTGCGCGGGTAAATTGCACAACTCCAGCGGCATCGGGCGCGGTGGTGAGGATGCCGATTTCGAGCGCGTTGAGAGCCTTGCGGGCATCGCCGTCGGCGATGGTGGCGAGGTGCGTGAGTGCGCTATCGGTTGCGACGGCTGGGTGCTCGCCGAGGCCGCGCTCTTTATCTGCCAGCGCGCGCCGGAGGACGCGCTCGATGCTGGCGGGCGTGAGTGGTTCGAGCTGGAAAACTTGCGAGCGCGAGACGAGCGCGCTGTTCACGTAGAAGAACGGATTTTCCGTCGTCGCGCCGATGAGTCGCACGGTGCCGCGCTCTACGTCGGGCAGCAGCACGTCTTGCTGCGCTTTGTTCCAGCGATGGATTTCGTCCACGAAAAGGATGGTCTTTTGCCCGGCGTTCGCGAGCCGATTGTGGGCGGCGGAAACGACGCGGCGGAGGTCTGCCACGCTGCTCTCCACGCCGCTGAGGGCTTCAAATTTGCACTTGGTCGCGTGGGCGATGATCTGCGCCAGCGTGGTCTTGCCCGTGCCCGGCGGGCCGTGGAGGAGGATGCTGGAAATGCGGTCGGCCTCGATGGCGCGGCGGAGGAGTTTGCCGGGGCCGAGGATGTGTTCTTGGCCGCTGTATTCATCGAGCGTGCGAGGGCGCATCCGCTCGGCGAGCGGGGCGACGCTCGGCCTTTCTACCGGGGGCGCGCTGAAGAAATCGTCCGCCATTGTGCGCTTATGATTTTGGGTCCACGAAAGACACGAACGACACGAAAGATGGACGCATCGTATCCGCTCTTTTTCGTGTCTTTCGTGTCTTTCGTCGACCCTTCATTTAGATGTCAAACGACTCCGCGCCAGCGCCGCTTTTCAGCATCGTCTCGATGGTCACGCTTTCGAGCAGCGCGGACATTTGCTTGCGCACGCCGCGCATGACGAGGCGGAGCGGGCACGTCCGCTGGTCCGGGCAAGTGCAAGGCTCGTTTGGCTTCTCCGCCGCACATGCGACGAGCGCGGATGGGCCGTCGAAAATAGGGATCACTTCGCCGAGGCTGATTTCCGCCGCTGCGCGCAAAAGCGTGTAGCCGCCGCCGACGCCGCGCTTACTTGTGAGCATCCCCGCGCGCCGTAGCGAGAGGAGAATCTGTTCGAGAAACTTGATCGGGATGCGCTCGGAAGTCGCCAGCTCCTGAATGGGCCACGATTTCCCCGGCTGGCGGGCGATGGCCACGAGCGCGCGGAGGGCGTATTCGGCTTTCTTGGAAATCCGCATTAGCGTCCGAGCGGTCCACCGGGGTTTTCCTCATACATCCGCAGATTCGGGCTGGAGTCGCCGTCATACACGCGAGCGCTGCTGCGGGCCTTGCTCGCGCAGGCACCGAGCATGGAAAAAACGAGGGCCAGCAAAAGAAGGCGTAGGGCTTTCATGGGCGCGAAGCTATGGAGCGGCTGTGGAAAATGCCAGTGTGCAAATGCACGGGTGCGCGGGTATTGAGTGGGCATGTTCGATTTCATCCTGCGCCAAATGCTGGCGCTGCTGGAGCCCGTGGGGTTGCTTTGGCTGACGCTCATCATCCTGACTGCCGTGCTTTTTCGCCGCAGGCATCGGCGCTTGGGCGTGTGCGTGGCGCTGCTCGTGGGCGTGGTGACTTTGTGTGGCAGCACGGACTTTCCCGGCTGGCTTCTGCGAGGGCTGGAGAAGCCGTGGGCGGGTGTGAAAATTGACGCGCTGCCGACGTGCGATGCCGTGGTGATTCTCGGCGGAGGGACCGAGCCTTCGCGCTACGAGGCTGCTGGGATGCACCTCACGAAAGCCGGCGACCGCGTGCTCATGGGGCTAGAGCTGATGCGGCTCGGCAAGGCACGCACGCTCTGCCTCGGCGGCGGAGGGGCGGTGTTTGACGGCGCGGTGCTGGCGGAGGCGGATGTGGTGAAAGCGTGGCTTGCTTCGTGGAACTTACCCGTCGCAGCCGAGGTCATCAGTTTCGGAACCAATCGCCACACGCGAGACGAGGCGGAAAAGACGGCAGTGCTGATGGGCCAGCGGGGCTGGAAACGCGTGCTGCTTGTGACCTCCGCATTTCACATGAAGCGCGCGGCGGCGACCTTCCGAACGGCGGGCGTGGAAGTCGTGCCGGTGCCGTGCAATTTCCTCACGACCGTGAGCACGGCGGATTCGCCGTTGGAGCTGAAAGTGCCGAGCTGGCAGGGGTGCGAGAAGATCAGCATTTGGATGCACGAGATCATCGGCTGGCGTGTGTATCGCAGCCGTGGGTGGATTAAGGAGTGATAGGGGCGAAAGGCCTCAGAATGTGAACGACACCGTGAGGAGCGCGTTCCACAGGAAGTCATCCACGCGGCCTTCGCGGTTCTGCGGGCCGAATGCTTTGATGAGGTCGGTGTTGCGTCGGTAGATGTCTTTGTAGCCTTCGTCGGGGATTAAAATGCCGAGCCCTGCGCCGATGATGATGTTCTCGGTGAGCAGCGGGCGATACTTCAGCCCGGCGCTGATGTCCCAGCCGAGTTTGTCGCTTACTTTGTTCGAGTGCAGCGCGCGTTCGAGAGGCGCGGTCTCGTCGAACCAAATGTAGTTCGCGTTAAAGAACGCGCGGAGCTTTGGCGTCACGTCGGCGTCGAGTCCGAAGCCGACGATCTTTACACCGGGGTTCACGAAGTTCGATTGCCCTTCCGTTTTGCTGCTGCGGAGGCTCGGTAGGAGGCTGTCTGGGTTCTTCAAATTGACCGCTGTGCCCGCGAGGTTCAGCCCCTCGTGGACGTAGTAGCTGAATGGCCCGCCGACGAAGAACGGTGCATCCACGATGCTGTCGAACGCCTCGCCGCGATCGTCTGTCGGGTCGCTGTCGCCGCTTGCGTAAAAGCCGCTCAGTTTGAACCGCAGCCAGTCGCGGTCGTAGCTCAGTTCCAGCGCGCCCATCTGCGCGTTGACGTTGACGCGGCGACCAGCGAGGCCGTTGAACTCATCTTCGCCGAGCGCCCAGTAGAGCGCGTGCGAGACGTTCCAGCGACCGAGGTGCCCGTCGCCTGCCCATCCAAGATATGCCGTGCGGACATCGTGCTCCGGCGCGTTGCCGAAGCTTCCCAGCGGCGCAGGGCGCACGAGCGAATCGTTCTTGTCGTAGTGCCGCTGTCCGTCGTCGAAGTTGAAATGAACGGACGCCTGCCCGGTGTAGCCTTTCATCAGGAAATCCTGTTTGTAGAGGCTGGCAATGATGACCTGCTGGTCGCGGGCATCGAACATGTTCAATCCGCTGTAAGTGTCCTTTTCGCGGAGGTTGAAATAGGCGAGGTTGTATTGCCACTGGTTGTTGTCCCAGTTTCCAAAGAGCCGTGCGCCGAGGTTTGTGTCGTTGAAAATGAACCCGCGGAAATCCGAAACGAATGGCTGGATGCCGACGCGCGAGGTCCAGAAGTCGTAGTTCTCGGAAAGGTCGCCGAGGTGGTACTCGAAGAACAATTCTTGGATGCCGATAAAGTCTTTGTGCCGGTACGTGTTGCGCGTGCCTGCTTTGTCCTTCTCGTGCTCGGGGTTGTTTTTGATCTTCGTGCCTGGCTTCACCTCGTTCGTCTCCGGGTCCACCTTTGTAAGCTTGCTCGAAGCGCCGAGCGGTTCGAGCTGCGGGGCGATGTAGTTAAAGAGATCGCCGGGCCGCGTGACGACGGAGAGCGGTTGCAAGCCCTTGCGCGTATCCTTCGGCGAGAGCGCGCCGATTTTCGAGGGCTTGGGCTCCTTCCCGCTCGCTTGGTTCACGCCGCGCGGGTCGGGATCTAGGAGGTTCTGCTCTTGCACCCAAACCCAGTTATCGTTCTTCACCAATTGCAGGCGGAAGAGCCATTCCACAGGCTTGAACGTCGTCTCGCCCTTAAACATTTCCAATGTCAACGAACGATCCGTGGAAATGATGAACTGCTCGCCGCGCCCGAAAAACTCTGAGCTATTTGGCGTCGCCGCGCTCACGCCCGACGGTACGGGCAGCCGCCGATACTCAAAGAGCGAGAACGACTTTAGCGTGATGTTCGCGAAAATCTCTTGCCCGATAATCGGCGCATCGCCCTTGAGCTTCGACTGCTCGTATGGGTGCCACAGTTTGATCGTCTCGCGGCCATCGCCGTAAGGAGTCTCGTGGCTCGGGTCGAGGTAGCGTTGCCATTTGGGGAAAGGGATCGCCCAGCGATTATTCAGCGGGATCGAGTGCGGCAAAAGCCCTAGACCTTCTTGCCCCATCGGATATTCCCGATAGTGGAAAATGCCCGACTGGAGAGTCGGCGAGCGCACCCCCCGGCGTGGCAACTTCACATCGCTCGCACCTTCCAAATCGATGCGCGGGATATAAAGGAAGTCGTCGCCAAAAAGCGACGGACGGTCCGTGAGTTCTGGTAGCGCCGCGAATGGCGAAGCCGCTTTCGGCAGCCCGATGTCGAACGGCGAACCGCCCAGATTCTTCGGCTCCGGCGGCGGTGCGGCGGGCATCGTGGGAAGCGGCCGTAGCTTCGGCTTCGGCTTCGCGGCAGGCGTAGCCACTCCACCGGGGTCCGGGTTAAATTGGAGCGGCGCTTTGGGCGGGCTCATCTGCTCCGGCGTGTGTGAGCCAGCAGGCTCTCCCTTATCATGAGAAGGAATGAACGCCAACGCAGACGGCAAAGAAGCCGTGACCGCGAGGACAGGAATAATGGATCGAGCGAGAATGTTGGTGGGCCGGTTCGACATGGCCCCGCGCTTATATCTGCCTCCGCTCCCGATGTGCAAGCGCGTGCGCTCGTCCGTGATTAAAAAACTTGGATACAGGAAACCCTCGAACCGCAAAAACAGACTACGCGACAGTCTTTCCCCGGTTTTCTGCGCAGATTTGCGTTTATTCGCGGTTCAAAAAAAGGCGGCAAATGCAAAACGGCCACGGAACCGGAGTTCCGTGGCCGCTGTTGAAAACCGAGTAGGTGGTTATTTATCCGTCTTCAGGATCAAGTCCTTGAATTGTACAACCATTGCTGGGCCAGCGTGGATTTGGAGGGCGAGGATGCCTTCCGCTGCTGCACCGCTGTGCTCGTCCGTCACGTCGGCAGTCGCCTTGCCGTTGATGAAGTGCTGGAGGTGGTTGCCCTTCGCGACGATGCGGTATTCGTTCCAGTCTTCGCTTTTGATGGCGGCTTGGATCTCTTTCGAGTCGCCGACGCTGCCGGTGACTTCGACTTTTGGCTTCTTGCCGTCGGCGTCGGTGGTGATTTTTGTCTGCTGTCCGCGCTGGGCGAGGATACCGCGTCCGCGCTCTTCGTAGAGGATGCCGCTGTAGGTTGTGCCTGCTTCAAAGTCGGCCTGATAGCCAGCGACGATGGGTCCGTTTTCGCCGGGAGTGATGGTCTTGGAGCGATATTGGACGCCGCTGTTGCCCTTCTCGATGCGGTATTTGAAGTTCAACTCAAAGTCCGAGACGGTGCCGCCTTTCCAAACGAGGAAGGTGTTGTGTTTCAGTTTGGTTTCGCCCTCGGTGCCGGTCTTGCCGGTGATTGCGCCGTCTTGCACGGACCAGAGCTTTTCGTTGCCTTCCCAGCCGGTGAGGTCTTTGCCGTTGAAGAGGTTTTGTTCCCCGGCGAAGGCGAAGCCTGCGACGAGTGTTGCGAGTATGATGAGTTTCATGTGTTTTATGTTTGTTGGTTTTGTTTACTTGGAAGGGAGTTTGTTGATGGTCGCGTAGGTGTCGTGTTTCACGGTGCTGCCATCGGCTGCTTTCATGTTGCACTGCACTTTCATCTGCATGACGGGGACGCGGTCTGCGAGCTCTAGGAAGACGCTCTTTTTGTCCGCGCTGACGGTCGCTTTGGTGATGGAGACGATGTCTTTGCCTTTCTTTTTCGGGTCCAAAACGGAGACATCGGGCGAGCCATAGTTGCCGCTCCAGATGTAGTTCCACTGCTCCACATTCCAGCTCTGCAAGTCGCCTGCGCTGGCGGCGTCGAGCGGGGCGCTGAAGGTGAGTTCTACGCCATTCGCCTTCGTGGTGAAACCCGTCGGATACACGCCCGCTTTGCCCGTGTAGCGGACGCGCTGGAAGCAGCCGTCTTTCGCCGCACTGCTCTGCCAGACGCTCAATCCGCTGAGGTAGAGCTGCCCGTCCGTCGGGCTGAAGCGCCCGCGCTGGATGCCGCTGCGGAACTTCACGGGGAATGCGGTGACGCTGCCCTGCTGCTCGCCTGCGACGGTCTCCATCGTGACGCCGTAGAGGATGCATTTGCCGTAGCTCATGTGGAGCATGTGGCCACCCCACGGCCCCCAAGTTTTTGGCGCCCACACTTCGCCACCGGGCGAATTATCAATGTTCATGGGCAGCCAGACGAGTGGGTTGTCGTAGCCTTCGAGCGGGGTAGGGGAGTCGGCCTTGCCCCAAAACTCTGTCTTGTATTCATCGCGCGCCGTCTGGAGCGAAGGGTTCGCTTTGTAATCGGTGCCGTCGGCCTTTTTAAAAGTCATGACCTTGTGCGCGGCGGGGACCATCCCGTAGAAGCCGCCGGGCTTGATGATATTGAGGCGGTTGGCGGGCATCCAGTGGCCTTGGTTGTCGCTGACGCTGAGCACGTCGTCGGGACTCATGCCGAGGCCGTTGGGCGCACGGAGGCCGGTGGCGATGATGTCGAGTTTTGCGCCGTCCTTGCTCACGCGGAGCATCGTGCCTTGGTGAGGCGATTGGTTCGTGGGCGTCCACGGCGAGCCTTTCGCGTAGTAAAAATTGCCCGCTTTATCCGTCTGCAAATCGAGCGCGAATTCGTGGTAGTTGTCCGTCACCACGCAGTCGTTGTTAAAGTTCTCGTAGAAGTCCGCCTCGCCGTCGCCGTTCAGGTCGTGCAACCGGGTGATCTGGTCGCGCCCGACGACGTAGATTTTTCCGTCCACGACCTTGCAGCCGAGCGCTTGGAAGAACCCGCTGGCAAAGCGTTTCCACGTCACCGCTTGCAGCTTTTCGTCGAGCCCCGAGACGATCCAAACGTCACCGCTCATATTCGCCAGCGCGCACGTCCCGTCTGCGAAAAAGTCGTGTCCACCGGGGCGCATCCAGCTCTTGTAGGGGTTGTTCTCGGGGAAAGGAATCTCGTCGCTCGCGTAGCCGCTCTGGTCCTCGCCGACCGTGCCCTGCGAGACGAGGGGAGCACCCCAGCGGGCCGGGCCGGGCTTCGTCAGCGCGGCCACAGCGGGCAGTGTCACTTGCCCAGCAAACGATAGCTTCGCAATGTCCGCAGTCGGCACCGTGGCGAAGGCAATCTGGAAAGTCGTCGGCTGAGTCAGCGCGGGAAGTTCTGCGATAATGTGCCCGTCTTTCACCGCGAGTTTTGCGCCCGAAGGAGCGCCACGCAGGGCAAAGCCGGAGGTCTTATCGCCCTCCGCAATCGTAACCATTCCATTGCCCATCGTGCCCGCGCCATCGGCCACGAGAATCTGTTTAATGTCGCTGCCCGCGCTGATGGTGAACGTCCGCGTGTAGGTCCGCACTCCATCCGTTACCGAGCTCCCCGGCAGTTCCAACACCGACTGTTTGCCCACCGAGTAGCTCAGAACTGTGTGCGGTCCGTTCACATGGATGCCCTTCCACTTCACGCCGGCCATGTTGCCCTGATGCCGCTCCCTCGGGTCGGCCTTAATCTCCGCGCCGATGCCCACGGTCCAGCCCGTCGAGACGTTCACTTCTCCATCGTTTTTGATCGTCCCCTCCAGCCCGCCACGCCCACGCGCAAACGCGGCGAGTCCGCCCTCCCACGCAGCGTGGAAGCGCATGAGCTCTGGATCGAAAAGGATCGTTGCCGGCGATTCCTTCGTTCCCACCGCTACGGCGATGCCTTTAAAAGAGGTCGCATTTTTGACCTGATAACAGCCCGAGAAAAATGGCCCGAGATCCATATCGTCCCATTTGATTCTGTTCTTGGCGTCGGCGGCCGGTCGGACCGTAGCGATTTGCGAAAATGCGGGTGCAGCGAGAGCTGCGGTGACTGCGAGGACGATGCGGATATTCATAAGCGGAGTTGTAAATTGATGTGCCGCAGATTTCTTAGCAACGGCCCGGCGTGGATACCGATCTGCCCCCTCTGCGCACAACAATAATCGCACGCATTCGCGGTACGAAAAAAAGGCGAGCCCACTTTCGCAGGCTCGCCTTTTGTGAATTGGTTCAGTCGAACGACTTAGCCTTCGCCTTCGTCCTTCTTTGCTTTTGGTGCGCGCTTCGCGGGAGCTTTCTTAGCGGGCTTCTCTTCCTTCACTTCCACTGCGGGAGTGGCCGATGCAGGAAGGTCCACCCACTCGATAAAGGCCATTTCGCTCGCATCGCTGCGGCGTTGACCGATCTTGACGATGCGGGTGTAGCCGCCTTTACGCTCGGCGTTGATGGGGCCGATTTCGGTGAAGAGCTTCGTCGTCGCGTTTTCGTTGTGGCGAAGGTCCGCGAGGACCATACGGCGCGAGTGAAGCGTGCCGACTTTGGCTTTGGTGACGAGTTTCTCCACGAATGGACGCAAGGCTTTCACCTTTGCGACCGTGGATTTGATGCGGCCATGCTCAATGAGGCTCACTGCGAGGTTGGAGAGGAGGGCATCGCGGTGGCCCTGTGTGCGGCCTAGTTTTGCTGTTTTACGTTGATGACGCATTGTGTCGTTATTTCTTTAAGTGTGTCGGGCCGTTTTTAGGCTCCGGTGAGTTTGGTTTCGAGGAGGTTCGCATCGACGAGGCCGCTGTCGAACTTCATTCCCAGCGAGAGCTGGAGGTGATGGAGCTTTTCCTTGATTTCGTTGAGCGATTTTTTGCCGAAGTTGCGATACTTCAGCATCTCTTGCTCCGACTTCATGGCGAGCTGGCCGACGGTGGTGATGTTGGCGTTGTTGAGGCAGTTTGCCGCGCGGACGGAGAGTTCGATCTCGTTCACGGACATATTCAGGAGCTTTTTGAGCTTCTGGTTCTCTTGGTTCGCGGCCTGTGGCGTCTCGTCGAAGGTGACTTGCGCTTCGTCGTAGTTATAGAAGGGCTCCAAGTGCTTGCGAAGGATCGAGCTGGCTTGCTTGAGCGCCTCTTCGGGCTCAATGCGGCCATCCGTCCAGACTTCGAGAACGAGCTTGTCGTAATCGGTGCGTTGGCCGACGCGCGTCGCTTCCACTGCGTATTTGACGCGGGTGACGGGCGAAAAGATCGCGTCGAGCGGGATGACGCCGATGGGCATATCCACAAATTTGTTTTCTTCGCCAGTCGCGAAACCACGGCCCACGCGGACGGTGAGTTCGGCTTCAAAACGCTGCTTTTTATCGAGCGTGCAGATGATCTGGTCCTTGTTCACCACTTCGACGCCCGTGACTTCCTGGATGTCGCCAGCCGTGACCGCGCCTTCGCGATTCACGTTGATGGAGAGCGTGCGTGGCTCGTGGTCCGCGCACTTAAATTTGACCTTCTTGAGGTTCAGGACGATGTCCGTCACATCTTCCAACACGCCCGGAAGCGTCTGGAATTCGTGGTTGGCACCGGTGATTTTGACGTTGGTAATCGCGCCACCTTCGATGCTGCTGAGCAGCACGCGGCGGAGCGCATTTCCAATGGTCACGCCGTATCCTTGCTCGAATGGTTCGGCAATGAATCTGGCGTAGGTTGTTGACTTCGTGCTCTCGTCGGCGACGGGCACTTTCGGTAGTTCAAAACGTCCGAGACGTACTGACATGATATGTGTTTCTTTCTTATTTAATTTCGCTGGGTTTCCCTCGGCGCATAGCAGCCCGTGGTCTGACGACCCGAGCCCGAGGACCTACAGCGCGATATGTGGTGCGCTTCACTCAAGGACGCGGAGGAAAGCGGCGATTGCCCGGCTTGGCAAATACTTTTTCCGAATCGGGCCAATTTTCTTCCAAGCGCTCACCTGCTGACTTGATGCGCTTTCGGGAATCGAAATTCAAAAGGTATGAAATCAAAACGTGCAAAGCAGGAGAAGCGTCAACGAATACCGCAGCCTAAAACGTGCAATCATCATGCCCTACGTATCGCTCTGCCAAAGGAGTTTAAAGCGGAGGCCCGTGTAATTTTGTTTGTGATACCATTGGTAGAAGTCTTCTTCGGGCGGGAGGTTCGTATCGGTCGCAATGATGCTCACCGCCGTTCTATACTGGCCAATTCGGCATATTTGCCCTGCTGGGGAGAGTTTATCGGGAACAAAAATCCAAACATCGTCGGGTAGATATTTAATCCTGCTACTGTTCTCATCCACGCAATCGACTATCTTTATCGAGTGCGAGACAACCGCTTCTCTCCCCTCAACTATAATTGGAAGGAGTTCGCAACTTGCCAAAAGCAGCCTTAGTAGCACGGGGTCGTTGTCGAGCACAGGTTTGAAAACGACAGGCGCGAACATGAAACCGCCGAATTCCGTCTTCAGTTTTCGACCGGTAGTAAAGACGCATTCAACAGTTTTCCATATGCCAATTTTGGGATTCCCTTCAAAACTAAGGTATCGCTCAGCAATTCCTTGAGACGTCCCGGCGCGAAGTGGACCGATATTCGGTGCTTTCTCAGCTTTTGAGATTTCAAAGACCTGCTTCATTGTGGATTTTGGAATCGCAGACGATGATTCACTAAGTCATCCGCAATTGATTGCAACTCGTTACATATGTCTCGCCCATGACGCTCTGCACGCTTTAGTCTTCTCTGCAATTGGGGAAAGCGAGTCAGAAAACGAAAAACAGAGCAGATACGGAAGCTGGCGAAGCTACTTTGAGAGCGGTTCATTATGCCCGTCGCCAAAGAATACCAGAACGCGCGGACACAGGACGTAAGTGCAAACGGAAGGCGATAGGGGACATACAATTAGAGAATGAAGCCAAGAAGCCTTTCTCTCTGTTCAACAGAGAAGAAATTGCCCTCGAAAACCGGGAAAAACGACTCAGTTTTTCAAAAGATGAGGAGATATTTGCGTTTCCTGAGGACATTTTTTGAGATCCTGAGGACAGGAATGCGTTTCCTGAGATCATCTTTTTAGTTCCTGAGATCATCTCTGGCGTTTCTGAGATCAGGTTTGGCGTTCTTGATCTCAGGTTTTCGGTTTATGATGTCAGCTTTTCAGAACTTGATGTGAGGATTTCAGTTCCTGAGATCATTTCTCGTGGGTTTCTGCTCATGTTCTCATTTCCTGATGACATATTTTGCATTCATGAGGTCAGGGAATGGTTTTCTGAGGGCATGTTTTTGGGGGGATGGATTGGGCGGCGGGGAAGTGCAAGGCAGGTACATCGAAGTGCTGTTCGTTTTTCAAGGGTCATTGCAGAGAAAGGAAAGTTGCATTGATTGCAGACGTAAACATTAGCCGAAGCAGTATCTTCCTCGGTCGGACAGGCATCCTACCAGGGGGAATCGGGGTGTTCTGCCGAAAAGACTTTTTCTATTTCCCTCCGCTCGCGAGCTTCTGTTTGGCCTCTTCGGCTTCGGGGAGTGCTTGGAGTTTCTCCTTGGTGAGCAGCTCTTGCAGGCGCTCTTTCATTTTATCGTCTTTGCCCTGCATCCGGTAGCCCTCGGCGGCTTTCAGGTAGGCGCGGGCGGCCCAAGTGGGATACTTGAGCTGCGTGAGGGCGACGCGCTCGAACTGCGAGACGGCTTCGGGGTATTTCTTTTGGCGAAGGAGGGCTTCGGCCATTTGGAACAGGGCGTAGGCCGTGGATTCGCCGCGCCATTCACGGACTCCGGCGACTTCTTGGAAGAGCTTCGTGGCTTCGGCGAAGTTGCCGCGTTCGAGATGCACTTTGGCTTGGCCGAGGAGGGCTTCTTTGAGTTTGTAGGGCGCTCCGAGGCGGTCAATGGCGTGGGTGTAGAGCTTCATCGCTTCGTCGTAGTTTTTGCGGGCGAAGTTCACTTCGGCGAGGCCGACCCAGCCGGCGTCCACGCGGTCGGCCTTGGGGTAGTTTTCGCGCAAGGTCTGGTAGAGCGTCTCGGCGACTTCGATCTTCCCTTTGCTGAACTGGTAGTCGCCGACTTCCATGAGGAGGTGCGGGCTGAGGTCGTCGGGCTTGGACTTCTCGGCGATCTCGGCGAGGAGTGTCTCTCGCTTTTCGGGGTTGCGGCTGAGCTTCGCCAGCTCGCTGAAGGTGAAGAGGATGCGTAGCTCGGTGGTGAGGTTCGCGTTTTCGCGGAGGGGCTTAATCATGCGCTCTAGCTCGGCTTCGGCGTCCCATTTCGTGGGCTCGGCTTTGGGCTTTTCTGTGTCGGAGTTACTGACTTCGGTGCCGATGGTTTCTTTTGCCGTGACGGCTGGGCGGCGGCGGGACCAGTCGGCGACTTGGGTGAGGATCATCTCAATGCCTTCGCGCTTCGGGTCGCCGATGTATTTTGTCAGCGTCTCGATGGTGATTTTCTTCGCTTCTTCCATGCGCCCGAGTTTCGACTTGGCCTTGCCCATCCAATAGACCGCCGTGACGGCTGCGGGGTGCTCGGGGCGGGCTTGCACGAACTCGGTGTAGAGCTTTTCCACGCCTTCCCAATCGGCGGCTTTTTGGAGCTGCTTGCCCGCCTCGAAGAGCGAGTAGCTGAGCACTTCGTCGGTGGTCGCGCGCTTGTAGCTCTCGATGTATGCGACGGCGGCTTCGGCGTGCATTTTCATCGCAGCCTTCGCGTCGCCCATGAGCGCATAGACTTCCGGCTGGAGCAGCTCTTTCGGGTCGGAGGCAAAGGTCGCCAGCCATGTCTCGCACTCTTTCACGCACTGCTCGTTTTCGTAGGCGGCGAAATTGCAGACGCCGAGCCGGTAGCGAGCGTCGGAGCCGTAGGACGAACGCTCGCCCCACTTCGCGAGGTGCGCTTTGAGTCGCTCGATAGTGCCGTCTGTGTCGCTCGCTTTATCGGGGTCTTTTTGGTAATGGCCGGAGAACAAATGCGTGAGCGCCAGCTCGTATTCGGCATCCTCCATGAATGCTCCCTTGCCATTCGCCGCCGAGCCGAACTCCGTGATGAAGGTCTGCAAATCCTTCTGCGCTTCGGGGAACTTGTTTTGCAGAAACTTCGTATTCCCGATCTGGTAGCGCACCTCGGCCCAGTAAGCATCGCGCGCTTTTTCATCGAGCACCTTCAGCAGCTCTTGCGCGGCGGTGAAGTGCTTCTCCGCCATGAACCAATCCTTCTTCCGCATGGACGCGGCTGCGCGGATGTAAGCGACATCGGCGGCGTGTTTGCCCTTTGGATACTCCGCTAGATATTCCTCCGCGAGTTGGTAAGTGCGTTCTGCCAGTCCCAGTTCTCCGTAGTGCTGGAGACGGCTGAAAATGACCAGCTCTCGCACCGGAGCCTTCGGGTATTCTTCGAGGATTTGGTTGAAGACCACGATGGCCTCCCACTTCTTGTTCATGTCCGAGTGGCAGCGCGCCATGCGGAAATAGAGCGCGGGCATGTAGTCGCCCGCTTTCTCGAACTGCGCGAGGATGCGCTCCGCCTCTGCGATGCGCGGCTTCACGATCTCCTCGTTCATACGGATCGCCTGCGCCAGCTTTTGCGGGTCGGTCCCGGCGGCCTTCATGTATTGCTCCACCCGCAGATTCATCGCCGCGATGCGCTCGCGCTGCATCTTCGACACCTCCTCGCGGGGACGCACGGACCAGTATCCCTCCAGCGCCTTTTTGTAAGCGTGAACGTCGAGCAGTTCGTCGCCCAATTTGATCGCCAGCGAGTTCAGCACCACGAAGTTCTCCACGAGATGCGTCTTCGTCTGGAGCGTCTTCAGGAGCGCGATGGCCTTGTCGGCAAACTCCACCGTATCCGGCACCAGCGGGTCGTGCTTGAGCGCGTAAAGCGACATCAGCCGCACCGCGCCTTCTGCGGAAGGGGACGTGTTGAACTCAGGATAAACCAGCTTCTCCAAGACGCCGATTTCGTCCTCCGGCTTCTTGAGCTGCATGTAGCAGTGCGCCTGGCCCGTCAGCGCCAGTTCCCGGAAGATCACCCGGCTCGGATTCGTCGTCGGCAGCGGATTCGCCCACGCCTCGATCTGCGCCCACCACTCGATCGCCTTCTCCCACTGCTTCATCTGCATGTAAGCCTGCGCAATCGCCAGCTTCACCTCGATCACCTTCTCGTGCGACGGCCACCGGCGGAGGAACTCATTCGTCCACCATGTGATTGCCTTGTTCAGATTCTCCTCTTTCCCCAGCCGGTAATAACACTCCCCCAGCGCCAGCACCACGAACGCACTCGGCGCCTGCTGCTTCTCCTCCTCCTGAAGCTCCCCCCAATAACTTTCGAGCTGCTTAATCGCCTCCGCGAACTTCCCGCCCTCGAAATACTGCATCCCCAGATTCCGAATCTTCGCCAGCCGCATCACCCGAGTCTCCGGCACAGTCCCTCCCGGCGGGATGACTTGCGCCTGCGCGCAAATAGGCTGTGCCAGCGCAAGGGCGAGCCCCAGTGAGATTGCAGTGATTGGGCGTAATGCGAGGGCTTTTGAGCGGAGAGTCATAGGTTCCGAATTGGTTTCATGAAATTGCGCGTCGAAGCGCGAAAGTCGAGCCCGCTTTTCAACTCCGCATCACGGTTCGCAAAAAGCCGTCCCACTTTGCTCCCGGCTTGCCACCGTCCATCAGGATGGCGGGACAGGGTTTGTGCCAGTTGTTAAAGCGGTGCATCGTCCAGTAATAGTGCGGGACGATGTGGCTCGTGCCGATGCCAAAACTCCGGCGCACATCGGACACAAGCTCCGCCGCACGGTCGAGCGCCCGCCGCTGCTGGCGGGCATCGCGAAACTCGCAAATCTCGATGCCGATGCTCTTCGCGTTGCCGGGGCCGTCGTGGTCGGCGTGCTCGCCCGCTTCGTTGAGCGGCATGTGTTGGATGACTTCGCGGTCGTCCACCGTGAAGTGCCAGATATTGAACCCGCGTTTGTTCCACTGGGTTTTCGCGCGAATCTTTCCCTCCCGGAGCAGGCGCGCGTGCGCCGCCGCAGTCCCACCGGGGCTCCCGGTGCTGTGGACGGTAATGAAGGAAGGGCGAAGTGGGACGTGGATTTGACGCCCGAATTTCCCATCCGGGATGAAGTCTTCGCGAATGGCAAGACGGCTGGAGATGGACTGGCGTGAGGTCGCGCAACCACAAACACAGCCCGCGATTCCCGAAGCCCCGAGACGAAGAAATGATCGACGATCCATATACACCAAGCGTGTGCCCGCTGCTGGCGGAAATATCCAGCATGGATTCGATGGGGAAACGGGCTAACGTGTCCGCTCTGCGAGGATTGATAAGGCTCTGAGACCGATGCTCCATTTTGATCCGACATTGATAGAACGCCCCTATTCCGCACGGGAGGCTTCATGCTGACCATTTGGAATAGTCTGATGATTGGCGTTCGCGAGATTTGGTCGCACAAGTTTCGGAGCTTTCTCACGATGCTCGGCATCATCCTCGGCGTGGCGGCGCTGCTGGCGACGTTTGCGCTCGTGTCGGGGATGGCTGAGGGGTCGCGGGAGATGATGCAGCAGTTTGGCGGAGTCGAGCGCGTGGGCGTCGTCACCCAGGAGCCGCCCGAGGCGCAGCAGGGCAAGGCGGAGATTTCGCGGGGACGCACAGTCGCCGATGCGGAGGCGATCGCGGCGCAGGTGCCGGGGGTGGAGTTCGTCACGCCGATTTACGAGCTCCAGCCGGGTAAACTCACGCGCGGCAGTAATACGATGGTCGCCGAAGTTGCGGGAGTGTGGCCGGACTACGTTCCTATCAACAGCCACGTCGTGGAACTTGGGCGCAACATCACGCAGCTCGACCTCGATCGTGCGATGCACACCTGCGTCATCGGACGCAAAGTTGTGGACGAGCTGTGGCCCGAGCGCCCGCAATTTAACCCGCTGAACGAGACGATATTCATCAACTCGCGCCCCTTCACGGTCGTCGGCGTCTTCGAGCTTTACCAAAGCGATCAGGATAAAAAGCGCAAGCAACTCGGCATCAAAGGCGGGGCGTCGCCGATGGGCTTTTCCTCGAAAGGGAAGCGAGGCTGGGATCCTTACTACCGCAAGAATCGCGCGGTGCTCATCCCGTTCAATACGGCCTACTACGACTTCAAGAGCTACTCCGTTACCGGCAGTGGCTCGAATGCCGTGGATAATGGTCCCATTTTCAAGCTCGACGGTCTCTCTTTTCAAATCTCCGACGTGAGCAAATTCCACGAGACCATCGAGGATGTCGGCGAAGTGCTCAAAGTGACCCATCGTGGGATCGAAGACTACTCGTTCGATACGCGCGAAGATTGGCTGCAAAACATCGAGACGAACATTCGCAATATCCGCATGAGCGGCGGGCTCATCTCCAGCATCAGCCTCATCGTCGGTGGTATCGGCATCATGAACATCATGCTCGCCAGCATCACCGAGCGCGTTCGCGAGATCGGAGTCCGGCGAGCGGTCGGCGCGAAAGGGCGGCACATCTTTGTGCAGATTATCGTCGAGAGCGCCGTCATCGGGGTCATCGGCGGCGCGCTCGGCCTCGCAGCATCGAAAGGAATCATTCAAATCCTTATCGCGATTTCCCCAGAAGCCAACGCGCCGATCATCGATCCGAACAGCGCACTCCTCAGCTTCGTCAGCGCCGTGGTCATCGGGATCGTCAGTGGCATTTACCCCGCTTTGAAAGCCAGCCGCATCCCGCCTATCGAGGCGCTACGATACGGATAGGGAACGACTTATTTCGCCGCTTTGGGCCGCGCCTTTTCTCCACTGACTCGCCCGAGACCGACGGTCTGCGCGGCGTGAATGACGAGGTCGGCGACGCGGCGTTTTAGCCGCCGGGCGCGCATGTACATCCAGAGGACGAGCAAGCCGTATAGAGCCCAGAGGAAGTAGTCGTGCCCGCCAATCACGAGCTGCCGGTAGAGCAGCGCGCTGAGCGAGACGGCGTGGAGCAAGAACGTCGTCGGAACCATCTGCGCTCGCAGTCGTGCGCGGGTGAGGCACTTCGGGCCGCCGTGATATTCAGTGACCGTGCCCACGCTCACGCTCCACCAGAGCGTGCCGTACACGAGCACGTCCCAGCGCTTCCAGCCGGTGTCGGTGGAGTAGCGCCAGCCTTCGGTTTCGATGAGTTTGAAGACTTCCTCGAGGAGCGCCTCGCGGCCTTGGCCCGTCTCGTTCCAGAAATCAATCTGATCGATGCTCCCCTTATGCGCCTCCGGCGTGATGCCCGGCTCCGGCGCGCGGATGACTGCGCTGGGCGTGCGCTTGAACTTCAGCCACGTAAAGTACCTCGCCCATCCACGACCGAGCGGCTGCATGAACGCGAGGAACGCCACGAGCAACCGCGCTCGGATGCTGTCGTAGCCGGGCTCGATGCGGATATTTACCATCCACGAAAGCGCCACGCTCACCGTGCCGAGGAGCATCACCACCGGCACCGCGCGCAGCCATTCCAGCGGGATGCCGAGCACGCCGATAAAGAGCGTGAGCCCGATCCATTCGATGCTGCTCAAATACGCCGCGAGCTGCGAAACCGGCGCGTGATACAGCGACTGAAAGAACCCTTGCCCGAACACTCCGTGGTAAATCACCGGCTTGCTAAACCACCACGTCAGACGCGGTGCGCCGTAGATTTGCCCCTTCCATTTTGCCGTCCCCGTCGGCCCGAAAAAGATGAGATGCTTGAACCGCAGCAGCGCCTCCGCCTCGCCGTAGCCCTCCTGCTGCTTGCGAAACGCATCAAGCGTGAACCGCCGATAGTGCCACACGATTGCGCTCGGCGAAAACGCCACCACGCCGCCCAGCGTTTGCAGCCGCCAGCAAAAATCCACATCGTCCCCCGCCTTGCGATACTCGCTGTCGAAGCCGCCCACCGTGTCAAACGCCCAGCGCCAAAAAGCCATGTTGCAGCCGGGCACATGTTCCGCGACGACATCCGTGAGCAGCACATGACTCGGCCCGCCGGGACTCGCCGCCACTGCCGCTTGAATCCAGTTCACCGCAGGGGGCGAAATGTTCGGCCCGCCGACGCCCGCGTAGTCGCCGCTCGTGATCGTTGAGACGAGAAAATACAGCCAATCCGGATCCGGCATACAGTCGCTATCCGTGTAAGCGATCAGCTCGCCCGTGGAAATGCGAGCGCCTTCATTGCGAGCAAACGAGAGCCCCATATTGCGCTGCACATGGTGGATAAAGTGCGGCAGTTTTTCGCCCTTCCGCGCCGCTAGCCACGCCGCCACGATCTCCGGCGTGTTGTCCTTCGAGCCATCATCCACGAGCACGATTTCAAAGTCCGGGTAGCGCACTGCATCCAGCGCCCGCAGACACTCGCCGAGCGTCTTGCCGCCGTTGTGGCTGCACACGATCACGCTCACGCGCGGGTAACGGTTGAGCGGGATGCGCTCCGTAATCGCCCCATCGCCGCCGAGTTTCTTTTGCAAAACCTCGAACGCCTTTTTCCGCTGCCGGTCTTCCGTCACGAGGCCGAACTTCCAGTCCGTAATCTCGTGCCCGCCGGTAAACCACTCATCCGTCCACGCAAAAAAGATCGTCCCCGTCGCCCCGCCGCGCACCACGACATCCAAGTGCCAGTCGAGGATTTCCGCCTGCCGGTCCTCGCCATTGCGCAGCGTATCCAGCCCGAACTCGCCGAGAATCAGTGGCTTTTCATCCGCGATATTTTGCAGCCGCGCGAGGTAGCGCTCAAAGTCCAGCCGCCGCTCCAAATAAACATTCAGCGAAAGAAAATCCACGTTCGCCGGGCGCAGATACTCCGTCGGCGGGAAGCTGGCGTAGCTATAAAGCGGACGCGGGTCCGTTGCCCGCGCCACATCAATGAGCTTTTCCAAAAACCGCTGCACGCGGTCCACGCCGAGCCAGCGAATCATCGTCGTCGGCACTTCGTTGCCCACGAGGTAAGCAAAGATCGCAGGGTGCCCGACGTTTTTCGCCACCGTCGCGCGCACCACTTGGATGATCTGTTTCATCAGCGCCCGTGAGTTCAGAAACTCCACATGCTGCGTCCACGGGATGCTCACCAGCACCCGCAGCCCATGCGCCGCCGCCGAGTCCAGCAGCCAGCGCGGCGGGACGTGATACACGCGGATCAAATTGATCCCCAGCTCCCGCATCATCGCAAAATCCCGCGCCGCCATGTCCGGCGTGCTGATGAAATCGCCATCCGCATTCAGCCGAAAAGGCCCGTATGTCACGCCCTTGAGAAACCATTTCTTGTCCCCCTCAAAGAAGAACTTCGACCGCACACGGATCGGCGGCATTTCAATAGTGGCGTTGGCAGAGTCAGACATCGGCGGGGCGGGGAGTAAGGCTTTCTGCGCTACGAATCAAGCGGCGAGCAGCGAGGTAGTGCTGGCGGGTGGCTTCGGGGAGTTTCTCAATAGCGTAGCGGAGCATGGTGCGCGGCATGGTGGCGGCGTGTTTTTTCAGGAAGGTTTCCATGGTGGCGAGGTCGCGCTTGCCGACTTCGCGGAGCATCCAGCCGACGACTTTGTGCATGAGGTCGTGGGGGTCGTTTTGGAGGAGTTCTGCGAGGGCGAGGATGTCTGCGAAGTCGCTTTTGCGGATGAAATGGAACGTGGCGACGACTGCGATTCGGCGCTCCCAGAGGACGGCAGAGCGCGCCCAATTAGCGAGCATGGCGCGGCTACGGCCCTCCAGAAAAGGTCCGACGATGAGGTGCGCGGAGGCATCCACTAAGTCCCAATTATTCACCCACTGGAAATGGGCGACGTAAAACTCGAAGACAGCCTCGCGCTGTGCTTCTTCGCCGATCGCGAAAGCGTGCGTGAGGAGAAAGAGGGCGAGCATCCGCTCCTCATGCCAAGGCGAGCGGAGGAGCACCGCAATGTCCGGCAAGGCCATCCCGCGAGCCTCTTTGGCGACGCTGCGCAACTGAGGGATGCGGATGCCGAGAAACTGGTCGCCTTCGCCATACTCTCCGGGCCCCGTTTTGAAGAAGCGCAGGGCGTGCGTTGCTTTCTCGGTGTCGGCGAGAGCCGCTAGTCGCACCTGTGCTTTTTTAGCAGTCCACGCGCTCAAATCTCGGGCGTCTTTGGCGGCTCGCCTTCAGCCGCAGGTGGCGGGACTTCGGGTTTTACCTCGGGCTCGGGCTTGGGCTCTTCGGTGAGTTCCGGGTGCTCGCGATGATAGTGGTCATCGTGGTAATGATGGTCGTCACTGTAGTGGCTCGGATCGTCGTAATGCGGCTCGATGGGCTGCTCGACATACGGCGTCGTGGCGATCGGCGCGACTGCGATGATGGCGGCTGGCTCGGCGGGTTTCTTGCGCTTTTCGAGGAAGTAGATGACCCAGATGCAAATCTCGTAGAGCACGATGATGGGCATCGTGATCAGGATAATCGAAAGCACGTCCGGCGCTGGCGAGACGACTCCGCACAGGACCAAAATCGCCGTGTATCCGTAAGTGCGTGTGCCGCTGATCCATTTGTAGGTAACGATCCCCACGCCGTGCAGCGAAATCATCACGACGGGAATCTGGCACAGCAGCCCGAAGATAATGCACATGAGTGACACGATCTTGTAGTAGTTGCCTACCGCGTATTGGACCTTGATGTGCGACTTCACCGACCAATCGGCCATGAACTTTATGACGCCCGGAACGATCTCGTAGAAACAGAACGCCGCCCCAGCGAGGAAGAGCGCAAAGCCGATAATGATTGCTGGGAGTGCGTATTTCTTCTCCCGGTCTGTCATTGCAGGAATGACGAATTGCCCGAGGAAATACGCGATCAGCGGGAACGCCGCGGCAAAGCCCACATAGAAGGAAACCGTGAGCGACGACATGAAGGACCCGATGACCTCAATGGAAACCAAAACCTCACTCGGGTTGAGCCCATTCGCTCGCAAGGGATACTGGAGAAAGTCGGAAATCTGCGAGTTCCAGATAAACGAAACGGACACCGCGACGACGAGCGTGGCCGCCATCTTGAAGATCGTCCCACGCAAATCCTCAAGGTGATCGAGAAACGGCTTTACGTCGTCTCCCTTCATCTTCTCGCGTTGTGAAAATAGTTTAGTCAGCAGGAACCGAATCATGGGCGGCGGACAGTATGGATGATCGTCAAAGGATGAAGGATGAAATTGCGAATGGGCGAAAATAGTCTCGCGCAGTCCATCCGCAGACTCACGGATTCATTAGGCCCAGTGCGGACATTCGGGCATACGCGGCGAGCGAATTGGCGTCGCGAATTTCCCCACTGGCGACCATCGCCGTCAGCTCCGCGAGGGAAAACGCGCGGCATTCCGTGATCGCCTCGGCTGCATCCGGCTGCGCTCCGCCCTCGGCTGGGATCACGCCGCGAGCGAGCAGGAGATGGCTGTGCTCATCGGTGAACCCGGAGCTGGGAAAGAAGATGCCGAGCGAGGTGAGTTCGCCGTTCGTCGAAAGTTCGTGCCCGGCTTCTTCGTGCAGCTCGCGTAATCCCGTCGCGCGCACCGCATCTGGGTCGTTTGCATCGTCGATCTGCCCGGCCGGAAATTCCCAGATTGTTGCCCGAATCGGGATACGCTCTTGGCGAACAAGCAGGTATTTCCCGTCCACCGTCACCGGTACGACTACGACTGCCCCTTTCCGATGCGCAACCGTCCACGTGAGAGGCACCGGTCTTGTTGGGGTGGCAATCTGAACACGGTGGACTTCAAGGTAAGGATTGGCAAAAAGCACCTCGTCGCCAACCAACCGCCAGCCCTCCGAGTCGTGGATAAAGTCATGAAAACGCATCGCCGCACCGTGCCGGAAGTGCCGGCCGCGATGCAACCGCGAAGGTGTGTGGCTTATCCGAAGATGTCCCGCCTCGCTGACTCGGTGACGGCGCGGATGCCGGCGTGCTTGAGCTTTCGCTCGGCGGTGATGGCGTGAATCTGGCAGCGGCAGTCGGGGGCTTCGCCGATTTCGGATAAAGCGAACGTCTTCTTCGCGTTGGCGAGCGCCACGGAATACACGGGGATGAAACCGTGCCCATCGCCTGCAAACATCGCCATCAGCGCGAGGTCGTCGAATTCGGCGACGACTTTGGGTTTCACCTTATTGCGGTCGAACCACGCCTCCAGATGGCGGCGGTAGGAGTTCGACTCGGTGGGTAAAAGCACGGGCTGTCCGTTGAGCGAAGCGGGGAAGCCCTTGCGCAGTTTGTTCGCGAGTCTCGAGGTCGCGCAGAAGGTGGTGCCGCAAGAGCCGAGCACGGTGTTGAATAGGTGGAATTCGTTCTCACTGCTCGCCGCTTCGTCGGCGAGGATCATGTCGAGTCGGTGAGCGGCGAGTTCTGGGAGGAGTTCGTGGAGTTGTCCCTCGTGGCAGACCAAGCGCGCGGCGGGATTCAGCGCCAGTGCGGGTTTGAGCAGCGAGAGGGCGAGGAGCTTGGGCAAGGAATCCATCACGCCTACATCGAATACCGGCACTTTCGCGCCGGATGGGTCTTGGAGTGCGCGCACCATTTCGCGGGCAGTGGAGAAAATGTCGTCGGCATACTCCATTGCCAGCCGCCCGGCGTCGGTGAGGACGAGTCCGCGCCCGACTTGCTGGAAGAGCGCCACGCCGAGCGAGTCTTCTATTTGATTGATCTGCGCGCTCACCGAGGGCTGAGAAACGTGCAGTTTCTCAGCGGCAGCGCGGAGCGTGCCCTCGCGTGCGACGGCCCAGAAGTATCGGAGATGGTGAAAGTTCAGCGTTTCCATGCCGCAGACGATACTTCGGATAAAACGAAGAGAACCATCCAAAAGAAGTCATATTCTAAAGTTTTCCAAAGCCCTACAAACGGCCCCGTATGAAACACATCACAGAGGCACGTAAGGGAGATTGGAGCGCACTGGACGCCTATCTCCGGGACATCCACATCCAGCCTACGCTGACCGAGGAATCGCTCGTTGAAACCGCCGGACGCGCCGCAAAAGGCGACGTGGCCGCGCAGGAACTGCTCGTCCGCAGCCACCTGCGGCTGGTCGCCTCGATTGCACACCAATACGGCGCCTACGGGCTGCCGCTGGCGGATGTCATCTCGGAGGGAAACATCGGGCTCATTCGCGCAGCGGAGCTTTACGACCCGAAGTTCGGCACCAAGTTCGGCACGTATGCCTCGGTGTGGATCAAGCAACGCATCCACCGCGCACTAACGAAAATGGCCCGCGTGGTGAAGATTCCCGTCTGGCGCTCGCAGCGTCTGCGCAAGGTTGCGCGGATGAATGAAGAGCTGAGCGCGCAACTCGGACGCCCGGCCACGGAGGAAGAACTCGCCGTTCGCCTCGGCCTCACACCGGAGGAATTCGCGGAGCTTCAGGGCGACCGCCTGCAAGTCTCATCGCTCGACGCGCCGATTGTTGCGGGCGACGAGACATCCGAAAGCACCATCTCTCGCATGGTTGACGAGACGACGCCCGACGCTTTCAGCCAAGTCAGTGACCGTGAGCTGAAAGAAGAACTCATCAGCGCCCTGCACGACCTCGACGACCGGGAGCTGGAAGTCATCAGCGCAAAATACGGGCTTCAATCCGAGGGCTCCGTCTCTTTTCGCGAACTCGGTCGCCGCTTCGGGCTCAGCCACGAATGGGTGCGCCGCATGTCGGAGTTGGCGCTGGTGAAAGTGCGGCGCTCATTTGAGAAGGCCGCGAAGATTCCGTCGCAAGAGCACGAGAAGCGCCGAAGTCGGGTGATGGAGCGCATCGCGAGGCTAGGGAGCAAGGCCGTAGCGCGCTGCCAGTTCGTGCGGGCGTGAGCAGAATTATACTACGCACACATACTATCTAGTTGCCGCGCGCCTTTTCCTCCGCGAGTCTCTGCGCCGCTATGCCTGCTACACCTGCCGAGATTTTCGACCGTTTACTTGCCGATGGCGACGAGACGACTGCTGGGAATTACTTCGTCGCCAACTATCCGCCGTTTTCTTTTTGGAAGCCGACGCTCATTCCGCGAGTGCGCGAGGTCATCGAATCGCCTGCGCCGCCGGATACTGCGCTGGGCGTCTATTTCCACATCCCGTTTTGCCGGAAGCGGTGCCACTTCTGCTATTTCCGCGTCTATACGGATAAAAACGCGGAGGACATAAAAGGCTACATCGAGCACGGGATGCAGGAGCTGGAGATGTATGCTCGCACGCCGCGCATCGCGGGGCGGAAGCCGAAGTTTATCTATTTCGGCGGAGGCACGCCGAGCTACCTGAGCGTGTCGCAGCTCACGATGCTCACGGAGCGGATGAAGGCCGCGCTGCCGTGGGATGAGGCGGAGGAAATCGCGTTTGAGGCGGAGCCGGGAACGCTCACGGAGTCAAAGTTGGAAGCCATTCGCGCGATGGGCGTGACGCGGCTTTCGCTCGGCGTGGAGAACTTCGACAAGCACATCCTCGAAGTGAACGGACGCGCTCACAAAGAGGACGAAATTTACCGCGCCTACAACCACGCGCGGAAAATCGGCTTCCCGCAAATCAACATAGACCTCATCGCCGGGATGGTCGAAGAGACGGACGAAAACTGGCAGCGCAACATCACCAAACTGCTGGAGCTTCAGCCCGAGTGCGTGACGATTTACCAAATGGAAGTGCCCTACAACACGGGCATCTTTAAGCAAATGGAAGCGGAGGGGAAACTCGTCGCTCCCGTGGCCGACTGGCACACGAAACGGCGCTGGGTGAACGAAGCCTTCACCGCTCTGGAGGCCGCTGGATACACAGTCACGAGCGCGACGACGGCAGTACGCGATCCGGCAAAAACGAAGTTCGTCTATCGCGATGAGCTGTGGAAAGGCGCGGACCTTCTCGGCCTCGGCGTCGCGAGTTTCAGCCACCTCGGCGGCGTGCATTTTCAAAACCTTCCCGACTTCGAGAGCTACACGGCGGCGGTGGAAAAAGGCGAGCTGCCCATCGGTCGCGCGCTGGAGACGACGGCGGACGAGCGGTTCATCCGCGAGCTGATTTTGCAGCTCAAGCTCGGGCGCGTGTCGGTGGATTATTTCACCGGGAAGTTCGGCGTGAACGTGCTGGAGCGGTTCTCCGCGCAGTTCAGCGAGCTATCGCGGCGCGGACTGATGAGCGAGCACGGCGGCTGGCTCGTGCTCACTCGCGAGGCGCTGCTGAAGATTGATGTCATCCTCCACGCGTTCTTTTTGCCGCAGCACCAAAACGCCCGCTACACATGAGCGACTTCCTCCACCCGCTCCCGGCGCTCTACGCGGCAGCCGGGCGTGAGATGCCGCAGTTTGAGAAGGTTTCGCCGGACGAATTGTGCGCGGTTGCGCGTCGGCTGCTGGTGCATTCGGGCGACATGACTTCCAAGCTGGAAGAGCACTTTGAAGACGCCATGCGGCTGCGCGTCATCCAGTGCGAGCACACACCGGAGCGGTATCGCCGCGAGGTCGTGCTCTTTTGCGAAAAGTCCGGACTGCCCGTGGAATACGGAGCCATCGAGATCGCGCTGGATGCTTTCCCAGAGCCGCTGTGCGCGGAAGTCGTCGCGGGCGTCCTGCCGCTCGGCGGACTGCTGAATGCGCACGCCGTCCGCTACCGTAGCGAGCCAAATGGCTTCCTCCGCGTTGCCCCGTGCGCGCACCTCGCGGAGTTGTTTGGGCTGACCCAGCCGGTGCCGCTCTTTGGGCGATCCAATCGCCTGCTGTCTGCGGACGGCGTGTTGTTGGCGAGCATCGTCGAAGTGTTGCGGCCTGTCTGAATCTCTCACGCCTACTTGGGGCGCTCGGTGGTGAACTTCCACTGCTCGTCGAAGAACCCGGCGTCCACGATTTTGCCGGGGTATTTGTCGTCTGGCGGCACGGTGATGTCCACGATGGCCCAGTCGGGGAGCTTCGGCGTCTGCTGGCTGTTCGTGCCGTTGCACGCGGCGCGGCTGAAGGTGAAGCCGCTGTTGAGCACCACGTATTTGGTGGGGTTCAGCGGGTTGGGGAAAATGAGGACGGGCACGTGATCCGCGCTGTATTTCTTGCCGCCAAACTCCACGCCCTCCGCCGTCCACTTCACCGGCAGCTTGTCGGTGATGCGCTTGAGCACAGCGTTTGAAGCCGGGTCGCCCCACAGGATGAGATTGCTCGATGCAATCTGAGCGTCGGTGAGTTGCGTGTCGTCCACCGTCGGCGCATCGCCTCGGAAGAGGCCGCGCCATTGCTTCGTCGCGTGGGCGAGTTCGCGCTGGGTCCACGCACCGATTGCGGTGTTGAGCGGGGTGCCGGTGGGTTTCACGAAGACAAACTCAGACATGAACGCGTCGTCAATCGGGCCTGTGAGTCTGGGCTGCTTGTTCGGTCCGCCTTGCTGGATGCCGACCGCCCAGCGCCCGCCTGTCTTCACAAATTGCGCGCCAGCCTTATTCCACGCAGGAACGAGCGGTTGGCCGTCGATCACGATCTGCTTGATGCGTTCGCTGGCTGGCTGACCGATCCGGAACGGCGTCGAGAATACGAGTGCCATCACATTTTTCGTCGTCGCGGTGATCTTCTCACCGCTGCTCGTTGCGTGAATCTCTGCCCGCTCCCACTGATGCTCCATGCCGTCGATACGCACCCATTTCACCGCAGGGTAGCGCAGCGTGTATGTGACGAGATGCACTGCGTCCGGCTTGGATGGACTGGCAGCAGCAAGTGCCACTTCGATCTGACGTGCCGGATCAAACAGTGCGGCGATTTTGTCGGCGATCTGCTGCTTCGTCTTCGCCTCGTATTTGTGCCCCACGCCCGGCCCGATGAACTCCTCGATTTTCACGCCCTCTTTCTCCGCGAAGCGCTTCATGATTGCGGTGCTCTGCCCCTGTTTATCCTCGCTGCCGTGGTAGGCGAACATCGGGGAGTTGGCGAAGTTTGCGGCGCAGACGGTCGCGTCGTACCAGCGGTAGAGGATGACCTCCCACCACGGCGGCGGCGTTTTGCCTGCGGCGAAGACGCCCGCGTATTCCGCAGTCTCGGCGAAGCCTGCGCCTGCGTGGCTCGCGGCCCACAGCCCGGAGTAATGCACGCCGAGGTGCCACGCGCTGGCACCGCCCATCGAGAAGCCGGCGTTCACGAGTCGGTCGTTATCCACGGGATACGCACGGCGTGCGGAGTCGAGCGCCTCGAAGACATCCACTTCGCCAGCGAATTTCGTGGCGTTGCAGTAGCGCCCGTAGGGATGGACGACGAACGTGTCGGCTGGGGTGAAGTCGCCCGCGCTTTTCATCCGTCCGGCGATGAAGGAAAGCTCGCTCAACGTCTCGCCGCGTCCGTGATTCCAAATCCACGTCGGTAAGTAACCGTGAACAGCGGGCTCCTTCCATGGGGATGGCACGACGACGCCGAAGGGCTGCACGCTGCCATCAATCTTCGAGCGATACCCGCGCACGACCGGCCCCGTCTGTGTCGTCCACGGAGCCTTGCCCTCGCGCAACGCGGCGGCGCGGGCCTTGCCTTCGCCGAGCAGCGTGCGCGCAGTCGCCACTTCCTTCACGTTGTAAAACTCATCGTAGCGCAGCGCCCAATCCACGGCCTTGTGGAAAACCTCCACATCGGGGAGCAGCGCGCTCATTCCGCCGCCGAGCTTCGAGAGTTTCAAAGAGGCGATCTCTTTCCCCAGCTCCGCCACCGCTGCGGTCAGTTCCGCGCGATCCGCATCCGGGATGGCGACGCCCGGCGGCGGCAGTTGCTTCGCCGGGCGATTCTGCGCGGGCGAGGCGGCGGGCGCGTTGGCGTCGGGGTCGGCGGGTGTTTGGACGAAGGCGGTCGCGGCGAGCGCGAGGACAGGAAGTAGTGGCAGGAAAGAGCGTTTCATTGGCGGAACGAACAACCCTCGTCACCAGCGAACCGTAGCTTTTCGTCACACACTGAGCTACTTCGCCTCCACGCAAAATAAATGCTGGTGCCCCCGGATGAACAGCCGCCCGTCCGACGCTGCGACGCTCCCGATGACCTTCTCGCCCATCGGGTTTGTCGCCAGTAACTCGAATGTCGGGCTGGCTTTGAAAACGAACGCATCTCCGCCTTGGTTCACCGCGTAGCATTTCCCCTCGCTGATCACGACCGACGACCAGTTTTGCCCGCTCGCCGCGCCGCCTTTGAGCCGCTGGCTCCATTTCTCTTCGCCCGTCTTGATGTCGATGCATTGGGCGATGCCGGGGTCGTTCAAAATGTAGAGGTGTCCGGCGAAGATCGCGCCGGAGGCGATGCGCTGCGGGCTCTTCGGCTGCTGCCACAGGCGGTGCGTGGCAGTCACGTCGCCCGAGCCACCGACCTTTACTGCGAGCGCCTTCCCGCTAAAGCCGCCCATGCTCACGACGATGCCTTCGCTCAGCACCGGCGACGTGTACACGAGCGGGTTCAGCCCCTCGCACGTCCACACTTCTTTGCCCGTGCTCGCCTCGATCTCGCACACGCGAAATGGCCACGACATCAGCAATCTGCCGCCCGCTATCGGCACCGGGTCGCTCCACGAGCCGTAGAAGTCTGGGTTGCTCGGCAGCGAGTCCGTGCGGATCGGCTCCGCGTGCTCCCATAGCACGTTGCCCGTCTTCTTATCCATCGCCACGAGCCGCGCATTTTTGCTGGGTCCGTGATTGAGAAAGCACGTATCGCCCACGATGACCGGCGATGGCCCGCCGCCCCAGATATGGTGCTGCGGCCCGAGGTCGCGGTGCCATAATTCCTTCCCCGCCAAATCGTAGCAATACACTCCAGCCGAAGCGAAACTCACGATCACCCGCTCGCCGTCCGTCGCTGGGGAGCCCGAGCAGTGCGGGTTCGTCTCGTGCGTCGGCTCCGCGTCGGTAAAAGTCACGCCGCTTGCCCACAGGAGCGTCCCCGTCTTCGCATCGAAGCACCGGAGTTCCCGCCGGTTTTCCTTCGCGATAAACTGAGTGATGAAGACCTTGCCGCCCCACACAACGGGCGTCGAATTGCCCCGGTCGGGAAGCTCCACAGCCCATGCGATGTTCTTTTTCTCCGGCACGCTCCACGTCGTCGGGAGCCCGGTTTCATCGCAAGTCCCATCGTCATGCGGCCCTCGCCAGGCGGGCCAATTTGCAGCGTGAGCGGTGAGGGTGGTGAGTAGGACGGAGAAAACGATGAACTTCATAGCGAGCACGGTGATGTCATCGGCGGAGCGAGAAAGCGAGCCCTCGTTGGATGCCCCGTTTTCTCGGTTCAGCCCGCTGGTTCACCGCGTCGGGGTGCCATGTTCACGGTGGCACCAAATGAGCGTGCGATCAGAAAAAGTGCGCTTCGCGTGAGGAGAATCGCGCAGAGGGCTGCGTGGGCCACGACTCGCAATCGCGGTGTTCGGGTTCATCGTTCGCGCAGCCGAGGAGCGCGGCGTCGCCATGCGCTGATGTGGGAACCTTGGAAATCTAATCTAGCGGTTTCCTTGACCTCGCGCGCTCAAGTCTCCACATCCAGCTTCGTCCATGAAGGTCTCACTTCTCACATCCATGATATTCGCAACATCCATCGTCTCCGCCGCTCCATCTACCGAAAAAAAGCCTGTCACCGACGAATACCACGGCGTGAAAGTCGTGGATGATTATCGCTGGCTGGAGGAGTCCGGTTCGCCGACGGTGAAGGCTTGGACGGAGGCGCAGAACAAGCACTCGCGGGCATGGCTCGATGGGCGGGCGGACCGTGCGGGCATTGAGGCGAAGCTCACTGCGCTGTACGCGAAAGACACGCCGTCGCATAGCGGGCTGGTGGCGCGTCCGGGGATGCTTTTTGCGCTGAAGTTCCAGCCGCCGAAGCAGCAGCGGCTGCTCGTCACGCTGGCGTCGGTGGATGATCTGGCGTCGGAAAAGGTCGTGCTCGACCCGAATGAAATCGAGCCGAAGGGACAAGTGGCGATGGATTGGTTTGTGCCGTCGCCGGATGGAAAGCTCATCGCCGTCTGCCTCTCGGAAAATGGGAGCGAAGAGGGGACGCTGCATTTTTACCGCACGGAAACCGGCGAGCATCTGCCGGACCGAATCGCCCGCGTTCAATATCCCACGGGCGGCGGCAGCACGGCGTGGTTGCCGGATAGCTCGGGCGTTTTTTACACGCGCTATCCGCACAAGGGCGAGAAGCCCGAGGAGGACCTGAACTTCTTTCAGCAGATCTATTTTCACAAACTCGGCGCGGCGGTGACCGACGATGTGTACTCGGCGGGCCGCGATTTTCCGCGCATCGCGGAGATCGAACTGGAGACTTCCGAAGACGGGCGGCTTTTGCTCGCGGCGGTGGCGAATGGCGACGGCGGGGAGTTTGCGCACTACATCCGCGAGACGAAGGAAGGCTCGGCTTGGCGGCAAATCACGCGTCACGAAGACGGCATCAAGGAAATCGTTTTCAGCCACGACGGAGCCGCGCTTTATCTGCGCTCGGTGAAAGACTCGCCGCGTGGAAAAGTCCTGCGCATCCCTGCAACCGGAACGCTGGCCGACGCGGCGGTGGTCGTGCCCGAGAGTGACGCGGTGATTGAGGGAATCACGCCCACGGCGAAGCACCTTTTCATCAACGACCTCCTCGGTGGGCCTTCGCGGGTGCGGCAGTTCACGCTCGATGGCAAGGACGCGCGCATCCTTCCGCTGCCCGAGGCATCGGGCGTCGGTGGGCTCATCGAAGTGGGCGAGCGCATCGTGTTTCGCCAGACGAGCTTCGTCGCGCCGTCCGCCTGGATGAGCTACGACCCGGCGAGCGGCGCGATGAAAAAGACCGCGCTTTTTAATACGTCGCCCGTGGACTTCAGCGACATCGAGGCAGTGCGGGAATTCGCCGTGAGCAAGGACGGCACAAAGGTCCCCGTGAACATCCTGCGCCGCAAAGGCACAAAGCTCGACGGCTCCAATCCCACGCTGCTCTACGCCTACGGCGGCTACAGCATCAGCATGACGCCGTTCTTTGATTTCGAGAACCGCCTGTGGTTCGATCGCGGCGGCATCTACGTCGTCGCAAACATCCGCGGCGGCGGCGAATACGGCGAAGAGTGGCACCTCGCGGGCAACCTCACGAAGAAGCAAAACGTGTTCGACGATTTCGCAGCGTGCGCGAAACACCTCATCGAGCGCGGCTACACGCGGTCCGAGAAACTCGCCGTCGAAGGCGGCAGCAACGGCGGCCTGCTCATGGGCGCATTCCTCACGCAAAACCCCGGACTCGCACGCGCCGTCGTCGCGCACGTCGGGCTCTACGACATGCTCCGCGTCGAGCTCGACGCCAACGGCGCGTTCAACGTCACCGAATTCGGCACTGTCAAAGACCCAGCGCAATTCCGCGCGCTCCACGCCTACTCGCCGTACCATAACGTGAAGGACGGCACGAAATATCCCGCCGTTTTCTTCCTCGCCGGCGAGACCGACGGCCGCGTGAACCCCGCGCACTCCCGCCGAATGACCGCCCGCCTGCAAGCCGCCACCGCATCGGAGAACCCGATCCTCGTCCGCCTCAGTGCCGACTCCGGCCACGGAATGGGCACCGCGCTCGGCGAGAAAATCGCACAGCAAGCCGACGTCTTCGCGTTTCTGTTCGACCAACTCGGGATGTCGGGGAAATAGGCTATAGGATTGCGCTTCCGTTTTCCGGGCGGAATCTTGACGGTTGCGCAGGAGGTTCCGGAATGGTTCATCCTATGGCCGATGAAAACACTTCTTCGCCTCCTTCTTGTTATCGCGATGGGTACCGCGGCATTTGGCATGTTCAAGATGCCCCAGTACGTGCCGGTTGACCGCCTTCTCTCAATCGGAAATGCGGCGGTAAAAGCAAACCCGAAGAGCGGGGAAGCCCACTATACAATCGCGCGAATTCACTTCCTCGCATTTGCATGTGCCAGCACGGAGTTGGAGGCTTTCTTGTCCGGCGACCATAAGGAGCCCCCGAGTGTCGGTCCGTTTCTACGATTCACTGACCCGAATTTCGGCGCTGTTTACGAAGAGGCGGAGAGGCGTGCGCTAAAGGCTCTGAAACTCGCGAAAGCGCCGGATTGGGGCGCGAAAGGCCGCGATTCGTTCTTTGCCCGGCAATTAGCCATCGCGGAAAAGCTAACGGCGTCCGGATGGCACCAAACTGATTTGCCCGACGCCAAGGCGGTAGAGCACATCAGCAAGGCAATCGACCACTTTCAGGCCGCACAAAGCCTCGACGGGAAGAAAGCTCTGTATCAACTCGGATACGCTTCATTGCTCGAACAGGCGACGGAATGGCGAAAGCGGCATCCTTCGGCTGAGGTGCCGCAGGAGGTGCGTGAGTCAACTCCGGCAACCGTTCGAGGCGAGTATCTCAAGGCTTGGAAAATGGAGCTTGATGCGGATTTGAAGGACAAGGAGCGCGGAGCTTTCGACAAGCTGGACATGGTGAGCTACGAGGCGGCGACGGCATACATTCGGCTCGCAGAAAAGGATAAGCTCGGTGATGCGGAGACGAAGACTTTGGGCGAGGTGAAGGCGAGTCTAAAGAAACTCGAAGAGGGTCGCTCGATGGCTGTGACACCGCTCATTTTCTCGACCCGTGCCGTGGCAGGGATTCACGAGCTTCTCGCACCAGAAAAGACTGTCGGCTTCCCTCTTCGTGGATGGGGGCCTGCCGGGCGTTGGCAGTGGATCAAGCCCGAGACTGGCTTGCTGGTTTGGAATCCAGACGGCAGCGGCACGGTCGCCAGCGGAGCGCAACTCTTCGGCGGTTACACTTGGGAGCTTTTTTGGAAGAACGGATACGAGCCTCTTGCTGTGCTCGATGCCGACGGCGACGGCTCGCTTCGCGGCGCTGAATTGAACGGAATATCTGCGTGGTTCGATCGGGATAGCGACGGCGTCTCCGGTCCCGGCGAAGTAGTCACGCTCAGTTCGCTCGGCGTAACCGCTCTCGCCGTGCATCCCCACGACAACGACGGGCAACATCTCAAGCATTCGCGCGGAATCACGTTCACTGATGGAAGAGTGCTGCCGACTTGGGATTGGATGGCAGAGCCTGCCAGTCCCGCGAATTAGCACGCTACTTCCCGTCCAGCTTCTCCTGCTCCAGCGATTTCTTGATCGCGCTGTCGAAGTTCTTTTTGAAGTCCTCGGGGCTTACCACGGAGTCGGTGGTGGTTTGACTTGCGTATTCGCCGCCCTCCCAGCGGAGGTTGCGGATCTCGCGCGGGCCCTGCCAGCGCTTGCCGTCGGCTTTCACGCGCTGCCCATCTTTGACCGTCGCGCCGCTGGGGCTGATGCTGAATTCGGTGACCGTCTGCCAGTCGGCGGGCGGTGTGGTGATTTTCGGATCGGTGGCGATGAGCTCGCTGAGGCTCACGGCAACGCTCTGCCAGTCTTTGGAGGCGGTCAGTGTTTTGATGACCGTGTAGTCCACGGCGGGCTTGCCGGGAATCATCGCACCCCAGCCGTTGCAGTTAAACGTGAGCACGAGCTGGTTGTCGGTCTCGCTTTTGACTTCGAAGTGCAGCGTCGCGCCTTTGGGGCCGCGCCATTTGGGGTCCTTCAGCTTGCGGGTCGTGGCGGTCCACAGCGGGGGATGGCCCCAGTTCAGCAGATACCAGTCGTGCCATCCGCGTGTGCCCTCGTCGATTGCGCGGTCGGGTTTGTCCGTGGCTTTTGTGCCCGCTGCCTGGAGCTGCGCCGACGTGGCGGAGAGGACGCGCGAGCTGATTGCGAATGTGTCGGTCTTTGTCTCGGAGCGGTAGGGCTCGGGCATTTCGTAAACGACGTTGGCGAACACAAAGATGGGCTGTTCGGTGGTGAGGATGGGGCACTGCGCCGACCACTGGAGGTCGCTGGTTTTCGTCGCTTTCGCGTCGCGCCAAAAGCGCGTGAGGTAGTGCGGGTCGATTGCGTAGTAAATGTCCACACGCTGCACCGGCATCGAGCCGTCGGGAGTGATGGTGATGCGCGGCACGCCGTCGTCCGTTTTCAGCTCCATCGCGATCTTCGGCGACGCGGGCATTTTGAACGCCGCGCCTTTGAGATGCTGCTCAAACCACAGATACTCCGTGATGGCGTGCTCGTCCGAATGCCGATGATTGAAGTGCGGCGAAATGCTGAAGCGCAGGCTCGCGTCCGGCACGTTGCGCCAGTTCCACGCCATGTTGTCGATGTTCGCGTGGAAGTCGTTCGTCGGCGACAGCCACAGCGTCGGGCAGGTGATGCGCGGGATGTATGCGTTGTCGGAAATGCACGCCAGCTCCATCGGCGTGCGCTTTGTCTTCGGGTCCTCCGCGAGGTCGCCCGACCCGCCGCACGACGGCACTGCGGCTCTGATGCGCATGTCGATTCCCGCGAGATTCGTCGTCAGCTTCCCGCCCATGGAATGTCCGAACGCACCGATGCGCGTCGCGTCCACCTCCGGCTGCTTTTCGAGAAACGTGATCGCCCGCCGCGCCGCGATGAGCACGAGGAACCAATTGCTGTTTCTCGGCGACTCCATCGCGTCGAGCGTGAATTCATCCGGCGCGAGCGAGCCCACGAAATGGTTCGTCTTGTTGCGCTGCGGCGGATGCGTCGCATCGAGCCTGCCCCAGTCCGTCTGCGGCCCGCTCCAGCTCTCCGAACCGATGCTCATCTTGTTGCCGCCCCAGTTCAGCGAGAGGCACGCGTACCCGCGCTTCGCATACGTCACCACATTCCCCAGCGAAGCCGACTGCCCGCCGCCGTGAAGTTCCACCAGCGCGGGCAATTTCGTCCCTCCTTTTGGAAAAGCATAAAACGCAGCGACCCGCGACGGCGCGCCTTTGAAAACGCCGACCTGATACCGCACGACCCGACAAACCACGCCATCGTTTTCCCATTCCTTCAGCACATCGATATCCAGCGGCGTGTCCTTATCCAGCTCCGCAAAGCCCGCCCACAATTCGTCCAGCGTCTGCGGCACATTTGCAGCGAAGGACATGGCGCCCAGAAACGGCAGCGCCGCAGTGGTGGTGAGAAAATGGCGGCGTGAGATGGTGTGTTTCATGGTTCGAGTGTGCGCGGGAGAATCGCGGGTGGTGGTTGAAATAACACCTCCCAAATAACATGAAGGCCGTAATTTTCAGGAAGGGTGAGTTGGTCTTTCAAGATTGGGAACGCGGCGAGCGCGGAGCGGAAGATCGAGCATCCGGGCGTGGCGGGGCATCCGGGGGATAAGGGGATGCGCGCGATTGCGGATGCGATCTTCGCGGGGATGAAGAGGCGCTTTTAGCTGTGGGAGCCGTGACTGCGGGGCAGGCACTCGGTCGAGCCGATGTCCACGGCGAAGCTCTTTCATTGTCACTCCAGCAAAGCGGGTGTAGAAAGTCGGCCATGACAAATCCTGAACCAAATTCGCGGCTGAATGTGCCGATCAAACTTGTGGCGCAGCCGACGGGTGATTTTGCGTTGAGTGGTGCGGATGGCGCGCATTCGGTGGCGGCGGAGGGTGTGGCGATTCGCGGGGTGACGGGCGCGGGGAACGGGGGCGCTGTGGCGGCGGTGTCGCAGCTTTTGAATCTGGATGTGCCGACGGGCGAGCTGGCGGGCGCTGCGGGTGTGCCAGTGAAGGCCACGGATGAGCTTTCTTTTTCTACCACGGAGCTGGCGAGCGGGCATGAGGGGATCGCGGTCCCCGGTGCGACGGTGGCGGCTACGGGTGAGGGCGGGCTGAACGTGGGGACGCCAAAATTTACCTACTAAATATGGACACTCAACGCCTCTGGCTCATGTATCCGAGCCGCAACGTCACTCGCCCCGTCATCTGCGAACTCGCGAAGAAATTCGACGTGGTTTTTAACATCCGGCAGGCGAGCGTGAATGATGAAATCGGGCTCGTCTCGCTGGAGCTGCAAGGGGAGCGCGAGGTGCTGAAGGCGTCTATCGCTTGGCTGGAGGAGCAGGGCATCAAGGTGGAGCCGCTGGAGATTCAGACGATTGAGGGGTAGAGGACTTTTTCATGTCTGAACCAATTATTTTTCAGGTGACTCCGACGCACATCGGAGTCCGCCTCGACCATTTTCTCGGGGAGCAGGGGACGGAGTTTTCGCGGTCGCGGCTGCAAATGTTTGTGCGCGATGGGCACCTGACGGTGGATGGCGCGGTGGTGAAGCCGAACCACAAGTTGCGCGGGAGTGAGAAGATCGTGCTGAGTGAGCCCGCGCCGACTGCGAGCACGACGGAGGCGCAGGACATCGCGCTAGAGGTGCTCTTTGAAGACGACGATGTGATCGTGATCAATAAGCCGCCGGGCCTCGTGGTGCATCCGGCGGCGGGGCATCACAATGGGACTTTGGTGAATGCGCTGCTTTTTCACTGCGAGGAGCTGAGCGGAATCGGCGGCGTGGAGAGACCGGGGATCGTTCATCGGCTGGATAAGGAGACGAGCGGCTGTCTCGTCGCGGCGAAGAATGACTTGGCGCATCATTCGTTGCAGGAGCAGTTCGCGGAGCGCGGGGTGACGAAGATTTATCTAGCGATTGTGTCGGGTGGGATGTCGCGGCGAAATGGCGTCGTGGATGTGCCCATCGGGCGGCATCGGGTGCATCGGCAAAAGATGTCGGTCGCCCGTGCAGGCGAGGGGAAAGAGGCGAAGACGGGCTGGCGCGTGCTGGGGCAGCTCGCGGAGGGGACGCTGGTGGAATGCACGCTGTTCACGGGCCGGACGCATCAGATTCGCGTTCACATGAAGCACCTCGGCAACCCGCTCGTGGGCGATGAGGTTTACGGTAAGCGCGGCAATTTCACCCGGCAGATGCTCCATGCGTGGAAGCTTGGTTTTAATCATCCACGGACAGGCGAGCGCATCGAGCTGGTAGCCCCGATCCCGGAAGATTTTCGCGCGGCGGGCGTGGGCAAGCTGCTCTCGCCCGATGGCGTCCCGCTCGTAGATGCGCCCCGGCAACGGCGGATGGTGTGAGCCTCGGAAACTATCGTTGCGTTACGATAGGTCCTTCGCGTATTTCGGGCGTCGCTCATGCCATACCAGTTTGACTTACATTGCCACTCGTGGTTTTCCGGCGACGGCGTGAGCAGCCCAGAGGCGCTCGTCGCTGCGGCAAAAGCGCGCGGTCTGAGCGGCTTCGCGATGACCGATCACAATACGTGCGACGCCTTTCACTACTGCGTGGATCACGGCTTGGCGCGGCGCGATGGGCAACCCGTGGATGGGTTCCTCATTTTGCCCGGCGTGGAAGTCTCGACTGCCGAGGGGCACTTGCTCTGCATCGGTGCAGTCCTCCCGCAGATGAAAGGCGAGCCCGCCGCAGACGTAGCGCGTGCGATCCGAGCGGCGGGTGGCCTCGCGGTGCCTGCGCATCCGTATGATGTCTTCCGCGCGGGCATCCGGGAGGACGTGCTGGATACGCTGGAACTCGATGCGCTGGAGGTCTGGAACGCGGCGATTTCCTTCCCGAAGTACAACGCCCGCGCGTTGGAGTATGCAAAGCGGCGCGGCCTCCCGATGATCGCTGCGAGCGACGCGCACCATGACACGGCGATAGGGACCAGCCGGATGAGCTTCGCGACGGAGGACTTCTCGGTGAAGGGCATCCTCGCTGCGCTCAAGGCGGGCGGCGAGCGGCACGAGCAGCTCCTCTCCTTTCGCGACAAGCTACGCAAAACGATGAACAACTGGTTCCGCCTGCGTCGTCGTCGGACGTATTCTTCGCCCATCCTGTGAAGATTGTCTATTTTTCCGATAGACAATACATAAAATCCTGCTTTTCTCCGCCACTCACTTACCACTTACCGTGAATCTCGATTTCCGCGCACATCCTGCCTACAGCAAGCTCTATCCAGCTCCCGAGCCCGGCGTACCGCCTGTTTTCTTTCCTGAAAAAGTCTCGCGCGATGACTCCGATCATCTCGACGCGCTCGAAGCACAGAGCGTGTACATCATCCGCGAGGCGTATCATCATTTCAAAAATATCTGTATGCCGTGGAGCATGGGCAAGGACTCGAACGTCCTCATCTGGCTCTCGCGCAAGGCGTTTGGCGGGCACATCCCGTATCCGCTGCTGCACATCGATACGACCTACGAGTTCCCCGAGATGATCGCGTATCGGGATTGGGCCGTGGAATATCACAACCTGAACCTCAATGTGAAAATCAACGAGGACGCTCGCGCGGGCACCGGTGCTTACGCGGAACGCGGCCCCATCGGCTACGAGACGGCGGACCCGGTGACGGTGACGCATGAGCTGAAAACGGTCGCGCTCCAGCAAGTCATGGCCGAGCACAAATGGGACGCGCTCATCACCGGCATCCGCCGGGACGAAGACCCGACGCGGGCGAAAGAACGCTACTTTTCCCCACGCACGAAGGACTTCGAGTGGGACTATAAAGACCAACCGCCGGAGTTTTGGAACCAGTTCACCACGAGCTGCAATCCCGGCGAACACGTCCGCGTGCAGGCGCTCCTAGACTGGAGCGAGCGCGACATTTGGCTCTACATCCAGCGCGAGGGAATCCCGATCCCGCAGATGTATTTTGCCCGCAATGGCTCGGATGGGAAACGCTACCGTTTCCGTTCGCTCGGCTGCTGGCCCATCTCCGGCCCGGTGGAAAGTGAAGCGGATACCATCGACAAAATCATCGAAGAACTCGCCAACACCAAGACCAGCGAACGCGCAGGCCGCGCGCAAGATCACCACGAGCGCAACGCCATGCAGAAGCTGCGGGCGAAGGGCTTTATGTAGGGCTCGTTAGCTCGCGAGCATCGTCTTTACCACCCACACGAGTGCGACGATGCTGAGGAGGCCGAGCACACCAGCGGGCCAGAGCGCGGCACCTTTGTTGGCTGCCTTTAGAAAGCCGGGGACGAATTTTCCGGCGATGCCGAGCGCGCCGACGAGCACCATGATGTTTCCGGCTGTGGGGCTGGAGGCTTGGAGCAGTGCGCCTGCGATGACCAGTCCGCCGAGGATGCTGGCGGCGATGATGGAGGCTTTGCTGCCTGCGAGAAGTCCTTGGATGCCGCCTGCGAGGATGAGTGCGCCGAAGATGAGTAGATATGTATTGAGCATGGCGAGTGGGTATCTGGCGGCGGTAGCGGGGGCAACGAGTTAAAACAAAAAAACCGGCGTAGCATCGCTGCTACGCCGGTCTGAATTTGATGGAGTCGCGAGGACTACTTCAGGACTGCCTGGTGGAACTCGAACCAGTCGTCGAGGTTGTTCAGGTTCACGGCGTCGGGAAGGACGCTGTTTTCGTCGGTGATTCCGTTTGCGCCGAGGATGCCCTTGCGGGTGTCGTCTGCGTGGATGTAGCCGAGGATGGCGAGGTTGTGCTTGTGGATGGCAGCCTTCGAGAGGTTCTTGCCGTTCGCGCGCACCCAAGCCTCAAAGGCTGGGTAGGTGGGCTTGTTGGTGGCGATGAAGCTCTTGACGGCTTCGGGATCGATGCCGAGCGCGGAGCAAGTCATCGAGTCGTATCCAGCGCCGATGCCGGGATAGCCAGCGGCGAGTTTGCCGGCGGCTTCGAGGCTGACTTTCAGCCAGAGGCGTGGAAGGTGGAGAGCGCCGAGCGGGCCGGCAACTCCGGAGCTGATCATTGGGACGTGGCTCATGGTAGTGTGTGTTCTATTTGTTTGTTTGTTTTGTTTATCGCCCACGGAGTGCGGGCAAATTGGTTACTTCTTTTTCGTGGAAGCGCCCCGGCCTTTGAACGTCAGCTCGGCGATGCCGCTCTTATCGAGCGCGCCGTAGCCGAGCTTTGTCAGCTTGGTGTATTGGGCAAAAGTGGCCGTCGCGAGCGGGAGTTTCAGCTTCTGTTTCTTGGCGATGCCAAGGGCGATCCCGCTGTCCTTCGCGGCGTGGGCGGCGCTGAAGAAGCACGAGTGGTCGCGGTTCACCATGTCGTCGCCGTCGGTGGCGAGGACGCGGCTGTTTGCGCCGGTTTGGCTGAAGACTTCCATCACCGTCTTGAGGTCGAGCCCTAGCGAATTTGCCAGCCCGAGTCCTTCCGCGAGTCCGGCGGTGTTGATGTTCATGACCATGTTGACGAGCGCTTTGAGCTGCGCGGCTTGGCCTGTCTTTCCGATGCGGCGCATGAGTTTGCCGTCGTCGGAGAGCTTGGAAAGGATCGGCTTCACGTCCTCGTAAGTCTCTAGGTCGCCGCCGACCATGAGATAGAGCGTGCCTGTGCGGGCTTGGTTGATGGACGACGCCATGCAGCCTTCGAGCGAGCGAGCGCCCGCCTTTTTCACGAGCTTCTCCACTTTAATATGGATGTCGGGCGAGACAGTCGCGCAGTTCACGAAGACGCGGCCTTTCGCCACGCCTTTTTTGCCCTTGAGCAGGCTGTCGCCCTTCGCGGCGAAGAGCGCGAGCTGCGCTTTGTCGTCCGTGACGACGGTGATGATGACGTCGGCGAGTTCGGTGACGCGCGTGAGCTTGTTGCAAGCCTCTGCGCCGATCTCTTTTCCGAGGGCGACGGCGGCTCCTTTGTTGATGTCATGGACGGCAGTCACCTTGTAGCCGACTTCTTTGAGCCTGCGGGCCATGTTGGCACCCATGCGACCTACTCCGACAAATCCGATACGTTCTGGCATATAAAAATAGTGTGTGAAATGAAAGGGCCGTTCTTCTAGCGGGGAGGATTTTGTGCTGGCAAGCTCAGTGTGCAGAAAAAGTGACCCATCCGATCAATATTTCCGCTTCTGCTCCTTCTCCAGCCGCGCCTGCACGTCGGGGGAAAGGCGCGGCCACTCGGCTTGCAGCCATTTCTGTGCGGCTGCGTCGTCGGTTTTGCGCCAGTTGCGGAAGAACTTCGAGGCGGCGTCGCCGCGTGCGGTGGCGTCGGTGATGGCGAGGGATTGGCGCATGGATTCCGCGCGATCGGAGTCGGAATAAACGGCGGCGAGGCTCACGCGCGCTTCGTCGGCGATGGGGCCGGGCGGCTGGGTGGCGAGCCACGTTTTCATGGTGTCGGGGTTCGTCCCCGCCCAGGAATTGAGCGCGCCTTTGGTCGCCTCCGTGCGGGCTTCTCCGGTGGGGAGGGAGGCGATCCACGCGAGGGCTTTCACGGGCTCGATCGCGCCCCATGTCGTACCGAGGTGGTCAACGATTCCGTTGTGCAGCTCGGGGTCTTCGATGCTCTCGCTCCACTTCACGGCGGCGGCGATGTCGCTGGCGGCCCACACCGTCGCCAGAGTGCCGGCGGCGTTGGTGCGGGCTTCGCCTGCGGGAAGTTTGGCGACCCACGTCGCGGTGGAAGCGGGGTCGTTTGCGGCCCATGAGTTGACGAGCGCGGAGCCGAGGTCGATGGCGGCTTTCCCCACCATCATCGGGGTGAAATAGGCGGCGGCTTCGGCTGGGTTTTGCCGCGCCCATTCGCTCGCGACTAGCACGCGGCCTGTCTCTTTGTTCGCGGGGTTCGTGAGCGATTCCACCCACGCTGCGGCGGCTTGCGGGTGGAGGCCTGTCCATGTGGTGAGCAGCGCATCGAGCACGCTCTGCGAAGTCGAGCCCGTGCTGATGAACCACCCCGCCGCAGCCTCCGGGTCGGTGCGCGCCCAGCCTTGCACGAGCGAAGTCGTGGCCTCCTCTTTGAGCGGGCCGGAGAGATTCGCATCCACCCACAGCCAAGCGTCGCGCGGGTTTGCCGCGCCCCATTTCTCCACAGCGGCGACGAGCGATTCCGACTGCTGGAGGCCCGCTGTGAAATTCGCCTTCGCATACTCCATCGCCGCCTTCGGGTCGCGCGCCGCCCAAGCGCCGAAGAGCGCACGGAGGAACTCCAGCTTGTCGTCCACGTCCGGGATTTTCGCAGCGAGGGCCAACGCCTTTTTCACATCCTCGCCCACGAGCCGCACGGCCAGCGCCCGCAGCGTCTCGGCGCGCGCATCGCGGTCGGCGGTAGAAATCGCGCGACTCAGCACGCTCAATGGATCGCTCTCCGTCGGCGCTGGGTCCGTGGAAATAGACGCCGCATTTTCCCCAGCCGCCGTCCCGCGAGGCGGCGTGGTCGCTTGCTGCGCGGGCCGCATGAACAGCATCGCCGCCACTCCGGCGGCGACGCCCCCGAGGACGAGGAGTGAAGATTGAAGATATTTCGGCAGCGCCATGCGGGAGTTTTGCGCAGCGATGGGGCGCGGGGCAAGCGGTGACTCTCGCGTCGTTGGTTACTTCGCGTCCACGATGCCGAACATCATTTCCGCTTCGCTCACGACTTCGCCGTTGACGAGGCAGCGGCCTTTCGCCTTGGCGATGCCGCGGCGGCGGGAGGTCATTTCGACTTCGATGAAGAGCGTGTCGCCGGGGACGACGGGCTTGCGGAACTTGATGGCGTCGGCGCTCATAAAGTAGCCGATTTTCCCCGCGTTGCCGGGCGTGCGGAGGAGGAGGATGCTGCCGACTTGGGCCATTGCTTCGACTTGCAGGACGCCGGGCATGACGGGGTGGCCGGGGAAGTGGCCTTGGAAATACGGCTCGTTGATGGTCACGGATTTTACGCCCGTGCAGCGCTCGTCGTTCACGCTCACGACGCGGTCCACCATGAGGAACGGGTAGCGGTGCGGGAGGAGCTTCATCACGTCGTTCACGTCGAGGACTTCGCCGCCTTTTGGTGTCATGTTTGGCGGGACGAGGGCCATTTGTTTGGCGTGTTGTTTCGCGATGGCTTTGGCGAGGTCGGTGTTGGGGCCGTGGCCGGGTTTGACGGCGATGATGTGGCCCTTGATGGCGCGTCCGAACAGCGCGAGGTCGCCGATGATGTCGAGTATCTTGTGGCGCGCGAACTCGTCCTTAAAGCGGAGCGGCTCTTTGCTGAGAATCTGTTCGCCCCGGATGACGACGGCATTTTCGAGCGAACCGCCTTTGATCAGCCCTTTGTCCATGAGCGGCTTCACGTCCTCAAAATAGACGAACGTGCGGGCGGGAGCGATTTCCTTTTCGTAAATGGCGGGCGTGATCTCGGTGGAGTAGTACTGCGTGAAGCGCCCGTCCGGGCCTACGTTGGTGCAGGAGATGCGGTAGCCGGCATCGGGGACGATGGTGAGGATGGAGCCGCTCTTTGTCTCGATGTGGATGGGCTCGGTGACTTCGTAGATGACGCGAGGGACGGGCTGCTCGACGATGCCCGCTTTTTTGATCATCTCCACGTAAGGCTGCGCGGAGCCGTCGCCGATGGGGGGCTCGTTGGCGGTCATTTCGACGAGGCAATTATCCACTCCCATGCCGGTGAGCGCGCTGAGGACGTGCTCGACGGTGTGGAGCTTCACCGCGCCGTCGGCGATGGTGGTGGAGCGCTCGACGGTCTTCACGAAATCAATGCGCGCCTCGATGATGGGCTGGTCCGGCAAGTCGTTGCGCTGGAATTTGCGGCCATGTCCGGGAGGCGCGGGGTGAAGGGTGATGGTGACTTTTTCGCCGGTATGCAGGGAGAACCCTTCGACGGATACACTGGTTGCGAGAGTCTGTTGGTTTGGGTTCATCATTGGCTAAAAGCCGAGGCTTATAGGGACGCGATGCGGGAAGGGTCAAGCGTGGGGCATTCCGCTAGTGGTCTGCGGGCAATCGAAAATGACGAATGACGAATGACGAATGACGAATGACGAACCGCGCCCGCCGACGATTGCGTTTCGTCATTCGTCATTCGTCATTTCAAGCCGTCGCCATCCACCATGCCGCCGCGAGCAGCAGGATGGCCACTCCTCCAGCCACAGTCTGCGCGCGCCCGGACATGTGGGCGCGGGCTCCTGCGAAATAGAAGACCGCGCCGACGAGGACGCCCGCCGCGATTCCAAAAAGGTGCGCGCCGAGATCGACGCGTCCGATGGGGATGGTTGTGCCGTCGGGCTTGTTGCCGCCGCTTCCGCCGAAGAGCCCGAGGAAGGCGATGGCTGCGCCGATGGGGACGATGAGGGGCCAGCGTGCGCGGCTTGTGTGTTCGATGCGGGCGGCGAGTTCTGCGCCGGAAAGGAGGCCGAGCGCGGCGAAGAGGGCGGTGGAGCTGCCGAGGCTGCGGTGGGCGTCGGTGAAGTGCGCGATGCTGTTGAATGCGTTGCCGAGTGCGCCGCCGAGGATGGTGCCGAGGAGGCCGAAGCCGACGCCGAGGCGCGCATAGACAAAGGCGAAAGCGAAGATGGCGAGGGAGAGATTGGAGATGAGATGCTCGCTGTCGCCGTGCAGCGTGAGGGCGGTGAAGCAGCGCCACCATTGGCCGGAGCGGATGAGGAGATCGTCGGCTACGCCGCGCTCGATGAGGCGTGGAGCCGCTCCCGTTTGCACGAGATAGAGCGCGACCATGGCGAGCATGGTGAAAAGCACGGCGGTCTTGGGGATAGTGAGTGGCTCGACTTTGCGCTCTTCGGTGCGGGTGCTCTCGTCGGCCTCAAACTCGCTCAGCGCCGCCTGGACGCGCTCGCGCTGCGTCTCTTCCACGCACAGCGCGTATTCCTTTCCGTGGCGGATGATCCAGTGCGGCAGGTCCATCGTGGTCACCACGAGGCCGCGCTCGCGAGCATCTTGCAAGCGCGGGTAGCGGGCCAGTTCGGAGAGGGCGATCCCCTCCGGCCCTTGGTCGTGGAAGATGGCCTCGCTCATCGCGGAAGTTTAGACCCCGAGTGTATCCGGCGGGAGGCCGAGGCGGGCGCGAAGGCGGTTGATTTCCTCGCGCATCACGTCCCGGCGGGCTTGGAGAACGCTGACGTGCTGCTTGGCGCGGTCGAGGCCGGTTTTCACCGCGTCGAGTTTGCTGCGCATGGTGTCGCGCTCGGCTTCGGCGGCATGGAGCGTGTCGTAGTGGCGTTCCATCTGGGATTGGATGTCGGCAATCTTTGAGCGGTTCTGCTCTTTCTCTACGCGGGCTTGTTTGAGCTGTTCTTGCAAGGAGCCCAGTTCGGATGTGACGCGGGCGAGTTGCTCGGAAGCGCGGGTGCGTTCGCCTTCTGCGGCTTTGGCTCGCTCGGCGGCGGCGGCGGCGGCGCGCTCGGCTTGGTCAATGCGGTTTTGAACTTCGCGCTCGGTGATCCTTACGGTGTTGAGGCTGGCGAGAGCTTCGCGCGCTTCCGCGTCGCGTGCGGCGAGACGCGCGGTGATGATTTCTAAATTGGCGGTTGTCTGGCGGAGTTCGGTCTCCCGAGTTTCGAGCCGCTGCCGTGCGGCTGATGTTGCTTGTGCTGCTTCTGAAAGCTCGCGTTCGCGGCCATGCAAGTCTTCCAGCAGCCCGTCCACTCGCTGTTGGAGTTCACGGGATTCTTCGCTGAATTCGTCGGCGCTGGATTTGAGGCGCTCACGTTCGGCTGCGTTGTTGGTGGCTTCCTCGCGTAACTTGGCAAGTTCTTGTTTCGCGGCATCCACGGCGCCGCCCATTTTCGCCACGGCCTTCTCGCGCTCGGCGGCTAGAGCCTGTCATGCACTTCCCGGACAATTAAGCTGTACAATGTAAATACATCTCCGGCATACGCTTGGGATGAACAAAGAAAGAACCGGATACACGAGCGATGTGAGCGATGAAGAATGGGAGTTTTGCGCACCGTATTTGGAGTT
>CANIWM010000040.1 GCA_947471505.1 Chthoniobacteraceae bacterium | reverse complement strand
TTTCAACTACACGGTGAGCGATGGAATCAGCACGGATACGGCGGATGTCGTCGTCACCGCCCAAGCACCGCAAACAGCCCGCAATCGTTGGAGCGGACTACTCACCGATAGCACCGGCGCAATCGTCGGGCGCATGAGCGCCACTCGGAATGCGAAAGGTTCATTCAGCGCCTCGGTGCGGGTGGGAGCAACATCGATCGTATCGACGTTCAGCCTACGGCCCGAGCCAAATGGAACCGCGACCGTCCCCACAACGCTCGGAAACCTCACCGTGACTGAAAACGATGCGGCTGGGCGGCTCAACGTCTCCCTTACCCATAGCGGAGGCCCATTCACCGGCTCACTCCGCCGCAGCGCTCTTACCGGCACCGCGCAAACTCACAATGTCGCACTCGCCAGCATCGACGCAGCCTACCCCGGCGGCGGAATCGCCCGCGTGTCGGTGCGCAACACCGGCTTCGTCGTGCTCACCGTGACGCTGCCCGACGGCAAGACGCTCTCCGCTAAATCGGACCTCGCCGACAATGGAACATTCACTGTCTACAGTGCAGTGAGCCTCACATCACCCACTGCCTACATCGGAGGAGAGTTCAACCTGGCCAACCTCGCAGCCACGGACGTAACCGGTGAACTCGCATGGATCAAACCCGCGCAACCCGCAGCAGGGCTCCACCAAAGCGGAGTGAGCACCACGCTCACGGCTAACGGCTGCGTATTCGCTCCCGGAGTCTCCGCGCTGCCAGCCGGGGCCGGGACGCTCACGATCAGCGGAGGCAACCTAGCGAGCAGCAACACCACCGCGCGGACCATCACCGCCGGGAAGCCGACGGTGAACGCGCTAGTGCCAGCCTGGACAGCGTTCCCGTTGAAGGGGACATTCACAGCGAAGGTCAAAACACCAGCCAACCCAAGGACGGTAACCGGAAGCGGCATCTACCTACCCAAGAGCAACAGCGCCTGGGGCTTCTTCCCCGGCACGACGCTCGGCGGGCGCATCGAGCTGACGCAGCCGTAACGGATAGCCAGCAGTAAATCACAAAAGCCCCGCTCTCGTCATGGGAGCGGGGCTTTTCGTTTCGCGTCGTTCAGGTTTTGAAATTAGGAACGTGCGCGAGGTGGGCGGGATGAAAAAGTTGGTTCGCCAAACACTTTTTACGCGCAGGCGCGCGAATTGCGGTGAATGTTGCGGCGTGCGTCATGTCTTCTTCATCTGTGTCCTTTTTGTCTCGTCGCTCCGTTGCTTCGCGCAGGTGCCGGTCTTGGAAGAGGTGCGATTTTCTCGCGAAGGCGGGCTGATTGCCGGGGATACGCAACTCGATATTCTTGCGCCGCAAACGCCCGGCGGAGTCGTCCGATTCACGCTCGACAATTCGGAGCCATCCGTTGATTCGCCCGTGTGGACGAGCCCTTTGCCCATCGAGGGCTCGGCAGTCGTTCGCGCCCGGATTTTCGAGCCCGGAGGCGGAGCGGGACCGGTGAAAAGCCGCCACTTTATCCGGCTCGATGATTCACTGGTGCACGACCCGCGGACCGCGAAGCCGTTCACCTCGAACCTTCCAATCGTCGTCATCGAGCGGTTTGGCGCGGATATCGATAATGACCGGAACCCGCAGTTCACTTACGCCGTGACGGTGCGTCCGGATGAAAGCGGTGTCGCGAGCGTGCTCGGGGCGGCGGATTATCAGGGCCGGAGTGCGATGCATATTCGCGGTGAGACTTCGGCGGGGTTTCCCCAGCGTTCGTACTCGTGGGCGACGCAGAGCGAAAGCGGGACGGATAAGGAGGCGTCGCTTCTCGGGATGCCTGCCGATTCCGACTGGGTGCTTTACGCGCCGTACACGGACAAGACGCTGATGCGGAACTTTCTCGTCTTTTCGCTCATGCGGACGCTCCGGGGCGAGGGGAGCGCGATGCGGACGGTGTTTTGCGAAGTCTTCGTAAACGGCGACCCGAATACGCCGGTCGGGATGGAGGATTATCGCGGCGTTTACGTCCTGATGGAGAAGATCAAACGCGACAAAAACCGCGTGAACATCGCCGCGCTGGGCCCTGCCGATACGGACCCCGCCGCGATCACGGGTGGCTACATTTTCCGGAAGGATAAACCGTCGCCCGATTACAGTTTTTCGACGCCTGTCGGATTCGTGCCGCTGCAAGTGGTCGAGCCGGGGAACATCAATGTCGAGCAGGCCGCGTATCTGGAAGGGCATCTCGGCGACTTCGAGGATGCGTTATTCGGGGATCAATTCGCCGACCCGCAGACGGGCTACGCCGCGTTCATCGACCCGCTGACGTTTATCGACAATCAATGGTTCGTGGAGATGACGAAGCAAATCGACGGCTACCGGCTCAGCACGTATTTCACGAAGGATCGGGGGCGAAAAATCCGTGCGCTGCCGCTCTGGGACTACAACCTTTCGCTCGGTAATGCCGATTATCTCACCGGTGAAAATCCGCGCGGCTGGTACTACACGCAGGGCTACGATTACCTGTGGTATCCGCGCTTGCATGAGGACCCCGCCTACGAACTCGCGTATTGGGATCGTTATTGGGAGTTGCGCCGCGGGGTGTTCTCACGAGCGAATCTCACCAATGAAATCCTGCGCATCCGAAAGATTTTGCTCGGCGGACGCAGCGAGTCGGTGACGAATTCTACCCCGGATACGGTGCAGACTCCGGCAGCGCGTCATTTCCGCCAATGGCCGATTTTGGGCCAGTATGTGTGGCCCAATGCGCCGGGTTTTGCGAACCGCAAAACGTTTCAGTCGGAAGTCTCGACGATGCTTCGATTCGTCGAGGCGCGCATCTCGTGGATCGATCGTCAAAATGCGGTGAACGGGACCATTTTCCGTCCGCCGGTTATTTCGCGCGCGGGCGGATTGGTCCGGGCGAATTCCAGCGTTGCGATTGCCCGATATAACGGAACGCCGCCTGCGGGGACGCGGTTCGCAAGCGGGCGGATCTATGTGACCACTGATGGGCGCGATCCTCGTGGCGCGAACGGTCTGCCGCAAGGCGCGCTCTATCGCAGTCCGCTACGAATCGGCGCGACGCAGACGATCAAAGCCCGGCTATTAAGCGGCGGGCATTGGAGCCCGATTGCGCAGGCGACTTACATCGTCGATGCAGTACCGGCAGCGTCGGGAAATGTGACCGTTTCCGAGCTGATGTATCGTGCCGCGGCACCGACCGGAGAAGAGGTCGCGCAAGGTTTCATCGGTGCGAGCGTCTTTGATTGGATCGAAATCGCAAACATCAGCGACAAGCCCGTGGACCTCTCGGCGCTTCGGTTCACGGAAGGCGTGACGTTCGATTTTTCCCAACTGCCTGCTGCGTCGCGAACGCTGCCAGTCGGTGCGGCGAAGGTGCTCGTGGCAAATCGTGCTGCTTTTCTCGTGCGATACCCGGCGGTGCTTCCGGAAAGCGTCCTCGGTGAGTTTTCCGGAAGCCTCTCAAACAGCGGCGAACGCATCACTCTTTCAACAGCCACCGGTGCGGCGGTGTTGGATTTTTCCTACGACGATTTTGCGCCATGGCCCGCTGCCGATGGCACGAACGCTTCGCTGGAGCAGACTGAGCCAGCCGTGGGAAATCCCTTGAGCAATCCAGCCTTTTGGCGTGCGAGCCCGGTCGCAGGCGGGACTCCGGCGGCGCTCTGAACTCGCCGGAAACTATGCAGGCTCCACCCACTTGCCGTGCTCTTTGATCAAGTCCTTGAGCCGCTCCACGGCTTCGTCTTGCGGGATGTTGAACTTCACGGGCTTCTTGCCGACGTAGAGATTGATCTTCCCCGGTGCGCCGCCGACGTAGCCGAAATCGGCGTCGGCCATTTCGCCGGGGCCGTTCACGATGCAGCCCATGATGGCGATTTTCACGCCTTTTAAATGGACGGTGGATGCGCGGATGCGGGCGGTGGTTTCTTGCAGATTAAAGAGCGTGCGCCCGCAGCTCGGGCAAGCGACGTAGTCCGTCTTGAAGATGCGCGAGCCTGCTGCTTGAAGGATGTTGAAGGCGAGCCGCAGCGATTGGCCGGGCGCGTGTTCGCCTTGGATCAAAATGCCGTCGCCGATGCCGTCGCACAGCAGCGAGCCGATGGCGGCGGAGCTTTCCAGCAGCGTCTCCAAGAAAGGCCGCTCGGGGTTCTCCGACGGTGCGAAGGTGTCCTTCAGCAAAATGGAATGCCGCTCGGCGAGCCTCGCCGCGAGTAGGCGGAAGGCGACGATGGGCGGCAGGTCTATGCCGTCGGGGATGCTGACGAGCCGGGCTGGCGCGTTGTTTAATGCACCAAGGGCAGCATCGTCGCGTGGGTCCACTTCCGCGATGCCTGCGTCTTCGTAAACGAAGTCGGGCTTGAAGTCGCCGAGCGCGTCGAGCTTGTGCGCGATGGCGGTAAACTTGGTCTGCCGGATGGCGACGGCGACGACGGATTCGCCGCCTACTTTCGTCGAGCAGACGGTGAGTGGCGTCGTCTCGCGGCGCTTGTAGGTGAAGGGATCGAAGGGCTGCGGCGCTTCGATGCGCGCCGTGGAGTAGCGCACGGACTTTACGAGCGCCTGCGCGACAGGAATCTCATGCACGCTGTCCTCGGTGAGCGAGACGCGGATGGTGTCGCCGATGCCGTCGCTCAGCAGCGAGCCGATGCCGATGGCGGACTTGATGCGCCCGTCCTCGCCGTCGCCCGCTTCCGTGACGCCGAGGTGGATGGGGTAGTTCCAATCGTCACCCTCTTCCGCCAGCCTCGCGACGAGCAACCGATACGCCTCAATCATCACCTTCGGGTTGCTCGCCTTCATCGAGAAGACGAAGTCGTGGTAGCCCAGTTCCCGGGCGATGCGGGCAAACTCCAGCGCGCTCTCCACCATGCCGAGCGGGGTGTCGCCGTAGCGGTTCATGATGCGGTCTGAGAGCGAGCCGTGGTTCGTGCCGATGCGCATGGCGCGACCGTGTTCTTTGCAGAAAGCAACGAGCGGAGAGAAGCGTTCGCGGATGCGCTCTAGCTCGGCGGCGTAGTCGGCATCGGTGTATTCTTTCACCGCGAACTTCTTCGAGTCGGCGTAGTTGCCGGGGTTCACGCGCACTTTTTCCACCCACTTCGCCGCCTCCATCGCGGCGTCGGGTTTGAAGTGAATATCGGCGACGATGGGGACGTTGCACCCCTGCGCCCGCAGCCCGGCGACGATGTGCTGGAGGTTCGCCGCGTCCTTTACCGTGGGCGCGGTGATGCGGACGATTTCGCAGCCGACTGCGGAGAGGTCGAGCGTCTGCTGTATGGATGCGGCCGTATCCATCGTGTCGCACGTAATCATGCTCTGCACGCGGATGGGATTGTCGCCACCGATGGCGACTTCGCCGACTCGGACGACGCGCGTTTTTCTCCGCTGGCTGTGGAAAAGCGACGGGCAGAAGTTCATCGTGCGCTACTTGGTTGCGGCCTCAGCTTGAGCCTTGTCCGCGTATGGGAATTTATCGGATTTTCGCCCGCCGAACACGTCCTGCAAATCGAAGAACGTCACGTAGAGCATGAAGCCCATAATCATGAGCGTTCCAGCCGTGACAAACCACTGCACGGGCTTGCTGTTCGCGAGTTCGTCGGCGGCTTCTGGGCGACCTTTGATGGCGGCGATCGTGGCGAAAGTGATGTGGCTACCGTCGAGTGGCGGGATGGGAAGGAGGTTCATGAGCGCGAGGTTGACGTTCAGCATGACGGAGAACCAAAACGCGAGCTTCCATCCGTCCTCCTGCTCAAACAGTAGGTAATAGATGCGCATCATCATCACCGGTCCCCCGAGGTGCTGAATGCTGATGTCGCTCTTGCTGCTCGTCACAGCATCGAGCGTATTCACAATCGCCATTGAGCTCTGGGCCACCTGCTCCCAAGGGCCTTGATGGCTCGTGATGCCGCGTCCGTGGGGATCATACGTCAGGCCGAAGTCGTCATCAAAGCTCACTCCGATACGCGGTCGAGTTCCGCCTTCTTCCAGCTTTGCTTCTGCGGGTTTTACGCTGATTTCTGGAAGCGCTTTCCCATCGCGCTCAACGATGAACTTCGTTGATTCAGTCTTGCGCTTCACTATGTATTTCAAAAGCGCGTTTGCCGAGCGCATCGCGTTTCCATCCACGCTCACAATCCGATCGTTCACCTTCAGCCCTGCGCGCATTCCGGGGCTATCGATTTCAAGGAAGGCGACCTTTGGGAGCTTCGGTTTGAATGGCAATTCGAGCGTCTCGATCCCATTTTTTGTTTTCCGCTCCACCGTCAGATTCAGTTCCTCCACGGGGTTGTTCGAGAGATAGTCTGAGATTCCAAACGGCGTGTAGAGCTTCTGGCCGTTCGCATGTGTGATGAAATCGTGTGGTTTCAAGCCCGCCACAGCCGCAACGCTACCTGGATCTACCTTGGAAATGAGCGGAGTAGTCGCAGGAGAGATTCCTATTTCCCGGGTCTTCGTCCGCGTGAGATACGTTTTCTCGGGCTTGATGGGGGTGGGATTGAAGGTGAGTTCCTGGTCGCCCCGCTTAACCACGATGGGAAGCGTTTCGCCTTCGCTGCGGACAATTCGCCACATGATGGCGTCCTTCCCCTGTCCGATGAAGCGTTTCACTGGGATTCCGTCGATGGAAAGAATTTGATCTCCGGCCTTAAGCCCCGCTTTTTCCGCTGGGCTGTTCGACTTCACTTCGCCGATCGTCGTAGTGCCCGAGCTTTCGTCCACGGGACGGCCGATTTGCCACACAATCACGGCGAAGATGCACGCGAGGAGAAAAGAGAACAGCGGTCCCGCTGCGGCAACGATGATTTTATCCTTCGGCTTCGCCACGGGGACGGTGCCTGCTGGATACTCCGAGGAGCCCTCCACGTCGCCATTTGCGAGCTGTGGCAGTTTCACGTAGCCGCCGAACGGGATGGAGTTGAGCGCAAACCAGACGCCGCCGATTTTCTTGCGCCAGATCGGTTTGCCAAACCAAATGGCGAACTCCTCCACGATGAGCCCGCGCCATTTCGCAGCGAGGAAATGGCCGAGTTCGTGGAAGAAGATGACGAAGTTAAACAGCAGCAGCACCTCCAAGAAGATGCCGATGAACTTGATGACAGTAAGCATGAAGCGGGTGTCTTTAGCGCACTCGCCGAAGAATGCACCTGGTATTTGATGCCTCGCTTACTTCCATCGGCGCTGTTGCCTTTCACGCGGTGAGTGGCAGTGTTTGCGGCGATGCTTTTTCGACGTGTGTTTATTGCGGTTGCGTTGGCGTCTGCCGTTGGGCGGGCGGAGGTGAGCGATCCCCGCATCACGGCACGCTACAAGCAGATGCTGGAGGCGAACCCGGCGGAGGGAATCGCGGTGGAGCGGCTGTGGAAGTCGGCTGTGGAGGAGGGCTCGACGGAGAAATTGATCGCGGAGTTTCGTGAAGGGAAGACGTTCGCGAGCGCGATGGTGCTTGGCCATTTACTGCGGCGAAGCGGCAAGGAGGATGAGGCGGTGGCGGCGTTTGCGCGCGCGGAGAAGCTGGATTCGGCGAGCCCGCTGCCGCACCTTGCGCGGGCGAAGCTGGAGACGGAGCGGACTCGTCCACGCGAGGCTGCGCTGGCTTTGGAAAAGGCATGTTCGCTTTTGAAAAATGACGACCCTCGGCTGGGCGATGCGCTACTCCAGCTCGGCGCGGCGTGGGCTGCGGCGGGCGATTCGGCGGCGGCTGCGAAGGCTTGGGAGCGGACGGTGGCGGTGAGCCCGAACGACCTCGCGCTACGGCGTCGGCTGGCAGACAGCTACGCGGCGGGGCTGCTTTACGATGAGGCCATCGGGCACCTGCGGTTCATCGCGGAGCATGGGCCGGTGGCGGAGCGCGCGGCGTCTCTGGCGCAGACTGCGAAGCTGCATTCCTCTGCGGGTCGGCCTGCGGAGGCGATGCTGGCGCTGGAGCAGGCGGCGGGGATGACTGCGCCGGGGAATTGGCTACGCACAGAACTGAATGGGCAGATGATCCGGCTTGCGCAGCGTCAGCATATCGAGACGGCGCTGGAGGAGCGGTGGCGCAAAGACGCGGAGACGAATCCGCGCGACCTCGGCGCGGTGCTGCGGATGGTGGAGTATTACGAGCGCACAGGCTCGCTCCAGCCGCAGATGGTGTGGCTGGAGAAAGCGACCGCTCTCGCTCCCAAGGCGCATGAATACAGGCTACGGCTGGCGCGGGTGATGGGGCAGCTCGATAATCTGGAGGGCGCGGCGGCGCAGCTCGACCAGCTCATCGCGGCGCAGCCGAGTGATGCGGATTTGGTGTTCGAGCGTGCGCGGCTGGACCTCCAGCGGGAGGACGGCGCGGCGGCGCGGGCGCGCATCGCGGCGTTGCTTGGTGCGCGTAAGACGGACGACTCGCTGCGGGCGAAGGCGCTGGAGTTTTACCAAGAGAACCGACTGCTCGACCTCGCGGAAGAGACATTGAAAGCGGATGCGACTACGCCCGAGGCGGTGCAGGCGTTGGCAGCGTTTTACTTTGCGCAGAAACGGGAATCGGAGGCGCTGGCGACGCTGGGACGGCTGGTGAGGGCGGGGGATGCGCCCACTTTGCGAGCGGTGGCGCACTTTCAAATCGCGCAGGCGCTGAAGCTGCAGACGTCGCTGAGCGCGGCTGCGGACCAAGTGCGGCAGGCGACGACGCTCGCGCCGGATGTGCGCGACTACGCGGTGATGCTGGGGGAATTGCTGACGAGTCTGGGCCGGGGAATCGAGGCGCGTCCGCCGCTGGAGCGGGCGTGGGAGCTTTCTAAATCGGACGCGGAACGGCTGGAGGTGGATGAGAAATTGTTCGCTTCGTTCCGTGCGCGTGCGCTGGCGGTGGATGAAGACCCGGACCTCGCGCCGCGCCAGCCGGACCACTCGGTGGCGGAGACGGCGGGCTTTATCAATGAGCTGACGACGCGCGCGACGAAGCTGGGCACGGCGGCGGGCTGGCTGCGCGTGGCGCGTTGGAAGGCGTGGAACGGCGGCAAGGGCGAGGCGATGACTTACGCGACGAAAGCCGCTGAGGCAGAGCCCAAGAACCCGCAGCCGCTGGAGTTCATGGCCAACCAAGCGGCGACGAATGGCGACCTGCTCACGGCGAGTCTGCGCTTGCGCGAGCTAGTGGAGCTGAACCCTGCCGGGCGCGACGGCTACCTCCGCCAGCTTGCGCAGCTCGAAGGGCTCTCTGGCAATGCCCGCGAGGCGCAGCGCATTTTCGCCGAGCTGGCGCAGCGCAATCCCGGCAACCCCGACGCGCTGGCAGACCTCGCGAATGCGCAGGAGCGTGCGAGCAAGCTCGTGGAGGCGCTGGCGACTTGGCGGAAGGCCCACACCGTCGCGCCGCCGCAGCGCAAGCGGGAGTTCTCAGCGTCCATCCTCCGCGTGCTGCAACGGCAGGCGAAACACGAGGAAGCGTCGGACCTTTTACTGCGGCTGGTGGATGAGACGCCGGATGAAAAAGAGAAGTTTGCGCGCTTCGACGAGATGCTCTTGCACGCGCAGCAGCACAATCAACTCCGGTGGTTGCGTGAGCGTCTGGAGGAGCGGCGCAAGGTGCGGGCGGATGACTACTTTACCGCGATGTCGCTGGGTCGTGTGCTGAAGTTGCTCGGGGAGAAAAAGGCGGCGTTTGAGTTGTTTGCGGACGCGGTCTTTTCCGCGCCGAATCAAGAGCAGGCGCTGCCGGAGCTGATCCGCGAGGCGGAGGAACTGCGGCGGCTGGATACGGCAATCCGGCTGCAAGAGCAGCTTACGCGAGTGGTGAATCAGGACCGCCCGGATGGATTCCTGAAGCTCGCATCGCTCCAAGAAAAGACGGGCGAACTCGACGGCGCAGAGCGGACGTGGGGCCGGGCGACGGCGAAGTTTCCGCGTGATGTGGAGGTGCTGCGGCGGGCGGCAGATTTTCACCTCGCGTGGGGCGATGCTACGCGGGCGATGTCGCTTTTGCGCAAGCTCACCGTCATCGAGCCCGCCTACTTGCGCGGGGCGGTGGAGCTGGGCGTGATGGAGTCGCAGGCGGGGAACTTTGCGGCGGCAAAGGACGCCTTCGAGCAAGTGCTGAAGCGCTCGAAGCCGCTGGAAAACCTCCCGCTTTTCCCCACGGCGACCGGCGAAAGTCCGTGGACGGAGCGCGTGTCGTTTGAGCGTGGGAGCGTGGGTGCGGAGGCGATTTTCTCGGGCAGCGGGCGGGCGGATATTCGCCATGCGTGGATGTCTGCCGAGCTGCGGGCGATCTCGCCGAGTGCCTCGCGGCTTGAGCCTGCGGAGCGCATCGCGAGGGGGCTCATGCCGGGGCGTAGCGGCGCGGCGGTGGCGCGGCTTTCGCCGGAGGCGGAGTGGCGGCTTCAGGCGATTCGCGGGGCTGGCGAGGCCGTGCGACGGATCGGCGGGAAGGCTCTGGAGACGTGGCGGAATGACTGGTCGGAAAGCGCGAAGGTGTCGCCGAACGAAGCGGTGTGGGGGCTCTTTTTCGCGGGCGAATCTGCGGCTGCGTGTGACCTCGTGGAGGAGCGGCAGCGGGCAAATGGAGGCGACCTTTCGCTGGCGCAGGCGTTCGTTTCTATGGCGCTGGAATCGGGGCAGTATGAGCGGCTCTCTCGCTGGCTGGAGGATGAGGGACGCTATGGAGTTCAGCGTGTTGTTTTCGCGGTGGCGTTCACCGAGCATGTGCAAAAGCGGGAGCACTTTTCGGCGGCGGAGGCAGCGCGCCTTTTCCCCGCGCAGGCGATGGCGAGCTTGTGGTATAGCGGCTTCCAGCTTGGGCGGCAGCGGATATTTGAGCCTGCGCTGAGCCTCGGCGAGCGCGCTGTGGAGCGGTCGAGCGCGGATAAGGCTGGAATGTTTCGCGAGATGGCGCGGTGGAATCTTCCGCTCGGGCGGGTCGCGGAGAGTCGGCGCTTGCTGGAGCAGGCGAGCGTGGTGGTGGCGGATTCGTTTGAGTCCCCGTCGCTGGCTGCGCTGGCGGACCTTGTGGATTTGCTACCGATTACGGAGCGCGCGGCTTTTATCGAGACGAAGCTGGCGTCGCTGAAGGGCGACGGTTTGCAGGAGCAATTTCGCCGCACGATGCTGCTGCGAAAGGCGGGTCGCCGCGATGATGCCGTGGCGGAGTTGCATCGCATCCTCGACCGTCAGCCGTTGGCGGGGCTGGGGCAGGACCGCTCGAACGCTGCGCATCGCGAGCTTCTGTGGCTGGCAGGTGCGGTGGATATGTTCGTGCAATGGGACATGCCCGACCTCGCCGCCGCTGTGTGGGCGCGGACTCTCGCGGACCCTGGACTGATGACGCTCAAAAATCGGCTGCCGGTGAAAGAGCGCATGGAGGGCTCGCGCAATGGCGCGATTTGGTCGCGCGGCGATGGCGTGGAGGACATCTGTGACGCTGCGGCAAACCAGCTCGATGCGCTGCGCTATGCGATGGGCGGGCCGGTGGAGCGCGGGGAGATTTTGGCAGAGCGCACGCGCCTTTCTCTCCGGAGCGGGCATCCGCAATCAGGCAAAGTCGTGGCCGACCCGGAAGACCGCGATGAGCCGTTCCTATCGCTCGCGGAGGCGCTGCGGACGCTGCAAGCGTGGCCTTCTGCGGTGGAGGTTTGCCTGCGTGCGTGGGAGTTGGACCGTGAGAGCCCGCGTGTGCGGCGCGAACTGCTCGATGCCTGTCAACGCGCGGGCGATGAGGTGACGGCGGAGCGCGTGCGGCGGCAGTGTGTGAAGGACCGCTATACCGATATTCCGGGGATGGACTCTGTGTCCCGGCAGTATGCGCTGGAGCTCGCGCCACGGCTGGAGGAGCGCGGCGCTGTGGATGAGGCGCTGCGCATTCTCACGAGCGTGCTGGACGCATCGCATGACTTCCATGTGCTGTGTATGCAGGCGCAGATTTGCCTGCGCAGGGGGATGGTCGCGGAGGCGGAGAAGGCGATGGATAAAATGCGGCTCGTGACGGATGGCGGCACCGCCGTCGCCCGTGGAAAGCGGGCGGCTCTTCTGGAACAGCAGGGCAAGGTCGCAGAGGCGCTGGAGCTACGAATCGGCGGCGGCGGCATAGACCCTCGCGGCCCGCTTCTTCTATTCAGAACAGGCCGCACGGATGAAGCGGTGGCGATGCTGGAGAAGTTCTCCGGCATCACGGCTGTGGAGCCCGCTGGGGAGCTTGCTTTTGATATGGCGCTGGCAGGCGACATCGCCGGTGCGCGCAGCGTGCTCATCTCGCAAGCCGCGCGAATCGCCGACCCACGCGCGCAATTTTCCCTGCGGGCAAAACTGCTCGCGCTGCCGGGAGCACGGCACTCGGCGGAGTTTGTAAATCGGATGCGCGAGCGGATGCGGTTGATCTCGGAATCGCGCCCGGAATTGGCGGACCGCTACTACGAGTTTTTCCAGCAGAACGCCACGAGGCTGGGCACTGGCGCGGCGTGGACGGAGGAACTCACGCGCAGTTCCGCACTCGGGGCGAAGATCGCGCTGCTCGAAAATCAGCCTGAGCAGGCGGCGAAGATCACCGGCGAGATTCTCGTTCGCGCCACGTCGCCGCGGTTCCCGTTTGTTCGGCTCCGGGACATTCTCGGTCAGACTGCCGCCGCCGTCCCCGTGGCTAAACGTGCGATGGAACTCACCGTTCCCGCGTCCGCCGGGCTGGAGGAATACGTGGCGCTGCTCGATGCGCTGGGCCGCCGCGAAGCCGCGCGCAATGCGCTCACCGAGTACGAGTGGATCGCGTCATTTACCGGTAACTCGAATGTGCTCGGGCGTCTGTGGATGAGCCTCGGAGAGCCAGAGCGTGCGCGGGGGTTTTTCCAGATGGCGCTGAAGGAGCGACCGCTTTCCTCGCAAGCCCCAGCACTCGCTGGCATGGCGCAAGTGCAGGCTGCGACCGGCAATTCGGAGGCCGCGAACATCCTGCTGCGGCGTGCATTTTCAGAGCCTTCGTTCCGGGATTTTGCGCCGCTCATTGATGTGCTTGCGCGCGCTGGAGACTTGCCTCGCTGGGAGTCCATCGCCGCAGGACTCGGCGTGAAGCCGGAGCTTTTTTACGAGTTGAAAGTGGCCCTTTTCACTCACTACGAAAACAGTGGACGTGCTGCGGAAGCGCTCGCATTCATCGCCGCTCATCCTGGGATCGTCGCGCCAGTGAACGATCAGCGCATGGACATCGTGAGCCTTTCGCGAGTGCGGGCGTTTGCGCGGAAGACTGGCGAATTTAAGGCGGCCGCGGCTGCGATGGAGGCGCTCCAGCAGTCCGGCGCTCCTGACGCCGAGCCGGAATTGGCAATGCTTCAGGCCGATTGGTGCACCGCTCGTGGCGAAACCGGGGCCGCCGCGCCCTATATTATACAGGCGGCGGGGAAACGCCCTGCCAACTGGGAATACGTCCGCAGAGCCGTCAGCGCGCACCTTTCTGCCGAGCGGAAAACGGACGCGCTAAACCTGTTGGAGCGTTTTTTTTCTACGGCCCGAGTCACCACCGAGCGCGATGCTGCAGTGGCTTTATGGGAGGAGGTAAAAAACCACCCTGAGAAAAAAGAGTAAACATTTCTTGCCAAGGAAAGGCGGAGTGGCCAAGTTGCGCGCCCTTTTTCTACAAATACTTATACGCTCGCATGTCCACTGAATTGATGACGGAACTTCTCGAAGCTGGTGTTCACTTTGGTCACCAGACCAAACGCTGGAACCCAAAAATGAAGCCCTATATCTTCGAAAAGAAGAACCAGATTTACATTATTAACCTCGGGGTGACGGTTAAGCAGCTCCACGGAGCCTGCGAATTCCTCGCCAACATTGCTGCCCGCAATGGCAAGGTGCTCTTCGTCGGCTGCAAAAAGCAGGCGCAAGAAGCCGTGAAAGAAGCTGCCGTCGCCTGTGGCCATTTCTACGTCAACCAACGCTGGCTCGGTGGGACGCTCACCAACCTCAAGACCGTTCGCAAGAGCATCGCTCGCCTGAACTGGATCGAGAACATGGAGAAAGACCCGAATTACGCCAAGATGGGTAATCAGGAAATCTCCGCAGTCCGCCGCGAAGGAGCCAAGCTCCTCCGCAACTTGGAAGGCATCCGCAACATGGAGCGCAACCCAGACGCGATGATCATCATCGACAGCACCCGCGAACTCAACGCAGTCGCCGAGGCTCGTCGCCTCAATATCCCAATCGTTGCCATCGTCGATACGAACGCCGATCCGAGCATCATTGATTACCCGATTGCCGGAAACGACGACGCCATCCGCGCCATCCGCATCATTCTCCAAAAACTCGTGGACGCCCTCGTGAGCAGCAATGCCTCGGGAGCCAAGAAGACGGAAGCCGACCTCGCGGCAGTCGCCGAGTAACTCACCACGACTTCATCATTTAGCTGAAGGGTTGAGAGCCGTCTTGCGGCTCCCGACCCTTCGGCATTTTCAGCCAACACCTCTCTAGGACTCACACCAACACACTCTTAAATACCAATGACAATCGATCCGAAACAAGTCGCCCTCCTCCGTGAAAAAACTGGCACCGGCATGATGGAATGCCGCAAAGCCCTCGTGGAAGCCAATGGCAACCTCGAAGCTGCCGTGGACCTTCTTCGCGCGAAAGGTGCCGCCGGTGCCGCAAAGAAAGCCGACCGCGCCGCCAACCAAGGCGTCATCGCACAGTCCATCCTCGCCGGTGGAAAAGTCGGACTCCTCCTCGAAGTGAACTGTGAGACGGACTTCGTCGCCAAGAACGACTCCTTCCTCGCCACCACCGCCGACTGGGCCAAGACACTCGCTGAAAATCCAGCGACCGACCTCGAACCACGCCGCGTGGAAGCCATCCAAAAGATCGGCGAAAACATCCTCATCCGCCGCAACGTCCGCTTTGAAGTCACTGGCAACGGTGCCGTCGCCTCCTACATCCACCTCGGTGGAAAAATCGGCGTGCTCCTCGAAGTCAGCGCAGGCAAAGCCGAGACCGCCGACAGCGAAGAGTTCAAGCAATTCGTCCGCGACGTGACCCTCCACATCGCCGCAGCCAGCCCCGTCTGCCTCAACCGCAACGAAGTCCCCGTCGCACTCGCTGACCGCGAGCGCGCCATCTGCGTCGAAAAAGCGCCCAAGGACAAATCCCCGCAGCAAGTCGAAGGCATCGTCAACGGTATGATGGGCAAGTTCTTCGCGACGGCCTGCTTGCTGGAGCAAGGCTTCGTGAAAAACCCCGACCAAACCATCACCGCACTCGTCGCCGAAAAGAGCAAAAATCTCGGCGACACCATCGCTATCACACGCTTCGCCCGCTTCCAAGTCGGCGAAGAGATTGTCGGGTAGTCTCAGCGGTTCTCATTTTCAAAAACACCTCGTCCACGCAAGTGGGTGAGGTGTTTTTTTGTGCTGTCACCGAGCGATGAAGTCCACCTTTGCGCTGAGTTCCGGCGTGAGGAAATGGTCGGGGTTTTCGATCTGCACTTTGATTTGTAGTGTTCCCTTTTGCCGGTTCGCTTCGGGGGCGATTTCGGCGACGTAGCCTTGATAGACTTTGTCGAGATACGCTTCGGGGCTGATACGGCAGCGTTGTTTGAGCGCGATTTTTGGGAGGTCGTTTTCATTGATGTCGATCTCCACCTGCAAATCGTTCGGGTCCGCCAGCGCGAGCAGGGCGGTACTCGGTCCTTTGCCGCCGCCAAAGCTCTGCGGGGTGACGAGCTCGCCGGGGTCAGCGAGTTTTTCTAAAACGACACCGTCAATGGGCGACTTGATCACCGTCCAATCGAGGAACACTTGCGCGGTGGCGCGGGAGCCGTCGAGTTGCTGGAGCTGGGCTTCGGCGCTGGCGACTGCGAGGCGCGCTTCATCTTCGCGCTCGGCGGTTTCGTTTTGCGAGGCGCGCAGTCTTTTCACGCGCTCGTAGCCGACTTTGGCGCGCTCGATGGCGACGCGGGCTACGGCCATTTGGCCTTCGATTTCGGCGATTCGGGCCTTTTGCTCGGAATCGTCGAGCTGCACGACGACTTGGTCTTTCTTCACCCTGTCGCCCTTTTTGACGCCGATCCAGCGGACCTGATTCATCACGCGCGGGCTTACTTCGATGCGCTCGCGATTGACGATGTAGCCGCTCACGGTGAGAACGACGTCGCCGGGTTTGGCATTCTGCTTCGGCTTGGCAGGGAGCGCGGGCTGCGTGCCCTGGGCGGCAGGCGTGGCCTCCGCTTTGTCCATGGCACGTGAGTCTTTGGCCCAAGGTTTTGCCACGTAGAGTGCGCTACCCGTTGCGCCGAGCACGAGGAGGAGAATCCACCAAAATGCGCCATGCGAGCGTCGCCGCTGCGTTTCCGAAATCTGTATGCTTTGCAGCTTTGCCGCGTCCATGAGCTGCGGACGGTAGCGGCAATCTCGGGGTCTTCAACGCCGCATTCGCGCGCATTTATTAGCCGGAATTTTCGCGAGTGTTTTGCGGTTGAATGGGTTATCTCGCCGCTATGTTCGACTTCCTTGCTCCATCACTCCATGACCACGCTCGCCTTTGCGGAGGGGGGCGGACGCGCCGTGAGTTCTTGCAAATCGGCGCTCTCGCGGCTGCGGGGCTTTCGCTGCCGCAGTATCTCCGAGCGAAGGAAGAAAAGCGCATCAAGCCGGGACACGACAACCGCTCGTGCATCATGATCTTCAATCTCGGCGGGCCGAGTCACATCGACCTTTGGGACATGAAGCCGGATGCGCCATCGGAAATTCGCGGTCCGTTCAAGCCCATCCGCACAAAGTCGGCGGAGTTTGAGTTGTCGGAGTTGCTGCCGATGCACGCGAAGATTGCGGACAAGTTTTCGCTCGTGCGCTCGTGTCATCACGATGGCGCGGCGGTGCATGATGCGGGCTGGCAGATGATGCAAACAGGGCGTCGCTTTACCGGCGGCATTCACACGCCGCATGCGGGCGCGGTGGCGTCGTATCTTATGGGCCGCAAGACGGACTTGCCGCCGTTCGTCGTTCTGCCGCAGGTGATGGGACGTGGCGGCGGGAACTTGCCGAATGGCCAAGCGGGAGGCTTCCTCGGCAAATCGCACGACCCTTTTTCGTTGATGGCGGACCCTTCGCTAAAGGATTTCAAAGTGCCCGATTTACTCCCGCCAGACCAAATCGGCGCGGCACGGCTGGAGCGCCGGAAGACGATGCGCGACATCGTGGATGGCGCGACGGCGGCCTTTGAGCAAAGCGAGGATGCGCGGTTGCTGGACGATAATTTCCACGCCGCATTTCGCATGATGACGAGCGAGCAGGCACGCTCGGCGTTCGATTTGACTAAAGAGCCGGTGCGCGTCCGCGAACGCTACGGGATGAACCGCTTCGGACAATGCTGCCTGCTCGCGCGTCGCCTCGTGGAAAACGGCGTGCGCTTTGTGACCATCAATACGTTCCTCACGGTGTTCGATGAAATCACTTGGGACATCCACGGCTCCAAGCCCTTCACGAGCATCGAGGGCATGAAAGACATCGTCTGTCCGATGTATGATCAGGCTTATAGCGCGCTCATCGAAGACCTCGACCAGCGCGGATTACTCGGCGACACGCTCGTGGCAAACCTCAGCGAATTTGGCCGCACGCCCAAGGTGAACCCGGCGGGTGGGCGCGACCATTGGCCGCAGTGCTTCACCTGTTACTTTGCGGGCGGCGGGGTGAAAGGCGGGCGCGTCATCGGCAAGAGCGACCCCATCGGCGGCTTCCCGGCAGAGCGCCCCGTCGGCCCTGGCGACATCGTGGCGACGATATTCCAGAGCCTCGGCTTCGACCCGCACTCGCACCTCCCCGGCCCCGGTAACCGTCCGTTTTACCTCACGGATTTGGGGACGGATCCGATCAAGGAACTCTTCGCGTAGCTCACGATTATGACTCGTCTATTGGTTGCGCTCCTTGCGTTTCTTACCGCCATTCACGCGGAAAATGTGCCGTCATTTCGCAATGACATCCTGCCCATCCTGAGCAAGGCGGGCTGCAACTCCGGCGGGTGCCACGGCGCGCTGGCGGGGAAGGGCGGGTTTCGGCTTTCGCTGTTTGGATACAATCCCGAGGCTGATTGGCAGACGATGACGCAGGAATCTCGCGGGCGGCGCGTGGACCTCGTGGAGCCGGGCGCGAGCTTGCTGCTCACGAAGCCGACGACCGCCATCAAGCACAAGGGCGGCAAACGTATCGCGCTGGAAAGCGACGACTATCGCACCTTCGCCGCATGGATCGCAGCGGGTGCGCCGGGGCTGAAATCGGACGAGCCCACGCTGGCGAATATCGCCGTTTCGCCGGAGGAAAACACCGCCAAGCCCGGCGATGCGCTCACGCTCAAGGTGACTGCAAAATACAATGACGGCAGCGAGCGCGACGTGACGCGGTGGGCGAAATTTACCTCCGCCGATGAGACGGTCGCCACGGTGACGCAGGAGGGGAAAGTGACCATCCTCGGCGCGGGACAAGGCGCGGTGACTGCGTGGTTTTCCTCGCTCGTCGTCGTCGCTCGCGTGACTGCGCCTTGGGCGAACGACGTGCCCGCCGAAGTGTATGCGAACGCGCCGAAGAGCGGCTTCATTGACGAGCTGGTGCTGGAGCAACTCCAGCGGCTGAAGCTGAAGCCTTCGCCCGCTGCCGACGATGCGACGTTTGTGCGCCGCGCTTTTCTCGACACCATCGGGCGGCAACCCACGCCGGATGAAGCCCGCGCCTTTATCGCCGACGCCGCGTCGGACAAATACCGCGCCCTCGCGGAGCGGCTCATGCAGCGGCCTGAGTTCGTGGATTTTTGGACTTACAAGATTTCCGACATGCTGCTCGTCACGGGCTCGAAGCTGCGCCCGCAAGCGGTGAAGGCTTACTCAGAGTGGATTCGGCAGCGCGTCGCGGAGAACACGCCGTGGGATGAACTCGCTCGCCGCGTCGTCACCGCCACGGGCTCTTCCATCGAAAATGGCGCGACGAATTTCTTCGCCGTGCATCAAGACCCAGAAGGCATGGCGGAGAACGTCAGCCAAGCGTTTCTCTCCCTCTCCATCGGCTGCGCGAAGTGCCACAATCACCCGCTGGAGAAATGGACGAACGACCAATACTATGGCTTCGCGAATCTCTTCGCTCGCGTCCGCGCCAAAGGCTGGGGCGGCGACGCACGCTCCGGCGACGGCGTGCGGATGCTCTACGCGCTGGCCGACGGCGACCTCACCCAACCGCGCACCGGCAAGCCGCAACCGCCCGCGCCGCTCGACGCTCCGGCGATCCCCGCTAGCGCCACGGGCGACCGCCGCACGGTCCTCGCCGAGTGGCTCACCGCGCCGAGCAATCCGTATTTCGCCCGCGCAATCGCGAACCGCATATGGGCAAACTTTATGGGCGTCGGCCTCGTAGAAAGCGTGGACGACCTCCGCGTGACGAACCCAGCCAGCAACGAACAACTGCTCACGGCCCTCGCCGCAAATCTGCGCGAAAACCGCTACGATCTCCGCTCACTCATGCGGACCATCCTGACCTCGCAAGCCTACCGCCGCAGCAGCCAATCCCTGCCGGAAAACGCCGAGGACAAACGCCACTACAGCCGCTTCTTTCCCCGTCGACTCATGGCCGAAGTGATGAGCGACGCCATCAGCGACATCACCGCTATCCCCGACACCTACACCGAGATCGCGCTCAACGACGGATCGACCGAGAAGACCGATGCCTACAAGCCCGGCACGCGCAGCCTCCAGCTCGCCGACAGCGCGGTGAAGAGCTACTTCCTCAAAACATTTGGCCGCAACCAACGCGACATCACCTGCGAATGCGAACGCTCCGGCCAGCCCAGCCTCGTGCAAGTCCTTCACCTCGCGAACGGCAAAACCGTGAACGACAAACTCGCCGCCAAAGACAGCCGCATCTCCGCACTCCTTTCGCAAAACCTGAGCGACGCCGCGCTCGTAGATGAAGCGTATTTTTTAGCACTATCCCGCCCCGCCGCCGCGAAGGAAAAAGACGCCCTTGCCCCCATGCTCACCGCCGCGCCTCCGGACGAAAAGCGCAAAGTCCTCGAAGACCTCTTCTGGTCGCTACTCACCAGCCGGGAGTTCCTTTTCCAGCACTGATAAATCCTATGCGTATTCTATTTCTCACGCTCATCGCCGCCACTGCCGTCGCTCAGGACTACCACCGCGACATCGCGCCGATCCTCCGCACTTACTGCGCGGGGTGCCACAATGATACCGACCGCGAGGGCGAGTTCAGCATGGAGACTTATGCGGCTCTGCGGAAGGGCGGTGAGAAGGGCGACCCGCTTAAGGCGGGGGAAAAGGGGACGCATTTTCTCCGCGCGATTGACGGCACGGCGAAGGCGAAGATGCCGCCGAAGGATGAGCCGCAACTGCCCGCGCAAGAGCTGGCGGTGCTGAAAGACTGGCTCGCGAAGGGTACGCCGGGGCCGGTGGATGATGTGTCGCTTTTCAAATCGCTCGTGGTGCCGAAGCTCGCCATGTCGGCGAAAAGTAAGCGGCCTATTTCGGCGGCGGCTTTCTCTCCCGATGGGAAAATGCTCGCCGTCGCGCAGGGCGCGGCTGTCGAGATTCGCGGGGCCGGCGGCGCTGTGCTGAAGCGGCTTGGCGGGTTTCCGGGTAAGGTGAATGCGGTGCATTTTTCGCCGGACGGCGGGCGGCTGCTCGTGGCGACGGGCATCGTGGGGCTCAGCGGGTCGGCGCAGCTTTGGAGCGTGGCGGATGGCACGTTCGTCCGCGAATACGGCGAGGCGCGCGACACCATTTACGATGCAGAGTTTTCGCCCGATGGCACCATCGTCGCCACGGCGGGCTATGATCGCGTCATCCGGCTTTGGGACCGCCACACGGCGAAGCTCATCCGAGCGATAGACATCCACAAAGGCGCGATTTTCGACCTCGCTTTTTCGCCAGACGGCACCGTGCTTGCATCCGCCAGCGCGGACTCCACGGTGAAGCTCTGGCGTGTCGCGGACGGCGAACGGCTCGACACGCTCAACCAGCCGCTCGGCGAGCAAACCGCCGTGCTCTTCACGCCCGATGGGCAGCACATCGTCTCGGCGGGCGCGGATAAGCGCATCCACCTGTGGCGCTTCATCTCGCGAGAAAAGCCCTCGCTCAATCCGCTGCTCGTCGCCCGCTTTGCGCACGAGAGCGCAGTCACCGGGCTGGCACTTTCCGCAGACGGGGAAATGCTCATCTCCAGCGCAGAGGATCGCACTCTGAAAGTGTGGACGCTCCCCGCGCTCACCGAGCGCCACTCGTGGCCCGTGCAATCCGCCGCCGCGCCTGTGCTGGCAATGAATGGCGATAGCGTCTTCGTCGCCCGCATGGACGGCACTTCCGAGCGGCTCACCATCCCGGCGCAGAAACCAGCCGTGACCAAAGCGGAACCCGTCGCAGCCGCAGCGGTAAAAGCGAGCGCAGCCGTGGAGACGAACGAGACGGAGCCCAACGACGCCCCGTCGCAAGCCATCGCCGCGTTCCCTTTCCCCGCAAAAATCTCCGGCACTTTGGGAGCAGCGGGCGATGTGGATTGCTTCCGTTTCCACGCCAGCGCCGGCCAGCAGATCGTCCTCGATGTGGATGCCGCCAGCGCGAAATCGAAGCTCGATTCCCGCATCGAGGTCCTCACCACCGACGGCCATCCCATTGAGCAAGTCGTCCTGCAATCCGTCAAAGACTCGTGGCTCACCTTTCGCGGAAAAGACTCGATGGACTCCGATGATTTCCGTCTCCAGAACTGGCGCGAGATGGAGCTAGACGACTTCCTTTTCTGTAACGGCGAAGTCGTGAAACTCTGGCGTTACCCACGCGGCCCGGACTCCGGCTTCCGCGTCTATCCCGGCGTCGGCAACCGCCACACCTACTTCCAGACCACGCCGCAAGCCCACGCGCTCGGCCAGTTTTGCTACCTCGTGACGGCCCTCCCGCCCGGCAGCCAGCCGCCGCCAAACGGACTCCCGATTTTCCGCATCCACTACGAAAACGACGACGAACCGAACCGCCGCAGCGGCACCGATTCGCTACTCGTCTTTACCGCCCCGAGCGACGGCGACTACATCGCGCGGCTCACCGACGTGCGCGGCTTTGGCGGCGAAAAGGACTACCATTACACACTCAACCTCCGCGCCCCGCAGCCCACATTCACCGCTATTGTCGGCGGCAAAGCGCCGAAGATCAGCCCCGGCAGCGGACGCGAAATTTCCATCGGCATCGTGCGCAGCGAAGGGCTCGACGGCCCCGTGCGCATCGACATCGCGGGCCTCCCGCCCGGCTTCACCGCAACCACGCCCATTATAATAGAGCCCGGCCAAAGCAACGCCCTCGGCGCAATCTACGCCGCCCCCGATGCCGCCGCCCCGGCAAAGGACGCGTTCAAAGCCGTCACCATCACCGCCACCGCAGGCGACATCGTCCAGCAGCTCGGCGACCTCGGCGACATCCAGCTCGGCGAAAAGGCGAAAGTCACCGCCGAAATCATCGCCCCCGCCGGGCTCACGATCCACCCCGGCGAGACCATCACCGCCCGCGTCAAAGTCGTCCGCCACGACTTCAATGCCCGCGTCAGCTTCGGCACCGACGACTGCGGGCGCAACCTCCCCTACGGCACCTTCGTGGATAACATCGGGCTGAACGGCCTCATGATCGTCGAAGGCCAAACCGAGCGCGACTTCGTCATTACCGCCGCCCCGATCACCCAGCCCGGCGAGCGCCTCTTTTTTCTAAAAATCGCCGAAGACGGCGGCCAAGTCTCCCCGCCCGTGCTCATTCGCGTGGCGAAGTGAAGGAGTGCTACGAACTTCGAGGGCTGGAGCTGACGCTGGGCGAGCCGCAGTCCAAGGCTCACGGCTACTCACTCCCGAGCGTTCCCGTGATCTTCCGCAGTTGGGACTGAGTGGCTGTCAGCCCGGCCATGATTGCCGTCCGATGTGGCTCGGGCAAATCGAGCGCTTCATCGGTGATAGCGTCCATCTGCTCGTTCACCTCGCGCAATCCGTCCGCATCCGGGTTATTCTTCAGCTCGGCGAGCCGCCGGACGAGCGTCTCCATTTTTTCCTCCATCACGCCCAGCACATCGAACCCGACGTGAGATTTGAGAGCGGTGCGTGCGGCTTGTTTCATCGCTTCAGTCTCTGGACTGTCCGGCAATGCCAGCGAGTCCTCCAGCACCTGCCGCATCCCGGCTGCGAATTCGGGATCCTCCCTCAGCTTCCTCATGAAGTCCTCATGGCTGATCATCTCTCTCGGTGCGTCGTCTTGTTCGTCGTTCGGGTTCATCGCGGCGCAGTGTGGCATGGAACGGCCCCCGTCCGCAACGGCTTCGGCGACACCCCGCCGAGCCCCGCATGTTCCGCGCACGGTTCATTTACAAGTGGGGAGTCCGTTCATCCCCGGACGGCGTGAATGGCGGAAAGCGTAGAGGCGGTGCAGAGTCTCCTCTGCACCGCCCCTTTGTTCGGCGTCCGTGGTTGGCCGCTCCCTCGCCGAAATAGGAGCCCTATAGCCTCCCCCCGTACCAGCGCAGGGGAGCTTCAGGCGGACTCTATGCCATGCAAACCGCCTTGACCATGCTACTCACGGCTTTGCAAATCGGATTCATCGAAAAAAGTTGCGCCTCCCATGATGGATGAACGAGCGGTGCCGATTGCGCAGCCCGTCCGGCTTTGGAAATGGTGCCTGTCGTTGTCACTCATGGTCGTTGTGTTTGGATACCGCGAGGCACTGTCACCGCCCCGAAACAGAGACTCGCAAACTGGATGATGGAGCTACCGGGCGATGGTCTTGAAATCGCCCGACAGCACCGGGAGGTCAAACAATTTTCCGGATGAAAATGCGTCCACTCCATCCCGCCGAGCCGCGCACGGTTTTCGTATCAGTGGTGAGGCGCATTTGCTAAGAACTTGTCACCGGTTGGAAAACGCGGTGTCCTCCCGCCCATGTCGCATCCAGTCGTCGAATACCTGCACGAGCTTTACCTCATCTCCGGCGTCAGCGTGCCGGAGACCAGCGGCTACCCGGCGCTCTCAAAGCTCCTCAACGCCGTCGGCGACTCCCTCAAACCGAAGATCACCGCCGTCATCCATCCGTCCAACAACGGCGCGGGCATCCCGGATGGAGGCCTCTTCTCTGCCAAGGAACTCAAAAAGCACGGAGCCGACTCCCCAGCCCTGTTCCAGCTCAAGCCCGAGCGCGGCGTCATCGAGGTAAAGGCGCTCGATGCCGACCTCTCCTCGTTTGAGAGCAGCCCGCAAGTGCGGAACTACCTGGAGCACTACGGCCAGATTCTCCTCACCAACTACCGCTCCTTCGCCCTCTGGTCGTGGCGCGGGGGAAAAGCCGTGGCCGGAGAGCGCTACAGCATCGCTTCGAGTGCGCAGGAGTTTTGGGGCAAAAGTCACGCTCTCCGAAACAATCCGAGTCTCCCCGAGCACGAGCGCATCTGGCAGTTTCTCCGCCGCGCCCTGCTCAGCACCGCGCGCATCGCTACGCCGCAGGACCTCGCCGCATTTCTCGCCAGCTACGCGAGGGAAGCCCGCGCCCGCATCGAGATTGCCCCAATGGGCACGCTGGAGCCGGTGAAGAACGCGCTCAGCAACGCACTCGGCGTCCGCTTCGAGGGGGAAAAGGGCATCCACTTCTTCCAGTCCACGCTTATCCAGACGCTCTTCTACGGCATCTTCTCCGCGTGGGTGCTCTGGCACGAGGAGCACAGCAAAACCACCGACCGCTTCCAATGGCGGCTCTCCGCCCAATATCTCGGACTGCCCATCCTTCGCACGCTCTTCGTCCAGCTCGCGGGCGATCCGAAAAAGGTCCGCGCCCTCGACTTGGAGGAAGTGCTCGACTGGACGGAAGACTGCCTCGCCCGCGTGGACCGGCAGGCATTCTTCGCCCGCTACGACATGGGCGACGCCGTGCAATACTTCTACGAGCCCTTCCTCGCCGAGTTCGACCCCGAGCTGCGCAAAGACTTCGGCGTCTGGTACACTCCGCCCGAGATCGTCCGCTACATGGTCGGCAGCGTGGATAAGGCGCTGCGCGAAAACTTCGGCCTCCCCGATGGCCTCGCTGACCCCAGCGTCATCGTCCTCGATCCCTGCTGCGGCACCGGCGCTTACCTCGTCGAGACGCTCAAACTTATCCGCCGCCGCCTCGTCGAGGGCTACGGCGAGAGCCAGGCCGGGCTCAAAATCAAAGAAGTCGCCAAACACCGCCTCTACGGCTTCGAGCTGCTGCCCGCGCCCTACGTCGTCTCCCATCTCCAGATCGACCTCATGCTCACCCGCTGGGGCTCGCCGCTCGATCATGAAAAAGACGAGCGTGCCGGCGTCTTCCTCACCAACGCCCTCACCGGTTGGGTGCCCATCAAATCCCCCAAAGACTTGCCCTTCTCCGAGTTCGCCGCCGAGCGCGATGCCGCCGACCATGTAAAGCAGCAGGAGCAAATCCTCGTCATTCTCGGCAACCCTCCGTACGACGGCTACGCAGGCATGGCCGTGGAGGAGAGCGCAACCTCAGCGAGGCCTACCGCGATACCAAGGAAGCGCCCAAGCCCCAAGGACAGGGGCTCAACGATCTCTACATCCGCTTCTTCCGCATGGCCGAGCGCCGCATCGCCGAAGGCGTCCCGCAGACGGATGAACTCAAGCCCGGCCCGCCGCGCGCCGATGCCAAGGGCATCATCTGCTACATCTCCAACTACTCGTGGCTCGACGGCCTCTCCCACACCGGGATGCGCGAGCGCTTCATGGAAGTCTTCGACTCCATCACCATCGACTGCCTGAACGGCGACAAATACAAGACCGGCAAAAAGACCCCCGACGGCCAGCCCGACCCCAGCGTCTTCTCCACGGAGAAAAACCGCGAAGGCATCCAAGTCGGCACCGCCATCGCCCTGCTGGAAAGACGGCCCGACAACGCCAAGCGCAAGCCCATCGCCGACACCTACACGCCGAATGCCGAACTCGGCTTCCGGCATTGGTGGGGGAAGGAGAAGCGGGAGGAGCTGGAGGCGTCGCTGGACAAGCGGGTGAAGCCCAAGAAGCTCAAGCCTGCCCTCCCGCTCGGTTTGCCGTTCGTGCCAGTCGCTGTGCGGGTCGATTACAAGCAGTGGCCGACCATCGCCGACATTCTGCGATACTCATCGTTTGGATTCCTGACGAATCGAGACGAAGTTCTCGTGAGCATCGACCGGAAGCCGCTTGTTGACCGCATGACTGCGTAATTTGACCCGGATGTTTCGGAACGGGAGATCGCGAAGCGGTTCCCGGCACTGATGCGAAAGACCGGACGCTTCGACGCTGTGCAAACGCGCAGGCACCTTTTGCTGCGCGGACTCGAATCCGGCGAGTTCGTCCGTTTGCATTATCGGCCTTTCGACGTGCGGTGGCTCTTCTGGCACCGGGAAACCAAGCTCGTCGAAGAGCGTCGGGAGGACTTCCGCCATCATGTCGCGCCCGGCAATCCGCTACTCGCCGTCGTTCGCCACAATCGAAAGGGATTTACCGAACCAATGGTGATGTCGTGTTTTCCCTCGCACCACTTGATCGAGCGCGGTGCAAACTACTTCCCGCTCTACCTCCAGCCGGACGACGACAGCACGATCCTCCGCGAGCCCACGCAGATGGATTTCGACCTCGGCGGCAACTCAAACCCGTCCGGCCCGCAGCCGAATCTCACCGACTTTGCGCGGGAGTATCTCGCGGGCTTGAAGTGCGGGGCGGAGGATCTCTTCTTCCACATCGTCGCCGTGCTGCACGCGCCGCTTTACCGCGAGGAAAACGCCGGAGCCCTGCGGCAGGATTGGCCCCGCGTGCCCCTGCCCAAGACGGGAAAAATTTTGAAAGCCGGTGCCGACCTCGGCCGCCAGCTCGCCGCGCTGCTCGACCCCGAGACGCCCGTAGAAGGCGTGACGTCCCTCAAAGTCCGCGCCGATTTACGCGGCCTCGGCGAACTCACCGCCAAAGGCAAAACGCCCGACCTCGCCATCGTCGCCCGCTGGGGCTACGCCGGGCAGGGCGGCGTGACCATGCCCGGCCCCGGCATGGTCAAAAGCGGCACGCGAGGCGAGGGCTTCGTGGACATCCACCTCAACGAAACCACCCGCTGGAAAGACGTGCCCGCCGCCGTGTGGGCCTATACGCTGGGCGGCTACCAAGTGCTGAAAAAGTGGCTCAGCTACCGGGAAAGCGCCCTGCTCGGCCGCCCGCTCACGGGCGACGAAGCACAGGAATTCACCCACCACATCCGCCGAATCGCCGCCATCCTCGCCCTCCACCCCCAGCTCGACGCGCATTACCAGGCAAGCGTGTAAGGGCGGCAGCGTGATGTTGTAGTGCGAAGCCAAGGAGCGGCGACATTCCTGTCGCTGTCCCCCCACAACGCGAAGCGTCCAATCGATTTCGCGTGGCTCTCGGAGATTGCACGGTGCTCGATAGTTGGGCGCTTCGCGCTTTGAAGGACAGCGACAGGAATGTCGCCGCTCCTTGGGCTTCGCCTCCAATCTGCTCATGCGCTCGTAAAACTGTCTATTTTTGCTCATTTTTGACGTCCAACAGGTTCGGGCAGACGTCTGCCGGAGGTTGCGGGACGTCCATTTTTTGGCTGGCAGACGTCTGCCGGGACCGCTGGGACGTGCAAAATCGGGCGTCAGACGTGTGACAGATAGTAGGGGACGTGCAGAATCGGGCGGCAGAGGTCTGACGGGAGATTGGGAACGTCGTCCAAGCGGCGGACAGAGGTCTGACGGCGGATTGGGGACGTGCCACGGCGGCTGTCAGGAGTCTGATGGCCGATTTGGGACGTGGCGCGGCGGCTGGCATGGGTGTGACGTCAAATTCTGGACGTCTCGGGGGATGCGGCAGAGGTCTGACGATTGTAACGGAATTATTATTTGCGCCGGGCAGGGTTGTGGGATTTAATTTCGCACGTATCCGGCAGCTTGCTCGCTTTTGGGTCGGTAGCCGGGTGCTTTTCTCACATCTACAAAACTCCACAGACAACCACTAGGCATCTACAATTATGAGCAATCAACGCGCACTCGAAGCACTCGAAAAACTGGAACTGGTCGCCAGCGTTCAGGCCACCCGCTCGGCGGGCGATCCGTTCTTACTGAACACGACGCTTTTTAATCTGATGCACTCGCGAAAATCGGCACTGGCTGCGGCGCTCGGGGCGGCGAGTCTGGCGGAGGGCGACCGGGCGGGGGCGAGCGCGATTTGCCGTGCGTGCCTGGAGACTTTGGAAAAGGGGCATCGGGCGGGGAAGAGTTTTATCGATGGGTTGCTGCCGGAGTTTGTCCCGGTGGCGATGGCGGGGGATCCGCCGCATATTTCGGATGCGAAGCGGCTGCAACTGCACGAGCGCTATGGGTTCACGAGCGGGGTGATCGGGGAGTTTGACGATGCGCGGAAGGAGGAGCTGGGCCGGCTGGCACCGATCGCGGCGGCGGCCCCGGTGGATAATCCAGCGTGGGTGTATCCGCAGCCGTTGCTGGATTTTATCGCGGGGCATTACGCGACGTTGCATGCGCATCAATCGCTGGCGACGGGTGGAACGCGGCAGCAGGCGGTGGCCGCGGTGGCGGCTGCGACGGAGGCGGCGGAGGATGCAATCGCGCGGATTCGTGGTTTCTACATTTCGGCGAGCGACGACGGCGAGCGGACGCTGGAGCTCAAGCGCATCGGGCTGCAACCCAAGCGGATGCCGGGCGAGGCGAGCAGCGGGACGGTGCCGGATGCTCCGGCGAATGCGACGCTGGATGCGGCGGCGAAGACGCTGACGATCGCGACGATGCCGACGAATGCAAATTCGCTGCGGTGCTATCGGCAGAAGGTGGCGGTGGGGGCGACTCCGGCGGGGCCGGTGGAGCTGTGCGGGGTGTCGGTCTCGACGACGGTGAACTATACGCAACTCGGTCCGCTGGATGCGGGTGTGGGCTACGAGGTGTGGGTGGTGGGTTACGATGGGACGGATGAGGGCTCGCCGGGGAATCGGATCGCGGTGACGGGGTAGCGCGCCGCTTTTCCAAAAAGCCGGGAGTCCAGTGCTGGGCTCCCGGCTTTTTGTGTTTTCGGGCGGCGGGGGAGGTGGTGGGGCGTCGGCGGCGGGAGCTTTGGGAAAAACTCCTTGTGACGTGGAGGGTCGCCCGCTTTTATCCGGGCAGTTCTTTGCGAAATAAATATAGATCACGTCCGGTGTGAAGGAACTCCGTGTCATTCGGAGGCAGTCGCGCTGCTGTAATTGGTGACGACTTCCCGGCCCGCAAGGGCAGCCAATCTCTGCTTCGGCAGAGGTGAAGGCGGGGAGAAGGTGTGCGCTCGTTTGACTACGAACGGGTGCCGGAAGCCATAAGCCAGAACATTTCCCCGGAGGTGTCTCACTCGTCGTCGTGCGCGTCATTGCGCAGGGCGATGGGAAAACTTCGTCGCAATCACGAAGAGTGGGGGATTTTCAACATCGCATTGCCTTCATGGCGTGTGGTCTGGGGTCTCTCGTGAACTAACCAACAACCGATAGACAACAACAACCGACACATGAAAAAAACCATCGTCGCGGGCTTCGCGCTCGCATTCACCATCGTCCCAACTTTCGCGCAATCGCTCACCTCGGGCTTGCCGACTACGGAGCTATTCCGCACTGACTTGGGCCAATCCATCACCGGGGTCGAGGTGGAGGGCACCTCGCTCTACTACTTGCTCCAGCGCGGTGCGGCGTCCACGCAGCTCTTGCGACGCAGCGCGCTCGACGGCTATGCGACGCCGACGGTGCTTTTCGATTACGGGACGTCCGCTTACGGCTCCTTTGTGAAGGAGTTTGGCGGAAAACTTTACTTTGGAGAGTCGTCCGCAAATACGCTGCGGACCTTCGATCTTGGGACGAGTGCCGTCTCGACTTTGGGAACCGTCGAAAAGGCGTACGATATTGATTTTTCTGGCGGCTTCGGCTGGGTCTCCGCGAATCCGGGATACGCGGGAAATCAAATCATGAAGCTCGATTTGACCACGGGGGTGACGACAACGGTGCTGACTTCATCGGACTTCTCCGGGCCGCTCGTCTTTGGCGGCACATCGCTCTTTTATGGCCGCGCGAGTGCGCCGAAGGGGCTCTATCGCTACACGGCGGCGGAGCTGAATGCAGGCGGGCTCTCGCTGGATGCGGGGCACCTTTATGAGGCGAACAGCGGAAATGCGTATTTCGAGTCGCTGGAAGGACAGCCCGGCTTTTTCGCCCGCTCGGACTTTTCGCAAATCACGGTGCAGGACTTCATCACGCCGGGGACGGGCAGCACGATTGCGACGAGCGCGAATACGATTGGAAATATGGCGTCGGATTCGGAGGGGCTGTTCGTGGCGGTCACGAACTATAGTCTATTAGATCGCAGCGCGATCTTCCGCGTCGTGCCGGAGCCGACGACGGCTGGATTGCTGGGGCTCGCGGTGGTGATGCTCGGCGCACGGAGGCGGAAAGGGTGAGGGTTTTCCTGCTGGCGTCCGTCGCGTGTTCGGCGTCTGCGTTTGCTGGGCCTTACGCGCCCGCAGCGGGGCAAGTCGGCTCGACTGCGATCCCGTATAACTCGGGGATTTTCGAGGGCTGGGCGACGGGCGTGTCGCAGTTGGATCGCGGCCCTGTGGACATCACGGACCCGGATGGCGGCGATGTGACTTGGGGCACGACGTTCGATGTGCTCGGGCAATCCGATGCGGTGGCGGACAATTTGCCCGTGCTCAGTTTGGGCGACGGCGGCTCGATCACGCTCACCTTCTCGAAGCCGATCACGAACGGCGCGGGCGCGGACTTTGCGGTGTTTGAGAATGGGTTGAGCGACAGCTTTCTGGAGCTGGGGTTCGTCGAAGTCAGCTCGGACGGCTCGACGTTTTTCCGCTTCGGCGCGCTGTCGCAAACGCAGACGGCGACGCAAGTGGGGAGCTTCTCGCTGCTCGACCCGACGAATCTCCACAACCTCGCGGGCAAGTATCGCTCGGGTTTCGGCACGCCGTTTGACCTCGGCGAACTGAGCGGGGCGGCGGGGCTGAACGTCAATGCCGTCACGCATGTCCGCATCGTGGATGTTGTCGGCAGCATCGACCCGGCGTATGCGACGCGAGATTCGCAAAACCGCATCATCAACGACCCGTGGCCGACGTTCTTCGAGACGGGTGGTTTTGATCTGGATGCAGTCGGCGTGATCCACCAAGCGGTGCCGGAGCCGGGGAGCGCCGGGCTTTTGCTGGCGGGCTTCGGTGCGCTGTGCCGGAGACGCCGGAGATGAAGGCGCGGGACGTAGCTGCGACGCCTCGTCGCCGTTGTCCCCCCTGTGCGACGGGGCGTCGCAGGCACTTACTGCGACGAGGGCGTCGCAGCAACGGCGCTGCGTTCACGTTGGTCGAACTGCTCGTGGTCATCGCGATCATCTCTATCGTGGCCGCGCTCATTTTCAGCGCCGTGAAAAGTGCGCGCGAGTCGGCGGGCGCGGCGAAGTGTCTCGGCAATCTGCGCTCTCTCGCTGAGGCGAACGGACGTTATGCGGGCGAGCACAACGGGCAGTACTGTTACGCGCAGGAGAAGAGCAACAAAGTGCGCTGGCACGGCTCACGGAGCAGCGTGAGCGAGAAGTTCGACGCCACGCAAGGGCCGCTCGCTCCGTATCTCGGGCGCGATGGGCGGGTGAAGGAATGCCCGACTTTCCAGCAGTTCCTCTCCGGCAAAGAGAGCTTTGAAAACGGCTCCGGCGGCTACGGCTACAACGCCATTTATATCGGTGGCACGCCGCGCAATAAATGGGAGGGCGAGAATATGAACAACATCCCGCGCCCGGAGCGGACGCTGATGTTTGCCGACACGGCGCTGGCCCGAGAGGACGGCGTGCAGGAGTATCCCTACGCCGAGCCATATCAATGGGTCGCGCCCAATGGCAGGCTCGCCGGGCCCCTCTCGCCGAGCGTCCACTTTCGCCACGGGGGCAAAGCGAACGTCGTCTGGTGCGATGGCCACGCCTCGCCGGAACTGCCCAAGCGGCTCGGCAGCGGCAAAAATTACTACGGCGGCGATGAGGGCAAAAACTCGCTCGGCTGGGTCGGGCCGGAAGTGGAGAACGGATACTGGAACCCTCGCCGGAAGCTGGAGGACTAGATCTATTTCGGCCCGCCGCCGAATTGCTTCCAGTAAAGTGCTTTGAATGGGTTCACGGCGGGCACGGGCGCGTTTTCGTTCACGAGTTGCGGCTGCACGCTGTCCCACCATTTCTCGTATGCGGCGGACATCTCGGCGACGACTTGCGGCTGCGCGTCGGCGACGTTTGTCTGCTCGCCGTAGTCGGCCTGCACGTCGAAGAGCTGCCATTTCGGCCCGAGGTTCACGAGATGCCAGCGCGGGGTGCGCACGGAGCAGTTCACGTATTTCCCCGTGCTCGGCGCGGCACCAGCAGCCCAACGCCCCGAGTGGGTAAAGAGCGTGCGCTCTGGCCATGCGGCGTCGGCTTTTTCCAGCAGCGGGAGGAGACTGCGGCCTTCCACTTGCGCGCTCACTTTCGTGTCGGGCTTTGCGGCGGCGAGCTCTGCGAGCGTAGGGAAGAAATCAATGTGCGCGGTGAGTTGCGGGCGGTCTCCGGCAGTCAGCGTGCCCGGCCAGCGCCAGAACGAACACGCCCGCGTGCCGCCCAGCCACGGTGTCACCTTCGCGCCACGCATCCCGGCGTTGAAGACTTTGCTGCCTTGGGCTGTGCCGTTGTCGTTCATGAAAATGACGAGCGTATCGCGCTCGATGCCCCACTCCGAGAGCTTCGCGACGAGGCGGCCCACGTTCTCGTCGATGTTGTGAATCATCCCGAAGAAGCCCGCTGTCGGTTTATCTACGAGCCCTTCGTAGCGCGCCGCATCTTCGGGCTTCGCGGTGTAGGGCGCGTGGGGCGCGTTCGTGGAGATGTGGGCGTAGAAGGGCTGCTTGCCTTTCGTGGCGGCGATCCATTTTGTCGCCTGCTCGAAGAACACGTCCGTGCAGAAGCCGTGGGTCTTTTCAAAAGTCCCGTTGTGCAAAATCGCCGGATCGAAATACGTGTTGCCCGGCGCATCGCCGCAGGTGCCGGGGAACGTCTGGCCGATGCCGCCTGCGCCGTGGATGAACATCTCGTCGAACCCTCGCGCGCTGGGCCAGTAGGCGGGCTCGTCGCCGAGATGCCACTTGCCGAAGATCCCCGTCGCGTAGCCCGCGCCCTTGAGCACTTGCGCCAGCGTCACGGCATCGGGCGTGAGGCGTTCGCGCTCGTGGATGGTGTGGGTGATGCCGTTGCGAAACTCGTGCCGCCCCGTGAGCAGCGCCGAGCGAGTCGGCGCGCAAGTCGGAGAGACGTGGAAATCCGTGAACCGCACACTTTCGCCATGAAGGTGATCGAGGTTCGGCGTCTTCAGGATGGGGTTTCCATGTACCGAGAGGTCGCCGTAGCCTTGGTCGTCGGTGAGGATGAAAATGATATTGGGCCGCCGTCCCGCGAGTTCGGCGCGGAGGGGGAGTAGGCAGGCGAGAAGGAAAAACAGGATGCGGATCATGGCGGGAGAGGAGGCATGGGGGCCGCCTGTGACAAGAATCAATTTGGGCTCACTGGTATGAAAGCTGCCTCTGTTTGCAGCTTACTATGCCGCTCTATGATGAATCAGGTCGTATCAAACCTTCCACCGCCACGGGCGTTCCTCCACGCCCTCTCACGATGAGCGGGCACCTCGCGCCGACAGCGCCAAGTGCTCAACGAGGGCCAGAGATTGCGTTGGATTTCGGAGCGATCGAAGAGCTGCCGGAGATTGACGAACCCGCTCCAGCGGACATTCCGTTGGATATTCCAGTGGCTGCACCACGAGTTGCGCCTGCGCCTGTGCATGCGCCGTTGCATGCTGCGCCCCCCGTCCACGCTCCAACTCCGGCGCATGTTGCGGCGGTGACTGTATCGACCAGTGGCATCGGTGCGGCTGGGCCTGTTTTCAATTCGCACCCGCTGCCCATTGATGATCTGCTTCGCAAAATGCTCTCGCTCGGTGAGGGCGTGAGCGACTTGTTCTTCGTCGTCGGGCGTCCGCCGCAGGTGGAGAATTTCGGCAAGCTCATCCCCGTGGACGGCACGCAATTCAGCGCCGGGTTCCAGCCGCAGCACACGGAAGGGCTTGCTCGCACCATCGTCGGCACCTCGCAGCGATTGCTCGATGATTTGAAAAACACCGGCTCCTGCGACTGCTCGTATTCTGTCGAAGGGCTCGCGCGGTTTCGCGTGAACATCTTCAAGCAGAAGGCCTCCTTCGCGATGGTGCTGCGCAAGCTGAACACGAAAATCCCCAGCATGGCGGACCTCAAATTGCCGCCCGTCTTCCAGCAGATCATCAAGGAAAAGACCGGCCTTGTCTTCGTCACCGGCGCAACGGGCTCGGGCAAGACGACCACACTCGCCGCGATGCTGAACGAGATGAATGAGACGATGAGCGCCCACATCGTCACGCTCGAAGACCCCGTCGAGTTTCTCCACCCGCACAAGAGCGCCACCTTTTGCCAGCGCGAGATGGGCAAGGACTTCTCCACCTTCTCCATGGGCCTCCGCGCCGCGCTGCGCCAAGCGCCCAAGGTCATCCTCGTCGGTGAAATCCGCGACCGTGAGACGATGGAGATCGCGCTCACTGCGGCGGAGACGGGCCACGTCGTCTATTCCACGCTCCACACCATCAGCGCGGGGCAAGCGATCAATCGCGTGCTCGGCATGTTTTCAAAAGAGGAAGAAAGCCAAGTGCGCGAGCGCCTCGCCGAGACCCTGCGCTGGGTGTGCAGCCAGCGACTCGCGCCGAAGATCGGCGGCGGGCGGCTGATGGTGCCCGAGATCATGGGCAGCAACCTGCGCTCCCGCGAAGCCATCCAGCTCGGAGAAAACGAGAACCGCACTTACAACGACATCATCGCCCATTCGCGACAGGAAGGCTGGTGTACGTTCGAGCAAAGTCTTTGCGAAGCGTTTGAAAAAGACCTCATCACCGAGGAGACCGCGATGCTCCTCTCCGTGAGCAAAAATCGGATGCGCCAAATGATCGACAGCATCCTCAAACGCACAGGCCGCGACAAGACGACGACGGACGGCTTCAAACTGCGCGGCGAGCACGGCGAGGCGCCGAAGCCCGAGCCCGTCACCCCCTCGCCGGGCTCCGGACCGGAGGCTCGCGAGACCGCGGGGCTAGTCGCCCGATCCGGCGCCGCGCATCCCGAGCCCGCATCGCTCGGCGGGCTCAAGCTCAAGCAATAGAGTGGGAGTTGAGAGTTGATGCTTGAGCGTTGAGCGATACACAGCAGCGCTCTCATGCTCGCATTTCTCAATAACTTCGATCCCTTCGTCTTTCGCATCGGCAGCTACGGGCCGCGCTGGTATGGGCTCTCCTACGTCGTCTCCGCGCTCCTCGTTCACTGGCTCTACAAGAAGCTCGCCCAGCGTGGATACACCGACCTCGCGCCGGAAAAAGTCGCCGACTTCATCACTTACACCGGGCTCTTCGGCGTCCTCCTCGGCGGGCGACTCGGCTGGATTCTGTGGTATGGGCGCTACCAAACGCACGAGAGCCCGTGGTGGATGTTTGAGGTGCAAAACGGCGGCATGGCCAGCCACGGCGGCATCTACGGCATCGTCCTCGTCACCTTCATCCTCTCGCGGCTCTGGCGCGTCTCGTGGACGAGCATCGGCGACTCCCTCTGCGTCACCGCGCCGATGGGTCTCTTCCTCGTCCGCTGCGCGAACTTCTGGAACGGCGAACTCTACGGCCACATCACCGACAAACCGTGGGGCGTAAAATTCGCGTCTGAACTCCACGAAAACTCCGACGCCATGGAAGCCCTCGGCGGCGGCGACCCCAGCGCCATCATCGAAGCCGCCCGCCACGACCCCGCACTCGCCCAGCGCATCGCCGACGTGCTCCCCGCCCGCCACCCCTCCCAGCTCTACGAAGCCTTCCTCGAAGGCGTCGTCCTCTTCGCCATCCTCTACACACTCCGCACCCGGTTTCGGATGCCGCGCGGCGTGCTCACCGGGCTCTTCTTTATCCTCTACGCCGCACTCCGCATCCTCGGCGAAATCTACCGCGTCCCCGACCCCGCGTGGAAAATGGGCAGCCTCTCCGCCGGGCAGACGCTCTCCCTGTACTTCTTCGGCATCGGCATCGCCTTCCTCGTCGCGGGCCTCCGTGCGCGGCAGTATGAAAAGGCAGATCAGCGTTGATGCTCCCGCTTTCCGATAAGCTGCTCGCCGATGCCGGAGGCTGGCAGGCGATGAAAGAGGCGCGTGCGATTTTGGCTGCGGAGCGGGTGCGGGATGCGCGCTATGAGCCGCCGGAACTCGCCGGATTTGTGCGCGGCGCGGAGACGGAGTTTCGCTCGGGGCTGCGGATTAAATCGAAGACGGACATCGAAAATATCTGCACCTGTATGGAGTCGCGGCGCTGGGGGCGTATCTGCGCGCACTCGCTCGCTGTGGGGCTGGCGGTGCTGGCTCCGCCGAAGGTCGTCGCTGCGCCCACCGTAGTCGTGGCTGCGCCGAAAGCGGCGATGTTTTCGGAGACGGAAGGTGAGCCGTGCGCGCTCGCTATTATATTACCGCCAAACTTCGCGGCGGCTTGGGAGAAGGATGCGGTGATGTGCGTGGTGGAGGCGCAAGGGCGTCCGTTTTCTACGCTCGATCCGCAGCGCACGTATCGCGTGGATGCGGCGGACTTCGCGCTGGGGCCGCGCTTGCTGGCGGTGATGGGGAAGCCGCTGGCGATGCTCACGCTGCGGCGCAACGAATTTGCCGAGCTGCTGCGTGTGCTCGTGGGGCATCCGCGTGTGACGTTTGGGCGGGCGACTGCGGTGCAGGTGAAGGACGATGCGCCGCGTCTGGCATTGCGCGTGAGGCGGGAAAGCGGCGGGCTCGTGCTCGCGGTGGAGGCTCCGCCGCTGCTGCTCGGTGCGACGGCGGCGTGGACGCTGGACGGCGCAACTTTCACCGCCGTCGCGCCCGGTTTGCCCGCGCCGTATCTGCGGCTGCTGCAAGGCGCGCTGACGATTCCGGCGGATGCGGCGGAGGGATTTCTCGCTCGGGAGCTGCCGATGCTGGCGCAGTTTTTTGACGTGGAAGGCGATGTGGCTGCGGAGGCGGTCGTCGTGCCGGAGGCGCGCTTCGCCGTGTTTATCGAGGGCTCGCTGAATCACCTCACGGCGCGGCTGGATGCGATTTACGGCGAGCGGAAAGTGACGCTGGATGCGACCGGCGAGGCGCTGGCGAAGTTCGCCCGCAATCGCGCTGCGGAGCAAAGCGCCGTCGCACGGCTGAATGTCTGCGGCTTCACCGGGCCGAGCGCGCAGGGGGAGTTCGTGCTGCGGGGCGAGCGGGGCATTCTCGGATTTTTCGCCAGCCATTTGCCGAGGCTTCAGCGCGAGTGGAGCGTCACCATCGGCGAGCGATTTGAGCACGTCACCCGCGACGTAGAGCGCGTGTCGCCGCGCGTGGAGGTAATCTCCAGCGGCGAGCAATGGTTCGACCTCCGCTACGAACTCGCCAGCCCGAGCGGCGAACGATTCTCCGGCGCAGACATCGCGCGGCTGCTGCAAGGCGGGCAGAGCTTTGTGAAAAAGGGCGGCAAAATTGCGGTGTTCGACGGCGCGTTGCTCGATGAGTTCGAGCACGTCCTCCGCGACAGCGCGCCGCGACAGCTCACGCCCGGCACGTATCGGCTGGACCGCAAGCAGGCCGGGACGCTCGATCTTTTCGCCAGCGAAAACGGCGTGAACGTAGCAGGGCAGGGGACTTGGCGGCAATGGGCCACGGCCACGCGCAACCTCGAAACTCTAAAGCCCGTGCCGCTCGGCACGCTGGAAGGCATCCTGCGCCCTTACCAGAAACACGGCGTCGCGTGGCTGCACTTCCTCTCGCAAAACGGACTCGCGGGCATCCTCGCCGACGAGATGGGCCTCGGCAAAACACTGCAAGCTCTCGCCTTTCTCCGCACCCTGCGCGGCACCGGGCCGAGCATCATCGTCTGCCCCTCGTCGCTCATTTTTAACTGGCAGGCCGAAGCCGCGCGCTGGACGCCCGAGCTGCGCGTCCACGCGCTCGAAGGCGGGCGGCGCGACTTCGCAGGCATCGCTGCGGCGGACCTCGTCATCACCAGCTACCCGCTGCTCCGGCGCGACGTGGACAAGTATCGCGGCATCGAGTTTGCCGCCGCGCTGCTCGACGAGGCGCAGCACATCAAAAACCCCGACAGCCAAAACGCGCAGTCCGCCACAGCACTACGGGCGCGGCACCGCTTCGTGCTCACCGGCACGCCGATGGAGAACAGCGTGCGCGATATTTGGTCGCTCATGCACTTCCTCATGCCCGGCTATCTCGGCACGCGCGAAGACTTCCGCGAGCGCACCGAGCGCCCCATGCAGACGGACCCCGCCGGCCCCGAAGCCGCGCGCCTCCGCCGCCGCATCCAGCCCTTCATGCTCCGCCGGACGAAGAAGACCGCCGCTGCCGACCTGCCGGAAAAAATCGAGCAAGTCGCCTACTGCGAACTCACCCCGACGCAGCGCGGAATCTACACCGCCCTCGCCGCCGCCACGCGCACGAAACTCGCCGATCTCGCTGCCGAGAAAAACGCAGGGAAAGCCCGGATGCTCATGCTCACCGCGCTCCTCCGCCTCCGCCAAGCCGCGTGCGATGCGCGGCTTCTTGGTATGGAAAATCCGCCGTCCGCCGAGGACGCCAGCGCCAAGCTGGAGTTGCTCACCGAGCTGCTCTCCTCGGCGATCGATGGCGGAAACCGCGTGCTCGTGTTCAGCCAATTCGTCGCCATGCTCACCGGCATCCGCGAGCGACTGGCGGCGCAGGAAATCGAATACTGCTACCTCGACGGCTCGACGAAAGATCGAGGCGCAGAAGTCGCACGTTTCCAAAACGGCACCGCGCCCGTTTTCCTCATCAGCCTGAAAGCAGGCGGCACCGGGCTGAACCTCACCGCCGCCGATACCGTCATCCATTTCGACCCGTGGTGGAATCCCGCTGTGGAAGCGCAAGCCACCGACCGCGCGCACCGCATCGGCCAGCGCAAAGTGGTGACCAGCTACAAGCTCATCGCCCGCGACACCGTGGAGGAAAAAATCCTCGCCCTTCAAGCGAAGAAGCGCGCCGCCACCGCCGCTGCAATCGAGAGCGAAGAGCCCATCATGGACGGCCTCAGCATGGGCGAAATCGAGGAGTTGCTGCGGTAGGAAAGCCGTCATTTTGAAAAAGCGCGAATTTTGCCCCGAAAAACAGTTGCCAATTCAGTTCCGATCCCTACTGTCCGCCGCCCGATGCCTAGAAGCATAGCACGTCGCAAGACGAAAAAATCAGTCGCGCGGCGGTTCAAAGTGACCGCCACAGGTAAAATCCTACGCCGCAAGCCAGGTTTGCGCCATCTCGCGTCGAGCAAAAGCTCGAAGCGTAAGCGCAAACTCGGCAAGGTAGCCCAGGTCCACAAGACCATGCTGCCGCGTATCAAGGAATGCCTGCCTTTCGCGTAAGCGAAAGAGCGCACAGGAACGGAGCCCTGCTCTCTAATAAAGGGGAGCTAATCGGCAGACGAGGTCATCCGTTCCATCCACTAAACAAACAGCCTGCCGAAAGAAACAAACATACAATAAACAATGCCACGAGCTACTAACGCTCCCGCTTCACGCGAGCGCCGCAAACGTATGGTCGATAAGGCCAGAGGTTTCCGCGGACGCCGCAGCAAACTCTTCCGCTACGCGAAGAACGCCATCATGAAAGCCCAGTATTGGGCCTACCGCGACCGGAAAACCCGGAAGCGCATGTTCGGGAAACTCTGGAATCAGCGTATCAACGCTGCTGCCCGCGCCAACGGACTCACCTTTAGCCGCTTCCGCGAGGGCCTCAAAGCCGCCGGAATCCTGCTCGACCGCAAAGTGCTCGCCGACCTCGCCATCCATGACGAGGCCGCGTTCAAATCGCTGGTCGCCAAAGCCTTGACCGCCCTACAGGGGAAAAAAGGCGTCACACTCACCAAGGTCGCCTAAACAGCCGCCACAACAATTCTGAAAGCCCCGGATTCCTGCAAAGGAGTCCGGGGTTTTTTGCGTATTTTCGCAACGCGTCACCCGTACAAAAACAAACAGGCTGGCCTCCATTCCGAGGCCAGCCTGTTCGTGAATACTAGCGGAAGAGGACTATTCCTTCTTCGGTGCTGGTGGGTTGCACTTCTCACAGGTTTTGCCGTCAGCCTTGGCTTTTACGCAGCAAGGATGTGCACAGTCTTTGCCAGCGGCTTTTGCTTTCTCGCAGCAGGTTTCTGCATACGAGGTTGCGGAGACGAGGGCGATGACGCCTGCGAGGATGAGTTTTGTGATGTTCATAGGCTGCTCAGGATACAAAGCAGCACTCTTTCGCCAAGCCCTATTTCATTAAAATTTCATGCCGATAGTTGCCGCCCGCGCTGCCTCCAGCATCTTGATCCACGGCCCGATAAAATGCCCGCTGTCGTGGTAGGTCCGTCCGCTGACCATGTGGCGGTCGATCACGCACGGCTCGTTCACGTAGATGCCTCCGCAGATTTCCAAGTCGAACTTGCATTTTGCCACCGTCGCCATGCGCAGACCCTGCACGATTCCAGCGCGGGCGGGGATTTCTACGCCGTGGCACACGCTGGCCATCGGTCGTTCATTTTCCCAAAACCACCGTGTCATCCGCAGCAGTGCCTCGTCCTCGCGGATGTATTCTGGCGCTCGCCCGCCGCTGAAGAAAATGCCCGCGTATTCCGCTGGGACGATGTCTTTAAACGCAATCTCTGCCTCGATGCTGTAGCCTTCCCATTCCTTGGTGATGGTCCATCCCGGCTTCACCTCGTGCAGCACCATCTGGTAGCGACGCTTCTCCGGTGCGGCGACGACGGGCTGGAAGCCGGCCTCGATCAGCCGGTAGAACGGATACAGCGTATCCACAGTCTCCGTGGCGTCGCCGATGATGATGAGGACTTTGTTGAGCGGTTGGGTCATGCGTCGATATGGCTTTAGCGGCGCAGGTTCGTCACTGAAAATCTGCTCGACTCTGCGGGCCGCGATGTCTGTGTTTGCGGCGCTGTGCTCCGGGCTGGTGAGACGGGTGCGTTCGCGCGCTTGGCTTCATCTCTTCGGGGTTACCCCGGGGGATTCCTGCATTGACCAATCCGCCGCGAGGAGTGCGTTGCGGCAAGCCGCAAATAGCTCCACGCTGGACGAGCTTCGCCGGGGCACGGCACTTTTTTCGCCATCTTAAAAATGAAACCCATCTCGCTCGCCATGACTGCCGCCAAGGTGCTCGTCGGTGGCCCGTTCACTTTAGCCGCAGTGGAGGAAGCGCTGCGGCGATTGCGCGGCGGGCGGGGGACGAAAAAGCTGGCCGCTCTGGCTCGCAGGCTGGTGCGAGTGCTGGGGGAAGGGCGGCGACCTCGGGTGCGAGAGGTGGCTGCTTTGCTGGAGGGTTCGGCGGCGTTTCATGCTCATTTTACATGGCTGGCGGAGGTGCAAGTATCGCCGAGGATGGTGCCCGCGCTCGGTGCGCCGGAGCGATGGGAGGTGCCCGCCATCACGAGTGTGCCGGAGCTTTGCGAGTGGCTCGGCATCGGCGGCGATACGCTGCAATGGCTGTCTGCGCCGTGGCGTGGGGATGAGGAGTGCGGGCATTATCGCTACCGGTGGATTGCGCGGCGGGGGAAATTGCCGCGTTTGATCGAGGCGCCGCTGCCGGTTTTGAAGGCGGTGCAGCGGCGGATTTTGGAGGGGATTTTGGAGCGTATCCCGGCGCACGATGCGGCGCATGGTTTTGTGAAAGGGCGGGGGATTGTGAGCTTTGCGAAGCCGCATACGGGGCAGCGATGTGTGCTGCGGATGGATGTGCAGGATTTCTTCCCGACGATCCGGCGCGGGCGGGTGTTGCGCGTGTTTTTGACGGCGGGTTTCCCGGAGTCGGTGGCGAGTTTTTTGGCCAATTTTTGCACGGCGATCACGCCCGCTGCGGTTCGCGCGGGAATTCCCGGCGAGGAAGGCTGGGCCATGCGCAGTCGCTTGCGCGAGCGCCATTTGCCGCAGGGCGCGCCGACTTCTCCGGCGCTGGCAAATCTGTGTGCGTTCACGGTGGATGCGCGTCTTTCCGGGCTGGCTGCGAAATTTGCCGCGCGATACACGCGATATGCGGACGATATGCTGTTCAGCGGCGGTGAGGAGTTCCGCCGGGATGTGCGGAGGTGCGAGGTTTTGGTGGGGGCGATTCTTTTGGAGGAAGGCTTCACCGCCGCGCACCGGAAGACGCGCATCATGCCATCGGGCGTTTCGCAGCGGGCCGTGGGGCTGGTGCTGAATGAGCATGCCGCGCTGCCTCGGCGAGAGCGCGACCGGTTGAAGGCAATCCTCACCAACTGCCAGCGCCACGGCCCCGAGTCGCAGAACCGCGCAGGGCACGCCGATTTTCGCGCCCATCTCCTCGGCTGTATCGCGCACGCCGCGCATGTGCATCCGGCGACCGGCGCGAAGTTGCGGGCGCTGTTTGAGGGCGTTGAGTGGGGCTTGTAATTACGCCTCGTTTATTAAGCAAATGCGCTCTTTTCATCTCACGGGATGTTGGCTTATGAGCCTGAGCTTCTATGCAACTCCATACCGCTCTCAGCCTCCTCGTCGTCACTGCTTCTGCATTTGCCGAAGCTCCACTATCGCCGGGGCAACCGGTCTTGCTGCCGGGGACAAAGGGCGGCTTTGACTTTCTGGAGATAGACGCATCCAAGCACCGCTTGCTCGCCGACCACACCGGCAATGGCTCGCTCGATGTTGTGGACCTCGCTGACGGCAAACTCATCAAGAGCGTGCCCACTGGAGCCGCTCAGGGAGTGGCTGTGGATGAGGCTGGCGGCAAATACTACGTGAGCGTGAGCAAGCAAAAGAAGCTCGCCATCGTGGACCGCGAGACGCTCGCCGTGACGAGTGAAGTCGCGCTTTCCGGCCCTGCGGATGCGCTGACTTTTGACGCTAAAAACGGGCACGTCTATGTCGGTCACGATGATGAAAAAGAGGTCTGGGTCGTGGACCCAAAAGCGGGCAAAGTCGTCGGGACCGTCGCGATTGCCGAAGGCCCAGAATACGTGATTTACGATGCAGCGAGCGACCGCATCTTCCAAAACATCAAGTCGAACGACACCGTAGCCGTTATCTCCCCCGGCACGAATACCGTCACCGCATCGTGGCCCACGAAGCCTGCAACCAAGCCGCACGGGCTGGCGATGGAGGCAAAAACAAACCGGCTCTTTATCTCGGGCACCAACGGCGAACTCGCCGTCCTCGACGCGAAGACGGGAGCCGTGACCGCAAGTGCGAAGATCGCACCGGGCGTGGACCAGATCGCATTTGATCCAGAACTGCGGCGCGTCTATTGCGCGAGCAGCACGGGCGTCATCTCGGTCGTGCAAATCACCGATGCGGGCGCGACGGCGCTCGGCGATGTGAAGACTGGCAACGGCGCGAAGACATTGGCCGTGGACCCGCAGACGCACGCTGTCTGGACCGCTTACGCGGATGCCAATGGCGCTTACGTGCTCAAGTTGACCGCAGGAAAATAGAGTGCGGACGCCAATTCAAAAAAAAGAGAAAATTCGTTTTGACAGAAGGGCGCTGGTTGATAGTTTCCGCGCCCTATTTCCGGCACTTTGGAAACAATAACATCCCTGCCGCTGCGACGGCTTTCGTCGCGGGGCGGGGGTTTTGTTTCCTGTGACGGCTCACTAATTTAACTTAAACAACACAAAACACACACACCATGGCCAAGGAAGCATTCAAACGCGAGAAGCCCCATGTGAACGTCGGCACCATCGGCCACGTTGACCACGGGAAATCCACCACCACCGCAGCAATCGTTCACGTCCAGTCCCTCAAAGGACTCGCGAACCCAATCAGCTACGCAGACATCACCAAAGGCGGCACCGTCCGTGACGACACAAAGACCGTCACCATCGCAGTCTCGCACGTCGAATACAGCACGGCGAACCGCCACTACGCACACGTTGACTGCCCCGGACATGCCGATTACGTGAAAAACATGATCACCGGCGCAGCGCAGATGGACGGAGCAATCCTCGTCGTCTCCGCTTCCGATGGCCCGATGCCACAGACCAAGGAGCACGTTCTCCTTGCTCGCCAAGTCGGTGTGCCAAAGGTCGTCGTCTTCCTGAACAAGGTTGACCTCGCCGATGCGGACCTTCTCGAGCTCATCGAAATGGAAATCCGTGACCTTCTCACGAAGTACGACTTCCCCGGTGACGATACGCCAATCGTGCAAGGCTCGGCTTCCAAAGCACTGGCTTGCGGCGACGCAAACCACGCGGATGCCAAGTGCATCAGCAACCTCATGGACGCGCTTGATTCCTTCATCCCGCTTCCTGAGCGCCCGATCGACCAGCCTTTCCTCATGCCTCTCGAAGACGTGTTCAACATCGAAGGTCGCGGCACAGTCGTCACCGGTCGTGTCGAACGCGGCATCCTCAAGAAGATGGAAGAAGTCGAAATCATCGGTCTCCGTGACACCGTCAAGACGACCGTCACCGACATCGAAATGTTCCGCAAGCTTCTCGACGAAGCACGCGCTGGCGAAAACGTCGGCGTCCTCCTCCGTGGCATCAAGAAGACCGACGTGGAGCGCGGCCAAGTTTTGGCCAAGCCCGGCTCCGTGAAGCCGCACAAGAAGTTCAAAGCAGAAATCTACGTTCTCTCGAAGGACGAAGGCGGACGCCACACACCATTCTTCAACAACTATCGCCCGCAATTCTACTTCCGCACGACGGACGTGACCGGTTCGGTCACTCTGCCAACGGGAGTCGAGATGGTGATGCCCGGCGACAACGTCAGCGTTGACATCGAGCTCATCAGCGGCGTCGCCATGGAAAAAACCATGCGCTTCGCGATTCGTGAAGGTGGCCGCACCGTCGGTGCAGGCCGCGTCACGGACATCGTCGCCTAAGTAAAACCATTTGCCGAATTACGCGCGGGGCGGAGGATTTCTTCGCCCCGCGCTTTCGGCTAAAAACAACGATACGGGAGTAACTCAATTGGTAGAGTAGCGGTCTCCAAAACCGCCTGTTGGGGGTTCGAGTCCCTCCTCCCGTGCCAGTTTTCATAAACTAAATAACCATGGACTTTCTAAAAGTAGCCGGAAGCCTCGTCTTCGGAATCATCGTATGGCTTGCACTAGCCATCGCACTGATCGCCGCATTCGTTCATCGTGCCCGAATCGGGACGTACATGCGCGACGTGATGACCGAGCTGCAAAAAGCAACATGGCCTTGGGACCCGAAGGAGAAGACCTTCGCCGCCAAGTATAAAGAGCTGATCGATTCCACGCTCGTGGTCATCATCGCAATGATTCTCCTGGGAGCCTGTGTGTCCACGATTGACCTCGGCCTGCTCGGAATCACCTCGTGGATTTTCAAAGGGCACCAACTCCAATGACCGAAGAACAAAAACGCAAACAGTGGTACGTCGTCCATGTCCTCTCCGGGCAGGAGAATAAGGTGTGTGATAGCGTCAACAAGCGCATCAAGACCGACGAGATGGGCGATTACATCTTTGAAGTAGTCAACCCAACCGAGCGCGTCTCGGAAGTGCGTCGTGGCAAGAAGACGGAAACGACCCGCAAATTTTTCCCCGGCTACCTCATCGTCAACATGTGGTTGTTCGATGACAACAAGCAACTCGTCGAAAAGACGTGGTATTTCATCAAAGAGACCCAAGGCGTACTCGGCTTTGCAGGCACCAAAGATCGTCCGATCCCGATGCGGGAAAAGGAAGTCGAAGACCTTCTCGCCCAAGTCCGTGCGACGGATGAGAAAGCCCGCCCAAAGATGGAATTCACCGTGGGCGAGATCGTCAAAGTCGCCGACGGCCCCTTCCAGAGCCAGACCGGCGTCGTGGAAGAAATCGACCCCGAGCGCGGCAAACTCCGCGTCAGCGTCAGCATCTTCGGGCGCGAAACGCCTGTGGACCTCGAATACTGGCAGGTCGAACGCAACGTCTGAACCCAATTTACGCACTAACAACAAAACCGGGCGCGGAGCCTCCCACGCCCAACAAAAAACCAATCTAAATCATGGCAAAAGAAATCGTAGGATCCATCAAACTCCAAATCCCCGCTGGACAAGCAAACCCCGCACCGCCCGTCGGTCCGGCACTCGGTCAACAAGGCGTGAACATCATGGCCTTCTGCAAAGAGTTCAACGCTCGCACGTCGAAGCAAACGGGTGACATCCTCCCGGTCGTCATCACCGTCTATAAAGACAAGAGCTTTACCTTCATCACGAAGCAACCGCCATCGTCCTCGATGATCAAAAAGGCGCTCAAAATCGCCAGCGGAAGCAAAGAGCCCAACAAGACGAAAGTCGGCAAGCTCACCAAGAAACAGCTTCTCGAAATTGCCAAGGCCAAGATGCCTGACCTCAACGCCCGTAACGAAGAAGCCGCGATGAAGATCATCGCTGGCACCTGCCGTCAGATGGGCGTGGAAATCGAACTTTGAGTTATATGGTTGCGGGCGAGTAACCCGTTTCTGTGTTTTGCTGGGCGGGAGTGGGCGAAAGCTCACTCCCGCTCTTCTTTTTAGGAAAAGTGCCCGAAAGCCATGTGGGGCGTCAACTTACTGGTTTGGGCGGCAAAGAGAACGCGAGTTCTTCGCCTACCTCTTCGGCAATCGCCCCGCAGCACGCTCCGTCGCAAGAAAATCGTAGGGCAGCAAAATCGGCATCCCATAGCACTGCGAACCAAGTGCCCCTATAAAATCTGCACGGTCCAGTGTGATGAGGATATTCGCAGAGGCCAATGCCGTGAGCAGGACCGGGCGATCCTTGCTCACCGGAAACACCAACACACGGCCCAAACTCACCACATCATCCACGACCACCAGTTGCGGGCGCAGCCGCAGCCATTCGGAAGTCACGGCAGCAGGGAATTTCAGTAAATTCCGCGTAACCTCCCCGATGACCCACGGGCTCGCCAGCAATCTTCACCCGTGCGCAGCAGCCATTTCAAAAATCGCCCACTAAGCACCCGTCTGCGAACCACTTGCGGCAAGCAGCACACTGGTATCGAGAAATAACTTCACGCCCCAGCGAGAAACTTCCGATAGCCCGCCTCATCATCCGCGATCCACTGGTCCATTTGCTCCTTCGGAATATCGCGAGGCGGCGGCAAAGCTCCACCCGCCGCGTGTAACCTCGTGGCAAGATAAAGCATCAATTCCTGCTGTTCCTCAACAGGCAGCGAATCCACCACGGTTTCAATTTCAGCGAGTGTGCTCATGTGTCGAAAGTGCCCGAAGTCCTGCGGGGCGTCAACTCGGTGGTTGCGAGGAAAATGCATTGTGCTTCGCCGTCGCAGTGTGCACAGCGCTCTCAATCTCCTCCTCGCCCACTGCTAATGCTGGCATTCACTTTATTCGCTGTGCCGAAACGGAAGTGGTAACTGTTCAGTTTGGGGTGTTTCAGCGTATTGTACGGTATCGAGATCACTCCGCCGGGCTGGCGCTGGCGGCGTCCGCTTCTTCCTCCTGTTTCTTCAATGCGAGAATCTCCTCGGGCGTGGAAGGGCGATCCGGGTGATGCTGGTGAACGGCATTTTCGAGTTTCTCGTGGTCGTTCTTGATGTGCTTTTCGTGCTTTTGCTCGTCGAGCTTGTGTTGGTTCTTCGGTGAATTGTCTCCCATAGGATAGACTATTCGAGGCTGGCAGCCTCAGTGGCTGTCTCGGAGAGCCGAATTCTTCTTCCCCGGCGCACACTCCTGCCAAATGGATGCGTTGGCCGGCGAAGCACTCTCGTGGATACGACCAAATTGCCCGGCCATCGCGATAGATTCCCACATCCTTCTATGAGATTCTTCGCTTACATCCTCGGCTTTCTAATTCTAATCGGCGGCCTCGCTTGGGCGGCCATCGAGCTCGGAGCACCCCGGCTATGGGTCACGATCGGCTCCATGATCCTGCTGGGAGTCGGAATGATCACCGCCGCAAGTCGCTCGCGGACCAATCGCCAAAACGGCGACGTCACAGTCGTCCGGGACAACGACGAACTTTGAGCCCAAATGAGAGCGTCCGTGCGCGATTCATGCATCCGCGTCATCTGCTCCCGATCTTAAAAGACGCCGCGTCCGATTGGGTGGATGACGGCGCGATGCGCCTCAGCTCCTCCCTCGCGTATTACGCCATCTTTTCGCTCGCGCCGCTACTCGTCATCGTGATCGCGATGGCCGGGCTCGTCTTCGGCGAAGATGCGGCGCGCGGGCAGCTCTCGCAGCAAATTGCCCATCTGGCCGGCAAGAACGCGGGCGAAGCCATTCAGGCGGCGGTGAAATCGAGCGCGGCGCAGAAAACGACCGGTGTGCTCGCTTCCGTCATCAGCACGGCGCTGCTGCTCTTCGGCGCTTCCACGGTCTTCGCCGAGTTGAAGGACGCGCTGAACACCATCTGGGGCGTCGTCGTAAAACCAGGCCGGCCGTTCTTCACGCTCCTCCACGATCGTTTTCTATCGTTCTCGATCGTGCTCGCCATCGGCTTTCTCCTGCTCGTGTCGCTCATCATCAGCGTCCTGCTTACGGCGTTTGGCTCTTACATGAGCGGCCACTTTCAGTTCCCTCCCGCCGTCTGGAAAGCGTGGGATTTTGTCATCTCACTCGCGGTCGTTACGGGACTATTTGCGATGATCTTCAAACTGCTCCCCAACGTGCTGCTGCGCTGGCGCGATGTCTGGCTGGGAGCGGTGACCACCTCCCTCCTTTTCACCGTCGGCAAATTTGCCATCGGCTACTACCTCGCCACCAGCAGCCTCGCATCCAGCTTCGGCGCGGCCGGGTCCGTGGTGCTCGTGCTTGCCTGGGTTTACTTCTCCGCCTGCATCCTGTTCTTTGGCGCGGAGATTACGAAAGGCTATGTGCGCAAGTTCGGCCCGGGCATCACGCCCAACAGCCGCGCCGTGCTCATCGACGACCTGCTTCGGGCAAGGCTCGGGCTGACTTCCGCGACCATCGAAGCCGCATCGCTCCCGCCCAGCGTCCCGCCGCCCGTCCCTCCCGCGCATTCCGAATAGACCCTGAGGCCTGCGCTGACTCGCCAATCAAACCACCCAAACCGACCAAGCGGCGCAAAAAGCCAGCGCACCCAAAGCCGAAAACGCACCGCCGGGACACGACGGGCAAAAGCAATTTACAGGACGGACGCCGCCCCCGAAAACAAGCGACCTAGCGCCCACCGCCTCTCACCACCCCACTGAATAACCGGACCGGTTCAACCGTGATGACACCGCGGCTTCGCGCGGATGCCATCAGAAAAGTTTAGGCCACATGGTCATACTCAATCAAATGCCACTCCCGGATTCAACTGCGCAGGAGTGAGCCACTCGATGCCGTGTCGCTCGCGCAACGTGCGCTGAGTGAGATGCCAGATGCGATGACAGCGGCCAAGCCGAAGTCCGCTCTCTGCCTCAACGAGTGTCTCGACCTCCTGACGCACCTGCGCGAACAGTGGCGCGACTGATGGGTCATCCTCTATTGGGTCGTGATAAGTCGGTCCACTCTGCTGCTCAATCGCCGTGAGCAACTGACGGCGATGGTGCTCCGACAACTTCGAGAGGTGGTCGCGAGTCTGCAAAGGTCCGAGTCCTGTGGCGCGATGAACTCGCATCACTGTCTCTGCATCGAACTGCTGGGTGACTGGTGGCATGGCGCGAATGTGGCCTAACGACTGGATCGCGAACAAATCTGTTGGAATACAGCGAGCCCCTTTATAGGCGACAGATTTGTTGGACCATTACGTGTTCGGGCGTTCATGCGTGTTGCTTTAGGCGCAAATGGCGGAATCGTGCAACGAGATTGTGGGTTCCTCGGCGGCGGGCGGGATATTTTCGCTGAACATGATCCACGGGCTCGTCGAGCCCTCGCCGAGCCAAGACGCGAAAGTAGCGGGGCCGTCCCGGCCCCGGCACGACCCGCAGTGGCGCTCTACGCAAGCGCCTTTGGCGCTCGGGGCCGAGACGGCCCCGCTACCATTGCGACTCCATCGCTTATTCCACTTTTAATCACACCCACGAAAAAGCCCCACCCTTTCGCGGGTGGGGCTTTGGTTTCTTTGATGGTGGGTTTGGTTTATCCCGACCGCCGCGATTGTTGTCCGCAGATTCCGCAGATTCCGCAGATTTATGGAACTGCGAGCCCAGGTGTCTGCGCACGGTTTTGTCCCGTCCGCGAATGGCGCACGGCCCACAACATCTGCGCAATCTGCGTAATCTGCGGACGAAAAAGCGGCGTTCGGGTTTAAGGAACGAGGTGTTCGATCGGGTCGCTCCATTCGCCGGTGATTTCGTTGGGGCCGATGGCGCGGATGCGGATTTGCACGAGCACTCCGGCGGGCAGGCCTTCGACGGTGGTGCTGGAGCGGGTGGTGGTTTTGGCGGGCGTCCAGGCTCCGTTGGCGGTTTTGTATTGGATCTCGAACGCGCGGGCTTTGGGCACGGGGGCCCACATGATGTCGAGCTCGGTCGTCCCGTCGCCAAAGGTGACGGTGACGGTGATGACTTTCGGCATGCTGGTGGTGGCGGTGGGTGCGTCTTTGAGGTCGAAGACGAGCGTGCAGTCTTCGGGGGCGAGCGCTTTGACGACGTCGCAAGTGGCCACTTCGGTGAGCGTGGCGCGTAGTGCGGCGTTGAGATTTTTGGCGTTCAGCGTGCCGGCTTCGGCTTGCTGCTTGAGTTGATCCCGCTGGGAGATGCTGCTTTCAAGCGCGTCGGCAGCCGCGGTGATGTCGGCGGCCGGGGGCTCGGCGCCGGTGAAGGCGACGGCGTTATCGAGGAGGCCTTGGGCGATGCGGCGGGCTTCTGCGATGAGTTCAGTTTCGGTGAGTTCGTCGAGTTTGAGGACTACTTGGTTCATTTTGTGTGGTTTAATTGGGACATCGCCATTCCAGAGGAGGCCTTTCTGATTCCATTTCAGCGGCATCCCCCATTTTAGCTTTGCCATGGTTTTATGTGTTGTTTGTGTGTTTTTCGGTTTGTTTTATGGTTTCTATCAAATTCGGACAATTGTGTGTAAATCGCTCGCTCCGTGTGGTTTGCGCGGGATTTCTCACTCCGCTTGAGGCAAGCGGACATCCTCGTGAGGCAAGCGGACATCCTCCCGTCGCTGGCGGACATCCTCTTGGGGCCACCGGACGTCCTCTCGTGACTGGCGGACGTCCCCTCGTCGCTGGCGGACGTCCCCCCGTCGCTGGCGGACGTCCCCCCGTGGCTGGCGGACGTCCCCCCGTGGCTGGCGGACGTCCTCTCGTGGCTGGCGGACGTCCTCTCGTGGCTCGCGGACATCCCCTCGTCGTTGGCGGACGTCCTCTTTAGGCAAACGGACATCCGCCGAAGACGGATGGAAGGCACAATCACCGAGCAAGAAAGGGACGCAGGATCACCGCTGGCGTAGGTCAGCGATGCGGGACGCACGAAGCTGTAGAAGGCAGTCTTTATGGGTGCGGAGGATGCCCTCGCCTATTACCCTAAATAAAGCAGTTAGCCGGATGTGAAAATGGCGGAAGTCGTGCAACAACAGAGAGATGCACGACGAAACGAGCGCGAAAAACGTTCACCTATTGGGTGAGGCCGCAGTGGTGGGCAAAATCCTGCCGCCGGACCTGACCAAGCG
>CANIWM010000039.1 GCA_947471505.1 Chthoniobacteraceae bacterium | reverse complement strand
TAAAAACGGCAGTTGAACGGATTTTCAGAGAAAAATGAGCCTTGGACGGGTGAGTGATTTTCAACTGCTCCGCAGTTGGCAATTTCCAGAGTAAAATACCCTATTTTTCGGCCTCAAAAACGGGGTCAACTGCCGTTTTTAGGTTAAAAGTGGAAGAGTGCGAGTGGCTTGGGCGTCTCGCCCATGAAGGAGCGATACTCATGGGCGGGACGCCCAAGCCACTTTTAATCACACCCCGGACGTAAGCCGAGGCGTATCGCGGATGGACGGGCGGTTTCCTCGTGCTACAGTCGCCGCGTGCGTGACCCGGTATCCACTTCACTTAGTCTTTCAGGCAGTCTTTTGATCGCTCACCCGAGCCTCGTGGAGCCCACGTTCCGGCGGACCGTGATCATGCTCGCAGACCACGATGGGAAGAAAGGCAGCTTCGGCCTCGTGCTCAATCGCCCGACGGGGAAGCTCGTCGGCGAACTTCTCTCGGACCAAGAAATCGGTCCACATTTAGCGCGTGTCCCCGTCCTGCAAGGCGGGCCGGTGGAGCCGGATAAGATGCTGCTGGCGGCGTTTCGGTGGCACTCGGAAAAGCGGCTCTTTGAGTGCAAGCATCACATTTCCCTAGAAGAAGCCGCGCAGCTCGCCGCAGCCCAGCATCACACCGTGCGAGCGTTCGTCGGCTATAGCGGATGGTCCAGCGGGCAAATCGAAAACGAACTCGCGCAGCGCTCGTGGCTCGTGCGCAAGGCCGACCACGAAGAAGTGCTAGAAGTCGAACGCGCCCCGCGCATCTGGCGGGAGATGACGAGCACCTTCGGCCCGTGGTTTCAGCTCGTGGCGGAAGCGCCGGAAGAGACGGGGTTAAACTAGGCGGCAGACTGCGGAGGGGCTTGTTCGAATGACGAATGACGAATGACGAAACTCGCAAACTTCGTCATTCGTCATTCGTCATTTCATCACAGCCCCCGCACCCACTCAAAAAAGCCCAGCCGTATCAGCGCCGCGATGGCGGCGAAGCCGAGGATGAGCCCGTCGAAGAGTCGCTGGGGGACGTGCGCGAGCAGCCAGCGACCAAAGAAGAGCCCGGCGACAATTCCGGGCACGAGCACGGCGTTGAAGAGCAGCGTATTGGTGTGGATGAGCCCGAGGCCCGCGCTGAACGGGATTTTGAACAAGTTGATGAGCAGGAAAAACCACGCGCTCGTGCCGGTGAGCTGGTACTTCGGCAGTCCGACGGCGAGGAAGTAGAGGCCCATTACGGGGCCAGCGGCGTTGGCCATCATTGTGGTGATGCCTGCCAGCATTCCCATCGCGGCGGCGAAGGGCCACGAGTGCGGCACGGTCTCAAACATCGCAGGCTTCCACATCCGCCAAAGTTGCAGCACGACGAGGACGAGCACGGTCCAGCCGATGACGGGCTTGTAGGCGGTCGGCGGGATGATGGTCATCAGCCAAGTCCCCACGCAGACGCCGATGCAGGCGATGGGCAGGGTGCGCGCGACGTGCTTCCAAATCGCGTGCCGCTTAAACGCCACCACCGCGCAGATGTCGCCGACGACGAGCATCGGCAGCACGACACCAGTGGAAAGACGGTCGCCGAAGATGTGCGCCATCACCAGCACATGCACGAGGCTGACGCCGGCAAAGCCGCTCTTCGAGATGCCGATACCCAGCGCCGCGAGCACGGCGAAAAACCACTCCCAAGCAGACAGCGTCGGCATTTACGCGGAGGCAAGGTTCCCGCGATACAGCCGCGCAAGCCGCGCATCGGAAAGCGTCTCGATGCCGCGCTCCGTGATCAGTTTCACGATGGGGAAAATCTTCGCGCGCCGGTCCACCCCGCCCGTCGCCGAGTCGGATTCCGCCGCTGTGTCCAGCGCCCGCAGTGCGAGCAGCGTGGCCTCGCTGGGCTTCAGCTTTTTCAGCGGACGGCGACCGTAGGTGTTCTCGAAATGCAGCACCGCTTTCACCGCCGGGCTGCCGCTTCCCGTGGCCGTGTATTCCGCCGCTTCAAAGCCCGCGCCCATCGCGTCGTAGAAATAAACGCGGGGCGCATTGGCCGCCGCATCATAAGTCGCGAAGATGGGCACGACGACGCCGACGCCTTGCAGGACGAAGCCGAGGTTATCGCGCAGCAGCTTGGAGAGCGCCCGCACTTTTCCCTCGATGCTCATCTCCGCGAGCTGGCTGCGGCGGTAAAAATGGAAGCTGTGCTCCAGCACGCGCGCCATCTCCCAAGCCGTCGCCGGGACACCCGCGATGGCCATGAGCGAGAAGCGGTCAATCTCCAGCACCTTATCCGCGCGGTCATACATGATGGCATTGCCCGCCGTCGCCCGCCGGTCGCCCGCGACGAGCACGCCGTCCGCGTATTTGAACGCCAAGATCGTCGTCGCGTGCGTCGGCACGAGCGAGGTGTTCGCGTGGACTTCGGCGGGCTTCGGGTAGAGCCCCTGCCGCTGGAGCAGCGTGGAAAAATCCGGCGCGCTTGCGTCCGTGAGCGAGACTGGTGTGCCGGGAAAGTGCATCGCCGACTATTCTCCCGTGCGTTGTTTATAGCGACGGGCTTGGTCCGGGTCCACCTTGCGCATCCGCTCTAGGATGCTCTTGGTGTCGGGCTTCTTGGCGTCTGGCGACTTGGGTCCATCGCCGTCTCCCTGTTTGGGTTCCCACGGCGCGGGGCCGGTTGGTTTTTGCATCCGATCTGGCATGAGCGAGAAAGTAGCCACGGCGATTCGCTTTGCAATATCTGCGTGAGGGAAATCCCGCCACAGGGCGCGTTGACGATCTACCTGCCTGCGTGCAAGGTGTGCCCATGAGCACGCTAACTTTGGAATTACCGGATGAACTTGCGAACGGACTTCAGCGTATCGTGAAGTCGGGCTGGTTCACCGACGAAAAAGAAGCGATCCATGCCGCGCTCCGCGAACTCCTTACGGACCGTCGCTATGCGCTGCAAGAGCGTCAGCAACTTGAGGACATCGAGTGGGCTCTTGAAGCCAAGCGGACCGCACGGTGAAAATCGTCATCGCCGACACAGGCCCCATATTACACCGACTTGTAAAATCGCGGTGTCAGTTCCTCCCCACGCTTGTATGCAATGCCAGCATCCGCTAAAGCCACCGCATGAAGAAACTTCTCGGAGAATTCCTCGGCACGTTCGCCCTCATCTTTGCCGGAACTGGCGCGATCATCATCGATAATGCCAGCGGCGGAGCCATCACCCATGCAGGCGTCGCGCTCACTTTTGGCCTCATCGTGCTGGCGATGATTTACACGCTCGGCGACGTCAGCGGCGCGCACCTGAACCCGGCTGTGACTATCGCCTTCGCTGCGGCGCGGCGCTTTTCGTGGAGCGAAGTGCCCCGCTACGTAGCTGCACAGACCGCTGGAGCTTTCGCTGCGAGTGGTGTGTTGCGCGTCCTCTTTCCTGCGGATGCAAACCTCGGCGCGACGCTCCCTGCGGGCCCGGCCATGCAGAGCTTCGTGCTCGAAGTCATCCTCACGGCCATGCTCATGTTCGTCGTCCTCGGCGTCAGCACCGGGGCTAAAGAGAAAGGCATTACGGCGGGCATCGCCGTCGGTGCCGTCATCGCGCTGGAAGCCATGTTTGCCGGGCCCATCTGCGGCGCATCCATGAATCCCGCCCGCTCCCTCGCGCCCGCCGTTGTCGGCGGAAATTTGCAGCATCTCTGGGTCTATCTCACCGCCCCTGTGCTCGGCGCGCTCATCGCCGTGCCGCTCTGCTGCGGCGTCCGCGAGCCCGGCTGCTGCTGCGCGAAATCCGCTGCTTAAATATGAAACCGCTCATCCTCATCCTCTGCACCGGCAACTCCTGCCGCTCGCACCTCGCCGAAGCCATCCTCCGCGCGGCCGCCGGGGACATTCTCGAAGTCGCCAGCGCGGGCAGCAAACCCGCTGGCTACGTCCACCCGCTCGCCCTCCGCGCACTTGCAGAAATCGGCCTCGACGCCAGCGCGCACCACTCCAAACACCTCAGCGAATTTCTCCAGCGCGACGTGGAAACCGTCATCACCGTCTGCGGCAACGCCGACCAAGTCTGCCCCATGTTCCCCGGCCAAATGAACCGCTACCACTGGGGCTTCGACGACCCCGCCCACGCGACCGGCACCGAGGACGAACAGTTCGCCGTCTTCCGCCGCGTCCGCGATGAAATCCGCCGAGTCTTCGAGGCCTACGCGGCTGGTCGGCGCGATGGGGTAAAAAGCACCGTCCCGGTTTAGACGACCCTCAGCACATGCCCCGCGCGTTCGCCGGGGGCGAGGCGGACGTAGTTGCGGCGACCTTGCCACTGCCACTTCTCGCCGGTGAGGAGGTCTTCGACTTGATAGGGCTGCGTCTCGCTGAGGCCGAAGGCTTCGAGCGGCACTGAGATCATTGTTTCCTCCGCGTACCACGCGTCGAGATTCACGATGATGAGCAGGCGGTTGCCGTCGGCGATTTTCGCGTAGGCGAGGATGAGGTCGTTGTCGCTGTGGACGAATTGCAGGTTGCGGAATTGCTGGAGCGCGGGGTTTTCGCGGCGCGCTTTGTTCAGCGTGCGGAGGAGCGGGCGGATGCCTTCTGCGGACCAGTCGCGGGCTTTGAGCTGATACTTCTCGGAGTCGAGATACTCCTCGCGGGCGAGTTGCTTGTAGTCGCCATCGCACAGCGCGAGGAAGCCGCGCACGTCGCCCGCTGCGTCCCACGGCTTGCGCTCTAGTCCCGCATTTTCACACAGCTCGAAGCCGCTGTAGATGCCGTACACGGGGGCCAACGTCGCCGCCAATATCGCCCGCACTTCAAACGCCGCCTTCCCGCCAAACTGCAAGTAGCTCGGCAGGATGTCGGGCGTGTTCGGCCATAGATTCGGGCGCATGTATTCCGCGCCTTCGCCGTGCGCGAGTTCGTTAAAGTAATCGCGCAAGCCCTGCGCGGTGTTGCGCCAGGTGAAGTAGGTGTAGCTCTGCGTGTAGCCGACTTTCGCCAGCGCCCGCATCATTTTCCCCTTCGTGAATGCTTCGCTGAGGAACACCGCATCCGGGAAACGCGACTGCACGCGCCCGATGAGATACTCCCAAAAGTGGACGGGCTTCGTGTGCGGATTATCCACGCGGAAGACGCGCACGCCTTGCTCGCACCAGAACTCGATCACGCCCGTCAGCTCGCTCCACATCTCGCGCCACGTCGCGCAGTGGTAATTCATCGGGAAGACGTCTTGGTATTTCTTCGGCGGGTTCTCGGCGTATTTGATGGAGCCGTCCGGGCGATGGTAAAACCACTCGGGATGGTCGTGGACATACGGGTGGTCCGGCGAGCAGTTCACGGCAAAATCCAGCGCGACCTCCATGCCGCGCGCTTTGATCTCGCCGACGAGCCAGCGGAAGTCTTCGAGCGTCCCCAGCTCTGGCGCGACATCGCGATGCCCGCCGCCGTTGGGACAATTCTGGTGCCGATTGCCGATGGCGTAAGGCACGCCCGGTTCGCCCGGCTGGCAGCTCACCGCGTTGTTCCGGCCCTTGCGCGCGGTTGTGCCGATGGGGTGGATGGGCGGGAAATAGATCACGTCAAACCCCATGTCGCGCGCATACTCCACGCGCGGCAGACAGTCGCGGAACGTCGAGCCTTTATCCTGACGCCCCTCCGCGCTGCGCGGGAAAAACTCATACCACGCCGCGCAGCCCGCCGCCGCGCGATCCACCCACACCACCGGGTAGCGCGCCGCCGCGATGTGCCCGGCGGGGAAAAGATCCGCCGAATCCTCCAGCGTGCAGACCAGCTCCGTCGCCAGCGAGCGGTCCGCGTATTTCCACATCTGCTCGGCGAGCTGTTCGCTGTGCGCGTAGTCATTTACCAGCGGGGCATCCGCCGCCTTGATCTCGCGGGAGACCCACAGCAGCCAATCGCTATCCGCCTTTGCCCCGCGAGCCAGCGCCAGCGCCGCCGCTTGCGCGACAAAGGCCGCGCCTTCCAGCGTCTCGCTCGTCAGCGGACGTTCGCCCGCCGCGTATTTCGCCTCGAACTCGTGCTGCCACGACTTCCACACATTCCCCCACGCCTCGATGGTGAACTCGTGCGCGCCCGGCGCATCGAACGCGCACTCTGCGCGCCAGCGGTCGTCCCACAGCAACACCATCGGCACCTCCTGCCACGTCGCGCCGCCGAGCTTCCGCCACTTCAGCACGGCGGAAAGAACATCGTGCCCGTCCTTGAAAACATCGGCCTCCACGACGAGCCGCTCCCCCACGAGTCGCTTCACGGGATAGCGCCCGCCATCCACGAGCGGACGGACGTTTTCGATGACTGCGGAAAAAGGACGGATATTCATACGCCCCGCCTTCTGCCATTCCCGCGCGGCGGCGGGAAGTATTTCGTTTCAAATCGCTCGCCAGCCCCGCCGTTGTGCATACGCTCGGGCATGGTTCGGACTACACTCTTCGCTTTGCTCGCCCTCCCGGCGCTCGCCTTTTCGCAGGCGGTGGGGAAGGACGCCGTCGTCGTGGATGCGGTGACGGAACAGCTCATCACGGGCGGGCTGCGCTGGCTGGCGGGGAAGCAGCAGCCGAACGGATCGTGGAGCACTTCCGAGGGGCGGCGCGGGGAACATGCCGTGGCGATGACGGGCTACGTGCTCATGTCTTTTATGGCGGCGGGGAACCTCCCGGAGCAGGGCGAGTTTGCGCGAAATGTGCGCGGCGGCATGGACTTCCTGCTCGAGAGCATCGGCACCGACGGGCAGTTCCGCGGCGTGGATGGCGGGAAGTACATGTATAACCACGGCATCGCCTCCATCGCCCTCGCCGAGCTGTACGGCGAGACGCGGCACCCGGCCATGCGGGAGAAATTGAACCGTGCCATCCAGCTCATCGTCACCTCCCAGAGCACCCAAGGCTCGCACAGCGGCGGCTGGCGCTACCAGCCCAAGCCCGGCGACTCCGACATCTCCGTGACCGTCCTCCAAGTCGTCGCCCTCCGCGCCGCGAAAAACGGCGGACTCGACGTGCCCCAGCAGACGATTGATGACGCCGTCGCCTACGTGAAACGCTGCTCCGTGGGCTCGACAGGCGGCTTCGCGTATCAAGCAGGCGGCTTCGGCCCCGGCTATGCGCGGACGGCGGCGGCGATCTACTCCCTGCAAGTTTGCGGGCTCTACGACGATCCGATGGTCCCCAAAGGCAGCGAGTTCCTCTTCGGCCAAAAGGGCGACCGCCGCCACTGGACCTACGGCTCCAACTACGCCGGCCCCGCGCAATACATGATCGGCGGCGAGACCTGGGTGAAATGGTATGATTTCATGAAGCAAAAACTCACCCCAGAAGTCGTGCGCACCGACGACCAGTGCTACTGGCAAGACCGCGAGGTCGGCTCCGTCTATGCCACGGCGTGCTACACCAGCATCCTCGCGATGCCGTGGCACTACGTCCCGCTGTATCAGCGGTGAAGCTAACGGATTCACGGGAGACGCGAAAGGAGGGGCGGTATCCTACCGCCCTGAACCACGAAGTGGTTCCCACGAAGCGGCCCCATCTCTGAAAGCGTAAGTCTCTGGGCGACCCTTCGGGCCGCAGGGCGGTATCATACCCTAAATGCTACCCACAAGTCAGAGAGGCGACCTTGTAGTGCGGCGGGAAGCGAGGAACGAGCGCCACGCCGCCTTCGCCAGCCGAAGGGTGGTGCGAACTACCGAGCGCCCGCGACCACCGAGAAAACCACACGCGCCCGTCGTACAGAGCGGCGCTTCCAAGGCGGTGTCGCGCTCGTTCCTCGCTTGCCACCGCACTACAAGGTCGTTTCCCGGTTTTTTGCACCGGCTCCGGCGTCACGACGCAATATCGTGGCGCGGTTGCGCCTCTCTGACTTGTGGGTAATGCTTAGAGGATACCGCCCCTCCCGTCGCCCTGAAACTCCAGCACGCCGAACCGCTCTTGCGTGTGGAAGCTCTCGCGGAGCGGGGGCGACCATGCGCTCAGCTCACGCGGCAGCGAGTTGTCGCGGGAGGGGCGGTCGATGCGGCAGAAATTGACCCTCCAGCGCGTGCCGTTCACGGGCACTTCGGCGACGCTGGCGAAAGGGATCGCAAGTTCGGCATTCCAGCCGCCGGGGACAATGCGGGCGAGCGTGCGCAGCCCGGCGCAGTCCCACGCCCAATCGCCCTTGTAGCCGCTCCGACTGCGGCGGAAGACGATGTCTAGCTCGGTGCCGAGTGGGTTCACCTCGACTTCGTAGTAGCTCTCCAGATCGCCCACGGGGTCGAAGAACACTTCCACCGTCTCCTCGGTATAGAGCAGCCCATCGCGCTGAGTGAGCGTGGCCCAAGGCAGGGCGTCCTCACATTCAAAGAGGATGCGCCACTCGGTCGGCGTCCAGAGCGTGCGGACGGTGGTCTTTTGCTTCGGCGCATCGCCGCTGACGGCTTCGCGAAACTCGACGGGCGCACAGGCGGCCCAGTGCGGGAGGGAGGCGTCGGCACTTAGCTCATGCGGGGCGGCGGCTGCGACACAGCGAGCGAGCACTACTCGATGACCTCGAAGTGGCTGTACTTCTGGAAGCTGGCGTAGCGCGCATCAACGTCTTTCTGCGTGAGGGTGCGCATCCGCTCTAGGCTGAATTGCTCGACGTTGTAAGAGGCGAGGACGGAGCCGTGGACGACGGCTTTGCGCAGGTCGGCAAAGGTGACTTTGTCCTTCACGGTGCTGGCGAGGTATCCGGCGAGGCCCCCGGCAAAAGTGTCGCCAGCGCCGGTGGGGTCGAGGACTTCTTCGAGGGGGTATGCGCTGCACGAGAAGAAGTCGCCATTTTCGCCGAAGAGGAGGCAGCCGTGTTCGCCTTTCTTGATGGCGACGAAGCGCGGGCCCATCGCTTGGATGAGCGCGCCCGCTTTGATGAGCGAGGCTTGCTGGGTGAGGAGGCGGGCTTCGCCGTCGTTGAGGATGAGCATGTCCACGCGCTTGAGGAGGCGGCTGAGTTCGTCTCGCGCGATGTTGATCCACAGGTCCATGGTGTCGGCGATGATGAACTTGGGGTTTTTGACTTGGTCGAGGACGTGGTTTTGCAGGTCGGGGCCGATGTTGCCGAGGAGGACGAACGGGGTCTCCGCGTAGCCGGGGGCGAGGACGGGGTTGAAGTGCTCGAAGACGTTGAGGGCGATGCTGCGTGTCTCGCGGACGTTCATATCCACCATGTATTCGCCGGACCAGCGGAAGGTGAGGCCATCAGCGATCTGGAGGCCGGCGAGGTCAATGCCGCGTTGTTTAAAGAAATCGATGTGCTGCTGCGGGAAGTCTTTGCCGACGACGCCGACGAGGTTCACGGGAGAGAAAAAGGAAGCCGCGACCGCGCAGTAGCTCGTCGAGCCGCCGAGGAGATCGGTGTGTTCTTCAAAAGGTGTTTTGACGGTGTCGAGTGCGATGGAGCCAGCGATAAGTACGGACATAAGTTTGTGAGGGCGGACGAGGTAGCGGCGACGCGGCGGGATGGCAAGCGTGGGAGTGGTTGACGCAGCGCACGCACCTCCCACATCGTGGGCGTATGTTCTTACGGTTGGTCCGCTATTTTTCCACGCTGACGAATGGGCGCGTGGTGCTGTGGTGCTATGCGATTTGGTACGTGGTGAATGTGTCGCTGTGCTTCGATGCGCGCCCGCGTTTGTGGCTGACCTCGCTGGGGCTGAGCGGGATTATCGGCGTGGCGCTGTGGCTGAGCACAGCGACGGGGACGACGCGGCTGGACCGCTGGCAGATGTTCCGTTTGTTCCTGATGCCGTTCTGCGTGTCGTCCTTCGCGGCGCTGGTGAAGGACGCGGGCTACGTGCTGATCTTCCCGCCTTCGCTGCGCGAGAACGGGATCGGGCTGGGGGCGATTGCGGTGTTCCTCGTGGCTATCGCGCTGCTGCGGCGGAGGTAGGGGGCAAGTAGTCAGTGGGCAGTCTGCCCACTGCTTACTGGCTACTCCCCGCTCAGGTCGAAGCGGTCGAACAGCCAGCCGAGCCACGCGATGCCGCTGGCGGCTTCCAGCGCGAGGACGAACATGGCGCTGCTGGCGGTGGCGGTGACTTTCCAGGCGAAGTCGCAGCCGAACATCCCCGCTGCCACCCACGCGGCGGCCCCGAAGAATGCGACCGGGACAAATGCGAGCAAGATGAGCAGGATTTGCATGATGCCCATCAGCAGTCGCAGGCCCACGACTTCCAGCCCGCCGGGTGTTCCGTTTGCCACGTCGGCGGGCTTGAACCAGCCGGGCAGCGCCAGCGCGGCGGCGGCGGGGAGGATGGAGGTGCCGAGATTGAACAGCGGTAAAAAGACCGCGACGCCTGCGATGGGGATCCATGCACGGCCAATCCCGTGCCCTTCGCTATCGATGAACGCCAACGCCAGCGTCGTGCCGACTCCCAGCGCGGCCCATTGGATGAGCGTGCCCACCACGACAGGCCCGAGCAGCTCACCCAGCGCGAACTGCCAGCCGGGGAGGGGATACGTCTTCAGCAAGTCCATCCCTGCGATCCCTTGCCGGAGCTGCCCGGCTGCCTGCTGCCCGACCATCACGAAGCTGATGATCAGCGCGATGTAGCACGCGCCGCCGATTGCGACGACGAGCGCGATGAGGCCAGGGGACGGATCGCGCAGCCCGCGATGGTTGAGCCAAACTGCGGTCGCTGCGAGCGCGAGGAAAAAGGCCGCCCAGCGCGAGAGTGTCCGCTTTCCCCCGATGCGGATGAGCGACTTCCACAAAAACGCCGTCGCCTGAAATCCCGTCGCCCGCAGCCGGAACAGCGGCACGCGCGCCTTGCCGCTCTTCGTGGAAAAGCGCGTCTCACCCTTCTGTGCAGACGCGATGAACTTCGCGCGGCGTCGGGCGTTTTCTATCGCGGCATCCTCGAACGAAGCATCCGCCCGCACGACCCATAGGAAGTGCGCCAGCAGGATGCCCAGCGCGGGCAAGACCGCCGCCGCAAACTCCCGCCAGCCGTGCGCGTAGTAAGGCGCGACCACCAGCTTGAACGGCACGAGCACCCACTGGAGCGTGCGGGACTCTGCGAGCTGCGTCACTTTGCTAAATGCCCCCACCGGCCCTGCGGGAGCCAGCGGCAGCGAAGTCCACGCCTGCCACACGAGCAGCGCAAAGCCCGCGACGACTGCCACGAAGAACAGGCGGCGCTTCCAGTCTGCCAGCCCCTGCGCGTAGAGCCGCGAGAGCGCGAACGACGCGCCGAGCCGATGCAGCGCGAAGGTATTCAGCATCAGCCACCAGCTCGCCGTCCGCGTCCACGCGTCGCCGCCCATCCGCCAGCGCCCGGTGATGAGCGTGAAGAACACCGAGATAAACAGCAGCCCGATCTGCGAGCGGAGGATTTTGAAAATGATCAGCGTCCGCCGCTTCAGCGGTGCGGGGAAAAGGAACGCGATCTCCGCCTCCGTGAACGTAATCGCCGCACGCGAAGCCGGCAAAACCCAAGCAAGCGCCAGCGTCCCCACGAACAGGATCGTCGCGCCGACATAGATGGAGCCGCCGCCCGCCACGCCCTTCATCCCCGGCGAAGCGCCAGCGGCGAGGTAGAGGAACTTGTAAAAGTAAAAGTAGATGTAGGCCACCGCCAGCGCCGCCCCGAGCAGATACTTCGGCTGCCGCAGCCGCTTGATGCGGTGGACGACGGAATTGGCCAGCGAGCGCGTGATGAGGTAGCCGAGGGCGCTCACTTCCCCGCATCCTCCCCGGCGATGCGCACGAAGATTTCCTCCAAGTCCGCCCCTTCATGCGCCGCCCGGATGTCTGCCAGCGTGCCGTGCTCCACCTTGCGCCCGCGCTTCACGATCAGGAAATGCGAGCACACCTCCTCCAGCAAATGCAGCAAGTGCGAGCTGATGATAATCGCCACCCCACGGTCCCGCGCTTGGCGGACGATCAGTTCCTTCGTCCGCCGGATCGCCAGCGGGTCCAGCCCCGTCAGCGGCTCGTCGAAGAACATCACGCGCGGCTCGTGCAAGAACCCGCACGCCAGCGCCACCTTCTGCTTCATCCCGCGCGAAAGCTCCGTCGCCAGCAAGTCGCGCTTATCCGCCATATCCAGCTCCTCCAGCAGCGCCATCCCGCGCTCCTTCGCATCCGCCACTTGGTAAAGGCGGGCGGTGAAATCGAGATGCTGCTGCACCGTGAGGTAGTCAAAGAGGCGCGGCTCATCCGAGAAGAACGACAGCGCCTGCTTCGCCGCCAGCGGGTCCTCCGCGATGTCGTGCTCGGCGATGGTAATCTTCCCCCGCGTCGCCGGGATGATGCCCGCCAGACACCGCAGCGTCGTCGTCTTCCCCGCGCCATTCGGCCCCACGAGGCCCAGCACCTCGCCGGGATTCACCGTGAAGCTCAGCTCCGTGACAGCGGCGAAGTCGCCATATAGTTTAGTCAGTCCATCGACAGCAATCATACCAGTCCCCGCACCCTCCGTGGATTCCCCCGCCCTGTCGAGTGATACCATCTTACCGGAGGCGCGAATGGGAGCGGGGCTTTCCTAAGCCCCGTTGCCACGTCAGTGGCAAGCGCGAGTTGCCGCTACGCGCCAAACGGGGCTTAGGAAAGCCCCGCTCCGATTCCCCCCCGCCCTGTCGAGTGAAAGGGAACTTGCCTCACCCCGACGGGTGTCATTAAGAGTGGAATCGCTCGAAGTCGCGATAGCGCACAGTAGCCCGCGAGTCCCTTCGCGGCATTTCGCCACTCGCGAAGCGACACTTCACAGATTGGTCGCTTCGCGAGGAGTGTTCAGCCGCGAAGGGACTCGCGAGCTACTTTTCACGCATCATGAAACTCGACGCACACCAGCACTTCTGGCGCTACGACGCCGCCCAATACCCGTGGATCCCCAGCGGCTCCCCGCTCCACCGCGACTGGCTCCCCGCCGACCTCGCCCGCCTCCAGCAGCCCCTCGGCATCGCTGGCTCCGTCGCCGTCCAGGCCCGCCAATCCCTTGCAGAAAGTGACTGGCTCCTCGGCCTCGCCGACGCAGACCCCCGCATCAAAGCCGTCGTCGGCTGGGTGGACTTGCGCGCCCCCGATGTCGCCGACGACCTCCAGCGCCTCGCCCGCCACCCGAAGTTCGTCGGCGTCCGCCACGTCGTCCAAGACGAACCCGACGATCGCTTCATGCTCCGCCCCGACTTCCTGCGCGGCATCGCCCAACTCTCCCCCCTCGGCCTCACCTACGACCTCCTCATCTTCCCCCACCAACTCCCCGCCGCCATCGAGCTCGTCGCCCGCTTCCCCCAGCAGCCCTTCGTCCTCGACCACATCGCCAAGCCCCCCATCAAAGCCCGCACCCTCACCCCCTGGCGCGAACAAATCCGCCGCCTCGCCGCCGCCCCCAACGTCCACTGCAAACTCAGCGGCCTCCACACCGAAGCCGACCACCGCGCATGGCAGCCCGCCGACTTCCGCCCCTACCTCGACCTCGTCTTTGAAGCATTCGGCCCCACCCGCCTCATGTGGGGCAGCGACTGGCCCGTCTGCCAACTCGCCGCCGACTACGAGCAAACCCACCGCCTCCTCGAAACCTACCCCCTCCCCGAACTCGACAAAGCCGCCCTCTTCGGCGGAACCTGCGCCCGCTTCTACGGCATCCAGCCCTAAGCCCGCAACCACCACACACCCATGACCACCGACCCACCACCACCGCGCCGAAAGTGGCACCTCCAACGCTGGCTCCTCCTCCTCGCCGCCGGGTTCCTCGCCGCCGGGTTCCTCGCATACGGCGGGTGGACCCAATACGCCTTCCGCTCTGCGCTCGCGGAGGCAAAGGCGCTGGGGTGGAGTGTGGGATACGCCGACCCTGACGAAGTGATTCGGGCGGACTGGAAGGCAGCATTCAGGAAAGCGACCTGGCTGGATGGCGTGACAGGCGTGGGCATCCCGACGAGCGAAGCGTTTGAGCAGCACCTCGCCATCGTTCATCGGCTGAATCCAAAGGCGCTGATAATCGAAAACGCCCCCACGCTGCGCGACCTCTCCGCGCTCAAAGCCCCCACCCGACTGGAAGGTCTCGTTCTCTTCGGCTGCACGGGGCTGACGAACGTGGACGGGCTCAAGAACCTCTCCGCTCTGCGATACGTCTGGCTCATCGACTGCAAGGTGCTGACGAATGTGGACGCGCTCAAGGACCTCTCCGCACTGCAACAGGTCAGACTCATCGACTGCAAGGTGCTGATGAATGTGGACGCACTCAAGAACCTCTCCGCTCTGCAAGAGGTCAGTCTCAACCGCTGCACAGGGCTGACGAATGTGGACGCGCTCAAGAACCTCTCCGCTCTGCAACGAGTCGATCTCACCGGCTGCACGGGGCTGACGGAGGAGAGCGTCGCATCGCTGCAGGCCGCCCTCCCGAATACGGAAATCTCCGCCCCATAGCGAAATCCCCGCTTGCCACCCACCCGCCCGAGTGGTAGCCAAAACCCCCGTATGAGCGAAACATTTCCTTACATCACACGGCCAATCCCATAGGGATTGGGAATCACCACGCAACCCAAATATCGCGGCGAAAAGACCACGGCGCAAACCATCGCCGACGTCGCTGCGGAAACCGGTAAATCTGCCGCCGATGTGGAGGCTATCCTCCTCTCAACCTTCAGAAAGGTGATCGACAACACCACCTCTGGTTGGAAACACGAAGCCTTCTTCGGGCTCATCGGATTCCAGTGTGGGAGCGGCGGCAGTGCGCCCATTGGCGGGCCGGAGTCGTGGGACTTTGAGTCCATGGATATCAACCTGCGCTCCCACTACGGAGAAGAAGGCCGCCAGCGTGCAGAGGCCGCATTTTCCGCCGAGAAAGTAGGCGAGCAAAACCGGGTCGCCCCCGTTTTCCTCGAAGTGTATGATAGCGATACCAAGTCCCCCAATCACTACGTCGCAGGCAAGGGCCTTACTCTCATTATGGGGAACCGCCGCATGAAGTTTGACCCGGCGGCGGGTTGCAAGGTGCGTTTCCGTAAAAGCGATGGCACTTATGTGGATGCGACTAACTACCCCTACGCGAAAGGCACGACCGTCGTCTGCACGGTGCCGACGGGGCTGACGGGGAGCCTTGAGGTGGAAATCACCATCGACATCAACGGCGGCCTGCGCACCGGCACTTACGCCTTCCCCATCGGGTAACGAACCTGGGAGCGCCCGCCCCGGTAGGCACCCGCAAGCGTGCCACGGGGCAGGAGCATGAGCGCGGGGAGGGACCCCGCGCCCGTCGGGGGTCTATCCCGCGCCCATCCACTAGGGACCCCGACGCCGTCGGGGGTCTATCCCGCGCCCGTCCACTAGGGACCCCGCGCCCGTCGGGGGTCTATCCCGCGCCCGTCCACTAGGGACCCCGCGCTCGTCCGGGGTCTATCCCGCGCCCGTCCACTAGGGACCCCGCGCCTTGAACATGGCCCCCCCGACGCCGTCGGGGTCCTACCCCGCGCCCGTCGGGTGTGCACACCCGCACGGTGAACATGCGGGCTGGACGGGTGGTCGGGAGGGGCAGTGAACAGAGGTGGGACATGGGTTTTGTCCCAGAGGGACTGCGAGAAATTAGCCGGTGGTCAGCGAGGAACGAGCGCAGCCACCGGATCGCTCGACCCCATGCGAACCCGCCCCGGCAGGGGCGAGAGAACCGGGCGGCAAGCGGGCCGTTCTCGCGCACCCTCCGGGGCGCATTCCGCTCCACCCACGGATCCGTTGGCTCTCGCTCCTTCGTCGCTTCACCACCGGCTACCATCGGGCTGTCCCTCCGGGACAAAGGCATTGTGCCCCGCGATAGTAGAGGGGCCGTCTCGGCCCCTGCGCGACACGCAGTGTCGCAGCGCCGCAAGCACCTTCGGCGCTCGGGGGCGGGACGCCCCCGCTACTTTCGCGCTACAGATACGGGGCGCTCGCTCGTTCCGCTTTAAACACCCCGAGTCACCTCGTCCCTCGGCTTCGCGGTTGACGCACCGGGCAATTCTCCGAATCCTGCGGCCCGATTTTCGCTAAAGGAACCCACATTTTTCATGGCAGGCAGACCACTCACCATTCGCACTGAAGCTTTCGCCCGCGCTGGGCTCATCGGCAATCCGTCGGACGGTTACTTCGGCAAGACCATCTCCTTTATCGTCCGCAACTACTCCGCGCGGGTGGAACTGACCGAGGCGGAGAAAATCGAGATCGTCCCGAACGAGCGCGACCATTCGCGGTTCGACAGCATCGACCAACTCGTCGCCGACGTCGCGCTTTACGGCTACTACGGCGGGGTGCGGCTGCTCAAGGCGACGGTGAAGCGCTTTTACCGCGAATGCACCGAGCGCCGCGTCGCGCTGCACGACCGCTGCTTCCGGCTGAAATACCACAGCACCATCCCCTCCCGCGTCGGCATGGCCGGGTCGAGCGCCATCATCACCGCCGCATTTCGCGCGCTGATGAAGTTCTACGGCGTGACGGACCAAGACATCCCGAAGCACCTTCAACCGAGCATCATCCTCAGCGTGGAGAACGAGGAACTCGGCATCCCCGCCGGGCTGCAAGACCGCGTCATCCAAGTGTACGAAGGGGCCGTCTTCATGGACTTCAACAAACCGCACATGGAGCGCGAAGGCCACGGGCTCTACGAAGAGATCGACCCGAGACTGCTCCCGCCGCTCTACGTCGCCTTTAAGACCAAGCTCGGCGAAGGCACCGAAGTCCCGCACAACGACATCCGCAAACGCTGGAACGCCGACGACAAAGAAGTCCACGACGCCATGCAAACATGGGCCAGCCTCGCGCAGCAAACACGCGACCTCCTCGTGCAAGCGCGGGGCTCCGAGATCGCGCCGCTGCTCAACGCGAACTTCGACCTCCGCAAAGCGATCTACGGCGACAAGATGGGCCTCGGAAATCTCCAGATGGTCGAGACCGCGCGCAGCCTCGGCTGCTCGGCGAAGTTCACCGGCAGCGGCGGTGCCATCGTCGGCACCTACGACGACGAGGCGATGTATCAAGCCCTCGTGGAGAAAATGCAGCCCCTCGGCGTGGTCGTGTGCAAACCGCAGATACTCCCGCGAGCGCACAGCGCAAAGTAGCCCGCGAGTCCCTTCGCGGCACCACACGACTCGCGTGAGCGTAAAGTAGCCCGCGAGTCCCTTCGCGGCAAAAGCCAAACGGCGAAGCCGCACGAAACAGAAGTGCGGCTTCGCCGTTTGATTTTCAGCCGCGAAGGGACTCGCGAGCTACTTTACACGCCGGTAGTGGCGGAAGGCGGAGAGTTCCGCTATCTCCTGCGGCATCAGACTTTCAATCATCCATATCTTTTGGTGGCACGTCGCGCGGTACGTCCGGCGGCATCGGCTGCTGGCGCTCTTGAATGTGCTGAGTATCGCGCTGGGAATCGCGGTGTATTTGGCCATCCAAATCGCGAATGAGAGCGCAACGAAGTCCTTCGCCGCGGGCGTGGATATGGTGGCGGGGAAGGCGCATGTGGAAGTGCGCGGGAATGTGGATGAGCAGCTCTGGCCGTTGATTGAGCGGCTGCCGGGCGTGGCGGGCGTGACGGGAATTGTGGAGGGCTTGGCGACGCTGCCGGGGAAGCCGGGGGAGTATCTGCGGCTCATCGGGATCGATGTGATCAGCGGCGCGGAGTTTCGGACGTTCGAGCTGTCCGGCGATGCGGCGACGATGGGCGAGCGGTGGCTGGCGACGCCGGGCGGTGTGGCGGTGACGCGGGAGTTTTCCGCACGCAATGGGCTGGCGGTGGGCGCGGAGTTTCCCGTCGTGGTGGATGGGCGCGCGGTGCGGCTGGTGGTGCTGGCGATTGTGGAAGATGGGGAACTGCCGGTGAGTGATTCGCGGCTGGCGCTGATGGACATCGGCTGGGCGCAGGAGGTTTTCCGCCGGGCGGGGAAGGTGAGCTCGCTGCAAATCCGTCTGCGCGATCCGCTGAAAGTGGGAGAGGCAGTGGCGGCGATTGCGCCGCTGGCAAAAGGCATGAGCGTCGGGCCGCCGCGCCAGCGCAGCGAGCAGCTCGGGAAGATGCTGGCAGCGTTTCAGCTCAATCTCACGGCGCTGAGTATGGTGTCGCTGCTCGTCGCGGTGTTCTTGGTTTTCAACACCGTCTCGACCTCCGTGGCGCGACGACGGACGGAGATCGGAATCATCCGCGCGCTCGGCGTGACGCGGCTGGGCGTGAGGCTGATCTATTTGGGCGAAGCCCTGCTGTATGCGGTGCCCGGCGTGCTGCTCGGCGGCGTGCTCGGCGTGGGACTGGCGCGATTTCTGACGGGCGCGGTGGAGCAGACGGTGACGGCACTTTACGCGCTGGTGAATGTGGAGCGGCTGTGGCTGAACCCGTCGCAGTTTGCGCTGGCGGCGGTTTACGGCGTGGCGGCGGCGCTCGTCGGCGCGTGGGGGCCAGCGGCGGAGGCGTCGCGCGTGGAGCCTGTGGCGGCGCTGCGCGGAGTGGCGGGCGCGGTGCGCGAGGAGCTGCATGTGCGGCGCTGGTGGCTCGGCGGCGCGCTGTGTCTGCTGGCTGCGGCTGCGGCTGCGGGCGGTGCGCTGGGGAAGGGCCCGGCGTGGCTGGCGTTTGCGGCGGCGTTCTTGGTGCTGGCGGGGTTTTCGCTGCTGTCGCCGGTGTTGATTCCGGTGGTGCGGTTTGTCGCGCGCACTGTGCCGTGGTTGCCGCTGCGCCTAGCGGCAGAGCGGCTCCGGCGCTCGATGCGGAGGAATGCGGTGACGGTCTCCGCACTCGCGGCGGCGGTGGCGATGCTCGTGGCGCTGATCGTGATGGTGTTCTCTTTTCGAAGCAGTCTGGACGCGTGGATCGGGCGCGGCATCGTGGCGGATTTTTTCATCGCGCCTGCTGCGAATGAGTCGTTCGGGCTGAACTCTTTTTTGCCCGATGAAGCCGTGGCGTGGCTCCGCGCTCGGCCCGAAGCGGAGGGCGTGGATACGTTCTTCGAGCAGTCGGTGGATGGGGACTTCACGTTGGCCGTCGTGGATGGGCGCTATCGGGATAATCTGTCGTTTCGAGGGACCGATGGACACGCGGCGATGGCGCGTGTTTTCGCCGGGGAAGCCGTGGCGGTGACGGAGCCGTACGCGCGACGCTACGGCCTCGGCGCGGTGGCGCTGGAGACGCCTGCTGGGCGCGTGGAGTTCCCCGTGGCGGGCGTGTATGCGGACTATTCGCGTGACCGTGGGATGGTGTTGATGGGCGCGCGGGCTTACGCACGGCTGTGGGGAAAACACGGGGCGCTTTCGGCTGCGGTGTATCTGCATCCCGGCGCGGACGGCACAGCGCTGGAGCGGGAGTTCCGCGCAGCGTTTGCGGACGCAGGGCAGTTTTCGGTGAATACGAGTCGCTCGCTGCGGGAGAAGATTTTGCTGGTGTTCGACCAGACGTTTGCGGTGACGGAGGTGCTCCGCTCGGTGGCCGTCATCGTTGCGATTGTCGGCGTCTTTTTAACGATGACGGCGCTCGTCGTGGAGCGTCGCCGCGAGCTTGCGCTGCTGCGGGCGCTGGGCGGGACGGCGCAGTTCGTGGGGCAAGTCGTGCTTTGCGAAGCTGCGCTGCTCGGGCTCTCGGCGGCGATGCTGGGAATCGCGTCTGGGCTCCCGTTGGCCATGGTTCTGACGTGGGTGGTGAACCCAGCGTTCTTCGGGTGGACGATTGCGTTCTCCATCCCCATGGCGACGCTCGTGGCGATTCCGTTTTGGCTGACAACGGTGGCCGTGCTGGCCGCGTGGTGGCCGGCGAGGGTTGCGCGGAGTGTGGAGATCGCGGAGGCTTTGCGGGGAGAATGATAAAGTGGCTCACAATACTTGCGCTGCCCGCGCTGGCCGGCGATTGGCAGTTGGCGCTGCCCGGCCTCGCCTACGAGTGGCCGCGTGACCATGCGCTGCATCGCGAGTTTAAGACGGAGTGGTGGTATCTCACGGGCAATCTCCGTGCGACGGATGGGCGGCGCTTTGGGTATCAGCTCACGTTTTTCCGGCAGGGATTGCGCCCGCCGGGTGCGCCTGCGGTGGCGTCGAGGTTCGTCGGCGACGCGCTGAAGTTCGGGCATTTCACGATCACGGATGTCACGGCGGGGGAGTTTCACTTTACGCAGACGATGAAGCGCGGAGCCTTCGGGGAAGCGGGTTTCGCGGAGGGGAACCGCGTGGCGTGGCTGGGCGATTGGGCGCTGGAGCTGGCAGAGGATGGCGCGTTCGTGGCGCGTGCGACGGACGGGGAACGCGCGCTTTCCCTGCGGCTGGAGCGTGCGAAGCCTTGGGCGGTCCACGGCGAAGGCGGCATAAGCAACAAGGCCGTGGAGGCCGGGCACGCGTCGCACTACTACTCCGGCACGCGGCTTCGCTCGAAGGGGACGTTGCGCATCGGCGGCAAGGAGCTGGCGGTGGAAGGCGAGAGTTGGTTCGACCACGAGTGGGCGTCGAGCCCGCTGCCGAGCGGGCAGGTGGGCTGGGATTGGTTCAGCGTGCAGCTCGACGACGGCTCGGAGCTGATGCTCTACCAGCTCCGCCGCAAAGACGGCACCGTGGACGGCGCATCGAGCGGCTCGTGGATTTCACCCGATGGCACGGTGACGCATCTCCGCCGTGAGGAGATCGAGTTAAAGCCCACACGCCGATGGAAGAGCGCAAAGACAGGCGGCGATTACCCTATCGGCTGGCAAGTGCGCGTGCCATCGCTCCGCCTCGACATCGCGGTGAGCACGCCGGTGGAAAATCAGGAGCTTGTGCTGAAGCCGGTCGTTTATTGGGAAGGGCTCATCGACATCGCTGGGACCCGCGACGGGCGAGCGGTAAACGGCCACGGCTACCTAGAACTCACGGGATACGCCGGAGCAATCGTCGGTTTATCCGGGCCGTAGCTCTACGGCTGGAGAAGCATCGAGCCGCCTTGGTCCACGCCGAGGAAGAAGCCCCATCCGACGTGCTGCTTCTGACTGACGACGCCGGAGAACTTTCGGACTCCCGCCGTGGGATGGAGAAAGGAGCCAGAGAGCAGCCCGGTGCTGGCATTCACGGTGATTTTCATGCCCGTGTTAGTGGGTGTTTGAAGTTCCACGGTGTTGTTGGAATCGACCTCTAGGGCTTGGGTAATCTGAGTCTGAATATTCCCGCTGGAGAGGAGGAGCCGCGCACGGTTTTGGGTAGTTTGAAAATCGATAAATGCGGTGCCTTTTACCGGACGGACATAGCGGGAACCGATGACCGCATTTTGTGTCGTGAATGCTTGCGGGTAGTATTGGTCGGGGAGGCGCTCGGGTTTGAACCAGCGGACGCTGCCGCTGATGTCGGCAGTCGAGGTGTTCACGAGGGTGGTCGTTCCCGTCACCGCCCCTGCTCCGCTGAAAAGACGCGCGTAAATGGGAATGGCGTCATTCGTTGAGAGTATGGAGCTCGCAGAAATTGCGCGTCCATCCGCAAGGGTGCCGGTGACTGTGACGTTGTTCGACTTGGCTACGCGGATGATCGCGTAGCCGCTGCCATGTGGAGCGTTCACTACTGCCGTATCGGGGGTGATACGGGCTGTGAATTGGCCCGAATGATCAACGAGTCGTCCTTCGTCTAGAACCTCCGACGACTCGGCCCTGCGTTCTGCTCGGAGCGGGGTAATCACGCCGTATTCGTTCACTGTTCCAGTGATTTCCTGCGTTGCTCCGGTGATATCAAGATTGAAGGAAAGTCCGATCTCCGGCTGGCCGGTCCGTTTAATTTGGAGGCCCGCTTGGCCACTAGCGTTCATCGTCCCGCTAATCGCATGGCTTCCCGCCCCGTAATAGAGCTTGCCGGAGAATTTTCCTAGCGGTGTCACCGAAACTCTCAGTTGGCCTGTTGTGGTCGCCTGGAGCCCTTGCAAAACTCCCTGGTAAACGCCGGACAGAGTTTCGTAAGGATTCGGGACGAAATGCGCGACTAGCGACAGGCCGTCAGTCATCGTGAACGTCTGCCGCGCTGATGCTGCGTTTGCGCTCTGAGGTAGTCCCGTCCAGTGGCTGAAAATGGTACGATTGTCGTGCGGCTTGGCGGCGATGGTATAATTGACACCGAGTTCGCGGTTTTTCGTTCCCAGAAATCCATCAGTCACTTCTCCATCGCCATCGACTGCCACTGTTAGGGGTTTCAAAACGACCCATTGCACCGAACTTGTGGCTTCCATCAAAAGGTTACCAACGCCCGTATAACTGCGAAGTCGAACCGTGTTTGCGCCAGGGACGAACCCACTTATTACAGTGCTCCAAGCACCAACTCCGGTTCCTGCTGGGAGGCTCACGCGCGTCCATCCGGATGTCCCAGACGTATTCTCTAACCGAATATCCAGCCATCCAACAAGGCCGCTCTCGCCAACGGTCCCTGCCACAGTCACAGCAGCGGCGCCGATTTTCGAGCCAGATACTGGGCTTGAAATTTTCAGAGTCGTTTTCGCCTTTGGCGGAGCGGTGATTACGACGAAGTAGGACCAGTAGGGTGATGATTCGTCGTAGTAGTAGCCGACTCCGTAACTTGTTTGGTCTTGGTAGAAGGAATCCACCGCCAACAGATGATTGCGGTGCGCTGGAGAGGCGAGCAATGCGGCCCAAGCGGCTGCCGCAGTCGGATAGCCAGCACTGATTGATTCTACATTGTTGTCGGTGCGGGAATTTCCCCACCAAAGTGGAAGCGGATACCCCGCACTGCGGACCGCGTAGTTCGGGCCGATTCCACTCGGATTGACATGGTCAAAAAAGCGCCGCGTCGCCATATCCTTGGCCCTGGCTCGTGCGACGGCCGTCAGTGTAGCATCCGCCTGCATGGTGCTCTTGTTGCGCTTCTGGCCGGGGTCATTCAGCAAGGCGTTCGCAATCCCTTGTTCCTGAGGCGTAAAGATTCCAGCATCGACACTCAATGGACGGAAGAGTCCCATTGATAAACAAAATACCATCAGTGACAATGCGAACTTTCTGCTTGTCATGCGGCTTTATAGGGCTGGAAAGGTTTTTTTGAGTTTTTCATCGGCGTTTGTGCTAAAGCGAGCGGCGTGCCGTGCTGTAGTTTAGGGCTCTTGAATGTGTACGTGTAGTTGAGGAAACCGATTCTGCCAAAAAGAACGAACCTGGCAAGACATTTCTTGAAATTATGGAGAACATTATGGCGACGGAAATATGTTGGAATTAGTTCCGTTTTGGCACGTCGCTTTATCTCGTTCGGGTACAGAGAGAAACGCCGTGAAGGACGAATTTCTGCGTCACTTCACGGCGTTTTGTGAATAGGTGATTAACTAATTATTTCTTCAGATCCGGGACGGTGAGCTCGATAAGTCCGTAGGTGCCATCTCGGCGCCGCTGAACGATGTTCAGCTTTTCGGTTTTTGCGTTCAAAAAGACCACAAATTGGCGATTGGCAGCCATTTCCAACTGAAGCACCGCTTCATCCACGAAGAGCTGTTTCACAACCGTTTGCTCGGTGTGGACGTGCTTCGGTTCGGATTCGGCGTGCTCCTCAAATGTCTCGTCAACATGGAGGACATGCTCGTCGAAGTGTTGTGGCTCTGTGCGGCGCGGTCGATGGTTCCGCAGCATCTTTGTTTTGTACTTTCGCATCTGACGGGTGATTTTCGCGATGACGCCGTCAATTGCGGCATACATATCGTCGCACTCGTGGTCGGCTTCGATGGTGATGTGGTTTGCGCAGTGGAGCACGATTTCGGCGAGATGCCGGTGCTTTTCTACATCGAGGATCACATGGACCTCAATGATGCGTGGGTAGTCGAGGTGGATATGCTCGACTTTGTTTTGAGCGTAGTCGCGGATTGCGTCCGTGATGCTCATGTGTCGTCCTGTAATGCGGATTGGCACGTTTACGTTTGCAGTTTGCATGATGTTATTTTGTGTTTCTCCTGTTTGTTTTTTTTGTTCTGAGGGAAATCTACATGGAGAAGTTTTCTCCAAGGTAAAGTCTTCTGGCTTCGGGGTTTGCGATGAGAAACTCCTTCGTTCCTTGCATCAGGACGCGGCCCTCAAAGATCAAGTAGGCGCGGTCCACGATGCTGAGGGTCTCTCGGACGTTGTGGTCGGTGATGAGGATGCCGAGGCCGAGCTTTCGTAGGTCGCTCACGATGGCCTGCACGTCTTGCACAGCGATGGGGTCCACGCCGCTGAAAGGCTCGTCCAGCATGAGCAAGCTGGGATTGGTCACTAGCGAGCGAGCGATAGTGAGGCGGCGTTTCTCACCACCAGAGAGCGTGAGAGCCATTTGTTTACGAACGTGCGCGATGCCAAATTGCTCCAGCAACTCCTCGCACCGCGCCTTGCGTTGGGCTTTGTTAAGATCCGTCGTTTCCAGAATCGCCATAATATTCTGCTCCACGGTCAACTTTCGGAAAATGCTCTCTTCCTGCGGGAGATAGCCCATGCCCATCCGCGCCCGCTTGTACATCGCAAGATCGGTCACATCGTGACCATCGAAAAGCACTGTTCCAGCGTTGGGGCGGACGAGTCCTACCATCATGTAAAAGCTAGTCGTCTTTCCAGCGCCATTCGGGCCAAGGAGGCCGACGATTTCACCGCGATGGCAGTTAATGTCCACGCCGTTCACCACATTACGTCCGCCGTAGGTTTTCACGAGGCCGTGTGTTTGGAGGATGGCTGTTGGCGTTGCAGCGGTTGAGGTCATTCCTTGTCTTTGTTCTTTTCGTCGCCGAAGAGGATTACTTCCGAGCGGCCACCATCAAAACTCATATCGTTGGACTGGAAGAGAGTCACTCTTGCTCCGGCTTCAAGTGCATTTGTTTGTTTCACCGGTTTTCCTCCTTTGGTTTCGAGGATTTTCGGCCATCCGGTGATGACCAATGCGTTCGTCGCGCTGTTAAATACCGCGCGTTGCCCCGTGGCGAGGTAGTGCGTTGCCGCTCCACCACCTTTGCCGGGTTTATCTTGGGTAATGACGACATTCCCCTCAGCGATTGCCTCTTCAATATCGTCGCCGAGAGCGCTTTCCTCACCGGGCTTTGCCGCTGGGGCGGGCGCAGGTGTCGTCCCCGGTTCGGGTTTCTTTTTGAGTTTGATACTAAGTCGGTCGCACGAGATGCCGTAGCCCGGTCCTTTGACATTCACCGTGCCCGAAAACTCCGCGACCTGCGAACTACTCTTGAAGGAGCCTTTGTCGCTGACGATGACCGTCGGCCCAGTCTCCTTTTTCGGCTTTGCGGCGACGGGATTCGCGCCGCGGACGGCAGGCACGGCCAGCTTTGCGCCTTGGCCCGGTTTGACGACTTCTGGGTCCTGTGCGACGGCGGCAGCGGTCAATGTGGCGAGAAAAAGTAGGCGTTTCATTTCTTGGTTGGTTCTTCTTTGATGGGTTCGATTTTGATGTCTGGGCCGTCGTCTTTCTTCTTGCCGCCGGACAAAGCCGCGCTGTTGAAAATTGTCATCTTTACTCCGCCACCGAGTGTCGCGATGCGGTCCGGCTCGCCCGTCTCCGTCTTCGCGTCCATATTGTAGCTCAGCGAATTTGCCTCAATCTCGAACCGCTCGTCCCGAATGGTTACATGCGCTTTCGCTGTGATCACATTCGTCGGCACATTCAGCACGGCATCCGGCAGTTTCACGACGTATTCCTCCTTACCGGCCGCGTTGAAAGTCTGGAGCTCCATCTCCCTCATCTCGATATTCTCATCGTCCGTCCAAGTCGCCACGCCGATACGGTAGTACGTCGTCTTTTTTCCATCCGCACTGTAAACGGGAAACCGGATTTCCTTCTGCGGCGAGCCTTTCGGAATCGGCAGTTCGCCGAGCCCGGCGATGCCTTTCTTTTTCTCCTCCACCTTCGCAGGCTTCGGAGCCACGGGCGCGGGCTTCTTTGCATCCTTCTTCTTGTCCTGCGCAGTAGATTCCAGCGGGGCCGCCGCAAGGGCCGCGAGCAGGAATAAAAAGGTGGGCCTACCGAACGAGTTCATGGATTTGAAGAAGAGTCTTAAGCAACGGCGCGATTTGCGCCAGCGGAATCTGATCCGCAGTTTACCGTGCCCAGAGCGAGTCGTGTTCGCGGCGTTCGCATCATGAAAAACTCCACTTTAAGTCCGGGCGTTTGCTCCGCACGTTGAATCTCAACCATGCCCACACGCTACGCTCGACGGGGTGCCGAGTTCAAATGGTTTGTCGCCGCAACGGTAAAAAATGTTCCGCGCATATCTGCGCTCGTGTCTGACACGGATGCCAAACCGAGCCCCTCCTACTCCAGCGTGAACCACTGCGCCTCGACGCGACGGCTTTCGTCGGTGGAACCGAGCGGCTCTTCCCACCCACGGCCCATGACTTCAATGCGGGCGGGGTCCATTTTGTCGCGCTCGACGAGCTGCTTCTTGATCTCGGCTGCGCGCTGCTTGCTGAAGTCGGTCGCTTTGATCGCCATGGTGCGGAGGAAGCTGTCCCCCTGCTTTTTGAAGTCTTCGACTTTGGAATTATCCACATGGCCGCGCAGGAGGATGGTGGAGCCGGGGCTGATCTGGAGCATCTGCTTGAGCGCGCCGAGGCTTTTCAAATTGTCGGCGTTCGTGATGTCCAGCACGGCGCTGTTGGGCTGGAAGAGGAAGCGGATGTTTTTGCTGAGCAGCGGGTCGCTTTCCACCGGGCCTGCACCTTGCGTTTTGATGGGTGCGATGCTGACGGCTTGCCCGGCGAATGCGCCTGCGGTTTCGAGGGCTTTGAGGTGCTTGAGGTCGAGGAAGCGCTCGCTGTCCACGGGGTCTTTTACCAGCTCGCTGCCGTAGGAGTAGATCGCGCTCTGGTAGATGCCGGAGAAGCTGCCGGCGGCATCCATCGCGCCGCTGAAAAAGGAGAGATTCTCGGGGCCGTTGGAGAAGTGGATTTTCTGGAGTTCCATCTTCGCGCGGGCTTTGTCCCACGGCTCGTCTTTGGTGGAAAAGGCTTTGGCGATCACGTCCAGACTCGCGTCGGCGTTGTTGCGGACCATCTGGTTGCCTTCGAGGATTCCGGCGACGAGCCCTTTGACTTTCTCGGGCTCGGCGGCTGCGAAGCCTTTGTTCACCACGAGGATGTCGGCGATGAGGAGGAGGTTGCGATTGGTCGTGAGCAGGTGGGCTTTTCCCGCGCTGGCCTTCACGGTGTCGGTGGTCTTCGGAGCCCACGTCACGCAGCCGACGAGCTTGCCGGTTTCGTCTAAAGTGAATGCGTCGCAGGCTTTCATCGCGTCTTCGGAATAGACGAGATTGACGGCGTTCGGGTCGGCCTCGGCGTCGAGCGAGGAGAGCATTTTGACGGTCATGCCCGCCTCTTGCGCGAGGTAGCGGATGAAGAAATCCGCCTCGGTGAACTGCGCGCTGGCGAGGACTTTCCCTTTGAGGTCGTTGATGCGTTTGATGCCCGTTTTCACCACCACGCCATCGGCTCCGCGCGAGAAGCCGAGTTGCACGGGCACGACTGCGTTAAACTGCCGCCCATAGACGGCGAGCACGTCCACCGTCGTGGCGCTGGCGGCCATTTTGCCGGCATTCAGCGCGTTCCAGCTTTCTTCCTCGCTGAGCTTGATGCGCACTTTGAAGCCGTATTTTTTGGCGAAAATGGAGTTGTCGTTCGGCTCCAGTCCGCCATTCGCGGCGACGATGCCCGCGTAGCCTGCGTAGATGCTCAGCTCTAGGTCCACGACGTTGTCCTTGCTCTGATAAACGCCCGCCGAGCCGAGGCGCGGCACTTCCGTCTGTGTGGCGACGATGAGTTCTGAGGCTGCGCTGGCTTTTTCCTCGCGAGCCGTGGCGGCGGCTCCGGGCTTGAGCTTGGGCCACCATTTGGCGACGCCGAGGCCGACGATGGCGAGGAAGATAATGGTGAAGACGAGTTTTCCGCGAGTAGTCATGGCGCAGGGTTTTAGCGCCCTTGTGCGGTTCGGCAATCCCGATGCGGGAGACTCATCCTTTGGGAAAGCACCGCCGGATTCGCACCGCGACGAACTCGGTGTCGGGCAGGATGTATTTGCGCAGCTCGATTTCCACGGCGCGAATCGGGTAGCTGGACAGCAAGGTGGCGGCGATTTCTTCCGCGAGGGTCTCGATGAGCAATCGCTCGCCGGTGGCCGCCAGTGCTTTGACGACGCCGGAGACGGCGGCGTAGTCCACAGTGTTCTCCAGCTTGTCGTCGAGCACGCGCGCGGCGAGGTCCATGGTGATGGAGACGCGGAGTCGCTGGGGCTTGCGCCGCTCGTCTGCGGTCGCGCCGATGTAGGTGGAGATGCCGAGTTGGCTGATGATGATTTGGTCCATGGGCTAGTGGAGCATCGCGTGGGGATTCGGGATGCCGATGAGCGCGGCGTCGAGGTCTAGGAAGAAATCCAGCCGCCGCTCCGTCTCGGCGAGGTCTATGTGGCGGGCCATGATGAGGTAGGTGGCGTAGTGGTTGCCTTCGCTCTCTACGAGGCTGGCGTAAAAGTCGGCGAGCCCGGCATCGAGATCGCGGATGGCGGTGGCGAGGATTTGGAACTTCTCGCACGAGCGCCCCTCGATGAGGGCGCAGACGACGAGGTGATCGATGACTTGCTCGCGCCTGCCCTTGCGCACTTCTTTCATCATCCCGGCAATCCACGGATTGCGCTTGGGCACGTCGAATTTTATCCCGCGCTCGCGCAGCAGCCGGAGCACGAGTTCAAAGTGCTGGAGCTCCTCGATGGCGATGGCGTTCAGCTCGCTGACTTGGTCGAACAGCTCGTTATACTTCGAGAGGTTCAGCGCGGAGGTTGCGGCCTTGCGTTCGAGATGAGCGTGATCGACGAGCACCGATGGGAGGTCGGAGCGGATTTTCGGCAGCCAGAAATCAGGTATCTTTTCACGCCAGAGAAGCATCACCGGATAAAAGCCCGAGCATCCCCCATCGTGCAAGCGTTCTAGCTCGCGGGCTCACACACTCGCTTGCATCCGGCGGGCAGATTGCACAACGTCCGCCCATGTCTCGCCAAAAAACAACCGCGTTCACCCTATGAAGACCCTACTCCGCAAGCTCTGGGAAAATGTGCGTGGCCCGTGGAAGAAGCGCCTCATCCGGGGAGTCATTATTACGCTGACGGCGACCGCGATCGGCGAGTTCGGCTCTTGGCTAATTGACTGTTCGCACTGGCTGGGCAATGCGGATGGCCGCGAGATTGCGGAGGAGTCACAGGCCGCCCGCTACTTTCATCTCGCAGGCACCACTGTCGCTGAGACGTTGGCGCGTTACAGCTTCGACTTGCCGCAAATGTGCCGCGACTCTCGGCGGGATCGCTACCCGGCGGAGGCGTGCATTCTTTATATGGACGAAGACTCTGCGGCGAAGCTGGGGCAGGGCGATGCCTACGACAGAAAGGTCCATGCAGAGCTGATTCGCAAGCTGAAGGCGGCTGGAGCACGCGCCGTGTTCTTCGATATTGTGTTCGGCGGAGATGCGTCCGAGCCCAGCCCGTCGGACTTGGAGCTGGCGGCAGCTCTCAAGGAATTTGGCAGCACCTTCATCGGTGGAGGGACCGAGGAATCCATCCGGGACAAGAGCAATAACGTCAAAATCATCCCCCCGAAGCCGCTATTTCGCAAAGCCGGCGCGCAGTGGGGGCTCCTCGTCTTTAAGCCGATTGACTCCGACCAAGGCATCCGCGCCATGTATCCCGGCACCGATATGGTCCCCGCGCTGACATGGCGGATGGCGGAAAAACTCGGCGCAAATCTTCCCAAGGAATCGAGCGAGCGCATGAAACTCCGCTGGATCAATTACTACGGGCCGACGGGGACGATTAAGAACTACTCTTATTACGAAGCCATGATTCCGAACGGCGTGCCGGAGGGAACCTTCAAAGATAAGATCGTATTCGTCGGTGGGCGGGTGTCGCTCGCTTCGGACGCGAAAAACAGCAAGGACGCCTTTCGCACTCCCTACACGATGCGCCCCGGCGGCCAGTTTGTCCCCGGAGTCGAGATTCACGCCACCGCTGCGCTCAACCTTCTTCGCGGCGAAGCGCTCACGCGACTGCCGCTGGAGACGGAGAAGCGGCTCGTCTTTTGGTTCGGCTTTATCCTCACCGCCCTGCTCATGCCTCGGGCTCCGTGGATCGTCATTTCGAGCTGTGTCGCGGCAGGCATCGTCGTCGCGCTGCTTGCTGTAGAAGGCATCCAATCCAAGCACGTATGGGGGAACTGGCTGGTCCCCGCTGTCGTCATCCCCAGCATCGTCGCCTTCTCCAACTACCTCTTCGAGGGACGCCGCCGAAATGCCATCATCGGTGCATTCGGAAAGTACCTGTCGCCGGAAATGGCGAAGCAGATCAGCACGCAGGATGTGGACTTGAAGCCCGGTGGAAAAATCATCACCGGCACCATCATGTTCACCGACCTCGAAGGCTTCACCTCGCTCTCCGAGGAGTTGGATGACCCGGCGCGACTGTCGCACATCCTCGCCACTTACTTCACCCAGTGTACCGGGCACGTCCTCGAATTAAAGGGCACCATCGCGAAGTTCATCGGCGACGCCGTACTCGCCGTATGGGGGGCTCCGCTGCCGGACGAAGACCACGTCCGCAACGCCGTCCTCTCCGCATGGCGGCTGCACAAAGACTCGGACATCATGATTGATGGCAAACCGCTCCTCGTCCGTGGCAAAAAAGTCCGCACCCGCATCGGCGTCCACACCGGCCAAGTGCTGGCGGGCAACCTCGGCTCCGAGCAACGCTTCGACTGGACCGTCATCGGCGACCCCGTGAACCTCGCCGCCCGCCTCGAATCGCTGAACAAGCACCTCGGCACCAGCGTGCTCATCTCCGACGACGCCTTCCAGAAAATGGGCCCCGGCTTCACCACGCGGCGACTCGGCGCATTCATCATGAAGGGCAAAGCATCCGCCCTCGTCATCCACGAACTCCTCGGCGAAGAAGGCGTCGATGCCGTGCCAGACTGGCTACCCGTTTTCCTCGCCGCAGTCGCAGCGTTTGAAAAAGGCGACACCGCTCTTGCAGGCGAGACGTTTGAGAAAGTGAAGGAGATGCGCGGCGGCACCGATGGCCCATCCAACTTCTTCCTCGACGAACTCGAACGCCGCGTCAAAGAAGCCGCTCCTGTCTGGGACCCGGAAGTCGAGTTGCACGAGAAATAACCCTCCATTCCCGGCGACCGTCACAGGCGATCTTAAGACCCCATTTTCGCCGTTGCACGTTTGATGGAGCAGGGCATTCTAGTGCCATGAAAGTTTCTATCCTACTCGCCACGACAGTCTTCGCAGTATCCGCGCCGCTTTACGCTCAGGAAAAGCCGGCGACCGCCGCACCGACGGTGCCCGCCAAGGCTCAGGCAAAAATCGTCAATGTCACGGTCGATGAGGCGGAGAAGCATATCGCTGCGGGTGTCACCGTCATCGATTTGCGCACGGAGGATGAGTTTGAACATGACCACATCAAGGGCGCAAAAAATTTGAATGCGCTTGATGAGGACTTTGAGAAGAACCTGGGCGCTCTCGACCATAACAAGCCCATACTCGTCCATTGCCAGAGCGGTCGCCGGAGTAAGGTCGCTGTCGAGAATGTGCTCTCAAAATCGAGCTTCCCCACCGTTTACCACCTCATCGAAGGGCTCAGCGGCTGGAAAAAAGCGGGCAAGCCTTTGGAAGTCACGCCGACCCCAGCGGAGTCGGGCAAACTCCCTGATCGTCTGAAATAACCAGCACGCTCGCACAGAACGTGTTTGACCAATCCGATATGAATACGAAAGAAGTCGGCGCTTCATGTTCAGCATCAGTACGTTTCTATTTGTCGTTATCGCAATCATCGCAAGCCTTTGGTGGGCGGTCCGTGAGGAGAATGGTGTCTAGTAGGGAGGAACAGCATGGGTGACTCGGAAGACATTCGGTGGTTGAGGGCGACGGCCAACGATTTGAACAACCTGATTCAGGTCATCACCGAGTCCAGCAAGGCGCTTCGGCCACTCTGTGCGACCGACACCGAGGCGCTGCGTTACTATTCATTCCTTTCGCAAGGACTGGAACGCGCGCAACAAGTCACAGCGCAGATGGCGGCAAGAGCCGGCGGGCTTGCAGATCCCTTTCTCGGGCCTCCTTCGCCTCCTGTTGCCGCGTCGGCAGTGGAGGAACGTGTGAGCACCATCAAGCAGTCCGATAGCTCGATTCTCAACCCGCACGGCTCAGGCGAACTCGTCATGGTCATCGACGATGAAAAGATCGTCCTCGAACTCGCAACCGCTGTCCTCATCGAAGAAGGATACCGAGTGATCGCCGTGACAGATGTTTTCAAAGCACTCACGATTTACGGAGAGCTGAAGGGGCAAATCGACCTTGTGATTCTCGACTTCACCATGCCCATCATGGACGGTGCGGAAGTGTTTGATGAGCTCAAGAAACTCGACCGAGACGCTTCTATCATGCTCAGCAGCGGCTTTGCCGAGCAGGATAAAGTGCGAGCCATGCTTGCTCGTGGGCTGAAGGGCTTTCTGCCCAAGCCTTACACGAAAGAGAAGCTCCAATCCCAAGTCCGCTCCACGCTTGACGCGATCCGCGCCAGTCGCACCGGCGAGCGCCGCGTGCTTTAGTTTGGCAACGCCGCTCTGCGCGGCTATCTCCGCTGCGTGTCCACTTCGCAAAATGAAACGCCGCCGCTCGTCGTCTGGCTCGCTCGCACCGTCATCCTCTTTTTCTTCCGCCTCGTCTATAAAGTGACCGCGCGCGGCGTAGCGACGCTGCCCGAGGGCGGCTTCCTCCTCCTGCCCAACCACCTCACTTGGATAGACGCCATCGTCCTCCAGGCCGCCTGCCCGCGCCCCATCCGCTTCATCGTTTGGGACCACTACTACAACGAGCGGCGGCTCGCCCCCATCATGCGGTTCTTCGGCGTCCTCCCCATCTCGAACACACGCGCGAAAGACACGATGAAGCTCTCCGTCGAAGCCCTCAAGCGCGGCGAAATCGTCTGCATTTTTCCCGAAGGCTCGCTCTCCCGCAGCGGCACACTTTTACGTCTCCAGCGCGGCTACGAAATCATCGCTCGGCAGGCGAAGACGCCCGTCGTCGCCGCGTGGATGGACCAGCTCTGGGGCAGCATCTTCAGCTATCGCGGCGGGCGTTTCTTTTGGAAATGGCCGCGCGAATGGCGCTACCCGATCACCGTCGCATTCGGCGCATCGCTCGCCCCGCGTGATGCGGGGATTGATATCGTCCGCCAGCACTTCCTCGCCCTCGGCGAGCAGTGCTACCAAGAGCGCGCATTCCTGCGCGGCAGCCTCGCCGCCGCCGCCCTCCGCTGCCTCTCCAGCGACGGCTCCCGCACCGTCGTCGTGGATGGCATGGACGGCTCCAGGCTCTCCCGCACACAGCTCCTCGCCGCCTCCATCGCCCTCAGCCGTCTCCTCCGCGCGCAAGTTCCAGAGCGCCGCATCGCCATCGTCCTCCCTTCCTCAAAAGGCGCGATGGTGGCCAATCTCGCCGTCATGCTCGCGGGAAAAGTGCCCGTAAATTTGAACTTCACCGCAGGCCGTGCATCCATCGAAGCGTGCATCCGCAAAGCCGGCATCCGCTGCGCCATCACCGCCGGAGTCGTGCGCGCAAAGCTCAAAGATTTCCCATGGCCCGAGCGCGAAGTCCTCCTCGAAAACATCATCCCCACTTTAAAAAAGAGCGCCATCCGCTGGGGCATCGCCGCCAAACTTTTGCCCTACTGGCTCCTCCGTCGCATCGTCGGCATTTCCGAAAAAGGCGACCGCGACGAAGCCTTCCTTCTCTTCACCAGCGGCAGCAGCGGCGAGCCAAAGGGCGTCGTCCTTACCCACCGCAACCTCCTCGCCAATGCGAACCAATTTGGCGAGATGCTCGACCTCGGTCCCACCGACGTCATCATGGGCGCGCTCCCATTTTTCCACAGCTTCGGAGCCACCGTCTGCCTCATCTTCCCCATGACCTCCGGCGTCAAAGTCGTCACCTACCCGAACCCGCTGGAGACGGGCAAATGCGCCGACCTCATCGAAGCCCACAAGGCCACAATCATGCTCGCCACGCCCACATTTCTGCGCGGCTACATGAAGCGCGCCGAGCCCCATCAGCTCCGCTCCGCAAAGTTCGCAGTCACCGGCGCGGAGAAGCTCCCCGACGAACTCGCCCTCGCATTTGAGAAACGATTCGGCGTCCCCGTCATGCAAGGCTACGGCCTCACTGAGACATCGCCCGCCGCATCATTCAACCTCCCCAACAACCCCGAAGTCGAAGACCAGCCCACATCCCGTCTGGGCTCCTCCGGCAAACTCGTCGCCGGTCTCGCAGCAGAGATCCGCGACCCGGAAACCAACGCGCCTCTTTCCCTCCACACCACCGGGATGCTCTGGCTCAAAGGCCCCAACGTATTCGACGGCTACCTCGACGACCCCGCCCGCACCGCCGACGTAATAAAAGACGGCTGGTTCCGCACCGGCGACCTCGCCCGGTTCGACGAGGACGGCTTCCTCTTCATCGAAGGCCGCCTCACCCGATTCTCCAAAATCGGCGGCGAAATGGTCCCCCACGAAACCATCGAAAACAAACTCGTCGAACTCCTCGGCCTCACCAGCGAAGGCGAACGCGTCATCATGCTCACCTCCACCCCCGACGAAGCGAAAGGCGAAGCCCTCGTGATCCTCACCACCCGTCCCCTCGATGCCAAAACCATCCGCGACCAACTTACCGCCGCAGGCCTCCCAAACCTCTGGATACCCAAGCGTATCCAGCAGGTGGAAAAAATCCCCATCCTCGCCAGCGGCAAGCTCGACCTTCAAGCCTGCAAGCAGCTTGCGGACAAAAGCTAACCCGAGTCGTAGAGTTTCCGCTATATCGCCGTGAAATACGCATCGCGATGGATGCGCGCGGGCACTGTCCCGAGATGGGCCACGATCAAACGCACGAGCTGACTCCATACTTCCGCCTCCACGACGGGCGTCTGGTCGCTGCTTTGGCGGAGCGACTTCACGATGAAGTCGTGCAGAGCCCCCACGCGCGCCAGCTTTTCCGCTTCAGCCTCGGGGATCTCAACTCCGAACTCTGTTTCCACAGCCATCAGAAGCTCAACAATTTCGAGCCCCATGCGGTGAGCTAAAAACTAAACCTGCACCGCACGACGAGCGTGCGCTCGCGGGGGAGGTCGGTGAGGGGGTTGAGCGAATTGAGCTGGTAGTCGGTGTCGGTGATGTTGAGGACTCCGGTGCTGATTTCGGCGCGGTTCTGCATGAAGCGGTATCCGGCGAAGGCGTTGACCATCCAGAACTTGTCGCCCGTGCTGCCATCGGTGCCGAGGCTGCCGGGGGCGTAGCCTTTGTTTTCCTGGTCGTAGTGAGTGGCCTCGGCGCGGGCGAATATGCCGCTGCGGTGGTTGAAGTTCGCGAAGATGGTGGCTTCGCGCAGCGTGGCTTCGAGGGCGCGGACGCCGCCAGGATAGTCGAGCGCGGATACGTCGGCGAGGTGGGAATCCAACTCGGAGCGGACGTAGCGGTAGCGCGCGCCGATGGACCAGTAGTCGCCGATGAGTTGGTTCACCGTAAGCGTGAGGGCGTTCTCTTTATATGCGATGCGCTCTTCGGTCTGCGATGGGAGGATGCCGATGAATGCTGGGTTGGCGGGGTCGTTGAGAATGTCGAAGACGCCGATGCTGCGGTTGAGCCGTTGCTCGACTTGTGTGAGGTCCGCGCCGAGGTAGGTGCGGGTGGGGAGCTTGCTCTCGACGCTGATGCCTTTGACTTTGTAATGAGCACCTTCCACAGAGCCGAGCACGTCTTCCGAGATGGTGGAGCGGAAGGCTTGGGCGAAGCCGGCCATTTGCGTGGGTTCGAGGCGGATGGATTCGTCGAAGCTGACGCCGCTGACGAACTCGGTATAGACGCCGCGCGTTGTGAACAAGGGGCTCGGCGCGATGGTGAAGCCGATTTTTGGCGAGACGCGGTCGAGCGATTTCTGCCGGTCGCTGATGGGCGGCGAGCGGAAGTTCTCGGGGTATTGCATGTCGTCGTAGGTGACGCCGCCGTGGATGGTGAGCCAGCTCGCGAGCCGCCAGTGCTCGTATGCGTAAAGGGTGAGGCGGTCGAAATCCACCACGCTGTGCTGGTCGGCGGCGGGGATGTTAAAGAGCCCGCTGGTGGCCGTGGCGGGGTCGCTAAGTGAGAGGCGCTGGGTAGTTTCGAATTCGCCGGACTGGAGGCGTGCGCCGAGGATGAGGGTGAGTTTATCGAGCGTAACGATCTGCTGGAGGTCGGCGGAGAAAATCTCAAACTCGGCCGAACGGCGGAAGTCGAAGCGGTCGCTGGTGACAGCGGAAACAGGCGTGCCGAAGATGTCTTGCGGGCCTGTCCGGCCACGCCCGACGAGCGGTGCGATAGCGCCGGGGACATTGCCACGTGCGGCGAGTCCACGGCTCAAGAGGTCGGCGTCGTTCGGGAACGGGCCGGGGTCGGCGTTGACGGGAAGCAGTCCGTTGATGTCGCGGAGGACTTGGAGTTGCGAGGTCTGGTCGGCGGTGAATGTCTGGCTGTTGCGCAGCCACGAGCCGAGGAAGAGGGTGTGGTTGCCGGGGCTCCACTCGTGGTGCCAGCCCGCGAGGAGGAAGGCGGGGTCTTGGAGTTCGCGGAAGCGCGAGGTGTTCGCCTGCGTGTCACGCGGTGCATCGTTGTCGTAGCGAAGGCCGGTGTCGCCGGTGCGCAAATCCTGGTATTTTGTCTGGAGGAAGACCGAGTCGCTCGGGGCGAGCTGGAGTTTGAAAGTGGCGTAGCCTTCAAAGCGGGAGAGGTCGCTGTTTTGCTTCTTGCCGCTGTCGTATTGGTAGTCGGCGTCGAGGGCGTAAGAAAGGTTGCCGAAGGTGCCGTATTGCGAGGCGATGGTGCGGAGCGATCCGTCGGAGCGATACTCGGAGACGAAGTTGAGCCCGAGCCCATCGGCCTCGAACATCTTCGAGTATTCCTGCGCGGAGACGAACTGCGAGAGCGGCCCACCGCCGACGGGCGAGAGCAAGTTCGCGAGGAGTTGTTCGTTGAACCACGGCGTCTCGTAGCGGAGCAAAACGCGGCGTGGGTCGCGGAGATTGTCGTAGGAGTTGGAGAGGAAGAGATGGGCGGCGGCGCTGCCGTAGTCGGCGTTCACGGCGCGGACAGCTTCGCGCACGGCGACTTCGGTCATGCCGTTGTTTTGGTAAATGGAAGCCAAGTTCGAGCTGCGCACGCCTTTGTCCTGATCGAGGAGGAACTTCGAACGGTAGATGCGGCGGTTGTCGTTCAGCTCCAGCGAGCGTTCGAGTTCGGCGACGGATTCGTTGTAGCGGTTCTCCTGCTTGCGCTGGATGGCGGAGTAAAGCGGCGGCGTCGGGTCATCGGGGTCGAGTTCCATCGCTCGGGCGAGGTCTTTATTTGCCAAAGTCGTGAGTTCGTCCGTGCCGGAGAAGAAGTGCTTCCAGCTCGTCGCCTCGTTGCTGAACGCCTTGCCGAGGTAGCTGTGAAACATGGAGCGCGTGGGCTCCATCACGGCAGCGGTGTGCAGGTCGCGCCGCCCCGCCTCGCGGTCGCCCTTGCGCAGCGAAGTGAGCCCGCGCCCGAGCCAGGCATTGCCCAGCGCGCCGTCTATGGAGATGGCCTTTTCAAACGAAGCGCGTGCTTCATCAATGTGGTTCTCCGCGCTGAGGAGGAAGCCGCGCAGTGCGTGGGCTTGTGCGTTGCGGGGCGTGAGTGCGAGCGCTTTTTCGACGGCGTCTTTCGCCAAAGCTGTCCGGCCAAAGCTGAACTCCATCTCGGCGATGCGAGCTAGGGCGAAGCCAGAACCAGATAGTTGTTTGGAGAGCTTGTGTTCACCGCCGGCATTTCGCGCCGCCGCGAGTGCGCCTTCAAGATTCGACTGCGACTGTTGGTAATAAGACTCCGCGATCCACTCCGCCGCCGATGCGCGCTCACCGATCGGTTTCACTCCGGCTTCGCGCTTCACGGTGGCGATGACTTTTTCCAGCGCACGCCGTCCGGGATTGGCCGACGACACGCCGCCCAGCGCGACTCGCGCCTTGTCCACGCGCCCGACGGAAAGCAGCACTGCCGCACGATACAGCGGCGGTGCGCTCTGCGGCAGAGTCTTCAAAGCAGCCAGCAAATCGCCCGTCTTATAGGCCTCCAGTGAAGCCCCAAGCGCACGCTCCTGCGCTGCCGAAAAGCCGAACTCATTCGCCGGAATCACCGCCGGATAATACAGCGCCCACTGAACGAGATTCGCCACATCCTTCGCCTCGATCACCGCCGTCTTGCGCGGTGCACTGCCGGGAACGATCTCCGCCTGCTCGCCGCCTTTGATCGTCAACGAGCCCGATTTGTTGGTGAGCGCGAGTTCGCCCTCCAGAAGCGTCATCGTCGTGCGCCCGCCCTTCGCCACGCGGACGACAATCTGCGTCCCGCGCAACGCTCCGTTCACCGCTGGCGTGCGGATTTGCAGCGCCTCGGCTTTTTCGCGGCTGAAGAAATATCCGCCGCCGCTCTTCACTTCCACGCTCTTGCCCGGCTCGACTTCCGCCTCCGTCAGCTCGTCAATCCGCAACTCGCTCTTGTCGCTCAGCCGCAGGACGGCGCGGCTCAGCTCACCCGTCCGCACTTTATCCAGCGAGGCGAACGGCGTCTTATCCTCAGCGACAGACCAGCCACCGCCCGCTTTGGCTTTCTTTTCGACAGTGCCTTCTTTTTGCACGAGTTCCGCATCGTCGGCAAAGACGACGGTGCTGATGCAGCAGGCAAGAGGTAGGATGACACGACGTAGAGAGAAATGAGTACGCATGGCGGACCCTGTAAACGAACTTCCCTATTCTTGCACGAAAAAGGGCGAACTATTTCGGGAAGTCGCGCCACATCCAGCGGAGCGCATCGGGTAGGATCGCGCCACCGTGCTTGCCGCTGTGCGTGCCCGTGCCGAACTCGAACTTGTAGTCGTATCCCGCGAACTTCAGCGCGGCGGCCATCTGCTGATTCGAGAGCGGCCAGTTACCGTGGAGGTTGTCGAGGTCGTTCGCCCCGTCTTGCAGGAAGACGCGGATGGGCTTTGGCGCAGCCTTCGTCTGGCGGATGAGCGCGGGATAGACGTATCCGCCCCGGATATTCGTGAAGCTGCCGATGAAGCTGATCACTTTACTAAACGACGCGGGCCGCTCCCACGCGACCGTGAACGCCGCGATGCCGCTGCTGCTGATTCCCGCAAGGCCCCAGCCCGCTGCGTCGTCTGTGAGCTTCACCTGCTGGCGGGCGAGCGGGATGATTTCCTCCATGAGAAAACGCGCGTTCAAATCGCCTAGGGAATCGTATTCGTAGCTGCGATTACTGCGCGCCTTCGCGCCCGGTTCGGCGGCGGGCACAGTGCCGGGTGCGATGAAGATGGCGACCGTCACGGGCATCTCTTTTTTCGCGATGAGATTGTCAAACACCACGGGCACACGGAACCCACCGTCCGCTTTCGCGTAGCCGGGGCCGTCGAAGAACACCATCGCGCAGGCGGGCTTCGCGGCGTCGTATTGCTTCGGGATGTAGATGGACCACTCGCGCGTCGTGCCGGGGAATGCCTTGCTGTCGGCGAGGGTAAAATTGCGCACCTCGCCCTTCGGCACGCCGGCCTGCGGCTGGGAATCAGGGCCGAGCGTGTAGTCGGCATCTGCGGCGAGGCAGGCGGTGGCGGCGAGTAGAAGCGTGGTGATGATGCGCATAGCTGCTGGCTAACCAGCGCCGCTGCGGAATGAAAGGCGACATTTTCCCCCTTTGCACTGTGAGCAGGAATGCGCTTCTCTGCGCGCATGTCGGATCATTGCTGTGCATCGGACGGCGCTATCGCCGGAGCCCTAGAAAAAATCCGCGCCAACGGCGGTCGTGTCACCGAGCCGAGGCGCGCGATGCTGGCGATCCTTGGGAAAGAGCACGGCCCATTTTCCGCCGAAGAGCTGCACAAGAAAATCGGCGGTACTGGCTGCGACGTGGTGACGGTGTACCGGTCGCTGCAAGCGATGGAAGAAATCGGCGTCGTCCGGCGGTGCGACTTTGGCGATGGCACCTACCGCTACGAGTTCAACGACGGCGAGCACCACCACCACCACATCATCTGCCGCGTCTGCCGCAGCGTGGAGACGCTCGACGTCTGCGTGGCCGACGGCCTAGAGCGCATGGCCCGGCAAAAGGGCTACCAAAAGGTCACGCACACGCTGGAAATCTTCGGCGTCTGCCCGAAGTGCGCGTAAGCACGTTGCCGCTGCTCAGCGCACCATTTGAACGATCGTGATTCCGCCGGACGTTTTGCCAGAGATGACGCCGGCTGCGGAATTTGTGCGCTGGTTCACTACGCCTCGGATGATGGTAGTTTTGTTTGTCGCGGGGTGGATGTAGCTGCCGTGGAAGAAGCCAGTCAGCGCGTCCACGCTCAAGACTGGCAGTGCGTTGCTGGGGGCCGGAAATACGAAAGCGTTCTGCGAGTTTAGGCGTACGGACATCGTGAGCGTATCGCTCGGGTTCGCGTCGGTAAATCTCGCCATTCCCAGCGGCAGCACGATGGCGCTGGTGCCGATGGCGGGGGCTTTGTAGGGCGCACCTTCGGCATTCACGGGGCCGGTAAAACTGTCGCTGACCCAGCTCAGTTCTCCGTCAATTTGGCGACCCGTCTGCGTCTGGTAATTGAGCATTCCTGCGATGCTGCCGCTCTCCGAGAGCGGGGTGGAGAAAGGCATCGTCTCGTCGTTTGCGACGCACAGACCAGCTCGAATGAGTGCGCCGTCGCCCGACCTTCCGCGGAGCGTCACGAGGCCGTTGCGGGTTATGTTCATCACCGTATAGCCGTGGCCGGGGATTTCCGGCGCGGGGGACGGAAAGGTAAGTGTCCACGAGCCAGCGGCGGGGCAGTCTGCGGCCCAGTTCGCAGGCTTGGCGGTGCTTTCGAAAAACTCCGCTAAATCGAAGCGAAAGAACTCCATGGATACCACGAGTTCGCCCGTGTCGAAGTCTGTCACCACGCTCACGTAGTTTGGCAGATTCTCCCTTGGCTCTTGGTAGGAGTCGAATCTCCCCTCCGCCGACATGGCTCCGCTGATGGCCATGCGGGAGCCCCCGATTTGCAGGCTCATCGTGAAGTTGCCCGTCTTCGACATAGCGATGTCGTAGCGCCCTTGACTGCGACCTGCGCCGATGAGTCCGACATATTTTCCGGCGAAGGGGATAAACGGATTTTTGATGAACACCGCCGTGAGGTCTGTGTTGTCGCGCATCGAAAATGTCAGCCGCGCTGACTGCTCGAAGTTCGGCTCCCAGCGGGAGAATATCCAGCCGGGCGCGGGTTGCGCGGTGATGGTGAGGTCATCGCCGACGTAGCGCAGACTCGTGCCGATGAAGCCCGGCGTCACACTGCCGCCGCCGCTGATGGAGACGTTCAGCGGGCTGCGGTAGCGGTAGCGGAACTTCCGCTCTGGCGATGCGCCCTCCCTGCCTTGGGAGTCCGTGGCGAAGACTTGGATCGTGTTTTCGCCAGCGATGATTCCACGTAGGCGGTCGAGCGCGAAGTGCCAGTTTTCCGAGGGCGAAAATGGATGCCGCACGCCGCGATTGAGCGAGTATTCCATCGAGACGAGCGGGGCTTTGCTCGACGCGGTTCCCGTCACGGCGATGGGTGCCGAAGTCACCTCCTCGCTCGGCGTGATGAGCCTCACTTTGGGCCTGCTGTCGCCTTGCTCCGTGGAGACGATGTGCAGCGAAAACGTGCGCTCCGCCAACGCGCCCGTCGCATCCATCGCCTCCACCCGGAAGTCAAAGTCGCCGCCCGCCGATGCCGTGCCGCCGAGGGAGCCTGCGGGGTTCAGCTCGATGCCTGCGGGCAGCTCGCCGCCGATGAGTTGCCACACGTTTGGCGATACGCCGCGCGTCGTCTCCAGCGCGATGCGCACGCGCTGTCCGAGCTTGCGCTGCGGGATGCGCGAGGGCGTGGAGATGCCGAACGCATTCACGTCTTGGTCCGGCAAAAAGAGCTGCGTTTGCGGGATCGGCCCATCGGCGAACTTCGTGGGTTCGTACCACGAAAGTGAGAGCAATCCATACGCGTCGGAGTCGAAATACTCCACGACGAGGTCCACCGGATCACCGCCGATCAGATCAATACCCACCTCCGAATACGCGGATGTTTCTCCCTCGGGAATCCCCGGCTCGCTCCACGCATCAATGAGCAACTTGCCGCCGATGGTCACGCGCAGTCCGCCCGCGTGACGGAAGTAGAGCGTGTGCGGACCGCTCTCGCGTGGGAGCAGCTTGCCGGAGAATCGCGCGGAGAATCCGAGCTGCGGGATGCCTTCCGCTGGCGGCAGTTCAGACCAGTCGAAGTTCACCGTATCCACCGTCGTCTCCACGGCGGTGCCGCTGAGCGTGGTATTCGCGAAATACTCCGCTTTCAGTCCAGCGCCGCCGTCGCGCGTCTCATCGCCGCTGGCGAAAATTGTCACAGGCTCCGAGTCGCCGAAGTTGCCGAGTAGGTCGAAAGCGCGCGCGCTCAAATCGTGCGTGCCGGGCTCTGCTCGCCATGCGAGTTCGTAGGGCTCGGCGGAGTCTTCGCCGATGCTGCGACCGTCCACGAAGAACTCCACTTTCGCCACCGAGCCATCCACATCGGAGGCGACAGCGGTGAGCGTCAGCGCTGCCCCGGAAGTCGTCTCCAGCAGATAGCCGGGCGAGGTGAGCGTCACACGAGGGCGTCCGTCCACGCCCTTCGCCCCGGGCGTCGGGGAGCCCACGGTCCACGCTGCCGATTCATCCGCGTAGGCGAGCGGCAGGCGGTGGAGCGAATCCCCCGCTCCCGCTGCGCCGACGGGCCACGGGAAGCGGTCGTTGTAGCGGACTTCGTCGAGCACACGCCATCCGTCATTAAGCGGTTCTTCGAGCGCCACCCGCTCGCCGTTGTCTTGTAAATCGCCCGGTGTCGGTCCGAGCACTGTCGTCCCCGCAGCGGGGAAAACCGCGCGGAACTCTGCCTCGCTCGCTTTAGAAATAATGAGCCGCTCGCCCGCTCCGAGACTCGTGCCAGCGGGGATGAGGTAATTCATTCCCGCGAGCCGCATCCCCGCGAGGGAAATGGGCTCGTCGCCGGAGTTTTCCAGCTCCACGAAGTCCAGCCCAGCCGCGTAGAAAATCTCCGAGATGCGCAGCGGACTGCGCGAAAGCGGCGCACCGTTTGCAGCGCCGAGCGTCGGGTCCATCGCTACGAATCGCTCTTCGCCGTCGCCGTTGATATGACGACCAAACGAGATGCCGGACTCCAGCGGGCCGAAGCGTAGTTCATGCGCGTAGCTCGGCGGGACGGAGTAAAGAAACGCAGCTCCGCCAGCGGGCAGTTCGGCCACCGGCAGCAGATAGAATCCGCCCGGCGGAATCACCGTGGAACCTGGGAGTGTCGCCGGAAGCGCACGGTCAGCGCCGACCTTCCAGCCCGAGATGTCCGCAGCGGCGGGGCCGGGATTGTGAAGCTCGATGAACGTCGCCGCGACCTCGTTCACTACGACACGGGGCAAGTGCGCTGGGGCCGGGTCGTCTGCGCCGGGCGAGCCGCCGTTTGCGGAACTCGCACGCCAGTTCTTCCCATCGTCTGGGTTGCCCTTGCCATCATATACAAGCGACGGGCCGTAGCCGTCTGCCGCGAGCGGCCACGGCGCTTCATCGTCGTAAGCCAGCGCGAAAATCCGCGCGCCGGTGCTCGTGGTGATGACGAGCGATTCGCCGTCGTCGCCGAGCTTTCCGTTGAAGACCCCATCGGGTACCACGCCGGGATGCTTCTGCGCGAAGACGGTCGCGTTTCGCACTAAGACGAAGAACGCTCCCGGTGCCAGCGATGTGCCTGCTGGGAAGGTGAACTCGATGCCCTCGCTGAACGTACAGCCGCTCAAATCCAGCGTCGTCACGCCGGTATTCTTTAGTTCGATAAACTCCCCATCGTCCGCAGTCTCCGCGCCTTCCACTGCGGGGTTGTAGTGAATCTCTGTCAGCCGCAGCGCGCCAAAATCCACGCCCGGCAGGAACTCCGCCTCCACCAGCGCGCTCCAGCTTCCACTGTCGAACACACGAGCGCGCACCGTCGTTTTCCGCGCCAGCGCAAAGGGCGTCGCGAACGCCTGCGCTTCCGGGGAAACCGCGCCGCCCACGAGTCGCGGGTCGGGGCCGTCGAGCGTGTAGTAGATCGTTCCCGTCCCGTTCGCATTCAAGAGTTCCACCGTCCCGCCCGCTGGCAGAGTGCCGCCAAAGGGCGACATCGTCGGCGCGGGTGTGGAGGGGTAAAGCGCGCCGTCGCGCAAGTGCTGGAGCATCTTCTCGCTGCGCTGGGCGATGTAGTCGTCGCGTTTTGCCGTCGCGCCATCGAGCCAGTCGGCGCGGGTGTAGGCGCGGCGTTTCCCTTCACCGCCGGGCTTGGGTCCGCCGCCGTCTGGCGGGCGAATCTTGAGATCAAATATCGGCCCGCCCCATCCGCCTCCTGCCTCCGAATCCCCCCAGCGCGCAGACTCGGCGACGATAGCGCGGTCCATCTCCTGCATCCGCGCGTTCCAGCGCGCCACGCACGCTTCCGCCGTCAGCGTGCCGCCGTTGAAGAAATGCTTTTGCACACGGTCGGCGACCTTCATGCGGAACTCCGCGTTCATCCGCATCGCCATCCAGAAGTGCCACGGGTTGATGGACTCCGCATTGCGCTCGGCCAGCTCATTGGTCTGCGGGTTTTCGCCGATGAAATTGCCGTCCAACTCGAACATCGACAGCTCGAAGTCATGCACGAAAAAGCGGTAGCCGAAGTCCCCGTTGCGAGCGCGGATCGAGGTCCAGTTATTGTCCGTCCCGCCGACCACCGGGTTATCCGTCGCGCCGCACCAGATGCCCACCAGCATGTAATCAATGAGGTTCTCCTCATCGATGAGCCGCTCGTAGCCGGGGTTGCGCGAGCCGTCGGGATTGCGCCCCAGCGCGCGGAAATAGCGCGCATTATCCGCGAAGCCCTCGTGGCCCAAATCGAACGCCTCACGCCATGCTCGGCGCGTCCCACCATTCAGCCCCGTCGAGCCCTGCTCCGCGTCGTAGCGCATCACATCGTAGTCCTCGGAAGAGCCGCCAAAGTGGTTCGCGCCGAAGTCGCCGTTCACTCGCTCATCAATGAAGAAGAGCCCCCATTACTGCCCGTTGATGTAGAGGTTGCAGAGGTTCCCGCGCTTCGCCACGCCGTTGGCTGCGAACTGCGAATCGCGGGCGAAGATGTCTTCCAGTTGGTTCGCGTCCGGCGTGTTCGAGTAGTGCCACGAGACGAGATGATCCCACCGCAGATCGAAGCCGTCCGACCGCGCCGGCCCGTCCTCGCCAAACAGCGGATAGTCGAGATTCGCCGCGCCGTATTCCGTGCGAAAGCGGAACTGCAACGAATGCTTCGGGTTCCCCGGATCTCGACTCGCTCCGCCGCGAATGCGGATGCCGCCGGGAATCTGAAACCCGCCGCCGCCCGTCGGCTCGATATACTCCAGCGACATCGCCCGCTCCCACTCCGCGCCCTTGTTATTCGGGTGCGAGTAAAAGCCCGAGTCCGCATCGAACAGATCGTCCAGCGGCATCACCACCGAGAACGACGGCACCGCGCGCAAGTCCTCCTTAATCGTCGCGGCATACGGCGCTTTGGCCGTGATGTCCCGGTCCATCCCGTAGTCCACTTTGTTGTCGCCCCACGTTGTCGGCCAGCCCTTCGGCGCACGTCCGTTTGCCGACTGTTTCACGATGTCTGCGGGGAAAAGAAACGTCCTCGCGGCGAGGGGCGACTCGTCCTTGCTCGGAGCAATCGCCACCGCGCGGACCACCGTCGTTTTCGCAATCTGCAGCGGCGTCGTATAGCGCGTCGCAGTCGAGTCCGGCACGCTCCCATCCAGCGTGTAGAAAATCGCCGCCCCCGGCGTCCCGCTCGTCATCGTCAGCACAAACGGCCCCGCCTGAAACCCACGTTGCTGGCTGAACTCGGGGGCTTGCGTGATGGGCTCCTCCGCCGGGTCATTCACGCCGCCCGGCGTCGGGTGCGAGAGAAAATGCGTGCCGTCCCACGACACATCCGGCAACTGCGCCGCATACGAAAACGTCTGCGCCACCGAGCCATCGGGCCGCGTCAGCAGCACCGCCCCGCCCGAGCCATCGAGGCCGAAGTTCGTGTGCAGATTCCCCGTCGTGGGCTTGCGATTTTTGCCCGAGGCAAACACCACGATAGTGCCGCCCGGCGGCAGCGTGACGGCGGGGAACGTCCAGCGCTTCGGCTTCCCCGCGCTATCGGAAAGATGCCAGCCGCCGAGCGCCACCGGCGTCGCATCCGGGTTGTAGAGTTCCAGCCAATCCGGGCTCGCATGGTCCTCATCTTTGATGACCGACTGCCCCGCCGCCATCAGCTCCGTGATGAGAGGCTCCCCGTGCACAGCCGGCGGCGTAGCGAAGATGGCGATGAAGACGGAAAGAAAAAGACAACGGAACATGTGCTCGATGAAATCGCCGGACCTTCGGCGCGAATTAGAGAATTGTGAAGCGCGACGTTGCCGGGCTGCTCCCGCCAGCCCCACGCCAAACATTGCGCTCCAGCCCAAAAACCCCTACGCCTCCCCCATGACCACCGCCACACCGCCGCGCCGCAACTGGCACCTCCAACGCTGGCTCGTCCTCGCCGCCGGGTTCCTCGCATACGCCGGGTGGACCCAATACGCCTTCCGCGCTGCGCTCAAGGAGGCAGCGGCGCTGGGGTGGACGGTGCGATACACCGACCCAAGCGAAGAGATTCGGTGGAACTGGAAGGCGGCTTTTAAGAAAGAGACGTGGCTGGATGGGGTTGTAATATTGATGATCCCGACGAGCGAAGAGTTCGAGCAGCACGTCGCCATCGTACATCGGCTGAATCCGAAAACCCTGAGTATCATTAACGCAGCCACATTGCGCGACCTCTCCGCCCTAAGACCCCTCATCAGATTGCAAGGGATCGGTCTCGTTGGCTGCACGAGGCTGACAAATGTGGATGCCCTTAGGAACTTCTCGGATTTGGAACGGGGCAGTCTCAATGGTGGCATCGGGCTTGCGAATGTGGACGCGCTCAAGAACCTTCCCGCGCTGCGAGACGTCTATCTCAAAGGCTGCACGGGGCTGACGAAGGAAAGCGTCGCATCGCTGAAGGCCGCGCTTCCAAATGCGCAAATCACCGACCCATAGCCATGCGCGAGTGTGCGGGAGCACCGAAGGTGCAGCGCCGTTGCTGCGACGCCCTCGTCGCAGGTGGTGCCTGCGACGCCCCGTCGCAATGGCCGCCTAGGCGGCGAGGCGCCGCTGGCACCACCTGCGGCGGGGCGCCGCAGCAACGACCCGCTTGCGCGCCCGAATGCGCAATCACCGACCCATAGGCGTGCGCGCTGCCGCATTACGCCGATGGCGTTGCATCACTCAGCCCAAGGTTGTCCCGATTCATCGGGACTACCTTGGGAACCGCGCCCAAACATGATTTACCCCGGAGGGGTTCCATCCAAACGCGCGCCACGGATGAAACCCCTTCGGGGTATATGGGCTTGGCAAATCCCGCGCGGTCGCTACGTTCGCCGACATGAAACGGATCGCTCTTTTTTCCATCGCCACCATCGCCGCGCTCGTCAGCAGCGCCTGCGAGAAGTTCCCGACTACCCAGTTGCCGGAGCATTATCAGCACAAGCTACACGCCAGCGCCGAGCACCCGGCGGGCGATGCGCACCCGGCCCCAGGACACGCCCCAGAGCCGGTAAAGCACTAGCGTTTAGTGCCTGAGATGAGCGACGACTCCGACAAACGCCCCGGCTTTCTCTGGGCGCGGATTCGGAGCTTCGGGTATGCGGGGCGCGGCATCTTGGTGCTCGTGCTCACGCAGGGAAATGCGCTCATCCACCTCGCTGCGACGGTCGCTGTCATCACGGCGGGCTTCTTTTTCAAAGTGACCGCCGGAGAGTGGGCAGCCCTAGTCCTTTCCATGGCGGCGGTATGGATCGCGGAAGGGTTGAATACGGCCATCGAAGCACTCGCAGATTGCATTACCCAGGAAAATGACCCGCTCATCCGTCGGGCTAAAGATGTCGCTGCCGGAGCCGTGCTGATCGCTGCGATGGCGGCGGCAGTGGTGGGCGGAATTGTGTTCGGGCCACGATTACTCGGGGCTTAAACGAAAAAAACCGTGTCCCTTCCCTAGGACACGGCTTTTACGCTTCAGCGACATTCGTTCCTCTCTGGAAACGATTAATGACGCCCACCTATGCGGTGAAAAGGGTTATTTGTTGGTGAGTTTGATGGTCCACTCTTGGTTGACCTGCGGTGCCGACTTTGGCCGAATCTCGCCTCGCCTCATAGGGACAAGAATTGGCTGCTGATTATCGAGACGAAGCCAGACCCCCTGCTCGCGGATTGCGTAAACTTGAACCTTCAGGCGTTGATCATTTGAGATCACGGGAAGGTATTCGCCTTCACCGAATGAGCGCCCATTTATGGTGGCGAGCGCCGGGTTTGCGAGGAGGACGCTGCTGACGGTGAAGCTTTCGCTGGAAAGCTGAAACTTGGGTGCGGTATCGACGACGGGAGCTGTGTCGGTTCCCAACGGTTCCACCGCCCCGGCGGGCTTCCAGCCAACCGGCCAGAATGGCGAGCGCGTTTCCGCGGCCAGAGAAAACGAAGAGCGGGTCTTTAGTTCGTAGGGCGCTTGCTTGGGCGTCTCCCCCGCTTGAGAAATGATGCCTGTTAGAACGACTGCGAGTGTCACGATATTGGCAAGTTTCATAGTTTGATGAGATTCTGAACGTTGAGGATGACGCGCTGGGTTCCTGTTTGATCACGGGATGCCTGGACCTCGAATCCAGTGCATTCAAACAAGGGTTCTGTATTTTCGAATTTCGCGAGCGCGTTCGCAAATGGGACGAAATCGACATTGGGGATTTCGATGACCCACACGAGGCGACGATAGCCGACGAGTTCCTTTTCTGGGATTTCGTTCGTCATCCGAGCGGTCGCCTTCTCGACGCCGTTGCTCTTAAAGAATTCCGCGATTTTAGGAGGCCCCCATGCAATGGCGGCCCCTTCGGGGATCAAAGCATTGACCTGCGCGATCGTCGCGCTGGCAACCGGGCCGTCGATTTCGAGGCCACGCGTGCGGGCGATTTGGCCCCGAATTTCACGGAACAGGGGCTCAGATTTCATCATCTCATCTTTGAGCGACGCACGGTCATTAGCGAGCGGAGACAGGAGAAACTCATTCGTCGCATAGATGATTCCGAACATAAGCATCGTCCCTAGCATGATCTTCTGTTGTTGGTCCTTGTTGAGTGTCATGGGAAATTAGTGTTTCGCAGTATTGGGTGGAGTTGTAGCATCATCTGCGCCGGTGATGGCGAAACTTAGGCTGATCGAATAAAGGACTGTTCCGACATCGACTCCATCAAGTTTTACCCGGTCGGTTCCGTCGTCTAAAGAGCGGAACGAGGCCGTGACGCCCGTGAATTTTTGCCCGAATGCATCAATGAGCGCGAGTCGGATGTCTTCCGCGACCTTCCGGGGATGTTCTCCGGCGGCGACTCCATCAATAGACATCCCTATACGACGGGACGTTTCGGTAGTAGTCAGATCACCGCTGAGTCTGGCGACCTGCACATTCCTTGGGATGACTCGGCCGATGATTTCCATCACCGGAGCCCAGTAGAACCTGCCTTCGATCCGCTTGGTCAAGGCGTTCGACAATTGAATGGTTTTCGTCAGCTCCGCTTCGTCGAGCTTCGCCTTCGCGGATTGAGGGGTGATTTTCGCGAGTTCCGCCTGATTTGCGGCGTACTGTTCGCGGACTTTGTTCGTTTCGCAATACCTCACAATATACCAACCAGCGAGGCAGAGGATTGCGAATCCCAGGCAGATCATGGAGATTTTGAGCGGGTCGTATCGCTGTTGTTTACGAGCCAGTTGGATTTCGTGATAAAGATTGATTCGTAATGCCATAATGGTCGGGATTCTAGCCTTTGAATGCTTCGGTGGCGGCTCCGCAGGCGACGCTCAGATCAAGCATCTCTTCGGTGAACAGGGTTCGTTTCGCGACAGGGACGTTAATTTCGCAACGTTCAGTCGCATTCCATGCGACACATGGCATGTGCAGTTCTTCGCCGAGAACGCGAAGGATGGTCTTGCTCTTGGCGAGCCCGCCGGAGACCCACACTTGCCGGATGGTCTCTTCTCGGCGGCCCTCGAAAAACCCGATTGAGCTCCCGATTTCGCGTGTGAGCGCCACGAGCGCCATGCGGGCATTTTCCACCATCACCTCGTCTTCTTGGGCTAGTGCTTGGATGACGGTCTGACGACCCTCCCCGCTTAGCCCGCAAAGTGTCTCTATGAGTGCTTTCCCTCCAAATTCCACATTGCGGATGAGGACCAGTTCTCGCTTGGCCCCGACCATCATCGTCGAGCTGTTGTGGCCGATATCTAAAAGGAAGAACGGGTGCTCATTGAAAACTTCCTCTTGGGCAAATTCGAACGCATTAAAGATGGCGACTGGTGCGAGTTGCAGCGAGGCGACCGGCGGTGCCCCTCCTTCGTGGAATGCCGTGCCGATTTCATGGATATGGGTCCGCGGGAGACCAGCGACAAGGTAACGTTTTTGCGGCCCTTGGCTGGATTCTACCGGCGCGTTGGTGTGGATGAGATCACAGTCGAGCACATAGCTTTTGGTATCCTGATTGAGCAGCATCATCCCATTCAGCTTCAACGCGTTGCGGAGCACATCCGTCGGAGTTTCGGGCTGGTCGATGAGCCGGAGCAACGCGTCTGGGTGAGACACTGCGGCGACGCAAGCCTTAGCGCGACCGCCCATTTGCTTGAGAAGGGCTTTGATGTTCCGCCCAAGCTCTCCAGGCGTTTGTTCCACAGTGTCGTCAATGACATGCGATGCAAAATTGGTGACCATAAATCGGTCGGCACTCTTCTTTTGCATGACTACCGACTTCAGCGCATAGCGTCCGATGTCGAGTCCGATTACAGTTGTTAGGGTTTTGGCCATTTGACGGTTGAGAGTAGCAGCGCGCGTGCCGAATTGTAGTGGCTCTGGAGAAAACTTACCGTTCCGCGTTGATAACGGTATTTCGGACTCCCGAAGCTCGTTGCGAGCGCAGGTCCTCCAGCATCGTCATGAGAAAAAACAACGCACCAGCGGCTACCGTGAGCACGAGTAGGATGCTCGCGACGCGTATGGTCACTTTGCTTTCGGTGTTCGCACGTTTGCTCCTCATCTTGCTCATCTGAAGATCGAGCATTTTTAAAAGTTGCTCTGGCGTTGGCTCGGATGTCTTGGTTTCGTTCGCACTCATGATTTTTGATTCTCGGAAATGATCGGCACCACGCCTCACGAAAGAGCTTATATTGGGCCGTTTTTCCTGTTTCTTGCCTTCCTGCTATTCACGGAACTCGTCGGAAAACTGGGGGCGTTTTCTGGTCACTGGGCGTTCACCGGGTCCAAATACTGGGTTTTCCCCGTGCAGAGCGCCGTGTGTGTTGTGGCCGTCTGGCGCGGGCGTGGGCTCGTTACGCTCGGCCCATGGCGAGGGATGGCGATTGCGATACTGGCTGGCGCTCTAGCCTTGGTATTCTGGATCGCGCCGCAAGTCTGGCTCGGCGCAGAGCCTCGGCTGAGCGGCTTCGACCCCGCATTTTTCGGCGAAAATGGCGCGCCTTATTGGATGAACGTACTCGCCCGGATGCTCCGAATGGTAATCGTGGTGCCGCTCGTCGAAGAGCTGTTCTGGAGAGGTTTCTTGCTACGGTTTTTTATTAAGGATGAGTTCCAGTCCGTTCCGTTTGGGGCCTTCTCGTGGAAGTCTTTCGGAATCGTATCCGTGGCGTTTTGCTTTGAGCACCAGATGGCAGACTGGGGCGGCGCTCTCGTCACCAGCGTCCTCTACAATGTCGTCGCCTATCGCACCCGGAGCCTCGCGGCCTGTGTGGTCGCACACGCAGTAACGAATCTCGGCCTTGGCATCTACATTCTGCGGACGGGGCAGTTCGGTTTCTGGTGAGCGTGGCGGACAATCTGCTTTTACCGTAAGCAATGCGCGACTCTTTAAGCCAAAAAATAATACTCATCCTCTTCTTTGCAGGCTGTGCAGCAGGGCTCATGCAGTTTTACCGCCACATGGTCTGGCAGGCGAACGAGGATATCAATGGGGCCGCTGCGGTCTCGAAGGCCTACAATGGCTCGCGCCGGTGAGGTCACTCGCGGTTGGCAGGTAGATAGCGGTAGTAAGACTCCAGCATGAGCACGCAGAGGGCCGTCCGGTAGGTCGCGCCGGTGGTGCTGCTTTCCTTTTGCAGATTGCCATGCGCGGGGTTCGCCATCACTGGCCAGCTTCCATCGGACGACTGGGATTTCACGACTTCGCGGGAGAAAAGCCCCTCCCATTTTTTCCAACTGGAATTGCCAAACATGAGCATCGCCTGCGTGTGGTAGTACCATGCGTAAAGGTCGGCCTTTTCGTGCTGATCCTAAAAACGGCAGTTGAGGGTTGAGGGCGAGGGGGAGCGGCGCGGGTTGGATTTCACGGTGGCGGCAGGTCGATGATGCTGCGCGCGGTGGTTGCGCGGTCGCTGTTTTAGAAAATCAGCGCGTTTTGTTTGGGTGGGGAGGG
>CANIWM010000038.1 GCA_947471505.1 Chthoniobacteraceae bacterium | reverse complement strand
TCCAAGTGGACGGCGGCATCAACCACACCACCGGCCAACAAAGCCGCACCGCCGGAGCCGACACCCTCGTCGCCGGCAGCAGCATCTTCGGAGCACCCGACATGGCCGCCGCCATCCGCACCCTCCGTGCCGTGGACATCGGGCATGGTTAAAAGTGGAATGGATCGAAGTCGCGGCAGCGACAAGGAGCGGCGACATTCCTGTCGCTGTCCCCAGAGCGCGAAGCGCCCAATTTCGAGCACCGTGCAGTTTTCCAGAGCCGTGCGTATCTGATTAGGCGCTTCGCGCTCTGGGGACAGCGACAAGAATGTCGCCGCTCCTTGGGCGCTTCGCGCCAATTTTACTTTTAATCACACTCCCCAAAGTGGCCCGCCGGATGTCCGCCGCCTCAACGGGCAGTTGCCAGTTGGCACGCCGGATGTCCGCTGCCTCAACTGGCAGTTGCCAGTTGGCACGCCGGATGTCCCCCGCCTCAACTGGCAGTTGCCAGTTGGCACGCCGGATGTCCGCCGCCTCAACTGGCAGTTGCCAGTTGGCACGCCGGATATCCGCTGCCTCAACTGGCAGTTGCCAGTTGGAACGCCGGATGTCCGCCGCCTCAACTTTATAGTAGGATTCGTGGCACGGGATACGCTTTTCATCAGAGCCGAACACAAATCTATTATGCCTGATCTATCTAAATACGCTGAAAACCAATTCGATTCTGCAACCGCTGAACGCCTTTCCCTCATGGGAGAGGTTCTTGCGGACACCCGGCCCCGACTGGCCCTTGCTACTTCCACCAATCCGGGTTTTACCGCCATCCTTGGCAGTCTGGATGCCGTCATCGCCCTGTGGAACCCCGCTGAGACGGCCCGCGCCAATGCCGAAGCGACGCTGCCAGCGGCGACCTTTAGCCTCAATGACAAACTCGCGAGCCTAACCCGCAAACCAGACGCCGATACGAACAGTCTTCTGGAAACCTGGGATACGGCCATCCGTGGCCAAGTCGCCTATCAAGGGCCGACTTATAATCTTCTTTTACCCAATGGCCGTGAGACGCTGACGACTGGCTCGATCGAAACTCAGCTCGATGAAGGGCGCGATTTTGGCGTCCGCCTTTCCCAGCAAAGCTCGAAGCCCACGCTCGTCTCTCTCGGCATGGTGGTGACCACATTTTACAATGCGGCGCGGGCACTTCGCACGGCGCAGACCACGGCAAAATCCGCCATCGAGACGGCGCTGATGGCGCTGGAGCCTATCCGGTTTCAGGCGGCGGCGGTGCTTTACTCGATGGTCGGCGTGGGCATGTCGTTATGGGGCACGACGCCGGACCGTGTGGATACTTTGTTCGATGTGAACTTGCTGCGCAGCACCCAGCAAGTCATCCCCGGAGCGCCGGTGGATACCCTGTGGACGCCCGCTAACCGGAGACTTACGACGACGGCCCTCCCCGCAGGCGCGACCCGCCTAGAAGCCTGGCGCGAAGGCCCCGGTGGGATGCCCGAGTTGCTCGCCATCGGGAATCCCGGCGAGCTATTCGTGGAAATCCCGGCGACCGTCACGTTTGACTCCGGCGACCTCTATCAACTCTGGCTGCAAGCCCGCAACTCCCGAGGCAGCAGCCCCGCCGGGCCGAAGCAAAACTGGACGGCACCGTAGCCGGAAGCCAGCGTTGGAGGTGCCACTTGCGGCGCGGTGGTGTTGTGTCGGTGGTCATGGGTGTGTGGGAAGTAGAGTTTTCGCTACGGGCCGGAGATGTACGCCTTCGGCAACGCCGCCTCCAGCGCCGCGACACTCTCCTTCGCCAATCCCGTGCAGCCGTCGAGCCAGACCCTTGACAGAGCGGAGAGGTTCTTGAGCCCGTCCACATTCGTGAGCCCCGTGCAATCCTCGAGCCAGAGCTGGTTCAGCGCGGAGAGATTCTTCAGCGCGTCCACATTCGTCAGCCCTGTGCAACGGTCGAGCTCGACCGTGTGCAGAGCGGAGAGGTTCTTGAGCCCGTCCACATTCGTCAGCCCCGTGCAGCCGTTGAGCGAGACCGTGTGCAGAGCGGAGAGGCTCTTGAGGGCGTCCACATTCGTCAGCCCCGTGCAGCCGTTGAGCGATACCACTTTCAGAGCCGAGAGGTTCTTGAGGGCGTCCACATTCGTGAGGCCCGTGCAGCCGTCGAGCGAGACCACTTTCAGAGCGGAGAGGTTCTTGAGGGCGTCCACATTCGTGAGCCCTGTGCAGCCCTCGAGCTCGACCGTTTTCAGAGCGGAGAGATTCTTGAGCCCGTCCACGTTCGTGAGCCTCAGGCAGAATTCGAGCTCGACCGTTTGCAGAGCGGGGAGGTTCTTGAGCGGGGAGAGGTCGCGCAAAATGGTAGCAAATTCGATTCTCAGCCCCTTCGGATTCAGCCGATGAACGATGGCGAGGTGTTGCTCAAACGCTTCACATGTCGGGATGTGCACATCTCTCACGCCATCCATCCACGTCGCTTTCTTAAACGCCGCCTTCCAGTTCTTCCGAATCTCTTCGACCGGGGCGGTGTAGTCCACCTCCCACCCCAGCGCCCTTGCCTCCTTGAGCGCAGCGCGGAAGGCGTATTGGGTCCACCCGGCGTATGCGAGGAACCCGGCGGCGAGGAGGAGGAGCCAGCGTTGGAGGTGCCACTTTCGGCGCGGTGATGGTGGGTCGGTGGTCATGGATTGTTGGCCAATATCGCGTGGCGTGCCCGTGGTGTCCAGTTTCCACGGCTCGGAGGCGGGCGTTGGTTCGTCGGTGAAGCGGGTATGCGGCTGGCGTGAATTGGAGCGGCGGCATTCCTGCCGCCGACCCCAAGGAGGGGGGCCTTGACGGGCCTACACGTTGCCGGTGCAGACGAGGGAGACGACGACTTCGACTTCGGCGGTTTGGGGGAACATGTCGAGGGGCGTCACACTTTCTAGCCGGTAGGTGGGGACGAGGGCGGCGATGTCTCGGGCGAGGGTGGCGGGGTTGCAGGAGACGTAAATGATACGGGCAGGGCAGGAGGCGAGGATGTGCTCCAGCACGCGCGGGTCGAGGCCGGTGGAGGGCGGGTCGAGCAAGAGTGTGGTGGTGGCAGGGTTGGCGGGGGCGAGGACGCCGGAGAGGTATTCGGCGACGTCGCCGACAATGAAGCGTTCGTTGGGGGCGGCGGTCTTCTTGGCGTTGTCGATGGCGAATTCGTTGCCTTCGATGCCGACGACTTGGGTGAACTTCGGGGCGAGGCGGTGGGCGAAGAAGCCGCCGCCGCAGTAGGCGTCAATGAGGAGGTCGTGGCCGGGCTGGACGAGGGATTCGACGAGGGTGAGCATCTCGGCAGCGACGGCGTCGTTGGTCTGCTCGAAGTAGCGCCCGCGCTCGGCTTCTGCGACGAGTGTGTAGTCGCCATCCTTGGGGCCTGCGCGGCGGAGATCATGGAGGGTTTCGTTCACGCCGGGCTCGGCGAGTTCACAGCGGCTGATGGTGACGAGTTCGTGGGAGGCGTGGGCGAAGAAGCCGACTTGGCGCTGGGTGACGTGGACGCGGATGCGGTTGCGGTAAGCGTAGGGCTCGGGCGATGGGACGATGGGGCGCATGGGGACTTCGTCGAGCTTGCCGACGCGGCGGAGGGTTTGCTCGACTTGACGTTGCTTGAGGGCGAGTTGCGCGGGGTAGGAAATGTGTTGGTAAGTGCAGCCGCCGCATTCGCCATACCAGTGGCACTTGGGCACGACGCGGTCGGGCGAGGGGGTGAGGACTTCGAGGACTTCAGCTTCGGCGAATTTCTTTTTGTCGCGGGTGATTTCCACTTTCACCTGATCGCCGATGGCGGTGAATGGGATGAAGAAGACTTTCCCCTCATGGCGTGCGACGCCTTTGCCGCCAAAGGCGACATCCGAGACTGTGACGATGGCGGTTTTTTTCATAGGATAGGTAGAGAGAAAAAAGAGGCTTCCGCCCGATGGGACGGAAGCCTCTGAAATAGATGTTTGCGAGTGACGACTACCAGCCCGTGTAGGCTGAGGTGTTGTAACGGCGGCGCGTGTTCCAGCCGAGTTCGGGCGGGAATTCCTCGTAGCCGCTGTGGATCCACGGGATGTTCGATTTATACGGCGGACGGAAAGATGCCTTCGTGGTGGGGAATGGGAAGGTGAAGACTTCATACACGCCAGCGCCGACGCGATTGACGGTGCGGGTGATGCCTTTGAGCAGACCATAGCTCCATTCGGCTGCGTTGCCGTCGCGGTTGTTGGTCTGGTTCACGGAGGTGAAAAACTCCGTGCTACCCCAGACGACATTGGCGATGCCACGGGCGAGTTTACGCGTAGGACCCTGATCGTTCATCGGCGGGTCTTGGATGTCCGCAAATGCGGTTCCGGCGAGCGCGACGAGGCAAAGGCTGAGGAGTGATGTTTTCATATTGGTTGTTTGTGTGCGTGTTCAGAAACAGAATCCGCGCCGGATGGCAACCGGGTTTTTGGTGAAAAAGCTGGAAGAATTGCAGAGCGGGAGGTTTCCGGTCACTTTCGCGAGCATGTCTTCGATACAGATCGGCTTTATCGTGTTTACCTTCCTTGGCCCCGTCGCGCTGTGGTTACTGAGCCGCAAGGTGCAGTCGCGCAGGCTGGCGGTGGGGATTGACTTCGCCTTTGCCGGAGTGCTGCTGGCGGCCTATGTGCTGAATCTCGCGTGGCACTGGAAAAATGGACTACTGAGTCTGCAAAGAGCACTGCCGATGCAGCTCTGCGATTGGGCGGCCTTCGCGACGCTGGCGGCGCTGCTCGGCAGACGGGCGATGGCGTTTGAGCTGGCGTATTTCTGGGGGATTGCGGGGACGGCGCAGGCGCTTTTTACCCCGGCGGTAAATATCGGGATGGATGTGCCGACGTGGTGTTTCTTCATCCTGCACTCGGCGATCCCTGCGGGGGTGTTTTGGCTGATGTTTGAGTTTCAAATGCGTCCGCGTCCCGGTGCGTTCTTGCGCATCATGGCGTGGTCGCAGTGGTATCTCGTCTGCGCGCTGCTGGTGAATCGCTGGACGGGGGCAAACTTCGGCTTTTTGGCCAGCCGACCAGAGCAAAAGACGATGCTAGATTTCTTCCCCGACCCGCACTGGCTCTACGTGCTGTGCTTTGAGGGCGTGGCCGTGGTGTTTTTCCTCGTGCTCGATTTGCCGTGGATCCTCCAGCGGCGAAAGAAGTAACTACTTTGCGGCGACCGCCGCCGGTGCGGGCGCTGCGCTGGCGGATTTCTTGGCGCTTTTCACGGCTTCGTATTGGGCGCGGAGCTTCTCCATCTCGGCTTTGGCCGCTTGGAGTTCTTTGGCGAGAGTGCCCGCGGATTGCTCTGCTTGGGCTTTGATTTTTGTGCCGTCGGCTTCTAGCTGCGGGATGCGGGCTTTTAGCTCGGGGACTTGCTTAGCCGCGTCTTCGATGGCTTTCTTCGCGTCGGCGACGAGTTTTTCGACGGGGGCGATTTTGTCGGTCGCGAGCTTCACGTCGAGTTGGCCTTTTTTGACGGCTTCCACCATTTCCGGCGGGATGGGCTGGTCGGCTGGCTTGGCGGTGAGCTTCGCGTTTGCAGCGGCTAGAGCTGCGGCAAGGGCGGCTTCTTTTGGGCGGAGGACTTCGCGGGCGGCGGTGGCTGCTACGAGCTCCGGGGTACCCTCTTTCGCGGCGGCGCGAGCGGCGCGGGCTTTGGTGACTTCCTCGGTGAGCGCGGCTTGCTGTTTGTTGAGTTCGGCGAGTTCGGCTTCGACGGCTTTGGGGTCCATGACGGCGGCTTTTTTGTCGGCGATAGCTTTTTCGGCGGCGGCGAGTTGAGCCTTTGCTGCGTCGGCTGCCTGACGCGCTGCGGCGAGCGCGGCTTCTTTTTCGGCGATGACTTTGGGGCCGTCGGCGACGGCTTTTTCGGCTTCAGCGAGTCCCGCCTTGGCGAGCTCGGCCTGGCGGAATGCGTCCTTGGCCGTGGCGACGAGGTCGTCGTATTTGCCCTGCTTGTCGTGCAGCGTTTGGCGGGCATTGAAGACGCCTTGGAAAAGCTGGGCGCGCTTCCAGCGTTCGATGCCGACCTGCGCGGAAAGGACGCGCTGCTGGGCTTCGGAGAGGTCGTTCTTGGCTTTAGCAGCGGCCTTTTCGGCATCGCTCCCGACGAGGGCCACAGGCGCAGCGGGTGCGGCGTTCGGGGTGGATTTGGCGGTTTCCAGCGCGGTGGTGGCAGCGGCGATCTTCTCGCCGACGGCGAGGCGCTTGGCTTGCGCAGCGATGTAACCAGGCGTCTCGGGCTCGAACTTCGCGCGCTCGGCGCGGACGGCTTCCAGCTCGGTGGTCAAATCGGCGAGTTGCTTTTCCAGCGCGGCGATGTTCGGGCCAGCGGGAGCTGGTGCGGCAGCAGGCGCAGCGGCGGGAGCGGGCGGGGCTTGAAGTTTGGCGATCTCGCCATTCACGGCGGCGATGGCTTTTTCGGCTTCGGCCATCATTTTCGGCGCGGTGTTTTTCGCGGTGCCGAGTTCGGCCTGCGCTTTTTGCAGCTCTTGGCGGAGCGCCTCGACTTTCTTGCCAGCTTCCTCGCGGGCCAGTCTGGCGGCTTCGACTTCCCCAGCGGCGGGCGCGGCCGGTGCAGCGGCCATCTTGGCCTGCGCCCCGCTGACGGCTTCTTCGGCTTTGGCGAGTTCGGGTTTTTGGGCCTGAACGGCGGCGTCGGCTTTCACGTATTCGGGTGTTCCAGCGGTGAGTTTCGCACGGGCCTCGCGAGCCTTAGCGACCTCCGCGGTGAGCGCCTCGAAGCGCTTTTGCGCGGCGACATACGCCTGCTCGGCTTTGGCCTTATCGTTCATCCCAGCGAGCTTCTTCTTTTCGCCTAGCGCGGCCTCCGCGGCTACGACGGCTTGCTTGGCGGCATCCACCTGGGCGGTGAAGTCTGCGACTTTTTTTGCGGCGATGTCGGGTGCGGCTTTGGCGGCGTCGAGCTGCTGCTGCGAGGCGACCTTGCGGGCTTCCAGTGCGGCGAGGTCGGCTTTGCGCTTGGCCTCGGCGGCGTCGCGCTCGGCTTTCACGGCGACTTCGGTGGCAGCGACAGCGGCTTGGAGCGCGGGTAGTGCGGCGTTGGTATCGGCGAGCGTTTTCTCGGCGACGGTGAGTTGCTCGGCGATGCCGGGCGGGTTGGCGGAAAGCTCGCCGACTTTGTTCACTTTATCCCCAGCGATTGCATAGACCCGGATGGCTCCCGTCCAGTCTGCGGCGATGACGCGATCATTTGCCATCGCGGCGCGGAGGGCGATGTCGGCGAAGGCTTCCGTGGCGGCCAGCGCCTTGCCGGTGGCGTCCCAGACCTTCGCGATTTTGTCGCGCCCGCAGCTCACGATTTTGCCGTCCGGCGTGAACTCCACCCACAGGACACCGCCCGCGTGGGCCGTCCAGCTCTTTGTCTCCGTACCTTCTTTAACACTCCAAAGCTTGATGGTCCCATCCTCGCCGCCGCTCGCCAGCACGCCTGGCATGAAGGCCAGCGCGGTGACTGCCGACTTGTGGCCGGTGAGGGAATTATACGGCTTCGGCTCTGCGCCGGATTCCCAGATTTCGATGCCGCCGTTGCGGTCTGCCGTGCCGAGATACTTGCCATCCGGGCTGTAAGAAACCGCCGTGACCCACTCGGTGTGCTTTTTAATGAGCCCTGTCGCTTTGCCGTCCTTCGTCTGGTAAACGCGCACCCGTTTATCCGAGCCGCCGATGGCGACGAACTGCTGGTCCGCGCTGAGGTCCGCCGTGAGCACGGCGTCCGTCTCGTTGCCCACTGCGCCGATGCGCTCGCCGGTCGTCACGTCCCACATCACGACTTTGCCCTGCTTGCCGCCGAGCCCGCCGCCCGCGATGAGAACCTTCGCGTTCTTCGAGAAGCGCAGGACATTCGCGAAGCCCTCGGGGAACGCCAGCACGCCGAGCTGCTCCAGCGTCTCGGTATTATAGAGGAGGATTTGTTTTTGCCCGCCGATGGCCACGATAGGCGCCCACGGGCTCACCGCCAGCGTCGTCACCGCGCCCAGCGCGCGCGATTTCACGAAAGGCTCCATCGGCAAATCGCCCGGCATCGGCGCAGGCCCCTCGGGCCGCGTGAGAGAGACGACCGCCGCCTCCACTTTGTTCGCAGTCGCCACGGCGGGCTTGCTGTTGGCCGTCTCCAGCGCGAAACCCGCGATCCAGTCGCTCAGGATTTTCAGGTCCGCGTCCGAGAGCTTGTCTCCTTTCGGCGGCATCTTCGGCTCATCGGCGTGCGTGGTCAGTTTATAAAGGAGGGAGCCTCCCGCATTGCCGGGTTTCACCGGATTGCCCGATTCACCACCTGCCATCATCGCGGCGTAGGTGGTAAGATCGAGGCCGGCCTTCTTCTTGTCCGGGTTATGGCAATTGTTGCAGGCGTTCTTAAAAATCGGGAGGACGTGATCGGTATAATTGACCTTCGTCTGCGCGTGGACGGCAAGATTCAGCCCGAGCAAAGTGGCGATGGTTAAAGAAAGTGGCTTCATATCGTATGGACGAAAAAAGCGCTGGAAGCCTCGGAAATTAGGCCCGTTCTGCGGCTCATGGGTAACGCACAGCCGCAGCAGCGACGCGGCGGGCGTCACTCTGTCTCACGAAAATAAATTGCCGTGCCCGCATGTCACATCTTGCGCCCGGAGGAATTCCGCTGCAATTTCCGCCACGACTCTGATGCTGACACTTTGGCTCCCGCTTTTTTGCGAGGGCTGCGGAGAGAGGCACGGGGAATGCACACACCTTTATGATGAATAACTTCACGCCGCGCGCGCAGCAGGTTCTGGCTCTCGCCAGAAAAGAAGCAGACCGTTTCAACCACAACTACGTGGGCACTGAGCATTTGTTGCTCGGGCTCATCAAGCTGGGCCAAGGCGTCGCGGTCAATGTGCTCCAAAAGATGGGCCTCGACCTCGAAACCGTCCGCATGGAAGTGGAAAAACAAGTCGGCAGCGGGCCGGACCAAAAGATGGTCGGCAATATCCCTTACACGCCTCGCGTGAAAAAGGTGCTCGCGCTCGCGGGCAAGGAAGCGAAGGCGCTGAACCACAGCTACGTCGGCACCGAGCACATCCTCCTCGGCCTCCTCCGCGAGGGCGAAGGTGTGGCCGCTCGTGTGCTGAAAAATCTGGAGATCGACATCGAGCGCACGCGCAACGAAATCCTCAAGGAGCTCGACCCGAATTTCGCCCCACCAGACGGCGAGCAAGACGCGCCACAAGAGACAACTGCGGGCAGCGGTTCGGGCTCCAAAAAAGACGCAAAGACTCCAGCGCTAAAAGCGTTTGGCCGCGACCTCACGGAGATCGCGAAAAAGGGCGAGATGGACCCCGTCATAGGCCGCGCCAATGAAATCGAGCGCGTCATCCAGATTCTCTGCCGCCGCACGAAGAACAATCCCGTGCTCATCGGCGAAGCAGGCGTGGGTAAGACGGCCATCGCCGAGGGACTCGCGCAGGAAATCGTCGCGGGCAATGTGCCGGACCTTTTACGCGACAAGCGCGTCATCACCCTCGACCTCGCACTGATGGTCGCCGGGACAAAATATCGCGGTCAATTTGAAGAGCGCATCAAGGCCGTCATGGACGAAATCCGCCGGACGAAAAACGTCATCCTCTTCATAGACGAGCTGCACACCATCGTGGGCGCAGGCTCGGCGGAGGGCGCGATGGACGCCTCGAATATCATCAAGCCCGCGCTGGGCCGTGGTGAGCTGCAATGCGTCGGCGCGACCACGCTGAACGAATTCCGCAAATACATCGAGAAGGACTCCGCCTTAGAGCGCCGCTTCCAGCAGGTGAAAGTGGAGGCTCCTTCCGTACCGGACACCGTGCTCATTTTGAAAGGCATCCGGCCCAAGTACGAGCAGCATCACAAAGCACGATTCACCGACGAATCGCTGCAAGCCGCTGCCGAGTTGAGCGACCGGTATCTCACCGGGCGGTTCTTGCCGGACAAAGCGATTGACGTGATGGACGAAGCTGGCGCTCGCGCTCGCATCGCCTCAATGACACGCCCGCCGGACATCAAGGACATCGAAAAAGAAATCGAGAGCATCAAGGCTCAAAAAGAAGCCGCGATCAAAGCGCAGGATTTCGAAAAAGCCGCGTCGCTCCGTGACACGGAAAAGCAGGCGAAAGAGCGCAAAGACACCGTCATCAAAGAGTGGGAAAAGAAGCGCGAAGAGAAAGATGTCGTCGTCACCGAAGAGGACATGCGCATCGTCCTCGCGAAGTGGACCGGCGTGCCGCTGCACCGCATGGAGACGGCGGATACCGAGAAACTCCTCCGCATGGAAGCCGAGCTAAAGGGCAAAGTCATCGGCCAAGACGAGGCCGTCATCGCCGTGGCGAAAGCGCTGCGCCGTTCGCGTGCGGACCTCAAAGACCCGCGCCGCCCCATCGGCTCGTTCGTTTTCCTCGGCCCTACCGGCGTGGGCAAAACGTATCTCGCGCAGACGCTCGCCGAATACATGTTCGGAGCGAAAGATGCGCTCATCCAGATTGACATGTCCGAGTATCGCGAAGAGCACACCATCTCGCGGCTCATCGGCTCGCCTCCCGGCTACATCGGCCACGAAGAAGGCGGCCAGCTCTCAGAAGCCGTGCGCCGTCGCCCTTACTCCGTCGTCCTTTTCGACGAAATCGAGAAAGCGCACCCGAACGTTCTGCACATCCTTTTGCAAGTACTCGAAGAGGGCAAACTCACCGATTCCATGGGCCGGAAGATCGACTTCCGCAACACCATCATCATCCTCACTTCCAACCTCGGCGCGGAAGCGATGAAGAAGCAGTCGCTCGGCTTTGGCGCGGAGAAAGAAGACGGCAGCTACGACACGCTCAAAGGCAAAGTGCTCAGCGAAGCAAAGAAGGCGCTCAAGCCCGAATTCATCAATCGCTTCGACGACCTCATCGTCTTCCACTCGCTCGTGAAGACCGACCTACACAAGATCGTGGACCTCGAAGTCGCCAAACTGCACGACCGGCTCAAGAACAAAGAAATCAAACTCGTCCTCGACGAAGCCTCGCGCGATTACCTCATCGAAAAAGGCTGGGACCCCGCCTACGGAGCCCGCCCAATGCGCCGCGCCGTAGAAAAATACCTCGAAGACCCACTCGCCGAAGAACTCCTAAAAGGCACCGTGAAAGCAGGCGACACCGCCTACGTGACTTCCTCGAAAGACGGCCTCGTCTTCAAGACGACCACCGGAGCGGAAGAGCCGGAAGTAGTCGGAGCGGTGTGAGTGGTGAGAAGTGAGAAGTGATTTGTCGCAAGCGCGGCGAGTCACAACTCACAAGTCACGAATCACAATGTCGGACCTATCCGCCGCACGCCTCTACGGCATCATAGACCTCGGCTACGCGCAGCCTGAAAACGTCGAGCGTATCGCCGAGCAGATGTGTGTAGGTGGAGTGCAGATCGTGCAGCTTCGCGCCAAAGGGCACGACGAGCATTTTATCGAAGAACTCGCCAACCGCATCCAACCCATCCTCTCCGCTGCGGGCGTCCCGTTCATCATCAACGACCACCCCGAACTCGTCCCCAGCGTCGGGGCCGAAGGCGCGCACGTCGGGCAAGACGACCTCACCGTGAGCGACGCCCGCTGGCGAGCAGGCCGCGCCCTCGCTGGCGAAGTCCCGCTGCCGCTCATCGGTAAAAGCACACACTCCATCGAGCAAGCCGTCGCGGCCGCAGAGGCAGGCGCGGACTACATCGGCTTCGGCCCGCTTTTCCCCACACCGACAAAAGCCGGACGTCCCGCCATCGGCCTCGCCGACATCGCCCGCGTCCACGAACTCGTGAAAATTCCGATCTTCTGCATCGGCGGGATCAAACTGCAAAATCTCCCCGCAGTCCTCGCCGCCGGAGCCCACCGAGTCGTCATCGTCAGCGGCATCCTCCAAGCGCCAGACATCGCCGCGTATTGCCGGGAAGTGCGCGCCGTGCTGGGCTAATAAACCAACTCAAATCGGCACCCAAAGCGAGAGAGTCGTGTGAATCACCCCGGAAACAACTCCGCTACCACCACTCGCAGCGCAGGTAGCACGCCGCTCTGCACCGTATCTCCCATGCGGCAAATGACACATTCCGTATATGCGCCGCCGCGTGGTGTCGTGTGAACTTCGATGGTTTTCTCCAGCGCCAACACGAGCCAAAACTCGGAAATAGCAGCCTCTGCGTAGATGTTCGCTTTTTCCCGGTCGATCTCTTGGCTACTCACAGCGACCTCAATAGCCAAAACCGCAGTAGTGGGGTGCGCTTGGGCAAAGTCATCATCATTTCCCACAATGACGGCTATGTCCGGCTCGGGCTCAGAATCGTGGATGGAAATGGGCGCTTCCTTCGTCACCATCATCGTCTCCGCAGCAACAGCCAGCACGCGTCGGTAGAGCTTTCGGACAGTGGTTTCGTGCAGTGGAGATTTGCTCATTTTTTCGATAATCACACCCCGGATAAGTTCCGCCTGCTTTTCCACGAGCCCATTCTCGACCATCCAGTGATACGTCCGCAAATCAATCGGGCGAGCCTGACGGCGGATAGCCTGCTTTTCGAGAATGCGAATCATGCGCAGAAGGTAAGAGGGGTTCCAACGATTGGCAATCTCATGATGCGAGCCGCGCTGGGCTGATTACCCCACCGCTTCCACCAGCACATCCACCGTCATCCGCCGGTCCGTCGTCCCTTTGTAATGCCCGCGCAGCGGCGGCACATCGGCGTAGTCGCTGCCTACGGCGAGCTTGATGTAGCGTTCGTCCGTCGGCTGATTGTTCGTCGGGTCAAGCCCGCACCAGCCGATGCCGGGGATGAAAACCTCGCACCATGCGTGGCTGGCTTGCGAGCCGAGGAGCTGGTCGCGCGGGCCATTATAAAGATAGCCGCTCACGTAAAGCGCGGGCATCGCGACAGCGCGGCAGATGCCGATCATCACATGCGCGAGGTCTTGGCAGACGCCGCACCGGTCGCGCAGCACATCGCGCACGTGCGTGTTCACCGTGGTCGAGTTTGGCACGTAGCGGAAGTTGCTATGCACATGCCGCATGATGGCCTGCGCGGCTTGCCACATGTCCGTGTGCCCGGCGGTGATGTCGAGCGCCATCCGCCACGCCTCCGGGCTGCGTTCAATGTAAGTGCTGTTTTGCAGGAAGTCGAAACACCGCTCCATCCGCTGACACTCCGGCACCCGCTCCATCGGCGCAGGCGTGGCATCGAGGGAGAGAAAATGCGGCCGCGTAGTGACTTGGGAAGTGCTCTCCACCAGCAACGTCTGGTGCGGCTCCGGCAGCTCGAAGTAATGGATCACGTTCGCGTGAAAGTCCGAGTAGTGCGAGAGCTTCGTCGCTGGCAAAATCTTGAGCAGGAAGCTCTCGCAGCTCTGGTGCTGATTCGTCACAGGGCGCAAGCGCGCTTCATTGAAGCTCTCCTTCACCGGGCTCGCATATTCGTATGTAGTGCGGTGAAAAACCGTCAGTTTCATTGCCCAGCACACTGCACGGGAGAGGGCGCGGAGCGCAAGAGGTCAATCCACCGGCTCCACATCCACCGCCACTCGAACATCGTGCTCGCCGCCGCCGGTGAGGATGCCGCTCAGCGGGCTCACGTCGCTGAAGTCCCGCCCGAATGCGACGCGGATGTGATCGTCGCCCACGAGCAGATCGTTCGTCGGATCAAACTCCAGCCACCCATGCTGCGGGCAAAACGCAGCGAACCACGCATGAGACGCATCCGCGCCGACCAAGCGCCGCATCCCCGCCCGCGGGATCGTCCGCAAGTATCCGCTCACGTACCGCGCGGGCAAGCCGAGCGAGCGGAGGGCGGCGATGCCGATGTGCGCGAAGTCCTGGCACACGCCCGCCCGCTTTCGCCACACTTCGTGCAGCGGCGTCGCCACCGTCGTCGCGCGCGGGTCGTATTTGAAGTCGCGGAAGATGCGGTTCGTCAGCTCGCGCACGCCCACCAGCATCGGCGTCCCCGCCGCGAAACTCACCTTCGCGTAATCGGCCAGCTCCGCGCTCGCCACCAAGAGCGGCGAGTCGAGGCAAAACTCATACGGCTTCACATTCGCCGGCGACACCGGGTCGCGGAAGCGCGCCCGCACTTGCTCCCACGGCGTGGACTGGGAAAGCGTCGGCTGCTTCACCGAGGCCACGCTCACTCTGCTGCTCGCCGTCACCTCCAGCCGCCGGTGCACTTCCTGGATGCTGAAAAACGAGACGCTATTCCCAAAATAATCGCTGCGAGTCTTGCGCACCGCAGGCGGCGGCGAGACCTCCAGCGCGAACGAGCCGCACGCTTGCCCGTCCGACCTCCGAGGCTCAAACCGCGCCGCGTGAAAAGACGCCGTGACGGGTGCGGCGTATTCGTAAGTCGTGCGGTGTGTGATGCGGTAGTTCATGGCGTGAATGACGAATGACGAATGACGAACCGCACGTCACCGCGAAAGTTCGTCATTTCGTCACTTCCTCCGCTCCCCGGCGCGAAGACAGATCGGAGCGGGGCTTTCCTAAGCCCCGTTTCCACGTCAGTGGCAAGCGCCGTTGTCCCGATGAATCGGGACATGCACGGGGCTTAGGAAAGCCCCGCTCCTTTCCAATCCGCCGCCGGGGGAGCGAACTCGGACGTGCAACCTCACCGATCCGTCGCCGGATCGCCGCCCCGGAACATCCAACCTTACCGATCCGCTGCCGGATCAGCTCCCCGGAATATCCAGCCTCGCCGATCCGTCGCCGGATCAGCGCCCCGGAAGGTTCCGGCTCAATGATCCGCCGCCGGATCATTGAGAATGAGGATTCTTGACCACCAATCCGGCGTCGGATTGGCGATATTTATACACCTGCGGCCCTCCTCCGGCGAAGCGCGAACGTAGTCCCCGACTTTAGTCGGCGCGGCGGGGCTAGGCGTGAGAGTGTAGAGCTTCTGAGGAGCGTCTCCCTGCGAAGCGTTCCCGTCTTCTCTTTACAGCGGTGTGGCCGACTGAAGTCGTGGACTACTTTCGCACCTTCCGAGAGCCCCCTCCGAGCCCCCAGAAAAAGTTCTCGCCCAGCCCCTTCCTTCCGCTAAACAACGCCCATGCGCCCGACATCCACTCACAAGAACCACGCCGACAAAGAGAACGCTCCTTTCTCCATGTCGCCCGCCATACGACTGGCAGAAGTTGCCAGTCGGATAGTGGGAAGTTAGGCGTTGCTCGCACATCGTGAATATCCGAATCATCAATATCCCGCCGGGCGAGGCTCCATACGAGGTGCGAGCCGCTTGGGTTGGTCTTGTGCTACCCGTGACCGGCGATGGCTCCGGCTTCTATCATACCGTCGGTGTTCTGTCGCGACGCAAATCATGGTTTGGCTTAGTTATCGCATGTATCCTTGGCAGGACTACCCGCGAGCATGGCTACCGTGTTGAGGCCAGCACGGCTGTCGAGATTCTTTCGGCACATTCAGCGTCAGCCGCCCAGTGGTGGCGAGAGCACGCAGCGCTTTCGATTCGGCCCGGAGTACTGTTTGTATTTGCCGCCGAAGCATGTGAGGAGGTCAAGCTGTGAGAACCGTGACGTTACTCTTCGGACTTTCACTGCTTCTCAGTGCTTGTGCGAGCCGCTCGCCTGCACCGCAAGCGTTCAATCCGAAGGCGGGTGAACTCGCATTTCGTGCGCACGCTACGGATGGGGCTTTCACGAGTTTCCCCAGAGCCAAACGCGCTGAGGTTTTGGCATTCCTGCGCACTGAGGGCATTTTGTCGCCCGGCACCGAAGTTTTATCCGCCGAGTGGAGGCCGAAGCTCAACAGATGGCTCGTCATACTTCGCCATGCTTCCGGCGTTCTGAGCCATTGGTTTGTTGATGGTCCACTCCGCAATTACGAGGGCGGTACATGCACGCAGTAATGAGACGGTTGGAGTGCGGAAATTAGGCGAATGGGAGCGGGGCTTTCCTAAGCCCCGTTTGCCGCGATAGCGGCAACGGCACACGCCACTGACGTGGCGCGCACGGGGCTTAGGAAAGCCCCGCTCCGATTTTCACCCGGCGCGGGAGATGGAGGAGTGGGCGAAGTAGCTGGCGGCGATGGCGTCGGAGAGTTGGGGGAGGATGGCTACGATTTCGCGGAGGACGGTGGCGGTGGGGCCGAGGTGCCAGTCGGCGGTTTGCGTGGAGAGTTCGCGGGGGTCGAGGAGGCGGACGGCGGCGACGGCGCTGATGAGGAGGCGCTGGGCGGCGGTGGGGAGGGCGCTTTGTTTTTCGCGGGGGAGGCGGTCGAAGTGTTTGACGAGCTGGAGGAGCTGGAAGAGGAGGGAGCGGGGGTTGGTGTCGTCGAGGATGACGAGGTCATACACGGCGGCGAGATTCGGCAGGAGGGAGTAGCGGGAGCGGTAGGTGATGGTGCTGTCGGCGACTTCGAGGACGGCTTCGAGGACGCTGGGGTTGTCGGCTTGGGGGGAGCGGAGGGCGTCGAGGAAGAAGGTGGCGAGGGAGTGTGCGCGCTCGATGCGCTGGCCCATGTCGAGGAAGCGCCAGCCTTGGGCGCGGGTCATGTTTTCGCGGGAGAGGCCGTAGAAGGAGGCGATTTGGAGGACGAGTTGATTGATGCCGGCGATGGCGTCGCTGGGCATCGGCTGGGGTGCGCCGTCGGGGGTGGAGACGCATTCGTTGAGGGCGCTGAGTGCGCGCCAGACGTCGTTGGAGGTGCGGTCGCGGACGAGCATGGCGAGCTGCTCAGCGTTGTCGGCGACGGCGCGGAGGCTGCCGGGCGTGGCGGCGTCGTACACGGCGGCGAGGAGGGCGGCTTCTAGCTCGTCGGCGGTCTCGCGGCGACCGCGCGGCATGAGGCCGAGGCGCTCTAGGGTGTCGAGGAGTGGGGCGATGAGGGGCGCGTCGCTGCCTGCGCTCTCGGGGTTAAACCGGAGGAGGGTGCTGCGGAGGAGGCGGGCGGTGGCGTCGGCGCGCTCGGCGTAGCGCCCGAGCCAGAAGTAGTTGTCGGCAAGCCGGCTGGGCAGGTTGTTTCCTACGCGGCGGAGTTCGACGATGGAGCCTGCGGGATTGATGAGTGTGGTTTCCTCCACGGGGCCGTCGCTGAGCACCCACGCATCCTTGCTGGCACCGCCGCCCTGCATGGTGACGAACTGCGCGTTGCTCTCCGCGCCGAGTCGGGCGAGGCCGCCGGGCATGACGGTGTAGCCGCCGTCTGCTGTGGCGACGAGATAGACGCGGAGGACGGTGGGTTGTGGGGAGAGCTGCGCGCCGTCCCACGCAGGAGTGGTGCTGAGTTTCACGCGCTCTTGCGCCGTCCAGAGATGCGGGGCGAAGCGGATCTGCTCGCGGATTGCGCGGGTGTCGGCGGGCGTGTTGAGGCGCGCGCGGAAGTTACGGAAAGCGGGGCGGAGTTCGAGGGCGTCGAGGTTTTGGAGGACGTAATTTTCGCCCGGCTTTTGCCCGCACCACCACGTCGCGACGCTGGGCATGAGAAGCGGCTCGCCGAGGATGTGGCGCGAGAGGCCGGGCAGAAATGCCATGAACGCAGGGCTCTCCAGAAGGCCGGTGCCGAGCGCATTTGCGATGGAGACGTTGCCCGCGCGCACGGCTTCCACGAGGCCGGGGACGCCGAGTGTGGAGTCGCTGCGCAGCTCCAGCGGGTCGCAGAAATCGTCGTCGAGCCTCCGGAGGATCACGTCCACGGGCTCAAGGCCGCTGAGGGTTTTCAAAAAGACGCGCTCGTCGCGAACGGTGAGGTCTTGCCCCTCGACGAGGGAGTAGCCGAGATAGCGCGCGAGATACGCCTGCTCGAAGTAAGTCTCGTTGTAAGGCCCCGGCGTGAGCATGACCACGCGGGGCTCTTCCGTGCGCCGCGCCGCCAGCGAGGCGAGCGTGGCCTGCACCTGGCGGAAGTAGCCCGCGACGCGCTGCACGCCGCAATTTCTAAACGCCTCGGGCAGCACACGCGAGGAGACGAGGCGATTTGCCAGCGCGTAGCCGGAGCCCGTGGGAATCTGCGTGCGGTCGTTCAGCACCCACCAGCGCCCATCGGGCGAGCGCGCGACATCCGCCGCGTAGAAGTGCATGTGAATCCCGCCCGCAGGCTGGATGCCGTGCGCCGCGCGGAGGAAGTCCGGCTGCGCGAACAGCAGCGCAGGCGGGAGCCAGCCGGAGCTGAGAAGTTTCTGCGGCCCGTAGCAGTCTGCGAGCACGCGATTGATGAGCACGGCCCGCTGGACGAGCGCCCGCCCGAGCTTCGCCCACTCCGCGCCATCGAGCACGAGCGGCACGGGGTCGAGCCGCCACGGCCTTTCGCGGCCACGCGGGTCGCCATACACATTATACGTGATGCCCTGCTCGACGATGATGCGCCCCGCGCTTTCCGACCGCTGCCGCAGCTCGCTGGGCCCGAGGCTATCCAGCTCGGCGAGCAATTTCTGCCAATGCAAACGCGGCTGACCGGTGCGCCCGAGCATCTCGTCGAAAGCATCCGCCTTCTTCACATAGCGCGCTGCGAGCGATGCGGACGCTCCGGTATTTTCAGCAGTTTCGGTTAAAGACACGGTGCACAACGTGGCGGGTTCTCTCGCCCACGGGAAGGAGGACGTTCTTAAAATCGCAGGTCGAGCGTGAATGGGAAATCGCGGCTCGCGGCTTCCACGGGCGGGGCTTTCACTCCTTGCGTGTGGCCTTGCGTGACAAAGCGTGCGAGACGGCGAGCCTCGGCTTCGTAGCTATTCACGGGGAAGGTGTCGTAGCTGCGGCCGCCGGGATGGACGACGTGGTACTGGCATCCGCCGAGGCTGCGTTGGTTCCATGTGTCGAAGAGATCAAACGTCAGCGGCGCGTGTGGTGCGATGGTGGGTTGCAGGCAGTTTGGCGGCTGCCATGCGCGATAGCGGACTCCGGCGACGCCTTCGCCGTTCGTACCCGTCGGGCGAAGCGGCACGCGACGTCCGTTGCACAGCAAAATGAACCGTTCGCCGACAAGGCCGCGCGCTTTGAGCTGCATTCGCTCCAGCGAGCTGTCCACATAGCGGACGGTGCCGCCGGCCGCGCCTTCTTCGCCGAGGACGTGCCATGGCTCCAGCGCGGTGCGGAGTTCCACTTCGACATCGCGCTGCGAGAAGTCGCCGATGCGAGGAAAACGGAACTCGAAGTGTGGTGCGAACCATTCGAAATCGAACGGGTATCCGGCGTCGCACAAGTCGCGGATGACTTCGCGGAAGTCGGTCTCGCAGAAGTGCGGGAGCATCCAGCGGTCATGGAGATCGGTGCCCCAGCGGACGAGCTCGTTTTTGTAAGGCTCCTTCCAGAATTTTCCGACGAGACCCCGCAACAGGAGATGCTGGGCGAGGCTCATCTGCGCGTGCGGCGGCATTTCAAACGCGCGCATTTCCACGAGTCCGAGGCGTCCTGTGACGGAATCGGGCGAGTAGAGTTTATCGATGCTGAACTCGGCGCGGTGTGTGTTGCCGCTGGCGTCGAGCAGCAGATTGCGAAAGAGACGATCGGGGAGCCACGGCGGCGTGGTTCCGGATTCGGCCTGCCGGTCGAGTTCCTTGAATGCCACTTCCAGTTCGTAGAGCGAATCGTTGCGCGCTTCGTCCACGCGCGGGGCTTGTGAAGTCGGGCCGATGAAGAGCCCGCTGAACAGCCAGCTCAGCGATGGATGGTTCTGCCAGTAGGTCAGCAGCGAGCGCAGCAAATCAGGCCGCCGCAGGACCGGCGAATCCGCGGGTGTCTCGCCGCCGATGAGGATGTGATTGCCGCCGCCGGTGCCGGTGTGGCGGCCATCGACCATGAATTTCTCGGTGCCTAGACGCGTCTGGCGGGCTTCTTCGTAGAGCACGGTGGTGCGATCGACGAGTTCCTCCCACGTCTTGCTCGGGTGGAGATTCACCTCGATGACTCCGGGGTCGGGCGTGACTTTGAGGACGTTGAGCCGCGGGTCGAAAGGCGGAGTGTAGCCTTCGATCACGACGGGCATTTTCATGTCCGCAGCGGTGTCTTCGACCGCGGTGACGATCTCGAGATAGTCCTCCAGCGTAGCCATTGGTGGCATGAAAACATGCAGGCGTCCGCCGCGTGGCTCGACGCACAGTGCGGTGCGCACAATCCACGGCGCGGATTCGCCGATGGCCGGTTGCCGGGTCGGGTCGGCTAAACGCGCCTCGTCTTTCTCGGTCTTCGCGTCCTTCTCCGCGTGGAGGCGGCGGCGGGCCTGGGCGGCGCGGATGCGCTCGGGAGTGTCCATGCGAAGATAGCGCTGGCGCAGTTCCTCGGGCTTCGGCAGCGGCGGGCGCGCGGCGGTTGGGTCGAGTTCGTTGAGATACGGATACTCGTCCTTGTCCACCCACGGCAGCGAATCGAGCGGAAGGCGCAGGCCCATCGGCGAGTCGCCAGCCAACAGGTACAGCCGCTCCGAACGCAAAAACCACGGTCCGCTCGCCCATACTGGATAGTGGTTTTTCCACGCACGCTGAACCGGCATCGCATGGCCCACGACGCTGTCCACGCCTTGCTCGAAAATCCTCGCTAGCCGTTCCCGTTCCTCGTCGTTGGCGGGGTCGGCTTTGTGCGGATCGAGGTTCGAGGGAATCTTCCGCCCTTTCCACAAATGGTGAAACGGGTCTTCGTAGCCGGGCATGATCCACTTCGGGTCCGTGCCCAGTTTTCCCGCGAGTGCAGTGATGAATTCCGCAGACGTTTTTGCAGTGCATCCGTGGTCGGCACCTTCCTTGGCGATGAGCGCGTCGTCCTGCCAGATGCGCTGTCCGTCGCGACGCCAGTAGCACGCAAATGCCCAGCGCGGGAGCGCCTCGCCCGGATACCATTTTCCCTGCCCGTGGTGTACCAGAGAACCCGCTGCGAATTTCTCGCGAAGCCGCGTGAGTAGCGTGTCGGAAAGCAGCCGCTTCTTCGGCGAGGTAGCGGAGAAGTTCCACTCCGGTCCATCGGGATCATCGATCGAAATAAACGTCGGCTCTCCGCCCATCGTCAGGCGCACATCGTTTGCGACCAAGTCTTCATCGATCGCGTGGCCAAGTGCTTTGATCACTTCCCATTGCTCTTCCGTGTACGGCTTCGTGACGCGGGGCGATTCGTAGATGCGCGCGACGCTCATCTCGTGATGCAGCTTGCTTTCGCACTTGTCCGTTGCGCCGGCAATTGGCGCGGCATTTGCAGGCTCCGGCGTGCAGCTCAGCGGGATGTGTCCTTCGCCTGCGAGCAAGCCACTCGTCGGGTCAAATCCGATCCAGCCGGCGCCCGGCAGATACACTTCGCACCACGCGTGAAGATCGGTGAAATCCAACTCGGTCCCGCTTGGTCCATCGAGCGATTTCACGTCCGATTTTAGCTGGATGAGATAGCCGCTGACGAAGCGCGCCGCGAAGCCCAAAGAGCGCAGCAATTCGACGAGCAGCCAGCCCGTGTCGCGGCAGGAGCCCGTGCATTTCTCCAGCGTCTGCTCCGGTGTCTGCACGCCCGGTTCCAGCCGGATGGTGTATCCGATTTTTTGCTGAAGCCGCTGATTCACATCGACGAGGAAATCGATCGTCTTCGCGCCCTTCCTCAAATAAACGCCGAGCAGCTCATCGACGAGCCCCAGCAGTCGCGGCGTCGGCTCTGGAAGTTCCATGAAAGGTGCGAGTTCCTTCGCGAGCGCGGCATCGTACGCAAACGGGAAAACCTCGGCGGATTCATCGATGAAAAAGTCGAACGGATTGTGGACCGCCATCTCCGCAACGAGTTCCACCTCCACGGCAAACTCCGTCATTTTATCCGGGAAAACGAGCCGCGCATTCCAGTTCGAAAACGGGTCCTGCTGCCAGTTGAGGAACGGTTTTCCGCCGACGATTTTTTGCGAGTAGCTGAGAATTTTCGTCCGGCAATGCGGAGCCGGGCGCAGCCTCACGACATGCGGTCCGTGCGCGACCGGGCGGTCGTAGGTGTAATGAGTGCGATGAGTGAGTGCGACGTGAATGGCCATGAAATGATGTTTCTAGCCAGTCGTCCGAAGACCGCTGGCGATTGCGTTGATGCTGAGCAAGAGATCTGGAAGGAGTGCGGATGCGGCGGATTCGTTTTCCTCCGCCCGCAGGCCGCGCCAGCGTCGGAGAAGGGCGATTTGCTGGAAGTGCAAAATGCGCAGGGCCTCGGCGCGAAGGCCGAGCGTCTTCGACATGCGCGGGCGGCGAGCGGACATGGCACCGCCGCGGAGTCTGTCGAGCATTTCGCGGGTGAGGTCCCATTCTTTGAGCAGCATTCCGAGCATCGGTTCGCGAATTTCGGGCTGCTCGACGAGGGCGGAGTAGGCGATCATGAGTTCACGGTCGGCGCTGGCGATGGAGGCCTCGATATTCGTGATGACGTAGTGCAAGAACGGCCAGCTTCGCAGCCCGGCGGCGAGTTCGGTGAACTCGGCTTCCGAGAGCGATGCGAGCGCGCTGCCGACACCGAACCAACCGGGCACGTAGAAGCGCGCTTGGTTCCACGAGAAGACCCACGGAATGGCGCGGAGGTCGGCGAGGCTGGGCTTGCCGGTGCGCCGCGAAGGACGCGAGCCGATGCGGCTGTGCTCCAGCGCGTCGATGGGTGTGGCCTGCCGGTAGAAGCTCAGAAAATCCGGCGCGTCGAGCAGCCCGCGGTAGGCCACGCGGCTGGATGCGGCGAGCTTTTCCACGAGCGGTGTGAGCGGATGCGGTGCGTGGATTTCACCGCGATGCAGGCATGTCGTCGCTGTGACGCCGGCGAGCAGTAGTTCAAGATTGTATGCGGCTGTCGTGCGGTTTGCGAATTTCTGCGCGATGGTCTCGCCCTGCTCGGTGAGCCGGATGTCGCCGGTGAGCGAGCCATGCGGAAGCGCGTCGAGGAAACGATGCGTCGGCCCTGCGCCGCGGCTCACGGTTCCGCCGCGTCCGTGGAAAAAACGGATGCGCACGCCGGAGTCCGCGCCCACTGCTGCGAGCTGCGATTGTGCGCGGTGGAGAGCCCACTGGCTGGCGAGGATTCCCGCATCTTTGTTGCTGTCGCTGTAGCCGACCATGACTTGCTGCGAGATCGGCGAGAGGTCGCGCTGTGCCTGGAAAATCTGGCTCCGGCGGGTGACGGGCTCCGCCAAAAACAGCCGCAGCATTTCGGGTCCGCGCTCCAAATCGTCCGCCGTTTCAAACAGGGGGACCACGGGGAGAAGGCACACGATTCCCTCTGGAAACGCCCGGAGCAATCCGGCTTCGCGGGCGAGAATGTAAACGACGAGCAAGTCGGAGAGACGCCGCGTCATGCTCACAATGAGCGCGCCGATTCCGTCTGCACCGTAAGTCGCAATGTGATTTGCGAGCACGCGATAGCAGCCAAGCACTGCATCCGCCTCGGGTCCCGCGCTGGCGCTCATGTGCAGGAACGGCCGCGGCGAACGCAGTTCGCGCTCCAGAAAACGCAGACGTTCCGGTTCGCTCCATTCCTCCCACTGGCTGCCGTCGATGCCCGCCGCGCCGACGAGTTGAATGAGTGCCTTTGCGTGAAATGCGGAGTTTTGCCGGACGTCGAGTCGGGCCAGAAAAAAGCCGAAGACTTCCAGTGCGCGCCGCACGGGTTCCACGTCCGCTTCCGCGAGACGTTGCGCGCCGGCCTCCACGAGCAGGCCGTGCAGAAGCGCGATGTCCGCGGCGAGTTCCAGTGCATCGCGATAAAACTCCGGGCCGTTGCGCAATTGCGGGAGCTGGCCGGGCGTGACGTTGAGCGGCAGACGCGCGATCATCAGCTCGACGAATTGCCGCCACGGCTCTTCGCCAAACTGCATGAGAATCGGCGCGGCCAAGTCGCCAAGTGAATTCGCAAGACGCCCGATCGCTTCGCGCAGCGACTGCGGCGGAGTCTGCATCCAAGTCGTGAGAGTGAGTTTTTCCGCGAGCGCGGTGAGCCCGCGATGATGCACGAGCAGAGCGTTTGCGCGGAGCCGAACGAGGGTTTCGCGAGTGACTTCATCGCTCACGCCGGGATGTCCGTCCCGGTCGCCGCCGACCCATGTTCCGAAGCCGAGCTTTGGAAGTGCGCCCGGCAGACGCAGCGGCGCGGGGTCGAAGCCCGATTCGCTCCAGGTGAGGAGGATGCGTTCGTCCAGCAGCGGCAGTACTTTCGGGAAAACGTCGCGCAAATAGTTCAGCACGTTGCGCCGCTCGTCGGTGAGAGTCGGCTTTTCCAGCAGGATTTCGCCCGTTCGCCAGAGCCGCTCCAGCGCAGCCTTGATGGCGTTGCCGTGGCGTTCGCGCGCCGTCGGTGTGTGGACGTTCTTGCGGTTTTGAAGCAGCGCAAACAGCGTGCGGTGATGGTCCAAAACGGTGAGCCGTTTTGCCTCGGTGGGATGTGCCGTGAGCACGGGTTCTACGCGAATTTGCGGTAGCACCCCGGCGATTTCCTGTTCGGCGATTCCCGCTGCTTTGAGCCTCGCGAGTTGCGCGCCCCACAAGCCCTGCTCGGCCTCGATGCCCTCACCGTCTTCGCGCAGTTCGCGCATTTCCGCCGAGGCGTTTTCCTCGACCATGTTGAGGAGCTGAAACGCGACGGAATAGGCCAGGCCAAGGCGTGGCGGCAATTCGGCACCGGCATCATCGTCCAGCGGCGCACCGGTCCATGGCAGGTGATTCGCGAGGTCTTCGTGGCCGAGGTCGCGGAGGACCTCCGCAAATGCGGACATCAATTCCCGCAAGTCGCGGTCGATTTGCTCAAAGCCAATGGCAATGTAATCGGGCTTGGTCATAAGCGTATGGACGACTTAGCGGACCGCGGCGAACTGCTGTTGCTGCTGCATCTCCTGCTGGACGAGAATCTCGTCTTCGAGGGCGACGAACGGCTGGAAGATGTATGCGTTGAAAAGCTCGGCGCCGATGTTGTTGAACCGCAGTTGGAGCAAGTCCATGTAGTCGTGCACTCCGTATGCGAGGACTTCTTCGATCGAACCGTATTGCATCTCGGCAAGAAGACGACCGCCGAGCTTCTCCGCTTCATTGCTAAAGCGCCGATCACGCACGCCGGAAATGGCGCGAAGTGCATCGTCGAATTTCTCGATGCAAAACCGGACGCTGCGCGGGAACTCTGCGTTGAAGAGCAAAAACTCCACAGCCCATTCGGGCCGGACTTCCGCCCCGTAGGCAGCCTTGTAGGCGTCCCATGCGGAGCACGACCGGAGCACGGCGCTCCAGTCGAGAGCATCCCGCTGCGTGACATTTACCGGTGCGCCCTTTTCGGGAAATGTCGAATGACGCACGTCGATGATGCGCGTGATTTTATCCGCCCGTTCGATGAACTTTCCGGCCTGCATAAACTGCCAGCCTTCATCGTGCACGAACGTCGCGTAGATAAGCCCGAGCAGCAAAAGACTTCCGTTTTTGATATGGGAGAAAAACTCCGCCGGGCTGTGCGCCCAAAGCTGGCGGGCATCGGGCGAGCGGAGCCAAAGGTAGATGCGGTTGAGCTCCTCCCAAAGTTCCACGGTGATTTGGTCCCGGACCATGCGCGCATTTTCGCGAGCCTGGGCGACCGAGCTCACGATGCTGTTCGGATTGCTCGCATCAAAGACGAGAAACTCCGTCACAGCGTGACCTGTGGCGCGGGAATACTTCGCGAGAAAGTCCTCTTCGTCGCCGGTGGACTGGACGATGGGCATCCAGTGTTCGGCGAGCGTAGAGTCGTCTAAGTTTCGGAAATCGAGTAGTAGTTGAAGATTCGTATCAACGATGCGCGCGGTATTTTCCGAGCGCTCGATGTGACGACTCATCCAGAATAGGCAGTTGGCGACGCGACTGAGCATGGCAATGTAGTTTTGGTTTGATGTAGGTGGCCATGCAGGAAGGAAAGTGATGTGGCGGAATTACTCATCGCCGTAGAGAACCCATGTGTCCTTGCTCCCGCCGCCTTGGGAACTGTTGACGACAAGCGAGCCTTTTCGCAATGCGACGCGCGTGAGACCGCCGGGGACGATGGTGATTTTTTCGCCGTAAAGGACGAACGGACGAAGGTCGATGTGGCGCCCCTCAAATGTGCCGTCGTCCTGCCGCGTCGGGTGCGTGCTCAGCGAAATCATTGGCTGCGCGATGTAATTGCGCGGGTCGGCGAGGATCGCGGCCTTGAATTCATCGCGCTCTTTTTGCGAAGCACGAGGCCCCATGAGCATGCCGTATCCGCCGCTTTCGTTCGCGGCTTTCACTACGAGCTTGTCGAGGTTCTCCACGATGTATTGCCGGTCGGCATCTTCGCTTGCGAGATACGTCGGGACGTTCGGCAGGATGGGCTCCTGATCGAGGTAGTATTTGATCATCTTCGGCACGAAGTGATAAATCACCTTGTCGTCCGCGATGCCCGTTCCCAGAGAGTTTGCGAGCGACACGTTGCCCGAGCGATACGCATTGATGAGCCCCGGCACGCCGAGTTGCGAGTCGCGACGGAAGACCGTCGGGTCGAGGAAATCGTCGTCCAGCCGCCGGTAGATGACATGCACCGGCTGGAGCCCTTTCGTCGTGCGCATGAAGACGCGCGAATCGCGCACCAAAAGATCCCGGCCTTCCACAATCTCGATGCCCATTTGCCGGGCAAGATAAGTGTGCTCGAAATACGCAGAGTTGTAAGCACCGGGCGTCAGCAGCACGACCGTCGGATCGGCGATTCCCTGCGGCGCGATATACTGGAGCATCTTCAGCAATTCCTGCGGATAATGCTCCACAGGCCGCACGCCGATTCCTTCAAACATGCCGGGGAACGTCCGCTTCATCGCGCGGCGATTTTCCAGCACGTAGCTCACGCCCGACGGGCAGCGGCCATTGTCCTCCAGAACGAGGTAGTTTCCGTTCGCATCGCGAATCAAATCCGACCCGCAAATGTGGATGTAAATATCCTTCGGCACATTGAACCCCTTGAACTCGCGGCGGAAGTGTTTCCCCGAGAGCACATAGAACGGGGGAATGATGCCGTCCTTGAGGATCTTCTGATCGTGATAAATGTCGTGGAGGAACATATTCAGCGCCGTGATACGCTGTGCCAGTCCGGCCTCAATGTGCTCCCATTCCTTCGCAGGGATGATGCGCGGAATCAGGTCGAACGGGAAAATCCGCTCCGTGCCCTGCGCATCGCCATACACGTTAAACGTGATGCCCTGGCGCAAAAACGCCAAATCCACAGCTCGACGTCGTTGGTCAAAATCCTCCGGCGACACCCCGCTGATCAAATCGCGAAATTTCGAAAAATGCGGACGCGTCAGCTCCCGCGTTGCGGCCATCTCGTCGAAAAACCCCGTTGTTGTTTCGTATCCTGCAAGCACGACGCAGCCTCTAACGAGATCGCGGGTGGAATGCAACTGGATCGTTTAGAAATAGCGCTGTTTCCCTCCGCAACCGTATTCGCTCTACCGGAAAATCTTCGGCGCAAACTCCGTTAAATAGTTTCGCCAGACCGGCCACTCGTGCCCGCCCTCCGTTTCGACAAATTCAAAGCGCACCCCCTTCTCTTTCAGCAGCGCGTTGAACTCATTGTTGCGCTGCAAAAGAAAGTCCTTCTTCCCACAAGCGATCCACAGCAAGCGCAAGTCCTTGTTCGTCCCCTCCGCGTTGTCGAGGCCCGCAGACACAGACTTCGCGGGCGGCGGCGCGGAGCTGAATGCGCCGATCCAGTTAAACTTCTCGTGGTAGTTCAAAGCGATTGTCAGCGCATGATGGCCGCCCATTGAGAGCCCGGCGAACGCACGCGCCGCCGGCCTCGCGTCCACCTTATAACTACTCTCCACCAGCGGAATAATGTCCTGCACCAACTCCCGGCAAAGCGCGTCGCTATTCGCCGGACCGTAGTCCTCGAACCCTGCAGCGCCCGGCGGGATTGCATGGGCGTCCGGCATGACAAGAATCATCGGCACCGCCTTCTTTCCGGCGATCAACGAATCCATAATCCACGGCGCTTTCCCATGCACGCTCCACGTCCGCTCATCATCGCTGTATCCGTGCGCCAAATAGAGCACCGGCAGCGCCACATCGCCCGCGCCCGGCGGCGTATAGACGAGGATGCGGCGCGGCTTGCCGAGCGCCTTTGACGCATAGCTATGGACGTGGATGACCCCGTGCGGGATGTCCTGCCAATCCCAAGGCGCGGGCGGCGTCGCGGGAATGTGCAAGATGTTCGATCCCGGCCACCGCTGTGGTTTCAGCGCCGAGTTCTGCGGATCGATCACGTTCATCCCATCCACGGAAAAATGATACTCAAACACGCCAGCCGGCACCTTTGGAACGGTGACGCTCCACACCCCATCGTCGCCCTTTGCGAGCGCCGTGTCCGCGCCGAACTGCCCCGATACTTTCACCTCCGTCGCCTTGGGGGCCTTAAAGCGAAAGGTCACTCCGCCATCGGGCAAAACTTCCGGCGACACGAGCGGCGCAGGGCGTGGCTTCGGCTTCGGGGCGTCTTCGGCGAAGGAGAGAGAAATGGAGGCGAAGCAGATGGCAGTCTGAAGTAGAGTTTTCACGCCGCGAACGCTAGACCATCGCCGCCATTCGCCAAGCGTGGAGATGAGAAACGGTGAAAAGAAGATGCAAGCCGTCCGCCAGCCCGAACGTAAAATGCGCGTGATGCTCTTGGCCCTCCCACTGCGATCGCGGCGCTCCGTCCACAATGCCTTCGGTTTTGCCGAAAAATCATTGGGAGCACTGGACGAAGTTGCACAGTTTACCGTCAGGCCATCCGACTCTCTAAGTGGCGCTGAATATTAGTCGTTTCTTCGCGGGCGATTCCCGGTAGTCCGCTCGCCTTCCGATGATCGCTGCTATTTCTATTTTTAAGGACACCGTTCCCTCTGCTCGATGAGCGCCCTGCTTTACGCCGCATACTTCATCACCACTGTCGCGCTGCTCTGCTACAGCGTGCAGGGGCTTGTGCTGCTCTTTATCCATGTGGCGAGCCGGTCGCGGTTGCGGGAGGAAAATGAGGACATCGCAGCGCGGGCGGGGAGCATCGCCGAATGGCCGATGGTGACGACGCAGCTCCCGCTTTTTAACGAGCCGAATGTCGCCGAGCGCATCCTGCGGGCGGCGGCGGCGATGGAGTATCCGGCGGGGCGGCACGAGATTCAGGTGCTCGATGATTCCGATGATGAGACGTGCGCACTCGTGGACCGGATCGCAGCGGAGTTGCTGCGCAAAGGCGTGAATATTCACGTCCTCCGCAGGGCGGAGCGGGTGGGGTTCAAAGCGGGCGCGCTGCGTGAGGGGATGCGGACTGCGACGGGGAGCGTGTGCGCAATTTTCGATGCGGACTTTGTGCCGCCGAGCGACTTCCTCATGCGTGCGGTGCCGGTGTTGGCGCTGAAGCCGCGCGTGGGCTTCGTGCAAGCGCGCTGGGCGCATCTCAACGAGCTGGATTCACTGCTCACTGCGGCGCAAGCGACGGGGATTGATACGCACTTTATCGTGGAGCAAAGCGCGCGGGCGGCGGCGGGTGCGTTCATGAATTTCAACGGGACTTGCGGCATCTGGCGGCGCGAGGCCATCGAGGCGGCGGGCGGCTGGGAGGACGATACGCTGACGGAAGACCTCGACCTGAGCTATCGCGCCCACCTCGCGGGCTGGACGGCACATTTCCTCCCCGAACTCGCGGTGCCCGGCGAGCTGCCAGCGAGCATGGCGGCGTATCGGCGGCAGCAATTCCGCTGGGCAAAAGGCTCGCTGCAAACTGCGAAAAAGCTACTGCCTCGCGTGTGGGCTGCGCCGATTTCGCGGCTGCGAAAAGTGGGCGCGACGCTGCATCTGACGCACTTCTGCGTGCATCTGCTACTGCTGCTGCACTGCTTGCTCTCGGTGCCCATTTTACTGTGGGCGAATGAGCGCCCGCCGGAGTTTCTCTTTTCGCTCTTCAATGTCTTCGGCGGGATGATGCTGCTCGCGCCCGCCGCGATGTACGTCACGGGCTGGTGGTCACTGCATCGCGAAGATCGCGGGCGGCTGGCGACGATCCCTGCCATCATGCTGCTCGGCGGCGGGCTGTGTCTCTCGAATGGCCGTGCGGTGATCGAGGCGCTGGCGGGCAAGGGCAGCGCCTTTCACCGCACGCCGAAGACCGGCGGCACGGGCGAGCCAGCCCGCGCGCCGCGTTCGCAGATGCCCGCCTACGAACTCGCGCTGGCCGTGTATGCGGCGTTTGCGACGTTCCTTTTCCTCACGCGCGGCGGCTGGTTCCTCGGGCCCTTTCTCCTCGTGTATGTCGTGGGGCTTTCGTGGATGGGAATCCAAGAGTGGATGGAGCAGCGGGCCGATGGCTGAGTGGCTCTGGCTCTTGTTTACCGGGCGCATCGTGCTCTCGTGCGGCTTGCTCGCGGCGAGTGCGCTGGCGTGGCGTCTGTGGCCGGAAAAGTGGCCGCTACGTCGGCAGTGGATGCTCCTTTTCACCCTAGCAATCGCGGCGAGGGCTTTCGTGTGGGCGCTGCCGCCGTCGGACGACGTGAACCGGTATTTGTGGGAGGGTCGGCTCATCCGCAGCGGCATCAGCCCTTACGCGCAGACTGCGGACTCGCTGGCCTCCATGCGAGACGATGCGTGGGACGCGATGAACCACCGCGACAAGTTCACCGTCTATCCGCCGCTCGCGGAGCTGTGCTTCGCGGCGCTCGGCGGCATCGCGTATGCGCCGTGGATTTACAAACTCGCCTTCACGCTCGCGGACCTCGCCGTGCTGCCGCTGCTCGCCGCACTCGGCGGGCGCACGCGCTGGCTGGCGCTCTACGCCGTGAATCCTGTGGTGGTGCTCAGCTTTGCAGGCGAAGCACACTTCGACTCGCTCATGGTCGTGAGCACTGTGGCGGCGGTCCTTTTCGCGCAACGGCAACGGCCCGTGCTGGCGTGGATCGCGCTCGGGCTGGCTGTGCAGTTCAAGCTCGTCGCCATCCTTTTGGTGCCCGCGTTTTGGATGCACTTCGAGGCGCGAGGTCGGCGCGCGAGCTGGGCATTTGCACTCGCCGCCGCGCTGCCCGCGCTGCCGTTTGTAGCGTCCGCACCTCAATGGATACGCGGCCTGGCGGACTTCGGCGGAACGACAAGCGGGAACGGCTCGCTTCATTTCCTGCTGGAGTTGGTGTGTGGTGGAAAAGCGATCCCGTCCGCCATCTGCGCCGTCGTCTTGTTCGTCAGCACGCTCTGGATCGCGCGCAAAGTGCAGCCGCTCGGGCTCGCCGCGCTCTGGACGTGCTTCGCGTTCCTGCTGTGCGCGCCGACGGTCACGTTTTGGTATGCGACGTGGGTGCTCCCGTTCGCCGTTCTGCATCGCAGTCGCGCAGCGTGGGTGCTCAGCGCGCTCACCATTCTCTACTACGCTGCGTGGCAGCATCGCGCGCAGACGGGCGAATGGCTCCACCCGATCTGGGCGCAAGCAGCACTGTGGGTTCCCGTCATCTGGTTTCTCTATCGGGACACACGGCTCACGATTATAAATGCTCCTCTCGGCAGAACCTCGGGGAACCGTGATTCCGGAAAATAAGCGCACTTTGAGTCAGTCAAATGACCCAAAGTTCCGGGTTTCTACAGCTGCACTTTAATGTCACCTGAGTCTGGTTCCGTGGAGGCGACCACAAACGGCCCCACTTGCAACATCGCCCCGCAATCGCTCCAAGAAGGGTCCACGCCTCTTCCGAAAAACAGTTTGTCCCCATTTCCCCGTTTCATCGGACGACTTACCTACACATGTCCACCGAATCCCATGCCATCCAGCAAGCTGCTGCCGAGTTCATCCGTGACCGGCATCTGCTGGGCGCGTTCGTGAACGGTCTGCTGCGGGATGCTCATGCGGCAGAGGATGTCTTGCAGGAGGTGTGGGTGCTCTTATCGGCGGAGCTGGAGAAAGGCATTCGCATCGAGAATCAGGCGGCGTGGTGTCGGGGCGTGGCGCGGAATCTCATCCGGCGGCATTGGGAGAAGCGGCAGATGGCCAGGCTAGTGGCGGATAGCGAGGCTCTGGAGGCCTTTATGGACCGCGTAGAGCATTGCTTCTCCTGGGCGGACACGCAGGAGCATTTCGCCACTGCGCGACTGGCTGCGCTGGACGAATGCGTGGCCTCGCTCCCGGAGCGATCGCGCCGTTTGCTTTCGCTCAAATACACGCAACGTGCCGCGCTGGAGCGCATCGCCGATGAGACAGGACAGTCGTTTGAAGCGGTGAAGAAGGCGCTCATCCGGCTGCGTGCCGCGCTGCTGGAGTGCGTGCGACGCAAACTTTCCCAGGAGGAATGGAACACATGACGACCGACGAACTACTGCAACGCTGGAGCGATGGCTCCATCACCGCCGCCGAACTCCGCGAGCTGACCGCGAAGCTGGTTGAGCCCGAGCATCAAAGCGCATTGCTGGACGACTGGCTGCTCGAAAGCAGCCTGCCTGACCGATTGCCCGGAGCGTCTATGGCGGGTCTTCATGAATCACCGATGAACCACAGAGCCGAACGAAGCGCTTCCGCGCGGGAGAAGCACTGGACTGGCTGGCTGTCGTGGCGTCCACTCACCGCAGCGGCGGCGGGACTGGTCATCGGGGCGTTCAGCGCGACGGCGGTGCGGGCGTTTGCTGTGGTGAAGTGGCCGCGCGTGCTGGAGGTGCCGCTCGGGGACGCAGGCTTCGAAGCGGGGTCTCCGATTGCGACCAGTAGCGTGCCGCAGCAGCCCGGCCAATGGTCGGGCGATCCTTGCGCCATTGTAGAGGCGCAGGGCCGGGTCCGTCCGCGTGAAGGCCGCCACATGCTGAAATTCCTCGCCGCAGCGACCACGGGTGATTTCGCCGGCAGCAAGAACATGGCTTCGGACCTGTGGCAGGTCATCGCGCTACCGGGCAATGGAGCACGCACCGTCAGGATTCGGGCGTGGTTTAACGCCGACACGGATAAGCAGGCGCACTTTCACATCGCCGCCGTTGCTGGCGATGATCCGGGGGCTGACGCGAAGAATCTTTGGGAACAACGCTACAGCGAGGGCGGCACACTGGCGTTTGCCCGCTCGATGACCTTTGTGGATCGTGACCCGGCGACCTGGGAGGCCGGTGAACTCACCCTGCAAGTGCCGCCGCAGGCTCGGGTGCTGGTCATCGGTATCGCTGCGTATCGTCTTCCGGTGGAGCCGGCGACGGAGTGGTTTCCGGCGCAGTTCTTGGATGATGTGAGCGTGAGCATCAGCGAGGAGGTGCAACCGTGATTCGCCAACTTCTCGCGCTGTTTTTCGCAGCGAATACCGTGGCTGCGCCCATCACTTGGGGACCGGCAAAGGACATCGCCGCTGACTCCGATGTGAGCACGAATGGCGTGCTGGTGAAGGCGGTTTGCAAGGCGGCGGGGAATCCGGTGGTCAATGGCGTGACGTTCACTCCGGCTTACAGTGGCGATTCGCTTTCGGGGCAGAATGCGAACGGTGCGGCGGCGGGGGCTTTGCCGGCAGGCGCTGGGATTTCGGCGGGTTATGCGGCGATGTTGAGCGGGAATGATTACAGCACCACGGCGGGCGCGACGCTGACTTTGACGCTCAATGGGCTGACCGTTGGGCAGCATTATGAGGTGCAGGTTTGGGCGAATGATTCGGACGCGAGCAGTCTCGGAAAGCAGACGGTGAAATCATCCGGGGCGCTGGACCAGTGGGTCGTGCTGAACATGAACACGTCGGGCGCGGATGACGGGAAGGGGCAGTTTTCGCTCGGCACGTTCACGGCGGATGCGACTTCACAGCAGGTGAAAATCACGGGCAGCGGCAGCCCGGTGATTCAGGCGTATCAAGTGCGGCGCATCACTTCGCCACTCGCGGCGGTGGCGTGGGAGCGGTGGCAGGAGACGACGGGCGATGCGGATGTGCGCACGGTGGGCACGCCGGTGAAGGCTTATGTTTTCGGCACGACGACTCCTGCGGCTCCCATCAATGGCGTGAGCTTCACACGCTTCGACTCACAGTCGGCGGACACCATCGCGGGCATGACGAGCACCGCGTCCACCTTCGGCTCCGCGTCCGCGCCGTATGCGAATCTCTCCGCTGACTACAAGACGCTCGTCGGTCAGGCGCGGTGGAGTTCGACGAAATACGGCTCGCTCACGCTGAATGGCCTCACGCCGGGTCAGTGGTATGTCGCGCAGGTTTGGGTGAATGACTCGCGGGCTGCCAGCGGCGGACGTTGGACGCGCATCAATGGCTCTGCTTTCCTCAGCTACAATCCCGGTGGCCCGAGCGACAATCTCGCTTACGAAGGCGGGCTCGGGCATCACATGAGCGGCACGTTTCGAGCGAGCGCGGCGTCGCAGCGGTTCGATTTCGGAGCGAGTGCGTCGGCGCAAATCAATGGTCTGCAACTCCGCGCGATCCCGGCGCTGGACCCGCTCTCTTTTGAGGCGAAGCAGCGCAATCAGAATGCGCTCGTCGGCTACATTGACGGCAGGATCACGTCGTCGAGTCGGTTCGACGGCGTGCATCTCGCGTTCGGCTCCGGCGATTTTGCGCGCGCACGCTCGGAGATGAGTTCGTCCAGCGCATACTTGGCGAACAACGGCTACACATTCGACATCTGGCCTGCGCTGGATGCGACGATCCGCTGGAAAAAATACGTCGATGCCGCGTCGCGAAACATCGTGAAAGGGCGGCTCAGGGGGATCAATTACACCACGCCGGGCACCTCGAACTTGGTGAAGCTCTCGCAGACGATCCGGTTTCTCGGGTCGGAGGAGTTTGGCGAGGAGGCGTTCGACCATCCCGCCGACGACTGGCGTGGGAGCGACCCGAACGGGCGCAAGTGGCTCATCGACACGCTGCGTGGACAGTCGATACCGGCATCGGGGAGTTCGCCTCGAACGATTACGGTCCGCTCAATTCACTGCCCTCGCTGAGCCTCGGTCAACTCGCGCAGGATCCCGAGATGCGCGCCGCTGGGATGACGTCGTTCGCGGCGTTCATGTCGCAACTGGCCGCAGTGTGGCAGCCGCTGGAATATTACGCCGGCGTATGGAGCAGCCGCAGTTACGAGGACCAGAGCGGCTACTACGGCGTCTTTGGGCGGGAGCTTTACCAGGCGCTCGGCGGCGGCGGGCGCACCGGCGATGGCAAGGCGATGGCCCTCATGGCGGTGAGCGGCTTCACGCTACCTTCGCCGATTCTGCACGCGGGAAACGATCGCACCGCGACCTATACCGTGCGCCACCGCGGGGACGGCTATCAGCAGGCGTTCGTGAACGCGAATAACTACGTCCTCTTCGGCTCGAGCGATGGGCGCGCCTCGGGCAGCGGCTGGTGCTGGGGTTACGGCGTTCGCTGGCGCGGAATGACGAACTTCTTCTGGCTGATGGGCTGCGCGACCGACGACTCTGCCGACCTCTGGGCCTCCAGCAATCACGGCAAGATGCAGCTCGATTTCGACATCCTGCTGCACCGCGATTCGATGCTCTACGCCTTCGACAAAAGCCACCCACTCGCACGCGATCCTCGCTACGCACAGTCGCAAGTGCCCGGCGGCTATCAGGCGATGATCAACGACGCGGCGACTTCCGGCCGCATCTTCCTGCACTACGGCACCGTGATGATCGCCGTCGCATCGGACGTGCTATTTAACTGGGACCCGAACGCCGGCATCTTCTCGCCACGACACGCCCCGGAGCCGGGCGACTCGGAATTTCGTATCGCGGTCGGCGGCGTCGGCTATCCGCAAAATGACCCAAACTTCGCCGCCAACATCAGCGCGACGAACAACCGCTTTGCCGTCGCGATCGAGACGGCGCTGCCCACGGAGTTCACGGGAGCGGACGCTGCGGCGCAGCTTGCGGCCTTCAAGACCGCGCTGCTGGCCAGCACGAGCATCTCGCACACGGACGTGACGGTCGGCACTTACAAAATCACGCGCGGCAGATACGTGAACCGCCACGGCGATGTCGTCGAAAAAGAGAGCTACAACGACGACCGCACGATTCGCGGCGGCTGGATCAACGGCGTGGCCGTGGATTACAACGCGTGGCCGAAACAGGAGAATCCGTGGATGAGCACGACGCCCGACGGCGGCGTCCTGACGGTGACAAACGGCAACCAGCGCGCGGTGCTCAGCTACAACCAGCGCCCGACTCTAATGACCATCGCGACGAGCGCCGTGCCACCCGCCGCCGCCACACCGGAGGTCACGACGCTCACGCCCGCAGGCCTCACGGAAACGAGCGCGACTCTCGTGGGCGAGGTCGTTTCCACCGGCACGAGCAGCACGAGCGTGACGGCGTATTGGGGCGCGAGCGATGGCGGCACGACGACGGGTTCGTGGGCAAACAACATCCCGCTCGGCGTGCAGCCGCTCGGGCAAGTGCTCGCGCCCATCAGTGGCCTCACGGCGAACACAACGTATCGCGTGCGCTTTGCCGCGACGAATGCCTCCGGCACCGTGTGGTCGCCGGCGACGGTCACTTTCACCACCGCGCAAACTCCGCTGCCCGCGCGTCCCGATGGGCTCGCCACGACGCCCACAGTCGGCAGCGTGCCGTTGACTTGGAACGCCGCGAGCGGCGCGACGAGCTACACCGTGCGGCGCGGCACCGTGAGCGGCACTTACACCACGCTCGCCAGCGGCATCACCGCGACGAACTACTCGGACACGACCGCTGCAACCGGCACCACGTATTATTATGTCGTCGCCGCGGTCGGCCCCGGCGGCACGAGCGCGAACAGCGGTGAAATCGCGGGCACACCCGCCGTCACGCCCGCCGTGCCGGGCGGCCTCACGGTCACGCAGGGCTACATTTATCCCGAGCTGCGCTGGACCGCCGTGCCATTCGCCACGAGCTACACGGTGAAGCGTTCGAGCACGAGCGGCGGGCCTTACACCACCATCGCCAGCGGCCTCACGACGCCGAGCTACGACGACACCACAGCGGTGAATTTGAGCACTTACTTTTGGGTCGTCACCGCCACGAACGTTGCGGGCGAAAGCGCGAACGCCAGCCAAGTCACGCTCACGTTGAACGTCGCGAGCTTCATCAATCTCACGGCGGGAAATTGGAACGCGGTGACGTGGATTCCCAACCCACCCGGACTGCCGACGCCGAGCAGCACGGCAGTCGTGGATTTCCAAAACAGCAGCGCCATCGCGAGCAGCAACAACATGGGAACCTTCGCGCTGAACGAGCTGCGCTTTCTCAATCAGAGCGTCACGCTCAGCGGCAACGCGCTCAACTTCTCCGGCACCGCGCCGACCGTCACCAGCGGCGTGCCGAACGTCGCGCACAGCATCGCCAACGCGCTCACGCTCAGTGCCGACACCACCTTCGACATCGCGGCGAACACGCTCACCGTCAGTGGCGTCATCAGCGGCGCGAACGACCTTTTCAAAACCGGCGCGGGCACGCTGAACCTCACCGGCGCGAACAGCTACACCGGCCACACCTATCTCAGCGGCGGCACGCTGCGCTACGGCGCGACGAACTCCGGCGTGAAGACGCTCTTCTTCGGCAGCGCCGCAGGTGACACGACCGCGAGCACGCTCGATGTGCAGGCCAACGTGACCGCTCTCGCGCTCACCACGCAGACCGATGTCACGGCGGGGGAAAACTTCGGCATCATCGGTGCGGGCAAAACGCTCACTGTCGGCGGTGCGCTCACGATGGGCGGATTGAACAGCGGCACGGCGGAAAACAGTCATCTCACGTTCAGCGGTGCGGGTGCGTTGGTTTGCAACTTCGGCGCGAGTGCGAGTGTGCGGCGCGGCAGCATCCTCGACCTCAGCGCACTCGGCTCCGCGACGTTCACCGGCACGAATCTAAACGTGGGCGACATTGACAACTACACCGTCGGCAACGCCTCCACGCTCATCCTTCCCGCCGACGGCGCGACCACGCTGAACGTCACGAACCTGAACCTCGACAGCGCCACCGCGGGCGGCGGCACATCGCGCGGCGAGAGCGCCACCTTCCTCGCGCCGACTGGCAATGGCCTGTTCACGATTCGCGGTGCAAGCGGCGGCACGAGCCGCGCGAATCTGCTGCTGGATAAACACGCTGGCAGCGGCACCGTCGCGAGCACCGTGACCTTCGACGCACGCGGCCACGCTTGCGACATCCTGCTCACGAGTCTGGAAATCGGCCGCCGCTCCGGCACGCACGGCAGTGGTAACGGCACCGCATTTTTCTACTTCGACTCCGGCACACTCGACGTGACCAACGCCGTGCCTATCGCTTTCTGCGAAGGAGCCGTGAGCAACACCGCGACCGTCACCCTCGAAGGCGGCACCATCGCTTCCACCGGCGGCATCAGCCTCGCCAGCCACAGCGGCACGCTCACGAGTCGCAACGCTACCGCGACGCTCACCATCGATGGCAACGCCGCCGTGACCAGCGGCCCCATCACCATGGCCGCGCTCACCGGCACCGTGGCCACGCGCAATTCCACCGCGTCGCTGCAACTCCTCGGCGGCTCGCTCACGATGACCGGCCACATCCAGCGCGGCGTCGCGACCGGCACCGGCACGAGCACGGCGGCGTTTTCGCTGAAAGGCGGCGTGCTCGACATGGCGGGATTTTCCCTCGGCACCGCCGCGAATCCGCTCACCACGCTCACCTTCGAGAGCGGCACGCTGCGGAACATTTCCGCGATCAATGGCGGAGCGGACCTCGTGAAGGACGCGGGCGACACGCTCACTCTCGAAGGCACCAACACCTACACCTCCAACACGGTCGTCAACGCTGGCGATCTTGTTCTGGCAGACGGCGCGCAGATGCGATTCGCCGTTGCGAGCGCGACGGCGAACAAACTCACCGGCACCGGCAGCGCCACGCTCGGCGGCAGCTTTTACCTCGACCTCACCAACGCGAGTCCGGTGGACGGAAAAACGTGGACGCTGACGGACATCGCGACGCCGACTTACGACTCGACCTTCGGCGTGAAAAGCTCGCTGGGCGATTTCATCCGCACCAACGGCATTTGTCTGTTGGTGGACGGCGGAAACACGTGGACCTACACCGAGGCTACCGGTGTCCTCTCATTCAGCTTTACACCCAGCGCGTGGAACGGCTCGACGGGCAACGGCACTTGGGCCTCGGTCGGCAACTGGTCCACGTCGCCCGTGCCGGCCACCGGCGGCACGGCGGTCTTTCGCGGCACCGGAGGCATCGTGGACACGATTGACCTCGGTGCCGGCGTGACGATTGCCACGCTGCTTTTCGACACGCCATTCGCCGCCGCTTACACGATCGGCGCAGGTGCGGCGGGAAGTCAGACGCTGACGCTAAATGACGGCGGCTCGGTCCAGGCAAGTAGCACGATGGGACAAAACCAACTGATCAATGCCGTGCTCGTTCTCGGCACCGACGGCAGCGCGCAGAGCTACAGCCTCACCAATAATGATGCAGACAACATCCTGATTTTCGCCGGTGGTATTCGTGGCGGGAGCGGCGGCACCGCGGGGACGAAAACGCTGACCGTCGCGACGCCCGGACCGATCACGATCAGCGGCCCCATTTCCAACGGAGGTGCCAGCAGTGTGGTGCTGACAAAGACCGGGACCGGAACGCTCACACTCACCGGCACCAACACGGAAACCGGTGCGACGAATGTGCAAGGCACGCTGGCAATCGGCGGCAGCGGGTCCATCGCGCCGACGACTCGAGCGGCGCTGACTCTCGGCGGATCTGCGGTGGGGATTGTGAACTACGACAGTAATGCGTTGAGCCGGTTTGGATCGGTCGTCGTCGGCAACGGCAACGGCGGCGCGGGCGACGTGAATCTCACCGGCGGGCTGCTCGCCGTCAGCGGCGCGGCGACGATTTCCAACCAAGTGGCGGGCGACAACATCTGGAGCACCGTGACAGTCAGCGGCAGCGGGACTTTCACGGTCGGGGGCGGACTGAAACTCACCGGTGCGCCAAGCTCTGGCCGCAACGCCGCAGGACGCGTGACGCAGAACGGCGGCACTGTCACCGTGGCCAGTGGACTGAACATGGCGCGCACGACCGCCAGCAACACCGCACCACGACGCGGCGAATACAATCTCAACGGCGGCGTGCTCAACGTGAACCAAGTCACGCAGGACGCCGGGACAGACACGTTCGGCACGTTCAACTTCAACGGCGGCACCCTCACGCCGACGACCGCCAGCGCGATTTTCCTGCAAGGTTTGACGACCGCGAACGTGCAGTCGGGCGGAGCATTCATCGAGACCAACGGCTTCGACATCACCATCGCGCAATCATTGCAAAGTGGGACGGCCAATGACGGGGGCCTGACCAAATCCGGGGTCGGCACGCTGACGCTTTCCGGAGCGAGCAGTTACAACGGCGCGACCACCATCGTGGCCGGAAAGCTGGCGTTGAGCGGCAGCCTCACGAGCGATGTGGAGGTCAACGGCGGCACGCTGTCCGCCCTCGGCACGCCGACCACGACGGGGAGCGTGACGATGAACAGCGGCGGCCACTTTGGCGTCCAGATCAACGGCGTCGCAGCGGGCACACACTACGGCCAGCTCAATGTCGGTGGCAGCGTCAGCCTCAACGGCACGCTCGACCTCAGCGCCATCGCGGGCCTGGCCACGGGCAGCAGCTTCACCATCCTGAACAAGACCAGCGCGGGAGCGAACAACGGCGCGTTCCTTGGAAAACCCGAGGGAAGCGTGTTCAACGCGGGCGGCTACAACTGGATCATCAGCTACGCCGGCGGGAGTGGAAACGACGTCGTCCTCACCATCGCCACCGCCCAGCAAAACTGGCGCTACCAATACTTCGGGACGACCTCCAACACCGACACCGCCGCCGACCTCTTCGACGCGAACGGCGACGGCGAAGTGAATCTGCTGGAATTCGCCACCGGGCAAAACCCGCTCGCTGCCACCGCCGCTGCACCGGCTTTGGTGAAAAACGGCACAACGCTGGAATTAACCTACGTCCGCAGCCTCGCCGCGCTCGCCGATGGTGTGACCTTCAGCGTCGAGTGGAGCGACACCCTCGCTGCGGGAAGCTGGAGCAGCGCTGGCGTGACCGAGCAAATCCTCAGCGACAACGGCACCGTGCAGACGGTGAAGGCGAGCGTCGCTGCGGGCGCGAGCGGGCGTCGGTTTCTTCATCTCAAAATCAGCAAACCATGAGTTTTCGCTTCGCATTTCTCTCGCTCATTTTGATGGCGAATGTTTCTGGCGCTCAGTTCGTACCGGACTTCTACGTGCGGCCCGATGATTTCACCGTGCTGATGGTGCCCGATGCCGCGGTCTCCGAGGGCGCGGAGAAGTGGACGAGCGGCCACGGGAAGTTCTTCGGCAAAGGCTGGCGCAAGGCCGGGCAGCAGGCGGAGTGGCGCGTGACGGCGCCTGCGGCGGACGACTACGCGGTGAATGTCTCGCTTTACCAAAGCTACGGCGCGCCGGTGCGTTTCGTCGTGCAGGCTGGTGAAAGCGAAGTGCGCGGCGCGCTCACCGGGCAGGAGCGCGGGTGGAATCGGGTGCCGCTCGACGGAACGCTGCGGCTGCCGCAGGGCGCGGTGGCGGTAACGCTGCGGGTCCTCGCACCGGCGGAAGATTTCGAGCTGTCAGTGCAGTCGGTCGAGTTGGGGCGGCCGGCGGTGCGCACGGCGTTGCTCGAAAAGGCAGTGAGCCTGCGTGCGGACGCGAAATGGTTTCAGGAGGCGGGCTACGGGATGATGGTCCACTGGACGAGCGAGACGATGCCGCGCGCGGGCGAACGGAAGCCGTATGCGCAGGCCGTGGCGGCGCTCGATGTGGAGGCGTTCGCCGCGCAGATGCAGGCGACGGGCGCGGGCTTTGTGGTGCTCACGACTTCGCACGGGCAGCAGTATTTCCCTGGGCCGAGCCACGTGCTGGATACACTGCTGCCCGGCCGCACGACGTCGCGCGATCTCGTGGGCGACCTCGCTGCGGCGCTACAAAAGCGGGGGATGAAGCTGATGCTTTACTACCATCTCGGCGCGGGCTCAGACCCGGCGTGGATCAAGGCCAGCGGTGCGATGGAGACGGACACCACGCGCTTTTTTACGAACTGGCGGAGCTTCATCACGGAAATCGGCGAGCGCTACGGCGAGCGGCTCGCCGGGTGGTGGTTCGACGACGGCGCGGTCGCCTACTACTACCGGAGCGCGCCGTGGGAATCTCTTCACCGCGCCGCACGCGCGGGCTTCGCGCAGCGGCTCATCGGCTGGAATCCGTGAGAACTACCGTCGCCCACCGAGTTTCAGGATTTCTACTGCGGCGAAGGTCGCGCCGAGCCATCCGGCGCCGACGCGCTGCTGACGAAGGGCGGCGACGGGCGCTACGCACGCGGTGCCTACGCCGGGCTGCAATCCAGCGCGTGCCTTATAGCCGAGGGCGACTGGGTTCACTCGCGGAAAGATACAGAGACCGGCCCGCCCAAATGGACCGCGCCGCAGATGGCCGAGCTGCTCGGGCGCTTCCGCAGCTATCACAATGTGCCCATTTTCAACGTCGAGATTTACCAGGAAGGCACCGTCGCCCCCGCGACCGTCGCGATGTTTCAGGAAGCCCGCCGACTGCCCGTCGGCGGAAAGCCGTAGCCACTTCTCCGCACCATGCGATTCGCGAAAGTTTTCCGGTTCAGCCCGAATCCGGCGATGGGATTGGCCGCAAAGGAATACAAAGATAGGGAGTTGAAATGGAAACCCGGCTGGACTGGGACTCACCCTTGGGTACCGCGTCGTTGTTTTTAGTGCGTGAGTGCTTCTATCGGGGCAGACGGCTCTTGCGGTCTGTGCCCATTGAAGAATAAACAACCTTTCCAATCGCTCAACATTCGATGAAAACAAAATCCATGAAGACCAGCCACATTCTCACATTAGTTCTCACCTTCTTCGCATTCCTCGCTCCCGCTGCGGAGCCTTGGGAGGCCGACTTTGGCAAGCTCCTCGGCAAATACGTCACGCCAGCCGGGCGCGTGAAATATGCGGCGTGGAAAGCCAGCGCAGAGGACATCGCGGCGCTCACGAAAGTCACAGACGCCATTGCCGCAGCAGGCCCCACGGATGCTTCGCCGGAGGGCCGCTTTGCTTATCACATCAACGCCTACAACGCTTGGGTGCTGCGCGGCGTGCTCGAGAAATACCCGCTCGCCAGCGTGCGTGACATCGCGCCGCTGTTCGGCTTTTTCACGCAAGACCGCATCACCGTCGCGGGGAAAAAGATGAGCCTGAATGCGCTGGAGAAACAGATTCTCATCAAAGAGTTCCACGACCCGCGCGTGCATTTCGCTATCAACTGCGCCAGCGCAAGCTGCCCGCCGCTGCTCAATTCCGCCTACACCGCCGGGCGGCTCAGCGGCGCGCTCGATTTAAACGCCAAAAAATTTGTGAACACGAACCCGTTGGCTGTTCAGGTGTCGGGCAAAGAGGCGAAGGTCTCGATGATTTTCGACTGGTATGCGGATGACTTCAAAGCGGCGGGCGGCGCGGCGGCCTACATCAACAGCCTGCGCACCGAGCCGCTCCCAGCCGGGGTGAAGGTGAAGTTCCAAGAATACGATTGGTCGCTCAACGAAGCTAAATAACGAATATGGCCGCACACGCACCCGTCGCCGGACAACTCATCTCGGACGCGCCGCCCGCACCGCGCCTTCCTACACGCGAACGCTGGAGCGCACGGTGGCGGGCCTTTTGGTCGCCGCTCGATGCGGAGAAAAAGCGGTATCTCGACGAGCGTTGGGCGTCGCTGCCGGAGGAGCTGAAGGTGCCGAACCAAGTCTCGGGTAAGCACCTCACGCACTGCTCTTTTACCCTCGGGGCGAGCTACTGCTCCTTCCGCTGCACGCACTGCTATTTGCCGAAGAACGCGAACGAAGTTCCCATTCCCTCGCTGGCGCAGATGAAAGAGCAGATCGATGCGAACCGCCGCTTGCAAGGGCCGGGCGCGGGCATCCAGATCACCGGCGGCGATGTCGCCGATGCGTATTGGCGCGCGGGGCGGGTGGAGGAACTCATTGAGATCATCCAGTATGCGTACCGCGTCGGCCTTGTGCCCATGCTCTTCACGCACGGGCAGACGCTCATCGAGCAGCCGGAGTTTTTGGAGCGGCTGGTCGCCGAGGGCGGGCTGCGGCAAGTCGCCGTGCATGTCGATATGACGCAGGCCGGGCGGCACGGCTACCCCATTGGCCGCATCAAGTCCGAGGCGGACTTGCACCCCGTCCGCGAGGCATTCACCCAGCTCGCGCTGCGTGTCCGGCGCAATACGGGGAAGCTGCTGGAGTTCGCCCACAACTGCACGGTGACGGAGCGCAACATTGATCACGTCCCGGAGATCATCCGCTGGTTCCTCGCCGATCCGGAGCGCACGCACATCTGGCGGATGCTCAGTTTCCAGCCCGAGGCCGACACGGGCCGCACGGTGTTCTCCAAAAAACCAATCACGCCCTCCGACGTGTGGGAGAAACTGCAAGAGGGCACGAGCCTCAAGCTCCGCCGCGACGCCACGCTTTTCGGCCACCCCGATTGCAATAGCTGGTCCTCCATCCTCGTCGCCCGCCCGAGCGGCAAATACTGCACGCTCCTGCCCGACGACGATGATTTCCAAAAGCTCTTCGGCGACACCCTCGGCCAAATCGGCGCGCTCTCCCTCGTGAACGACGACGCTGGCACGCCGCGCTATCGCATCCTCGGCATTCTCGCCCGCAACCCGCTCCTCGCCCTCCGTATCCTTCTCCGCGCCGGGCAGCACATGGGCTCGGGGAAAATGCCGCGAGAAGTCCTGCAAGCCGCGCTCCAAGGCCGCGCACACACGCTCGGCATCGGCATCCACAACTTCATGGACGCCGGAAAAGTCGCCGCCGCGCCGAACGACCCGGTCATCAAAGCCCGCCTCGATTCCTGCGTTTTCAAAGGCGCTGTGAAGCGCGACGGCGAGTGGGTCGCCGTGCCGATGTGCTCGATGAACGAGAAAGTCTGGAGCGAAATCTACTCCGACCGCCTCGCCGACAAAACGCTCACCATCCAGCGCCAAGTCCCCGCCGCCCAGCAAGCCGAGCCGGAACTGATCGGGGTGTGAGGGTAAAAGCGCGGGTGTGATTAATTCTACTTTGTGACACGCCTGTGGGGCGAAAAGTAGCCCGCGAGTCCCCTTCGCGGCGTTGTGCCACCGGCGAAGCCGCACGAATGAAAAAGTGCCGCTTCGCGGGAGTCGTAGGGCCGCGAAGGGACTCGCGAGCTACGTTTCGCGCTTCGCGCTCCGTCATTTCCGCGAGCGTAACTAAGTAGAATTAATCACACCCATAAAGCGCCCGCGCACGAAGCCGACCTCACCGCAGCGAAGCGAAGGGCTAAAGCGTGCCGAGGAACTTCGCCAAGTCGGCGACCTTCGGGCTCTTCGCTGTGCGCACGTAGAAGCCGCTCGTGCCGACGCCCGCTTGTAGGCTCTCGGCGAGCGTGAGCCCGGCCATCCGCCCAAGGCAAAATCCGGCGTTAAAGTGATCGCCTGCTCCCGTGGTGATCTTCGGCACGGCGCAGAATGGCCCTTCCACATGCGTGGAGCCGGAGGCATCGGAGCCAGCGGCGAACTGCACGGGATGCACGACGACCGTGTCCACCTTCAGCTTCTCGCGAATCTGCGACGCGGCGTGCGTCACCGTGCCGTAGGTTTCTTCGACAGGGCCGAGGCCGAGCACTTCGCTCACCTGCCGGGCTTCGCCGAGATTCAGCCCGAGGATGACGCGCGCGTGCTTCTCGAAGCCGCTCACGAGTTTGAGCGCTTCCATGAGGTCTTCGCGCGAGCGTTTGGCTGGGTCCGTGAGGTCGAAAAACACCCAGCGCTTCTCGCCTTTGAGCTTCGGCATCACGCGGGTGAGCAGCTTTTTGAAGATGCCGGAAAGGTTGATGAGCATCGTCCAGTTCACCATCGCGATGAGCTGTGAGCTGGAGAAAATGCGTATCAATTCGGCTTCGGGAATCGCCTTCGTCAGCTCGTTCCAATTCACATTTTGTAGCCCGCGCTGATCGCCGCACATCAGCTTCCCGTCGTCGAACTCATAGGCGTCCGTGTAGCCGGGCTCGGCGATGGAGATGACCTTCGCGCGCTTCGCAAAGTCGGCAAAAACGGGGTGCAGATTCGGACAGCCGAGATTGCCGATGTAGGTCGTGCCAAACCCAAACGACTCCAGCGCGTTCGCCATGATGGGGCCGTTGCCGCCGAGCTTCACCATCTTCACCGCCAGCTCGAAGTTCGCGCTCACTCCCGAGGCCGCCGTGATGCGTTGTGCCCACTCGACCATCGTGGTGTAGCGGTCAATTTTCGTCGCGGAGTGCCGGGTCTTCACGACATCAATGATCGTATCAACAAACCCGTCGAACCCGACGAGAGCCTTGAGTTTCGCGATGGAACTCGCGGCGGTTTTGAGACGGGCGGCAGTAGTTTTTGACAGGTTTTGTGACATCGGGCCGCTGTATATCGGGCCGTTTTCCGTTGGTCCAGCTAAGGCGCAGGTGGGGCCGCAGGTTTTGCGGGCTTGGGCGGCGCGGGCTTCCAGTCGGCGAGCTTGCCGAAGGTGTAGCCTTTCTCTTTGAGGAAACGGATGAGACTCCGCAGAAGCTCCCGCTTTTCCCCAGCCCAGTGCCGGTCGTGGAAAAGGATCACCTCGCCGTCTCTCGGGAACCACGAGACATCGCCGCCGACGCCCGCGACGCCTTTCCAGTCGAGGTTCTTGATCCATTTGAACACACCGTTCGGCGCGAACTCTTGCTGCCAGTGGAAGTGCTTCATCCCCATCTTCTCCACCTCCGCGACGAGGTGGGGAAAAGTGCTGCCATCGCCGGGCAGACGCGCGAACTCGAACTTGAACCCCGGCTTCTCCAGCCGCCGCCCAAGCTCGCTGTCATTCCGCGCGAGGTTTTTATGAAAGGCGTCGCGCTGTGCGTCGGTGGAGAGGTCGCCGTAAGCCGCACGATAGCCGTCTTTCGTCATCGGCTCGTGGATGTAGCAGTGGTTCCCGATCTCGTGCCCCTCGGCCAGAGTGCGCAGGATAATCTTCGCCTGCCCTTCCAGCCCGCCGACGGACAACGCGTTACTGCCGGTGAGGAAGAATACGCCGTGGACCCCTTCCTCTTTCAGCACATCGAGCACGTCGGTCGTGCCCGGCTGCGGGCCATCGTCGAAGGTGAGGTAGATCGTCCTTTGCTGGGCGAAGGCGGAAGCGACGGCGAGCAGGACTAGCGCGAATGTTCGGAGCATGGCGGAAGCCTTCGCGGAGAAATCGCGGGGCGTCAAACTCGCGTTATGCAAAACTACACCGCACTCGGCGCGGCGAGGGCTTTGGCGATGGCGGCGGCGATGGTTTGCTTTTCGTAGGGCTTGTTCACGAGTTCTGCGATGCCGACAAGGCGGATGGCGTTTTCATCCACCGCGCCGCCGAATCCCGTGCATAAGATGATCGGGATGCCGGGGCGGATGGTGCGGATGCGCTGGGCGAGTTCGACGCCGTTGATGCCGGGCATGGAGTAGTCGGTGAGGACGAGGTGGTAGCTTGTGGGGCTGCGGGTGAAGGCGTCGAGCGCAGCGGCGGGTTCGGTGTATCCGTCCACGGTGTAGTCGAGCATTTCGAGGTAGCGGCGGGCGATGTGGAGGACGGCGGGCTCGTCGTCCACGACGAGGATGCGCTCTTTGTTGCCGGAAGCGATGGAGCGGCTCGGCTCGGCGGTTTGCGCTGCACTTTCTGTCGTGGTGACGGGGAGGTAGATGGTGAAGGTCGTGCCTTTATCCAAGCCGCTCTCGACGGTGATGATGCCTCGATGGCTCTCGACGATTCCTTGGACGACGGCGAGGCCGAGGCCGGTGCCTTTTCCCACGCCCTTGGTGGTAAAGAATGGGGCGAAAATGCTCCGGAGCGTTGTGTCGTCCATGCCGCTGCCGTTGTCTTCCACGACGATGCGCACGTAGGTGCCGGGCCGCAGTTTCGGCTGGGCGGCGCACGCTGCGGCGTCGGCGATGAAGGCTCCTGCGCGGATGTGGACGTGCCCGCCTTCCGGCCCGAATGCTTGCGCGGCGTTGGTGCCGAGATTCACGATGACGCGCTGAATCTGCGCGCTGTCCGCGAGCACGAGCGGGAGTTCGGAGGGGATGTGCGTGTCTATGCGCACGGTCGCCGGGATGCCGGAGCGCAAAAGGGTGAGCGCATCGCGGATGGCGGGGCCGAGGTCGAGCGGGGCGAGCGATGTGGGGCGCTTGCGGCTGTAGGTGAGAATCTGGATGACAAGCTCGCGGGCACGCCCACCGGCGTTGACGATGTCGTTCAAAAGCGGGGCGAGCCGGGCGTTGTCGCCAAACTCCATGTGCGCGAGTTCGGCGTTGCCGAGGATGGAAGTGAGGAGGTTATTAAAATCGTGCGCGATTCCGCCGGCGAGTCGCCCGATGGCTTCCACTTGGCTGGCTTGCTGGAGCTGGGCTTGCAGTGCGGCGCGCTCTTCCTGCTCGCGGAGTCGCGACTCTTGGTAGGCGATCCGCGCTTTCATCCTGCGCCACACGGCGAGCCCCGCGATCCCGGCGATCCCGCAGCCGCCGAGCACGCGAAACCACAGCGTCTGCCAGTAGAGCGGCAACACGGTGAAGCCGACGGAGGTCGCGGGCTCCACGCTTTTTCCATCGGCCCCGATGGCGCGAACGAGGAACCGGAATTTCCCCGGCCCGAGATCGTAAAAGCGGATGACGCGCTCGGTGCCCGTCGCGTACCAGCGCGAATCGAGGCCCTCCATCTGATACTCGATGGGCATAAACTCGGGCTTGCTGAGCGTGGGCACGGAGCATCGGATCGTCATATGCCGCGTGCCAGCGGGGATGACGATATTCTCGCGGTTCGCCGCCGTCACGGTGATGAGGTCGCGCTCGGCACGGACCTCCTCGATGATAGCGGGCACTTCAAACGCGGGCGCGGTGATGTGCTCCGGGTGGATGGCGACGACGCCTTTGTGCGTGGCGAACCACAGCCGCCCGTCTTCCTCGCGGGTGAAAGTCGGCTGGCACGCGCGGCGGAAAAGGTCGGATGCCAGGCCGTCGCCGCGATTGAAAAAGCGATACTGCAACCGCTTGGCCCGACCCTCGAATACCGCATCGAGGCTGGCGCGCGTGGTGCGCAAAAGGCCGCGCTCCGTGGCGAGCCAGACATCGGCTTTCTCCAACACAATCGCCCCGATGGATCCCGACGGCAGCCCTTGCTCGGTGGAGTAAAGGAACGGCTTCCCGTCTGCGATGCGGGCGAGCCCTTTGGTCGAGACGGAGAGCCAGAGCACGCCGCCTTCATCGCTCGCGATGGAGAGCAACGCGCCGCCCAACGCACTGCTGTCAAACGGGGCGAAAACGCCGCCCTTCACCGATGCAAGCCCGCCATCGTGGACAAACCAGATCGTCCCCGCCGGGTCTTGCGCGATGCCACGCACGTTCCCCACCGGCGGCGTCTTCAATGGCGAAAACTCGCCGCCTTTATACGAGAAAATCCCGCTCTCGCAGCCGAGCCACACGGTCCCGCTGGTGTCCTCAAACAACGAGCGCACGAGTTTTGCCACGGGCTCGGGTGAGGAAATCGGGACGGCATTTGTGCCTTCGATCCAAAAGAGCCCCACCGTCCCCACTGCCGCCAACACGCGCCCATCGCGCAGCCGCAGGAGCGAGGTGACGCGCCCTTTTCGGCCCAACGATGAATCGCTCGCGACGATCTGCGTCGTCGCGATTCCGTTCTCGATGAGGAAGAGCCCATTGCCCTCCGTGCCTGCAAGGATGCGGCCTGGACCAACGGCGGCGACGGTGTTGATGAGCGAGCCGGAGAGGCTTCCCGTCTGCCCGAGTGCGAGCTGGAAGTTTGCGGGCTTGAACCTCGCCAGCCCCGCGCCCGTCGTCCCGACGAGGATGTTCCGCTCGCGGTCTTCGTAGATGCACGCGACCTGCGGGCGCAGCACTTCGGCGCTCTTTCCGGGGTTGAGGATCGTCCCATCCCTCATCCAAATGCGGAGTCCGTTCTCCTGCCCACCAGCCCACAGATTCCCCTCGGAATCTTCGAGTAGGCGAAGCGTCTCCTTTTGAAAATCACCCGACCTCACGACCGTCTTTTGCAGGCCGTCCTTCGTGTATTGGCGCAGCTCCGTCTGCGTTGCCAGCCATATCCCCTCCTGCCCGGAACGCGCCAGCGTGAGGCTCGCGGGCGCTTGCTTGATTCGTTGCCACTTCGCCTCTTCGCGCCGCCAGAGTTCCCGACCGATGCTCGCCCAGAGCGCGCCGTCTTGGGAAAAAATCGCCGCCGTCAGCTTCGGGTCCACCATCGTCGGCAGCGCGGCTTCCACAAACCTTTCGTCCTTCAAAGTGAAGAGCTTCCCGCCCGCAACGAGCGTCAGTTCCCCCGTCGGCGATTGGCTGAAGCTGCTCGCCGGGGCCGCCTTCCAGCCCTGCGCCTCCGTGAACTCTCGCCACTCATCCCGCTCATACACAAACAGCCGCCCCTTCACCGTCGAGCACCACACGCGCCCCGACTCGTCGCCAAACACCTCCAGCCCTTGCAGCGGCAACGGCAACGGGGACGTCTTCCCTGCTGCACTCGCCGCCCGCGTGCCGTCAAACCGCACCAGCGAGTCGTGCGAAGCAAGCCACACATACCCATTCGGCGTCTGCGTGATCCAGCGGATGGACGTCGGCAACACTCCCTCCGCCTTCTCCCACATGCGAAGGGTGAAACGTCCCTCCGTCCCCGCCAGCGCGACCTCCGTTGCAGGGTCCTGCGCCGGAGAAAACGAACACCCAGCCGCCAGCAGCAGCCAGAGCAAAAGTCGGAATCTAAACACGAGTCGAATGATCAAAGTTGGAGAGTGAATAGCAGACCATACACCGAGCCCGCGTCATTCATCGCTACAAAAAAAGCCCCGCCGGAAACCAGCGGGGCTCTTTTTAAATGACACGCGACAACGCCTACGAAGGCAGTTTGTACCGCCCCGGAACTGCAATCACCAATTCCGGCGGCGCAGCATCCAGCTTCAGCTCGTCCATCCCCGGTGGCACCCAAGTTTCCTTTGAATTGATCGCATCATCCCACTCGATCGTCTTCCCGCTGTAAGCACTCATCCGGCCCATGATCGCTACCATCGAACTATGCGCGAGTTGCTCGCCATTGTTCACCGGTTTGCCCGCACGGATGCTCTGGATCAGCTCCAGATGCTCCTGCACATACATCTCATTGCGCAGCCCCTCAGTCCCGCCTTCGCCGCCGTTCTTCTCATACATCCAACGCTCGCCGTCCGTCTTTTCGAGCATGTGCATAGGCTTGAAACCGTTCACTTGGCCCTTGCCATTTGCTCCGATAATGTAGTCCGCGTTCTCGTTCGAGCAGCTCGCTTGTTGACGGCAGAAAATGAACCCGCGTCCGCCATTCGGGAACTCATACATCACCCCGAAGTTGTCGAACACGTTCCCAAATTCCTTCTCCACGCGCTGCACTCGCCCACCCAGCGCCGTGCATTTCACAGGCGGCGCATCTTTGAACGCCCAGTTCATTTTATCCACGCTGTGAACCGCCTGCTCCACGAGGATATCGCCGCTCAACCACGTATAATAGAGCCAGTTTTTCAACTGATACTCCAAGTCCGTCCACCCTTCCTTACGCTCTTTCGGAAGCCAAGGGCTGCTCGTCAAATACGTCCCATAGTAGGCCCGCACATCACCGATATAACCCTCATGCAGCTTCTTCCAAGTCGCCCGCTCCGCCGTATTAAAGCGCCAGCAAAAGCCCGTTTGAATCGCCAGATTCTTCTCCTTCGCCTTCTTCACAGCCTCCAGCGCGTGCCGGATAGACGGAGCGTCCACACCCAGCGGCTTCTCGCAAAACACATGCTTCCCTGCATTGATCGCCTTGTGCAAATGCCCAGGCCGAAAGCCGGGAGGCGTCGTCAGAAACACAATATCAATATCCGTCGCCAGCACCCGGTCGATCGCATCCAGCCCCACGAACTTATTCGCATCAGGCACCTTCACCTGCTTCTCGTACATCTTGCTAATGTTCGTGTGACTCTGCGCCAGACGGTCCGCATCCACATCACCCATCGCCACAAGCTCCACATACGGGTCCGCTTTCATCGAATCCGCAAGCGCCCCCGAGCCTCGCCCGCCGCAACCCACGATACCGATCCGGATTGCCTTCGCCGCCTGCGCATTGACGATGTGTGGGAAGCTGCTGACGAGCGCTGCGCCTGCGAGCCCGGTCGATCCGTTCCGAAGAAATGAGCGCCGTGTGACTGGAGTAATAATGGGTGTGTTCATATGTGCGTTATATTGGAAAGAGCGGCGAAATTACCGGAGCCCCACGTTCTGTCGAGCCCCCGTTCGCCGCGCGTTGGGAAAACCCACGACCCTTCCAGACCTTTGATTCTCCGACAGAAAAATGTTCCGTAAATCCCAAAGCCCGCATCCCACCCCGCACGACGCCCGAGCCCCGCTTCGCTCCCGCGCCGCCATCACAAAATGCTGGCGTAAAGCCGTAGCTCGACATTCCAATGTCGAGTTAAGGTGCCCCTACGAAGGAAGGCTCTCCCTGTCGAGAACGCCCAATCTCGACTTTGGAAAGTCGAGCTACGCCTGCCATCGCGCTTGTCCACTCGATCCTCCCCTCAAACTCCGTGCCATACCTCCGCAGCACGGAATCACACGTGCATTCACCCAATAGCCAAATCAACCTAAAAACGGCAGTTGAACGGATTTTCAGAGAAAAATGAGCCTTGGACGGGTGAGTGATTTTCAACTGCTCCGCAGTTGGCAATTTCCAGAGTAAAATACCCTATTTTTCGGCCTCAAAAACGGGGTCAACTGCCGTTTTTA
>CANIWM010000037.1 GCA_947471505.1 Chthoniobacteraceae bacterium | reverse complement strand
CGAGTTTGGAGCAATGGATGCAGGCACCGATTTGCTTCGCGACGCATCACGCTCTCATTGCGAGAGCGTATGCACGGGACTTACGCGGCTGCCCACATCACCGGCGGTCGGGTTGCATCCCTTCCGCCGGTCCTCTCTCCCTTTCAGTTTTTCACTCCAAGTTCGAGAGACTTCTCGAACATACAAGGGACTCGCGGGCTACTGTGCGCTTTGCGCTGTTCCACTATTAATCACACCCCACTTTCGCGGGCGTCGCTCTTTGGATTTGCAATGATTCGGGCGCCCCGGTAAGTGCCAAGACGCTATGCCAAAAAACGCTTACCACGCTTCCATCGAAGGTGCCCAACACGGCGCCAAATCGCTCGCTCAATTTATCGACTACGCCAAGGCCGCAGGTGCCGCAGGCGTGCAACCGAGCAACTATATGCTCGGCGACGGAAAGGGCGGGCTGAAAAAGGCGAAAGAGATTCGCGCGACCTTTGAGGATCGCGGGATGAAGATCGATGGCATCTCGGCGCATTGTCCGTTTTGGGTTCATACGTCGATTTGGACGGGGACGAAGTCGGGTCATCCTTTCATCCCGCCGGACGTGGCGAAACTCTCGCCGGAGAAGATTGAGGCGTGGCACGAGAAGTATCTGCTGAAACTGATGGACCTCGCAGCGGAACTCGGGGTGAAATCCATGCCGATGTTTTGGGGCGTGGCGTTCGGCTGGGAGCTGGCGACCGGGTATCCATGGGGCTTTTGGGCCGGGCCGGGATACGATTTGCTCGCGGAAGGAAAGGAGCGCTTTGTGAAGAAGACGAAGAAGCTCCGTGACCATGCGCGGAAGCTCGGGATTTATCTCTGCCATGAGATCCATCCGGGCACGGCTGCTTCGACGGCGGATGATTTCAACATGCTGGTGGATATTTGCGACGGCGACGCGACGCTGGCGGTGAATGCTGACCCTTCGCACTGCTGGGAGGGCGAGGACTGGGAGACGCGTTTCCTGAAAGTCGGCAAGCGCATTTACGCCGCGCACGTGAAGAATTTCGTGGTGCGTCGCGGTTTCCCATTGCGCACGATGGAGCCAAGTTGGACGCGCCGGGCGATGCAGTTCACGGACCTTGCTTCGGGCGATTTGAACATGCACCGCTACGCCGAGCTGTTGCTGGCGGTGGGTTACAAAGACCGCTACTGCAAGCTGCATAAGACGGACTCCGCACCGCTCGTCGTGGAAGTGGAGAGCGCACATATCGAGCTGGATTACTGCTCATCGGGAGGCATCGGATATGTGGCGAAGAATTTGTGTTTCCCACAGGCTGCGGGCAGCTTTGAAGACGGCATGGGGGCGTAGTCTGCTGTTGTGAATGGTGGTTAGTCGGAAGTATCGGCGAACACGTTCGCGACCGATCACTTCACGCCTCGCGGATCATGCACACCATCATCCTCACCATCGGCAAGCCCAAGCTCGCCTACGCTCGCGCAGGTGTAGAAGAATACCTGTCACGCATGAGCCCTTGGGGCGGCGTGAAATGGGAGCAACTCAAGGCGGGCACGAGGGAGCAGGAGAGTGCTGTCTTGCTCGCACGCAGCGAGGGGCTCCTTCGCGTGGTGCTCGATGAGCGCGGTGAAATAGTCGCGTCTCGCGCGTTGGCAAAACGGCTCTCTGAATGGGAACTCCGCAGCGTGAAGGGCGTTGCTTTCCTCATCGGCGGGGCCGATGGACACACCGAGGAACTGCGCAAGCGCGCCGATTGGGTATGGTCGCTCACGGCGCTGACGCTCCAGCACGAACTGGCGCTCGTCGTTCTATGCGAGCAACTCTACCGAGCTCGGAGCATCCTCGCGGGCCTGCCGTATCACCGAGATTAGGGGAGGGAGTTCGCGAATTATTGACCCGCCGGCTCGCTCTCGGGAGGTGCGGGTTTTTTCTCGGGAGTTACTGGCTTGTTTTCAGGAGCCGCGGGTTTTTTCTCCGGTAGCGGTGGCGCGGCAACAGGCGGCGTCGTGGCGGTCACGGGCGGGACTGTAACGGGCGGCGTGGTCACGGAGATGGGTTCCGAAGGCTTCGGTGACGGGACTACGCCCGGAGGCAACGCGCTCCCAGGCGGGAGGGTTGCGCCCGGAGCACCCGCTGGCGGTGTCTCAGGTTTCTTCTCAGAGAGGAGTGCTGCGCGGTCTTTGAGCAGTCCGTCGATGGTGCCTTTTGCGATGAGGTAAGGACGGGATTCATATGGCTTTTCAGTCGCCAGTTTTTCTTCGAGTTTCTTTTGCGCGGCGGTGAAGTCCGCATCGAGCTTCGTTTTGTCTTCGGGCTTCTCGTCTTTGCCAGGCGTGCGCTCTTTTGGCAGCGCGGCGGAGATGGCGACGGTGATAGGGTAGTTCTCGCCTACGGCCTTCCCGATCTTCACGGCGTACGTAAACTTGTCACTCGTCTCAAAAGTCACGGTCGCGTTGTCTTCGAGCTTCGCGTCGGGAGCCATCACGTCGGCGAAACTTGCGAAGGCCAGCGTTGTGGCGATGGGGTTCACTTTCGCGGCGTCGAGGGCTTCTTCGGGCTTTGCGCCGTCCAGCTTCCAATCGCTCGTGGTGTTCTCGCGAGAGACCTTCCATTTCTGTGCGTCGGTCGTGCCCGCGAGGGTGATGCTGGTGACGTTTTCCACTTTGAAAAAGTCCCGCTTCAGCCAGCCCTCGGCCTTCGTGTTCACGTCGTCGAAAGCTTCGGAGACGAGCGAGATTTTTGTGCCGCCGAGTGGCAGGACGTGACGCCCCACGGCCGCGCCGCCACCACCGAACATCTCCATCGCATCGTCGCCTTTGCGCATCTGCTTCTTCCCGAGGATGAGTGCGCCGAGTGCCTTGCCGTCTTTATCTTTGAACTCCAGCAACGTGCCCGCGCCTTCGCCCTTGCCTGGCTCCACGAGCTCCATGCGGGCGAACTGCGACGGGCCGACTTTGACGTCCTGCACCGTTTTTAGCTCCCATACTTTGCGGATGAGTCCGCTGATTTGCTCGAAGTTCGCTGGATAATTCGCACGTTCCTCGACGGTCCATACGTCGTCTTTTTTGACGAGGTTCATCGCGCTATCGCCGGATTTCACGGTTACTCGAGCGACATCGTTGAGGGGCAGATTGAGGACTTTTCCGCCGGCAGTGGTGCCGGAGGCGTTCCAGGATTTTTGGTTATCTTTGAGGAGATAAAATCCCGCCCCGCCGACGACAGCGACGAGTCCGAGAAGTGATACGAGTTGTTTGCCTTTCATTGCGTTATTTCGGTTAGCGGGCTGCTTGCAGTTTGCGGCGCTTGAGCGCCAAGAAAATCCCGGCTGCGGTGACGAGCACGGGCATCACGAGAATGTTCATCCACTTAGTTTTCATTTCGAGGGACTGGACGCCGAGCTTCAGATTCTTCCTCTCTTTGCGGAGCTGGACGGACACCGCTTTTTCCTTCGTTTGGAAGTTCGCGATCTCGGCTTGCTGCTCAGGCGAGAGGATAAAGCGTTGCCCCGCTTCTTTGCCTTTCGCACGCTGAAGTTCGTTCAGCTTCGTCTGTGTCTCTTGCAGACTGCCTTCGAGTTCCTTGATCTTACTTTGGAACGCAGCCTCCGCTTCGGCCTCCATCTTTCGCACCACCGTGAAGGGGCGTTCGCGGGATGCGCGGCTGCGGACTTCGATGAGATTGCTGTCGCCTGCGAGTTGCTCCACTGCCGCTTGGGCGAGCGGGATGTTGCCGCCTTTGACGCCCATGACGCGCTGGCCGGTCCGTGGGTCCATCCCGATTGCTTCTGTTGAGACTTGATCGTTCAAAAAGTCGGCGTCTCCAATCAGGATCACCACATTGTCTGCTGCCGATTCTTTAAGTCCGGGCTCTGCGGGGGCGTCCGGCTTTTTCTCCTCGGGCGGTTTGCCGTCTTCGGGCTTCGGCTCGGGTGCCTTGGGTTTGCCTTCGGGAAATGCGGTTTTGAATTTGCCCGTGAGTCGCACGGCGAGCGCGTATTCAGTCCCGGAAGCCTTGAAGTCTTTGATGATCTGCCCAGCGCCGCCCTGGAAGCTCATCTGCGCGTTCATCGGATCGATGAGCTGTGAGTTGGCCGTTGATTTCAGCAGTGTCGTCATCTGCAATCCCTCGGCTGCCGCGCCCGAAAAATAGCCTGGGCAAACCAACATCAGTCGGTCCGCATTGGCTGTGAGGATGTCGTCTTTGTTGATTCCCTTATCAATGACGGAGAGAAGCGATGGGACTTTTCCGGGTTGGATTTGCGTTGCGTAATTCATGTCCGCGACGGTCTTCGTCGGGTCAAAAGAGAGGCCCCACTGCTTGAGTAGTTTATCCATCGTGGAACTGCTTCCGCCCCCCATCGGTCCACCAGCACTGCGGTCAAAAAACGCGAGCGGGTCTAAGCAGGCGATGAGTTTGCCGCCACGAAGGACGAACTGATCAATCGCGTATTGGGTGGCCTCGGTGATCCCTTTCGGATGAACGACGAACAGGACTTTGATTTCATCGGGAATCTTGTCCGTCGTCATCTCCACGGTCTTCACGGCGAAGTCGCCTTTGAGTTCCGTGACAAACATCCACGCGGGTTCTCCGCCGCGCCCCATACGCATCATCATCGGATTGCCGCTACCGTTGACTGGCAACGCGCTCATCACGCCAACGACTGGTTTCGTCGGATTGATGACTCGGGAGACCACTCGCGCAATGTCATACTCCAACTGCTTCTGGCGATTCGGCTCGAAGAAGGGGATCACTTCCTTTTGATCGAGCATCGTGACGCTCAGTCCGAGGAAAATCGGATCGGAGCCAAGGTCTAATGGACGCCCTTCCACACCGTCAAGTTTCGCAGATTCCTCGGCGTCGGAGTCTGGCGAAGGGTCGAGTTTTTGGATTTCAATCTGTCCTTTCGACGCCTGCCGGAATTCCCCGAGCAAGTCCTCAATGCTCTGCGCGTAGTTCTTCAAAAAGACCGGCATCGAGTTCTCGCCGCGTGTGCAGTAAAAGCGAATCTGCACCGGAGTATCGAGCTTTGCGAGGATAGCGCGCGTGCCCGCGGATAGCGTGTAGGCGCGCTCGGATGTGAGATCGACGCGCACCTTCGCGCGGCTGCCGATGATGTTGACGCCAATGATAATCGCGAGAAACGCGACGACGCCGACCGTAGTATAAAGATAAGTTTCGAGACCTTTTTTCATGTTTGAGAAATGAGTTGAGGTTTAACCGGCGCGATGTGCGCGGATGATGCCGCTGGTGGTGAAAAGCGAGAAGGCGATCACCGACAGGAAATAGAGGATGTCGCGCGAATCGAGCACGCCCTTTTGGATGCTCTCAAAGTGCGTCATCACGCTAAAGGCTGCAACGCCCTCGACAGCCCAAGTCGGTGCCCAGCCTGTCAGTAGGTTCGTCACCGGTGGATAACCCACGAGGATGAGGAAGAAGCAAATCACCACGGCGACGATGAAACTCACCACTTGATTGCGCGTCATCGCTGAGGTCATCGCACTCACCGCGAGGTAGGCTCCCGCCATCAGAAGGCTTCCGAGATACCCGGCGAAAATTACGCCGTTATCGGGCGAGCCGAGATAATTCACCGTCATCACCACCGGGAAAGTGAGCGCCAACGCGATGCCGACGACTACCCACGAAGCGAGGAATTTCCCCACAATCGCCTGCCACGGAGTGACCGGCATCGTGAGCAGCAACTCAATGGTGCCGAGACGCCGTTCCTCCGACCACATCCGCATTCCCACAGCCGGGACGAGGAACAAATACAGCCACGGGTGCCATGTGAAAAACGGAAGGAGATTCGCCTCTCCGCGCTCAAACAAGCCACCGAGCATAAAAGTGAAGAACGCTGCCAGTAGCAGGAATATGACGATAAATACGAACGCGACCGGCGAGGCAAAGTAGCCCTTCAGTTCGCGTCGAGCGATGGTGAGAGTTGGGTTCATTTCGTTTCCTCCTTGGTAGATTTTGTGTCGGGGAGTGTGATGCTGCGGAAGACTTCATCGAGCCGTCCTTCCTCCACTTGCAGTCCTTGCAGCGGCCAGCGTTCTTGGAACGCCATGTCGGCGATTCCCCGCGAAACATCGTCGCTGCCAGAGCCCTTGCGAGGCCATACGCGGAGCGTCAGCGGGCGCTCGGAGAGGATGCTCACGCGGTCCACGCCGTTCAAGTGACTGAGCTTTGCTTTGATCGCCTCGCCGTTGCCATCCACGAGCTTCACGGTGATCGCGCCCGCTTGGTCGCTGCGCATTTTCAAATCACGCGGCGTCCCGTTTGCCACGATAGTTCCGCGATCGATGATGATCGCTCGCGAGCACACCGCCTCGACTTCTTCGAGGATGTGGGTGGAAAAGATGATCGCCTTCGTCTCGCCCATCTTTTTGATGAGCGTGCGAACTTCGTGCTTCTGGTTTGGGTCTAGGCCGTCTGTCGGTTCATCGAGAATCAGCACCTCGGGATCATGGATGATCGACTGCGCAAAACATGTGCGATGCCGGTAGCCCTTCGACAGCGTCTCTACGCTCTGATGCTGCACGTTCTCGAGAAAGCACATCTCCAGCACGCGGTTCACTGCCTTCTTCCCAGCGTCGCCGCTCAGCCCGCGCAACTCTGCCGTGAAGGCGAGGAAGCCGCGCACCGACATATCGGCGTAAGATGGAGCGTTTTCCGGCAAGTAGCCGATGAGGCGTTTGGCCGGAATGGGGTTTTCGAGCATATCGAATTCGCCGACTTTTACCGAGCCCTCTGTGGGCGGGATAAAGCCGGTAATCATGCGCATACTGGTGGATTTTCCCGCGCCGTTAGGCCCGAGGAAGCCGAGGACTTCACCCTTCTCGACAGTGAACGAAATACCGTTCACCGCGACCTTCGGGCCGAACTCCTTTCGTAGGTTTTGGACTTGGATCATGTGATTGGAAATTAAGTATCCGCCTTTTAGAAAAAAGCGGGGCGGATGCAGACAGTAGAACAGCGCTCCGGATCAAGGATTTTTTCTCGAAAAGTTCCGCATTAAACAAAAATCACGTTGCGGCAGCCCCAATCGTAGCTCGACTTTCCTAAGTCGAGTTTGGACATCTTCGTCAGAAAGAACGTCCTACTTCCCCCCCGACGCTCACTCGACATTGGAATGTCGAGCTACGTTTTTGCGCCAGCGCCGTTATGCGCGCTTGGCTCCCGCCGACGAAAAGGCCACCGTTCTTTTTCAGAAAAGAGCGGAACGGCCCTTTTGTGTTCCTATTTAGCGTCCCTTCCAAATCACCCTCTCTTTTTCGGCTTGTTTTATGGTTTCTATCAAATTGAGGAGATTCCGTGTAAATCCCTATCTCTCTGTGGTTTGCGCGGGATTTATCACTCCGCGTGTGGCTGGCGGACATCCTCCCGTCGCTGGCGGACATCCTCCCGTGGTTGGCGGACGTCCTCCCGTCGCTGGCGGACATCCTCCCGTGGTTGGCGGACGTCCTCCCGTGGTTGGCGGACGTCCTCCCGTGGTTGGCGGACGTCCTCCCGTGGTTGGCGGACGTCCTCCCGTGGTTGGCGGACGTCCTCCCGTCGCTGGCGGACATCCTCCCGTGGTTGGCGGACATCCTCCCGTCGCTGGGAGACGTCCTCCCGTCGTTGGCGGACGTCCTCTTTAGGCTAGCGGACGTCCTCCCGTCGCTGGGGGACGTCCTCTTTAGGCTAGCGGACATCCTCTCGTCGCTGGCGGACATCCCGGAACGGCAAGCGGACGTCCGCCGAAGACGGATGGGAGCGGCGACAAGAGTGTCGCCGCTCCTATCGTGTTGCCGTCGCACTAAAGTCGGGCGCGCAGTTGCTCGGGCGTCACTTCTTTTTCCCAACGGCTGATGGCTACTGTGGCGACGCCGTTGCCGATGAAGTTTGTGAGCGCCCGGCATTCGCTCATAAAGCGGTCGATGCCGACGAGGAGGGCGAGGGATTCGATGGGGATGCCGGGGACGGCTTGGAGCGTCGCGGCGAGTGTGATGAAGCCTGCGCCGGTGACGCCGCTTGCGCCTTTGGAGGTGATCATGGCGATGACGAGGAGGCTGATTTGATGGGGCAGATCGAGCGGGGTGTTGGTGGCTTGGGCGAGGAACACTGCGGCCATCGCCATGTAGATGTTGGTGCCGTCGAGGTTGAAGCTGTAGCCGGTGGGCACCACGAGCCCGACGGTGGACTTGGAGCAGCCGAGGCGCTGCATCTTTTCGATAAGGCCGGGGAGTGCCGTCTCGGAGGAACTGGTGCCGAGGACGAGGAGGAGTTCGTCTTTGATGTAGGCGAGGAAGCGGAAGATGGAGAACCCGCACCAGCGGGCGATACTGCCAAGCACGAAGACGACGAAGAGTCCTGCGGTGAGGTAAAAGCCGAGCATCAGCCCGAGCAGATTTTTCAGCGAGCCGATGCCGTGCGCGCCGACGGTGTATGCCATCGCGCCGAACGCGCCAAGAGGGGCGACTTTGACGACGAGCTGCATCACGCCGAAGAAGACTTGCCCGGCGGATTCAATCACATGCAGGACGGGGCGTCCCCGCTCTCCCATCATCGCCACTGCGAGCGCGACGAGGAGGGAGACGAGTAGCACTTGCAGCAAGTCGCCCGAGACGAATGCGCCGAGAAATGTGCTGGGGATGATATTGAGGATAAACTCCGTGGTGCTGAGGGCGTGGGCTTTTTCTGAAAGCCCCGCGCTGGCGCTGACTGCGGCAGCGTCGGCGTGAAACGAGATGCCGACGCCGGGCTTGAGCACGTTCACCACGACGAGCCCGATGATGAGCGCCAGCGTGGAGACGACTTCAAAGTAGAGCAGCGCTTTCACGCCGACGCGGCCCAGTTTCTTGATGTCGCCAACGGACGCGATGCCGTGGACGACGGTGCAGAAGATGATCGGGCCGATCATCATTTTGACGAGCTTCACAAACCCATCGCCGAGGGGCTTGAGTGACTTCCCGGCGTCCGGCCAATAGAACCCGACCGCGACGCCGACGAGCACGGCGATGATGACTTGCACGTAGAGGATGCGATACCACGGGCGGCGCGGCGCTGGAGTGGAAGGTGCCATTTACTCTGCGAGCCGGGCTTGGAGCTGGAGGAGGGACGGGAGGAGGACGGGGTAGCGGTTGTCTTTGATCCAGTCGCCTACGGTCTTACGGAGACCTTCGACTTTCTGCGGCGGGTCGTCTTCCGGGGGCGGCGCGGTGAGGAGGTTTTCGGCGGCGAAACTGCCGGGCGCGGCGATGCCGTTGATGAGTTTGTTTTTCTCGCCGTTCTCCACGTCGAGGCGGGAGAGATAGGTCTCGACGGCTTGGCGCTGGGCGAGCTGGGAGAAGTCGGCTTTGGCGAAGTAGTCGGCGCGGAGCATGGGCTTGGCGCTGAATTCGGCGGGGTTGGTGTTGAGGTAGTTCATCACGTCGAGCGGGTTCAGTTCGGCGAGCCGATCCATGGCGATGGCGGCGGCGCGTTGGAGGGCCTTGTCTTCGCCGGTGACGAGTTGCTGGAGGTCTGCGGTGAAGGATGCGTCGCGGAGGAAAACGATGACGTCGAAGGTTTCGAGGAAGCCGCCGCTGGGCTGTCTGCGCCAGGCTTCGTAGCGGAGCATCTCTCGCATTTTCCCGGCCATGTAGGTGGTTTCGCCGGGCGTGCTCCAGCCGACGTTGCGGAGGGCGATGGCCCATTCGTCGGCGGAGGTTTTGCGCTCCATGAGCGAGCGGGCGAGGGCTGCGGCGGCGGGGCTGCCGGATTTTTTGCAGATGCGCCCGAGGAGATCGAGGAGGAGGACGCGCATGGTGGGTGCGCCGGAGAGTGCGCCGCCTTCGCCGAGGCCGAAGCGTTCGCCGGTATTGGCGTCCTGCCCGGTGGCGAGGAATGCGGTGATGGCGGCGATGGCCGCGTCGGGGTCGGCGGCGAGGAGCGCGGCGCGCAAAGCGGCGAGGTCTGCGGGGGTGAAGGTTCCGTTGCGGAGGCGCTCGAAGAGTTGTGCGATCATACCGGCTGGTGAGGTGTCTAGGTCTTGAGGAAGGGTGGGGGACTTGGGCTCGGCGCTTTTGCCGGTGCCCTCGGCGCGGGTGGTGGAAGGCTTCGAGCTGCGGTCGGCAGGAAAGAACCACAATCCCACAATGATGAGAGCGGCGACGAGTGCGGCGAAGCGGATGATGCGTGGCATGGCTGGCTCAGTCTGACAGGGCTCGGGCGAAAATGCTCATTTTTCCTCCGGGGCTTCTTTCAGCGGAAGTGCGAGCGCGAAGAGGATGGCGGGGATGAAGAGGAAGCCGTCGTAAAGCAAAGTGGTGCGGTAGTCGCCGCCTTTCGTGATGGATGCGGCGAACACCGTGCCGATGGCGGCTGCGATGCGCCCGATGTTATAGCAAAAGCCCGCGCCCGTCGTCCGCAGGAGCGTGGGAAAAAGCGGCGGGAGCATCATGGTGAACAGGCCGAACACTCCGCTCCAAAAGCCCACCGCTGGCAGCCAGAAATAGACGAGCGGCCCAAGCTCATGGGGAACACGGAACGCGCCGAACATGGTGACGACGAAGCCTGCAAACATAGCGACGAGCGCCGGCTTATAGCCCCATTTTTTCGCCAGCCCGCCGGCGACGAAATTCCCGATGATACTGATGCCGATGACGAGGGCGAAGCCGGTGGTGACGAGCTCGCCGATCTCCTTCCCGCTCAGTCCGCTTAGCTCTCCAAGACGCCGGACATGCTGCGTCTGCCAAAACATAAATGCCCACCAGCCGGTGAGCGAGAAGGCGCAGACGCCGATGCTCGGGAGCGTGATACGGCGCGTCTCTCCACGGAAGAGGTCGAGGACGCCGGGCTTCGCGCCGCCCGTCTGCGCTGCCGACCAAGCTGCGGGCTCGGGGACGTGGCTGCGAATCCAGAACACGAGCAGCGCCGGGGCGACGCCGATGAGGAAAATCCATTTCGGATGATGCCCGCCGAGTAAGTAGCCCGCGCCGCACGCGATGAGGACGCCGATATTTACACCGGTCTGGAGCACCGCCGCTGTCCACGGACGCCATTCTTTTGGCCAAGTCTCCGCGAGCAGTGTGGAGCCGACGGCCCATTCTCCGCCGATGCCCAGCGCGGCGAGAAAGCGGAAGATGAGCAAGTGCCACCACTCCGTCGCGATGAAAGAGAGCCCGGTGAAAATCGCGTATGTCAGCACCGTGAACGAGAGCGCCCGTGCGCGGCCCAGCAAGTCGCCGATCCGCCCGAAGAATGCGCCGCCGACCGCCCAGCCGATGAGGAACGACGCCTGTATCCAGCTCGCGCGCTGGTCAATGAGCGCCTTCTCGTCGCCCTTGTGCGACTTCGCGGCGAACACATCGAACTCCTCGCGGTCAATCGCGCCGTCGAGATTGCGGTCGGCGATGGCGAGCGATTCCGTGGAGACCCACTCGGCAGCGGTGATGCGCCCGTCGCTGTTGAGGTCCAGCTTTTGAAAGCCGTCCGTCGTCTGCGGCCCAAACACAAGGATGGCCACGAAGAGCGTGCCGACGAGCGTGTAAATGTGCATGTCCAGCCCGTCGAACATCCAGCCCAGCCAAGCGGCGAGGCCGGATTTTTTCTGCTCTGGTGAAAGGTCGCGGATGTGCATCCGGCGACGCTACGGGATGGCGGCGGCACGCGACAACGATGGATTGTGCGTGAGGAAAGAAATGCCAACTAATGCGGTGGAGCGGAGCGGATTGAGTAAGCGTCAAAAATGAAAATCCACGCCATTTGCCTCGCCGTAGCCACCACACTCTCCACCGCTCAAGCCGAAAACTGGCCGCATTGGCGCGGGCCCGCGATGAACGGATCATCGTCTGAGACTGGCTTGCCGATTCAGTTTAGCCCGACCGAGAACGTGAAGTGGTCGCTCGATCTCCCCGGCATCAGCGGTGCGACGCCTATTATATGGGGAGACAAAGTTTTCGTGATGAGCCCCGACGCCCAAAAGGACCAATGGCTCATCTGCGTAGGTCGCACCGACGGCAAAGTCCTCTGGAAGCAAAAGCTCGCGGGTGGGATGCTCGATAAAGGCCGTGGCAACAGCACCAGCCCATCGCCAGTCACCGACGGCAAGACCGTGTGGGCGCTCGTCGGCACGGGGCAACTCGCCGCTTTCGACATGGACGGCAAAGCCCTCTGGCAGCGCGACCTCGGCAAAGACTACGGCGCATTTAATATCATGTGGGTCTATGGCAGCAGCCCGCTCCTTTTCGCCGGGAAGCTCTACGTCCAAGTCCTCCAGCGCACGCCCGCAGACGGTGGCTACCCTGGCGTCACCGACAAAGGCGACCGCGAGAGCTACCTCCTCGCCCTAGAGCCCGCCACCGGCAAGACGCTCTGGAAACACGTCCGCCCCACCGACGCAAAACTCGAAAGCATGGAGAGCTACGCATCGCCCATCCCGCACACCGTCGGCGGCAAATCGCAGATTCTCCTCGCAGGCGGCGACGTCCTCTCCGGGCACGATCCCGAGACCGGCGCAGAACTCTGGCGCGGCGGCGGCATTAACCCCAAGCGCGGCGAATGGATGCGCATCGTCCCCAGCCCCGTCAGCGCAGGCGATGTGGCCTTTGTTGCAGGCCCAAAACAGAGCCCGGCCATCGCATACAAGACCGATGGAAAAGGCGACGTTAGCGAGACTGGCAAAGCGTGGACTTTCGACGAAAAAAGGACGCCCGACTGCGCCACACCCGCCTACCACGACGGCAAGCTCTTCGTCTTCGACGGAGACTCCCATACCATGACCGTCATGGATGCAAAAACGGGCGCAAAGGTCTGGCAGAAAGCCCTCGAAAACCTCGATAAATCCAAGGGCAAAGAAGTCTTCCGCGCATCGCCCACTATTGCCGATGGCAAAATTTACAACATCGGCGAACGCGGCACCGTTGTCATCCAAAACGCCGCCGACGGCACACAACTCGCCGTCATCCCCATGAGCACCGGCGGCCCCGAGGGCGTCCGCAGCAGCATCGCAGTCAGCGGGGGAAACTTGTTCATCCGAACGGTAGATAAGCTCTATAGCATCGGAAAGTGACGGAGTTGCCGTTCGTCGCGAGGATATGACGATTTTTTGGCATCTTTAGCGTTGCAAATCATAGGGAAAACAGCGACTCGTCGGAGCAAGCATCCAATCAATTTTGCCCTCGACCTGTCTTCCGGTAGATTTCAAGTAATTTCGTGCGCGGGAGGTATCAGGGGCCTTTAGTCCGTCAATATTCCAATAACCAAAGAAATCCACCAGAGATGAAACACAAACCTTCAAGAAGTATTCTGTCCGTAAGTATCATAGCGATCATCGCGGCTCCGGTTTACATTCGCGGTGCAGCCGACACAATTACGGGCGCAAGTCCGGCTTGGGCAACTGCTGCGGCATGGTCCACAACGGCGATTCCGACGGCTTCGGATAACGCGATCATTGCTGCGACCGGCACTATGGATGTTCGTGGATCGGCGGCTGGTTTTAATCCGACCGCGACCTTGGGTACGACTACGATTCAGGATTTGCAGTTTAATAGCGCAGCGGCCGTGACTTTAGCGAATCAGAGCACGTCGCGTGACATGTATATTATTTTGAATGGTGGCCGTGGTGCGGGCATTCCATTGATCAGCACGGTCGGGGACATTGCATACACCGTTACGGGGACGGGGACCGGCGCGAAGACCCTTCAGTTGCAACTGGATACGAGCGGAAGTGTGGACGTTGCCGCCAACGTGCTTTCGATCGGCGGAATTATTCGCGAGACCGGTTCTCAATCGCTCAATAAAACAGGAGCGGGAACGCTCGCCCTCAGCGCGGCCAATTCGTTTTCCGGCGGGCTCACTGTGACAGCCGGAAATCTCCGGGCATCGGGTAATGCCGGTGCGCTCGGCGCTGGAAACCTGACACTCGCGGGTGGCGGCCTTGAATTGCTCAACGATACAGGGCTTGCATTTAATCGGCCGACGACGGTGACGGCAGATACAACGATTACCAGCAACCGTGCAACTGCGGCGGCCACAAACACCACGCATACGCTTGGCACTTTGAATATCGGTGGGCAGACGCTCACGATCGCTCGCGGGGCGGGAATCACAGGAGCGGGAATTGGCGGCGTCGCGTTTGGCGCCACCACGCTCACCGGAGGGGCGACCTTAGCCGCCGCAGCGAGCACCGCCTTGACCCTCGGCGCGACCGAACTCGCAGGGAACACTCTCACCATTAACGGCGCAGGCACGACAGCGGTCGGTGCTGTTACGAGCAGTGGTGCTGGCACGATTTCGGTAACTGGAGCCGGTGCTGCGACGTTCGCGTCGTTGACGACGGTTGGTGCAGCAACTCTGAATGGAACTAGCGGCCAAATCACGGTCAGCGGAGCGATCAGCGTGGGCGGGACAGGGTTGCTGAAGACTGGTGCCGGGCGGGCGACTCTGAGTGGAACAAGCACATTCTCCACGGGGACGACGATTAACGGCGGTATTTTGGAAGCCACTGCCAATGGAGCACTGGGGACGGGTGCTGTCGTCGTGAATACTGGTGCCACTTTGGAAGTGAACCTCGCCAACGCGACCTACACGGCATCCTCGATCACCGCGAACGCAGGAAGTCGCGTCGCCGTGAGAAACGTGACCTTGGCGAGCGGTTTGACGCTCGCGGGCGGCAACCTAGGGACACGTTCTGGTGATGCCGGAGTCTTCGCCGGAGCTATCAACGTGACGGCGGATTCCTCTGCGACGCTGATTAGCTACACGACCCCTACGACCAACCAGAGTATCACGATTTCTGGCAAACTCTCCGGTTCCAGCGCTCTTGCGGTGCTCGGAGGAGCGACAGCGAACGCCGGAACGAAGGCGTTGATTCTTACTAACACGACGAATGATTTCAGCGGTGCGTTCAACGTCGCTTCCGGGCAGCGCCTGAGTAATGTTCCCGCAACGACCGGCAAAACACTCGGGACTGGATCCGTTAGTCTGGACGGTGGATTTCTCCGGCTCAACGATAACGGCACCGGATCGGACGCTACGCTCGCTTACGGGAACAATATTACCATCGGGGCAGGCGGAGGGACGATTGATTTGGACCGCGTGAGCGGCATCGACACAGGCAATACTTTTGCACTCGGAAGTTTGACGCTCGGCTCCGCTGCACTCGTTGTGAACGGAGCGAACGCCTACAAGGCCAGCTTCACGACAGGGACGCTGACTGGCAATGCGACGGTCAATAATGCTGCGGACGTGACCATCTCCGGCGCTGTATCGGGAGGATTTGGCATTACAAAAAGCGGAGCAGGAAAGCTCTCCCTCGCGGGGGCCAATAGCTATACCGGAACGACGACCCTTAGCGGAGGTTCGCTCGCCCTGAGCGGATCGCTGGCAGGTCCACTCGCAATTGCCGCTGCGACGACGCTCTCAGGCGGAGGAACAGTCGCCGGCGCGACTACAGTAGGTAATGCAGCAATCCTGAACCCTGGGGGCACGTTGACGTTAGCAGGCCTGACTTTTGGAGCGGCGGCGACGGATACGGCGACCGTGAATTTCGCCGCACTCGCGGCTCCTGACGCAAATAATCCAGCGATTAACGTAACCGGCGTAGGTGGCCTCGTCACCAATGGCGACGGCACCGGAGTGAATGTTGTCACGTTGAATCTTACCACGGCGCTGCCCGCCGTTGGAGTTCGCACCATCATTAATTACGATGGAACGATCGGCGGCACCGGCTTCGCTGCGTTTAAGCTGGGAACATTGCCGAATCCTCGAATTGTGGCGACCCTCAATAATAATACGACAGACACCCGAATTGAGCTTAATATCTCGGCTGTGGACGCACCAAAATGGTCGGGCGCGAACAATTCGCTATGGACTACTCAGCCTGCCGGAGCAAACAACTGGAATCTCGTTGTAGCATCCGGGACAACCGACTATATCGCTGGAGATAACGTTCTTTTCGACGATACCGCGACTGCCAATACCACGGTTGATGTCGCTGAAAACGTCGCTCCAACCAGTGTCGTCTTCGATAACACATCGGCTAAGAATTATACTCTGAGCGGCGCATTTGCCATCACCGGAACGACGGGTCTCGTGAAGACGAAAAACGGGAAAGTGACCATCAGCAACGTGAACAGTTTCACAGGGCCGGTTTCCATTGATACAGGCACCGTCAGCGTGAACACCGTCGCAGACGGCGGCGTGAATAGCGCTCTGGGTGCGGGAACCTCAGTCATCGTTAAAAACGGAGGAACTCTTGAGTTTACGGGTGCCACTGGTAGCGCAAATCGGACGATCGATGCCAACACCGGAGGAGGTAGGGTTCATGTTCTTGTCGGTTCAACCCTAACACTGGCTGGGGCCATTACAGCGGGAGCCCCGCTCACTTTGGAAAATGCAGGCACTTTGACCGTATCGGGCAATGTTACCGCAAATGATACCGTCACTCTCGCAAACAGCGGCGCGATGACTGTATCGGGCACCATTGGCGGTCCAGTCGGCGCTGTTGTGTCCGGTGCTGGCACCACAACCCTCGCAGGAAATGTAACATCAGCCCTGACGAATTCCGGTGCGGGCACTGCTGTTCTCACCGCGGCGGGAAACAATCCTTCGAGCACGACGATTTCTGCGGGCACGCTTCAAGTCGGCGACGGAACGCTGGCTGGTAGCACGGGAACTGGGCTGATTACCAACAACGCGACGCTGACATTCAACACGGCAACTGCTTTTACCGCGACTGCGGCAAACGCGATCGTTGGGACGGGGGCCGTTACAAAAACCGGGCCTGGAACTGCGGTGCTGAGCGGTGCAACCGCCAATACTTACAGCGGTAATACGACCGTCACTGGAGGAACATTGGTTCTTTCAAAGACCACTGCTGTGGACGCAATTGGAGGGAATCTTTTCGTCGAAGCTGGGGGGACGGTGGCATACGGAACCACTGCGGGACAATTGGCGGACCATATTCTCGATACGGCGAGCGTAACCATCAATGGAGGCACTTTTGGGTCCGGTGCTGGAAATACGGAAGCAGCGCCAACGGCCGGTATTTTTGACACTGTCGCGAGTGTCACCCTGAACAGTGGCGTCTTCCTTTCGGGGCGCGGCGATGCAATACCGTTCACTGTCAGCGGTGCGTTTGCCGCGAATGGCGGGCGCGCGCACCTATCGCGTGGCGGGAGCCTTTCGGCTGCTTCTTTCACATTCGCGAGTGGTTCCACGCTTGAACTCGATGGCGGAAGCACCGGGGTCATTAGCCGACTCTTGGTGGGCTCTGGAGGGCTGCACATCGCCGGGGCTGCTATTAATCTAAACCAAGGTCCAAGTGCTATTACCGCTGGGTCGCAAGGCAGTTCGATTATCCTGAGTGGAAACGTGACCACTACCGGCACCACCACTGTGACTCGCGTGAATGCTCAAGTAGAGCCACGGGCTCAGTTCGACGTGAATGGTGCAGACCGGACATTTGATGTCACCGGAACGCTTACGCTTGGCACGGCTGCCGCCCAAGTGAATATCGTAAATACCGGCGCAACAGCCGGTGGCGTTGTCAAAGTTGGAGGCGGAAACCTCGTTCTCGCTGGAAACAACACCTACAATGGAGACACGACAATTCAGGCTGGAACCGTTACGCTTACTGGCTCTCTCTCCGGATCGGCGAATATCGATGTGCATACCAATACGACATTCGACGTTTCGGGCGTCGCCGGTGGATACACGCTCGGCGCGGCTCAGACGCTGAAAGGTATAGGCACCGTCGTTGGGAATATGAGCATCGCCGGAACACTCTCCCCGAACACGAGCACGAGCATCGGAGCACTGACTTTCTCCAACAATCTGACGCTCGCAGCGGCAATCGCGCAGTTCGACATCAATAAAACGGGCGTCACTTTGACTAATGATGAAGTGTTCGTTAATACTATTGGAACAACCCTGACACTGGGTGGAACGCTCAACGTCACAGCAACAGGCTCCGCGCTGGTTCAGGGAGATACCTTCGACCTCTTCGACGCAGCGACCTTCTCGGGGACGTTGACTCAAGGAATAATGCCGACACTAGACCCCGGATTGGCTTGGGACATTTCCAACGTCGGAGTCGATGGAAGTATTACTGTTGTCCCAGAGCCCGGCAGCGCAGCGCTGCTCGTGCTTGGCGGCACGCTCCTCTTCCGCCGCCGCCGTCAGGCATAAGAGACGCGGGCGCAAAAAGTCGGAGGCGCGGCGTAGCTCGACATTCCAATGTCGAGACTTGGCGTTCTCGACAGAGAGAAGGTTCCCCAGTGAGGGCACCAAAACTCGACATTGGAATGTCGAGCTACGTTTTTGCGCCCGCATCGTAAGAGGCAGGAAGCCATCCAAATTCACGCAAAGGGCCACCGGGAAACCGGTGGCCCTTTGTGCTGCGTGGGTTTATTCGCCAAAGGTCGTGCGAAGGTAATCGCGACTCTTTGTCGCGATGACTTCTGGGCCTTCCTCGAACTTGAACACCTCCACGCTCACGATGCCGTCGTAGCCGCTCTCTCGGAGTGCGGCGGCGATGGGGTGAAAGTCCACTTCGCCAAACCCTGGACCCTTTAAGTTCGCATCGTTCGCATGGAAATACTCGAAGCACCCGGCGCTCTCGCGGATGATTTGTGGGATGGATTTTGCCTCCGAGGACATCGCTTTCACGTCGAGGATGATGCTCATCGCGTCGCTCCCGTATTGGGACGCAAACCTCCGCCCTTCTTCTGCGGTATTCACGAAATTCGTCTCCGCAGGTGCCAGCGGCTCGAAGCAAATCACCACGCCACGGTCCTCCGCCCGCTTTACCGCATCGCGGAACACATCCGTCGCCCACGCCCATGCCTGCTCGGGATGCACGCCGTCCATCACATTCCGCTGCTTGGGCGAACCGACGATGATGCGCGTGCCTCCGAGGTCCGCCGCGCACGTTACCAACTCCGAGAAATACGCCGCCGTCCGCGCCCGCACCGCTTCATCGGGATGCGTGAGATACATGCCCTCCGCCTGCACGAGCACCCAGTGGAGCCCGCTGATCCCCACGCCCGCCCGCGCCGCGCTCTCGCGGATGCGGATACGCTCCGTCGCAGAGATTTCCGTGACGCTTTTGGCGATGGTAAAGGGCGCGATTTCTACGAAGTCGTAGCCCGCTTTTTGTGCGTAAGCGAACGTGTCATCGAGCGACCAACCCTGGAAGATTTCATTGCAGATTCCGAATTTCATCGCCCCGACATTGCGCTGGAAGGCTGCTGCGCCGCAACGCTCAAACTCGTCCGTCTGATTTCCAGAAAAAATGCTGCCACTCACTCCACCCCACGCTAAAACAACCGCCGATGCTAACGACCATCGTAGCTTGGGGAGCCGCTGGGCTCCTGTTGTTATTCTTGGAGATGTTTCTGCCGGGAATGATCGCGGGCATCGCGGGCGCTGTGCTGCTCATGGTTTCCGTCGGCAAGGCGTATGAGTTTTACGGCGCGGCAGGTGGGAATATCGCGCTCATCATCGCACTCCTCGCATCGAGCGCGCTGTGGTGGTGGTGGGCGACGCATTTTCAAAATACCCGCTTTGGCCGCAGCATGACACTGCAAGATACGGGCAGCGGCTCATCCGTCACCCTCGACCTCACCGCTCTCGTGGGCTCCTCGGGGACCGCACTGACGACGCTGCGCCCCGGCGGGACGGTGCTCATCGCTGGCAAAAAAGTGGACGCGATTTCCGATGGCGAGCTGATCGAAGCCGGCACAGCCATTCGCATCATCCGCTCGCAGGGCATCTGCGTCATCGTCCGGCGCATTTCACTTTAACAAACACACCATCACTATGAACAACCTACTCATCCTCGCAGAAAAAACGCTTCGACTCGAAGAAACATCCACCAGCATCCTCACAAACCCGATCTTCATCGGCGTAATCGTGGTCGTCCTCCTCGTCATCACACTCGTCCTCTTTAACTTCATGGGCATCTGGATTCGCGCGCGGCTCGCGGGCGCTCCCGTGAGTATGCTGGCCATGATTGCGATGCGGCTGCGCGGCGTCCCCGTCGCGCAGATTGTGGATACGCGGGTCACGGCGACGAAGGCTGGGCTGCAATTGGAGACCGACCCCATCGAGGCCCATTACCTCGCTGGCGGCGACATCCAGAGCGTCATCCTCGCCCTCATCGCGGCGGATAAAGCGGAGATTGCCCTCGACTGGCGGAAAGCGTGCGCGATCGACTTGGCCACGAAAGGCACGGGCAAAACCGTCCTCGATGCCGTGAAGACGAGCATCAACCCGAAAGTCATTGATTGCCCGAACCCCGCCTCGGGCCGCTCCACCATAGACGCTGTCGCCAAAGACGGCATCGGCGTGAAAGTGAAAGCCCGCGTGACCGTGCGCACGAACCTCGAACGCTTCGTCGGCGGTGCCACCGAAGAGACGATCATCGCCCGCGTTGGCGAAGGCATCGTCACCAGCATCGGCTCCTCCAACAGCTACAAAGACGTGCTGGAAAACCCCGACCGCATCTCCAAGACCGTCCTCGGCAAAGGGCTCGATAGCTCCACGCAGTTTGAGATTCTCTCCATCGACATCGCCGACATAGACATCGGCGAAAACGTAGGCGCAAAGCTCCAAGCCGAGCAAGCCGAGGCCGACAAACGCACCGCCCAAGCCCGAGCCGAAGCCCAGCGCGCACAAGCCGTCGCCACCGAGCAAGAAATGCGCGCCCGCACCCAAGAGATGCGCGCAAAGGTCGTGGAAGCCGAAGCTCTCGTCCCTCAAGCGATGGCCGACGCATTTCGCAACGGCAACCTCGGCATCATGGACTACCAGCGCATGAAAAACCTCTCCGCCGACACCGCCATGCGCGAGAGCATCGCCGGCGACAAGCAACAAGAAGGCAAATAAACAGCCGTGATCCTCGCAGCGAAATCCGAAGTCGAACTCCTCATGTACATCGCCGCGGCGATATGGGGCGTGATTTCGTGGATACGAAACAAGAGCGGTGACCAAGGGGAAGAGCCACCGGTGGAGCCGAGGCCGCGCCCCATCCAACAACCGACTTCCGAAGAAGAGCGGCTGCGCAAGTTCCTCGAAGTCCTCGGCGCTCCCCAGCAGCCCCAGCCGCGCAGGCCCGTCCTGCCCCGCCCACTGCCGAATCAACGCCCTGCTAAGCGCCCCATACAGCCCGCTGCACGGAAGCGACTGCCCATCGTCGAGGCTGAAGAAATGGCCCTCGCAGGGCGGCTGGAAGAACCCGCAGCCGCTGTCGAGCAAGTCGGGACTGCATTCGACACGATGGCCAAAGGCATGGCGATGCAGCCCCTCGCCGAACTGGAACGACGGGCCGAGGCAGATGGAGCCGAGCACCTTCAGCCCGCAGCCGTCACCGGAAAATCCATCCGCGACATCCTCCGTTCCCCCGACAGCCTGCGGAGTGCGCTCGTGCTCCGCGAAATCCTCGGCCCGCCGCGCAGCGAGACAATTTAGATGCGGGCGAGAAGCTGGCGATGGCCTTCTCGCCTGACTCGTGAGGGGGTGTGATTAATTCTACTTTGTGACACGCCCGTGGGGCGAAAAGTAGCCCGCGAGTCCCTTCGCGGCGTTGTGCCACCGGCGAAGCCGCACGAATGAAAAAGTGCCGCTTCGCGGGAGTCGTAGGGCCGCGAAGGGACTCGCGAGCTACTTTTCGCGCTTCGCGCTCCGTCATTTCCGCGAGCGTAACTAAGTAGAATTAATCAGCCCGCTCGTGAGGAGTTTGCTATTTTTGAGGTTGAACCTGAGCCGTGCTTGCCCCTTACATGCGCGCCTTGAATATTGTGCCCAAGATTGAAATGCGGAAACCACATTACACCCGTCGGTGTCCGAGTTGGAGTAGATGATAAATATTTTTTCTAAACTACTTGCTACTCGTCCATTGATGCCCATATTTGCACCGTCGCTTTGCACATGAAACTCAACGCCCAATCAGCTTTTCGCACCGTCCTTTTTGGCTCCATTTTGGCGTGCTCCCAAAGGGCGAGTGCGGTCGGCGAGCCGGTGTTTGCCTCGCGTCCGGTGGTGAGCAATGATGCGGCGCTCAACCCCGATGTTCCGGCGACGCTGCTTTGTGGAAAGACGCTCGTGATTCCGCTGGTGGCGGACGATCCAGAGGGCGGGCCGCTCAGTTATTCGGTGACGACGAGCCAACCGTGGCTGTTGGCGCGGGTGCGGACGGGGCATCCGGTGATGAAGATGCGCGTGCGCTCGGCGAATGACGGTGCAGGCGCACCGATAGATGGGATCATGGAGTTTGCGCTGTTCCGGGCGAACACTCGGGACACGGCGGATTTTATCGGCGGCTTCGCGCAATCGCCCTACTACGAGAACGTGCTTTTCCATCGGGTGATTAAGGATTTCGTGCTTCAGGGCGGCGATAAAGCGGGGACGGGTTCGGGAGCGTCGCCGTATGTTTTGCCGCATGAATTTCGCTCGCAACTGGTCTATTCAGGGCGCGGGCAGCTCGCGATGGCAAACTCGAGCGGCGGCTATACGCAGACGTTTGCTCCATACGGGCGGTCGTATTCGATTCAGAACGGCTCCATCGAGTATCGGACGGCAAATACGGTGCCGACAAATGGCACTCAGTTTTTTATCACGTTAGGGCAGCCGAGACATTTGGACTTCAAGCACACGCTGTTTGGTCAGCTTTTGCGTGGGTTCGATGTGATGGATAAAGTCGAAAACGTCCCGGTGAATACCAGCGACAAGCCGACTACGGACGTGACGATGTCGGAGGTTTCGGTGAATCCGAGCAGTTCGGACGGCGTTTTGCTGGTGAGTGCGGTTGATGTGGGGACCGGAACCGTGACGGTTGTCGCACACGACGTAAGCGGGAATACGACGGAGAAGACCTATTCGCTGACTTCGGTAAAAGATACCGTGAACGACCCGCCAATCCTTGCTCCGCTGGAGCCGCAAGTGGTGGCGGTGGGGAGCGTTCCGCGTGTGAATCCGATTTCGGAAGACCTTGAGGGCGATGGGATTAGCTTTCGACTGCCGCTTCAGTCGAACCGGACTTTTTTTAACGGGACGCCGAGCAGCACGGAGAAGTTTTATGCCGGGTTGAGCGCGGCAAATCTTAGCGTCGTCTCGCGACCCACGGCGGGGGCGTGGGACATCACGGTGGGCGTCACCGGGTTTAATGAATCGCAATCGGCCCTGCCTCCAAGCGGCGCGATTTTTCAGCTCTTAGAGGTGGGGATGGGAGACAAGGTCATCGAGGGCAGCTCGGAGACGCTGGAGGCGAAAGCGAGCGTCGCGACGGGGAGCGTGACGATTGCTTCGTTCCGCACCGCTGGGACGGTGACGGTGGCGGGCGATTTCATCGCGAGTGTGATTTGGGGTGATGGGTCTGCGATGGAGGCCAGCAATGGGGCTTCGCCGAAGTTGACCGTCGTTCCATCGGCCTCGAAGCCGGGCTTCTGGGATGTGAAGGGCAGCCACACTTTCGTGCGTGCGGGCGTGTATCCCGTGCATGTGACGATTGATGGTCCGCTGGGCGCTACAGAGCACATTCGCGGGTCGGCGGTTGTGGCGGCGAGTGGTTCGCTTTTTTCTGCACTGGGGCAGCAGTATGTGGTGAAAGGTGCGACTTTTTCCACGACGCCTATCGCCGTGATTTCGGACACGACGGTGGGCGTGAAACCGGCGGATTTCTCCACGGTGATTGATTGGGGCGATGGGGAACGGACCGACTCTGGCGCGACCATCCGGCAGATTGGGGCGGGGCGTTTCGGCGTGTATGCGACGCATCGGTATGCGGATGCGGAGACTTACTCGGCGATGGTGACGGTGAGGCGCGCGGCGTTTTCCGCGTCGGCGTGGAGTACGCTGGAGATGACGGGATTCAAGTCGCCGCGCTATTTGCCGCCGTTTGCGAAGCCGAATCTTTTTGGTCAATGGGTGCAGTCCATCCGCGTCAGCGGAGAGCAAGTGAGTGGCCTGCCCACAAAGCACACACAGGGCGCGCAGACAACGCTCACAGGCTATTTGTCGTTGCAGAATACGGGCTCAAAAACCGCGACGACCGCGGGCGTGCGCTTTTATCTCTCAAACGACACGACGTTGGTGAAAGACGGCAACGGTGCCGACACCGCGCTGCGCATCGGCCCAGCGGGCAGCACGATGCTGAAAATCCCCATCAAAGCACTGCGGGCGGGCCAAGGCGGCGTGCTGCCGGTGCTGGATGGCGGGAATTTGGACTTCACGATTCGGCTCCCGCAGAATGAGACGGGGACAGGAAAATACCTCATCACCGAGTTCGATTACAGCGACCCGATTACCGACAATATGGCGATAGGGAAGACGGTGGTTTTCGGCCCCTTCCAAGGCATCAATGTGAAGCTTCCTCGCGGCACGCCAGCCACGGGATTGAAGGTGACGGAAGGCGCTCCCAGCACGGTCGCGGGCGCAGTGGACCCGACGAAAGCAACGTTCACCGTGGCGCTCGACACGCTGCCGACGGCGAACGTGACGATCCCCCTCGAAGTGCTGGATGCCAGCGGCGTCGTGGACGCCTCGCAAGTCACGCTCTCGGCATCGCAGCTCGTCTTTACACCGCAAGATGGGACGCAACCGCACACGCTAACGATCAGCGCCATCAACAACGAGATCCGCGAGGATTCTGCGCTGAACATCATCCGGCTGCGCGCGGCGACCAGCACGGACACGCGCTTCAGCAACATGGACGCGCAGGATGTCGCAGTGACCATCGCTGATGACGACGCGGCGAAACAGGTGCAGCTCACGGTATCGAAATCAGCGATCTCCGTGACGGAGAACGGCGCGGGTATTTCTTTCACAATCAAGCCTTCCGCCACCGCCCAACAGACGGCGACGATAGCGGTGGAAGTGGTGGATGGAAGCGGCGCAATCAGCACGAAAGCCACGGTGAGCCCTAGCACCGTGACGTTCACACCGTCCTCAGCGCTCAAGGAGCAAACCGTCACGGTGACTGCGCCACAGAACAACGCCGTGGATGGAACGCTGAACTATTTCATCCGCCTGAAACCCGTTCAGAGTGCCGATTTGGGCTTCAAGGATATAGACCTCGCGGACATCCCGCTCACCATCATAGACAACGACTAGAGCCATGACGAAGCGCCCAAATTTTCTCCGCCGAATCTTCTCCCGCATCGCTGGCCGCAAAGACGCCCAGCCGAAGCCCGAACTTGTGCCCGCAAAGCCACGGGCCAAGCGCCAGACGCAGTCTTCCTTCGAGCCGCTGGAAGGCCGCATCGCCCCGGCGATCCTCATCAGCCCGAAGGTCGTGCAATACAAAGACCCGCAGGGCGACCTCGTCACGGTGACGTTTTCCAAGCCGCTGTTCATCGCCGGAGCGGGGCTGGATGCGACGCTGGATCGCGTGTTCAAATTTGACACCGGAAACGTGCGCTCCAACGGCGATGCGAACGCGGCGCAAGTCTTGCAGACGCTTGATTTGACGGGTTACACGACGACTCCGCTGAACCAAAGCACGAGCCTCGTAAACGGGGTGAGCATTACCATTTTCGCAGAGACGCAAAACGGAATCGGTGACGGGCTGGCGGATGTCGGATTCATTGACGCAAACCAGTCCGCAATCAACGGACTTACGCTCGGGAAAATTCTCATCGAGGGCGACCTCGGGCGCATTGACGCTGGCGTGGCAAACAAGGCCGTCGCCGTGCAATCGCTCATCGTGAATTCCCTCGGGGGAAAAGGCACGACGACGCAGGGCACGGGCGGCACGCTCTCGAGCACCATCTTCGGCGCAGTCGGATCGCTCGGCGTGAATACGGACGTGAAGGATGTCATTTTCAGCATCGAAAATGGCAACGTGATCGCGGGCAAGCAGCTCGTCGGAAACCTGGGCAGCCTCGTCATCGGCGGGAAGCTCTCGGCGACGCTCACGGCGGTGGATGCGGGGTCCATTTCTGTGGATGGGAACATCGGGAAAGTGAAAGTCGGCACGCTGCCGAGCGATGGCATCTACGGCGGCGGCAGCCAAGGCACGGGGCGGATTCAGGCGGGCGGAAAGATTGGCTCGCTGATGGTGAGCGGCGACATTCGTGGCAGCGCGGGCAAGGATTCTGGGCAAGTCGCGGCCGATAAGGGGATCGGCGACGTGACGCTGCGATTCAGCATTTTCGCGGGGAGCGGGGAAAATAGCGGACGCATCGTTTCATCGGGCGGCTCGATTGGGCTGGTGTCGCTGTTTGCGATTCGCGGCGAGCAAGCTGTCAACGGTGGAGCTTCCGGAAAGAACGCGGGGACTATTTCCGCGCTTTCGGGCATCTCCGGCCTGACGCTCACCGGCTCGGTGGATGATGGCAGAATCCTCGGCGGCGCAGGCGAGGGCTCGGGCTCGGTGCAGGCGACTTCGGGGAACATCGGCAAGGTATCTATGTTGGGCACCCTGGCAGGCGGCGCAGGGCTGAAAAGTGGGCGCATTTTCGCGGGTGGCGACCTCGGCACGGTGAGCATCGGCGTGCTGGCGGGCGGGGGCGGCTCGGAGGCGGGCAACATCCGCGCAGGCGACGACCTCGGCACGGTGTTTGTCTCATCCATCACCGGCAGCACCGGCGGCGAATCAGGCTCCATCCGTGCGGGCGGCGATGCGAAGTCTATTTTTGTGAATGGCTCGCTCACGGGCGGCAACGGCATAGGCTCCGGCGCGATCCGACTGGATGGCGATGCGAAATCCATTGTCGTGAAGGGTGTCGTCACGGGCGGCGTGGGCACAGAGTCGGGCTCGATTCGCGTGAACGATCTCACGTCCTTGCTCATCGAAAACTCCGCCGCTGTGGCCGATGGGATCGCGGCTGGCACGGGCATCCGCAGTGGCTTTATCGGAGTGACAGGAGATGCCGGAAAACTCGTCGTGAACGGCTCGCTCAACGCCACCATCGCCAGCGCGAAGGAGAGCGGCGGCAGTATTTCTGTGGGCGGGAAATTGGGCGCGCTCACGGTGACGAAGAGCCTCATCGGCGGCGTCGCGGAGGCGAACGGTTCCATCATCGTCACCGGAAAAGTGGGCACTATTTCCATCGGCGAAGCCATCACCGGCGGCGGCGGAAACTACAGCGGCAGCATCTCCGTGGATGGCGCGGCTACGTCCATCACGGTAGGCGGCAACGTCACCGGCGGAGGCGGGCTTTTTAGCGGCGCGATCAATGTCGGCGCGAGTTTCGTGACGCTGGGTAATTTGAAATCTGTCGCCGTGGCGGGGACATTGTTCGGCGGCGGCGGCATCAATTCCGGCCTCATTTACGCGGGCGGCGTGATTGCGAAAGCGACCATCGGCAACGCTGAGAATCCCATCGCGGATGTCGTGAGAGGCGGCACGGGTGCAGGCAGCGGCGGCATTTACGGCGCGCACGGGCTCGGCAAAGTGACGGTGTTTGGCAACCTCGCGGGCGGCGACGGGAACGCTTCCGGCACCATCCGCGCGGGCGGCGTGGCGCAGTCCATCACACTCACGGGCGCGATCACTGGCGCGCTTGGCAGCCAGAGCGGTTCCGTCCGAATCGGCGACGATGGCGAACTCGCAGGAGCACTCGTGAGCTTGAAGCTGGGCGCTTTGATCGGCGGGGCAGGGGACGACTCCGGGCAAGTCTGGGCGGATGGAACGCTCGCGTCCGTCTCGCTCACGCAGGCGAACGGGAGCACGGGGCTGCGGACCGGCTCGATTTTCGCCGGGCTCGGCAACGTCGCCGCTTCAGAAGGGCTCGTGAAGCTCGGCAGCATCCTTTCCGTGCAAGTCTCCGGCAGCGTGCAAGCCTCCACGGGCGCGGAGTCCGGTTCCATCATCGCGGGCGGGAGTATCAAAGCGGTGACGGTGGTCGGCTCGATGAGCGGCTCCACCATCAGTGCAGGCCGCGACCTCGGTTCGCTCACGGCGGGCTCGTTGTCGGGCGTTGAGATTCGCGCCCTCGGGCAAGCCGTGCCGAAGAAAACGGACGTGGCCATTGCGAAGCTGACCATCCTCGGCGGCGTCGCGGGCAGCAAGGTGCTCGCGGGTTACGACCGCTTTGGAAACGCCACGAACGGCGATGCGCAGATCGGCTCCGTCTCCGTGACAGGCGACTGGACGAACAGCAGCCTCCTCGCAGGCGTGCTCGACGTGAACGCCGACGGCTTTGCCAGCGCCGACGATACCGTGATCGCCGGGAGCAACGCACAGATCGTTTCCAAGATCGCCAGCGTCGTCCTCGGCGGAAATGGCGGCGGGCAATTCGTAGCGCAGCAGATCGACTCCATGACCGTCGCCGGAGTCAAAGTCGCGCTCACCACCGCAAAAAACACGATTGTGCTGACAAACGGATTGAACGAAATCACCATCCGCGAAGTCGCATAGACCTTCACACACCCTAATTTTTCATGAAACGACCATCCAGTCCCACAATCGAGCCGCTCGAAGCCCGCATCGCGCCCGCGATCACTATCGCGCATCCCATATTCGACATCAAAGCCGGCGTCGGCAAGACGGGCATCACCATTGACCTCGGGAAGCTGGTAGATGCGAGTTCCAGTTACCGCACAATCGTCGAGTTCGTGACCAATTTCACCGTCCCCGGAGCCAGCACGCCGGGAGTGATTCGGCTGGAGTTGTTCGACGATAAGACGCCGCTCACCGTGCAAAACTTCCTCTCGTATGTGAACAATCTGGACACCGCCAACGACTACGAGGGCACCTACTTTCACCGACTCGTCAACGGCTTCGTGCTGCAAGGCGGGGGATACAATCCCGTCCCGACCGTGAACAATTTCGGCACCCACATTGACACGCCGTACATGGTCCACAACGAGTTCGTGGGCGACGACGCAGAGCTGGACCCCGCCGTGGGCACCATCGCGATGGCGAAAGTCGGCACGACCCAAGGCGGCGGCCCGAACAGCGCGACAAGCGAGTTTTTCATCAACTACGCCGACAACTCCGGCATCCTCGATACGCAGAACGGCGGCTTCACCGTATTCGGCAAAGTCGTGCAGGGCATGGACGTGGTGAACGCGCTGGCAAACCTGCGCAAAGTCCCCCTCAACAATCTCAGCGGCTCAGGCTCCGAGGGCATCCCCACGACAGCGGCCAGTGGAGTGCCGAGCGAGGCCCAGCTTATCAAAATCGTCGAGGCCCACGTCGTCACCCCGACCGCTGGGAATGCAGCGGGCTTCACGTTTTCAGCCGATGTTTTGGACAACGTGTCCGGCCTGCAAAGTAGCGTCGTCACGCAGACTATTGACGCCAATAACCAGCTCCACCTCGCCTACAAAAGCGGCAAAGCCGGTGTAGCTAAAGTGCAGGTCACCGTATCCAAAGACGGCGAGACCAGCGTCGTGGATGAGTTCATCGTCAACGTCCTGCCCAACCTCGTCGCCACCGTGCAGCAAGACCTCGGCAGCGTCGTCGTCCCAGGGCAAAAAGGCGCGGTCAACGTGGACATCACGAACAACGCCGCGGGCATCGCGAAGGGCGACATCAAAGTGCGCCTCTTCCTCTCCGAAGCCACGAGCCTCAACAGCGACATTGAGAGCGGCTTCACCCTCGAAGAAACCGGCACCTCCGCCGACATCGAGATCACCGCCGACGCTGGGAAATCCATCGCCATCGCCAGCGGGAAGACGCTCTCCTTGCCGGTAAAATACGAGATTTCCCCCGAGGACTCGCAAAAGCTGAAAGCCGACGCCACCTACCGCTTGCTTGCAAAAATCGAGAGCCCCGACGGAGCCACCTCCATCCAAGAACTCTTCACGGACGACAACGTCGGCAACATCGCCAACATCCACACTTTCAAGAACGCCTTTGGCACTCTCGACGCGAAGCGCTCCGGCGTCGCCATCACGCTGGCGGAGATTGATGTGCCCAATGTGGACGACGCAGCCTCCGACGCGCTCACACTCATCATCAAAGGCCCCGGCCTCGGCGATGTCGCGCGCAATGCCGATGGCACGATGAACATCACCATCACCGGCACGACCAGCGCCACGACATTCTCCATCAAGACCGCAAAGGGCGTCACCGCCGACATTGACGCGCTCCACATCACCAGCGCCGTCGGCAGTATCAAGCTCGGCAACACCTTCATCCACTCCTTCCTCTCGGCCAGCGGTGGCGCAAAAAGTGTCGTCATCGACAAGCTCGGCGACGGCACAGACTCCGGCAGCCTCGACCTCGGCGGCGTCACCAATTTCAAGACGAAAGTCACCATCGGAACTGTGCGCGACGCCTCCTTCGACTCCACAACACCGATCAGTCTCCTCACCGCCAAAGAGTGGCTGAACACCGCCGCCTCCTCGCGCGAAACGCTCACGTTCAACGGGCTCGGAAAGCTCGCGATCAAAGACAGCTTCGCGGCTAACCTCACGGACCTCAGCGGCAGCACCATCGCCAGCATCGCAGCGGGCAGCATCGCGGGCAGCACCATCACTACTCGTGGCGCGCTCAAAGCATTCACCGCAGGAAATGTGAGCGACGCCATCCTCACCCTCGGCGACGCGCAACAAGTCGGAACGCTCGGTTCTTCAAAAGGAACCATCGCATTCAAGAGCGTCAATGATACTGCGCTGACTGCTTCCTACCCCATCACCTCACTCACCGCCCTCTCGTGGACGAATACGACCAACTCCGCCGTAGAGACGCTCACCTTCCAAGGACTCGGAACGCTCAAACTTACAGGCGACCTCGGGGCAAACCTCACGGAAAACAGCGGACTCACCGTCAAGAGCATCACCGTGGGCGGCGAGATCAAAGGTGCGACTATCCGCACCACCGGAGAACTCACCGCGGTCTCCGTCGGGACGCTCACCAGCTCCACCATCTCCGCTGGCGTCATCGGCGTGCCCACAGTGCTCGCAGACCTCGCCACCGCGCGGAACATCGGCTCCATCACAGTGAAGACCGCACTTGCAAACTCCAACGTCATCGCCTCGCAGTTCGGGAAAATTTCCGTCGCTGGCGTGGACGGTGCATCGGGCAGCGGGAAGTTCGGATTCTACGCCGACGCGATAAAAAGCTACGTCCGCACCGGCGGGCCGAAACTCAGCAACCTTACCGAGGCCACCGTCGCCGACACCGTAGGCGCGAACTACGAAGTGCGCATTTTCTAAGTGGACACCGCCGCCCAACTCGAAGCCGAACTCGCCCGCATGGACGCAGAGTGGCAGCGCAAGCGCGAGACATTCCTCGTGCGCGGCAAGGATGGGAAACTGGGCGAGCCCACCGGCGCAAACCTCATCCCGCGAGTCGTCGTGATGATCGGCAGCGTCGTCGTCATGGCCTTCCTCTCCGCCACTTCGCTCCCCGCCATCCTGCCCTACATCTGCCTCGTCCCGTTTTCCGTAGCGACATTCCAGCTCCTCTCCGGCGCAGGTAAATCCGACGCCTTCGACCGCGCCCGCTCCGCCTACGAAGGCGAACGCTCGGCGGTCATTCGGAAGTTGGAGCGAGTGACGAATGGCCAGTGACGAAATTCGCGATTCATCATTTCCACACGCGCATCACCCCGTTTCTTGGTTGCGAGGATGCAAATCTATCCCACGACGAATCGCCGCACGGTCGCAGGCTTGTGTGTAGGTCACTGCATCCATACTACTGCGTTGTAAGTCATGTGGGCGCAGACGCTCGGAAGCAGCATACGAGTTCTTCGGAAGAGCCACGCATTTAAGACGCCAAGGGCGAATACCGGCAGCCACGAAATCGGCGGATGGTAAATCGCAAAGTAGGCGGCGCTTCCGATGAGTGCTCGCGTCCCGCCCCATTCCCGGTCCAGTGCGCGGAAGAGTAATCCGCGAAAGAAATACTCTTCGACGATCGGAGCGAGCCCGACCGCCAGCACGAAGATCCCGATCTTTTCCGCGCTTGAGGGGGCCGCGCCTGCATGGAGCCATCCGGCGGAGGTCGGAAATTTTGCCAGAACGAACACATAGCACAGAGCGACGACTCCTAATCCGATTCCGGCACTCACGCCGAGCGCGACTGCGCGCGGCTTCGATGTCGCAGCGAGCGGCAGCCAATTCCATATCTCGCGATCCGCGACTCCCCGCCCTTCGAGAAATCCTCGCATGACGAGCCACGCGATTCCGCCAATAATTCCGTACGCAAGCGGGATGAGAAATGCCTGGCTGCCGCCGCCAAAGGCTCGCCCGAGTGCTACGCCGATTCCGGCGACTTCGCTCAGAATGGCCACGGCAAACATCGAGTGCATGAGCGTCGGTGCTTGCGGAAGAACCTCGGACCAAGGATCGAAAAGGAAAGGCAAACGCGCCCGCAAGTTTTGCCAACATGCTGCGGCGACGAGGCCCGAGAAAACGACGCCGATCACGGCGAGATGCCAGTTTTGGGCCAGGACTCCGCCGGAAAAGCTAAACATCCCGACCAGCGCGGCGTAGCGACTGCCAGCGGAGGGCGGGCGGACTTCTCCGCTGTCGCTCGTCGGAGAGACGAGAGTGACGGCTCGCATCGCCATCGAACGACCGAAAAACGCCCATCCCACCGCCACCAACAGAATCTTCCACCATTCCGCCGGGAAGAGCCACAGCGCGATCGCAAACAACGCCCCGACGATTACGGACGCGACCGTATGCCAAATGCGCGCCTTTGCGCGGAGCAAGTCCTCCAAACCCCGAGGCCATGTCATAGGAATCCACAAGGCTCCACCTTCCGAGGCCAGCGAACGCGGGCCGAGCACCAGCAAAAAATACGTGCCGCAGATGATGGCAATTCCACAAAATGCGAACCAGTGCTCCAGCGCGCTTCCGGCCATCGCGCGGAAGTTGAACGCTTGGAATGACGCGAGCGTGAGCGGGATGAGGATCGCCTGAATGACTGCTCCACGATCCCGCCGAAACCAAAGAAGTTCCTTCCAAAACACCGGGTCGTATCGGTTGATCATGGAGCCGATGTTTCCACGAGCATCTGGAACATCGGTCGTGGCATTTCCGGGGTCCAGTCCGCGCGACATCGCCCACTTCGCAATGACGCCCGATAGCAGGAGAAGGCCGACCGCGAACAGCAGCCCCGCAGATGTGGACAGTGCCACGCTTTTCCCCATGCCCCCGAGCAGCGACTGAACAGGCCATGCTGGAATATGATCGAATACGACCATCCCGGTCTGGACAATCCACAATTTGAGTCCGTCCGCGCCCATCAAGAACATCGGAAGAAACATTCCCGCAAATCCGATCCACGACATAATGCCGAGCATCGCACCACGATTTCGCACGCCGAGCCGCAGCATCGCCGCAGCCTCAAGACTTTTGTTCAAACTGGATGCCGCTACTGCCACCGGCCATCCGACCAGCACGGCCCCGAGCATTGCTTGCCCGGCGCCGAGAGAACCCGAGAGCAAGAAATACCAAAAAACCGGCGCAGTATAATACATCGGGTTCGCGACGAACGGCGACAGGGTCTCGGCGATAAGAATGGCTGCCGGTCGGACCGGATGACTGAGCAGCCACTCCCACACGGGATGCCGCCGGCGCTGCACGTCGAAGTCCACCCCTTCGCCCTGACACGTCAGCATCGCGAGCCAAACGAGCACTCCGAATGCAACGACGCCAAGCGCAAGCCTCGGCCATGTTTGAACATTGCGTCCCTCGAACCCTCTCGAATCGACCTCCACGAAACCGGCCATCCCGAGCGTGTCGAATTGGCGGGCAAAGTGCGCGATGTATACGGGGTCGGCCTTCTTTCGGTATCCATACTTTTCGTTGAACGTTCGTTCGGCGGCGAATTTCAAGTTGTTGTCCCTCGCCCAATCGGATTCCTTCAACCCCGTTGGGGCAACCGCAGTTTGAAGTTCTTTGTACACTGAAGGAGACACCGCGATTTTTCCTCCTCTTTCCGTGTCCACCCGAAACGCAACCGTGGCGGTGCTTGCGACAAGACTCCCGAATACCCCGTGCAACACGCACCCTAAAATGATCATCCCAATCGTAGCCATACAGCCGAGGGGATCGCCGCTCGACACAGTCTTGGAATTCGTCGCCTTTTTTGACATCAGCGTGGCCTGATGCGCTTTGCGCCCCGCTGCCCGCCGACGGGCAAAAGACCAGATGATCTTCACCGCCTGCCAAAATGAGAGGTTCACGCGCGGGAGTTTCATTTCGCGTTCGACGTGATGCGCACAAAGAAGTCCTCTAATCGTTCGCTACCCCCCCTTCTTCGAGCGTTCCCGCAGCGCCGAGGCGGCCATTGTGGATGATGGCAATATGGCTGCACAGTCGCTCGACTTGATCGAGGAGATGCGTGGAAAAAACAACCGTCACGCCCGCCCCCGCCTGTTCCTCCATGAGCTCGAAAAACATGCGCGTCGATTCCACATCGAGTCCGTTCGTAGGCTCATCGAGCACGAGCAGCGAGGGCTGATGAATGAGCGCGAGCAGGAGTCCGAGCTTCTTTTTCATCCCTCGCGAATAATCCTCGGCAAATCGTCCGAGAGCCTCTGCGAGCCCGAGTCGCTCGGCGAGCGGCATGATGGACTGCACAGCTTGGTGGCCGTTGAGCCCGTGCATCGAAGCGCTCATCTCCAGGACTTCGCGTCCCGAGAGGTACGAATAAAATACCGGTTCATCGGGAAGAAAGCCGACATGCCTTTTCACCTCCACGCGATCTTCAAACGAGTCCAGCCCATCCACGCGAATCGAGCCGCAGGTCGGCTTCAATACGCCCATGAGCAACCGAAACAGCGTCGTTTTCCCCGCGCCATTCGGCCCGAGCAATCCGCATATTTTCCCCGCCGGAAGCGTCCACGAAAAATCCGCAATTGCCGTCTTGGTGCCAAACGATTTAGCGACATTGAGAAATTCCGCCGGCGGCGGATGCGGGACATCCAGGTTCATGTTGAAAGGTCTAAAAGTGTGCGCTGACTAAATACCGGATATTCGACTGGTGGAAGGACAAGTAAACTCCCGGCACAAAAAAACCGCACTCAGTTCCTTGCACCCTTTTGGGCCGTTCTCCATGGGTATCGGCGGAGAGAGCCGTAGGAATCTGTAGGCGGCGGGTGGAAAGTGGCTTCAGCGTTAGCCGAATCGGTTGCCCGTGAGTTTGGGCGGAAGCCTAAACTACTTTCTGCCGCAACGTGCGAGGGACGAGAAATGGGACTCGGAAATCTTGTCCGGATTTCCCCCTTCGCGCTGTTACTTTGGGCGCGGATTCAATTCCCTCGATACGAATACTCGCCCGCATCCGATTTTTATCACCGTAATGAAAACCAAACTCCTGCTTCTCGCCTTCGCATCGTTCATCCCGCTCACCGGGATGACGGCGACCGAATCATCCAAGCCCAACATCATCCTCGTGATGCCCGACGACGTGGGCTACGGCGATTACGCGTGTCTTGGGAATCCGATCATGCGCACGCCTTCGGTGGATGCGTTTAAAAAGGAGAGTCTGCTGTTTACGCAGTTCCACGTGAGCCCGACTTGCGCGCCGACTCGCTCGGCGCTGATGAGCGGACGGCATGAATTCAAGAACGGCGTAACACACACGATTCTCGAGCGGGAGCGGATGACTTTGAAGACCTTCACGCTGCCGCAGATGCTCAAAACAGCGGGCTACACGTCGGGCATTTTTGGTAAATGGCATCTCGGCGACGAAGCCGCGTATCGCCCGGAGAGTCGTGGATTCGACGAAGTGTATATCCACGGCGGCGGCGGGATCGGACAGACTTATCCCGGCTCGTGCGGCGATGCTCCCGACAATACGAACATCAATCCCACGCTCTGGCACAACGGCACTTTCGAAAAAACCACGGGCTATTGCACCGACCTTTTCTTCGCACAGGCGCTGAAGTGGATCGATGCGAAGCGCGAGGCGAAGCAGCCGTTCTTTGCATACATCCCGCTCAATGCGGCGCACGGTCCGCACGTCGTGCCGAAGGAGTATTACGAGCACTATCTCGGCAAGCCCGGCGTGAATGAAGACACGGCGAAGTTCCTCGGAATGTTGGAAAACGTGGACACCAATTTCGGCAAGCTGCTCGGGAAGCTGAAGGAATGGGGCATCGCGGACAACACGCTGGTCATCTACCTTGGTTCCGACAACGGCGGCACGGCGGGCAAAGACATTTTCAACGCCGGGATGCACGGCGGGAAAGGCACGACTTATCAGGGCGGCACGCGTGTGCCGTGTTTCTTCCGCTGGCCCGCTGGCGGCATTCCCGCTGGTGCGGAGTGCGATGCGTTGAGTGCGCATCTCGATCTATTCCCCACGCTCGCGGAGCTTACCGGAGCAACGCTATCCGCCGAAGCGAAGCAACAAGTCGAAGGCCGCAGCTTTCTTCCTCTCTTGAAGAACCCCAAGGCCGAGTGGGCGGACCGCACGCTCGTGCATCACGTCGGACGCTGGGGCAAAGGAAAGGCGGAGGCTTCCAAACTCAACAAGTGCGCGATCCAAAATGCGCAGTTCACGCTCGTGAACAACGCGGAGCTTTACGACCTCAAAGCCGATCCCGGTGAAACGAAAAACGTCATCGCCGAGCACCCCGAAGTCGCCGCGAAACTCCGCGCCACGTACGAACAATGGTGGAAGGATGTGCAACCGCTGCTCGTGAATGAGAACGCCACGAACATCCCGACGATCAATCCATTCCAGGAGCTCTACTACAAACAGTTCGGCGGCAGCCCCACGCCCGCAGACCTCAAGCGAATGGACCCAAACAAAGGTGCCGCTGGCGAGGATGAAGAGAAGCCCCGGCGACCGAGGAAAAAGGCAAACGAGAAGGCCACCGAAACCGCGCCATCGGCTGCGAATTGATTGGTAAGCTATGAAGGCAAAAACCGCCCACCATTCTACAAAATGAAAAACACCATCCTCGCACTCGCCACACTCCTGCTAGGACCGCTGGCCGCGCTTCATGCTGCCGCCAAGCCAAACATCGTCTTCATCATGGCCGATGATCTCGGGTGGACGGACACCGCGACCTACGGCAGCAAATACTACGAGACGCCGAACATTGACCGGCTCGCGGCGCAGGGCATGAAGCTGCTGAGCCATCACCATTGTCAAAATTGCACGCCGACTCGCGCGGCTTTGTTGAGCGGGCAATACGGCGCGCGCACCGGCCTTTATACCGTCGGTGGCATCGGTCGGTTTGACTGGAGCTCGCGTCCGCTGCGGCCTGTGGACAACGTCACCGAACTCCCGCTCGACCGCGACATCATTGCGAAGCAGCTCAAGGCCGGCGGTTACGCGACGGGGATGTTTGGCAAATGGCACATTGGCGAACGCGGCGAGTTTCATCCGGGCAAGCGAGGCTTCGACGAAGCGATCGTGAGCGCGGGCGTCCACTTCAATTTCGCCACGAATCCGAAGACCGAATATCCAAAGGGCCAATACCTCGCCGACTTCCTCACCGACAAGGCGGTGGACTTCATCACACGCCACAAGGACGAACCGTTCTTCCTCTACCTCCCGCATTTCGGGGTGCACTCGCCGCATCAAGCGAAGGCCGATCTTGTCGCGAAGTTCAAACCGAAGCCCGGCGTCGGTGGTCATAATAATCCGACCTACGCCGCGATGATCGCCAGCGTGGATGAAAGCGTGGGCCGCGTAATGAAGACGCTCGATGATTTGAAACTCGCCGACAACACCGTGCTCATTTTCACCAGCGACAACGGCGGCGTCGGCGGTTACGACCGTCCCGACGGCCTCATCCGCGAGCCGGGCAAGGAGAGCAAGGCGAAGAAGCAAACAGCCGACGACGAAGACGGCGGCGGCATCACCGACAACGCCCCACTGCGGAGCGGCAAAGGCAGCCTCTACGAAGGTGGCACCCGCGAGCCGTTCATCGTCCGCTGGCCGGGCGTGACGAAGCCGGGCTCCACGAGCGACGTGCCTACCGCTCACGTGGATGTATTCCCGACCTTCCTCGAACTCGCCTCCGCGCCCAAACCGCGCCAGGTGCTCGACGGCGAGAGCATTGTGAAACTTCTCCGCGACCCTTCCGCGAAACTCCAGCGCGACGCTATTTTCCAGCACTTCCCCGGATACCTCGGTTCCGGCCCCGGCCTATGGCGCACCACTCCGGTCAGCGTGATTCAAGCGGGCGACTGGAAACTCATGGAGTTTCTCGAAGACGGAAAGCTCGAGCTCTACAATCTCCGCGAGGACATCGGCGAAACGAAGAACCTCGCCGCCGACATGCCGGACAAAGCGAAAGAACTCCACGCCCGCCTCGTCGCCTGGCGCAAGGAAGTGAACGCTCCGATGCCGACCAAGAACGACGGAACCGCAGCCGGTGGCGCTCCGAAGAAAAAGGGAAAGGGCAAAGGGAAGCAGAAGGCAGAGTGAGGAGCGCAAAAAATCCTGCCACGAGCCCACGCATCACGAACAACGTCCGGAAATTCGCCGATATTTCATTCGACAAATTTCCGCGATTTCGATTCCGTTCCTCAGGTCGTCAAAGCACGACCCAATGCCCGCCAACTTCCATGAACTGACCGCCAACCACAACGGTTGTGCCTGCCCCGATACCGCGGGAGGTGAGGGAGTCGGGAAGTCTCTTAGCTACGGGTTTGTATCGGACGGCAATAGCCAGCCCAACTTTTGCAATGAGCAGCTTGGGTTTGCAAACGGGGCCTGCGGGCGGTGGGACGGCAGCGAACTTTTCTGCAACGCAGCCATCCGTTTTCGAACCCGGTGCGCACAAAGTGGCAACGCGTTTGCGCTTCTCGACAATGAGATTATCGGCTCCGTGCACGGGGTTGAAGGCTTTGGCAATCGAGTCATCGCCGTTGTCAACGGGGGTGGACTGGCTGGAAATGGCCAGAGCGCCGCTGTCAATGAACGTGCGCTGGCTGTCTATGACCATGAGCGGGTTGTCAACAGGGTTGAGGCGGCTGGCAATCGGCAAATCGCTCTTGTCAATGACAGCGCAGGGCTTGGCAATGAGAGTCTGCGCCTTGTCAACGGGCTGATCGGCGCTGTCAAACGACCCATCGGAGTTGTCAATGGACTCGCCTCCGTTGTCAATTGCGGCGTTTTCAACGACTTACGTGAATTTCGCATCCCGCATCCTAACAATCTTTTGAAGAACTCGGTCAGGAGTATGTGGGTCCGCAGATTCCGCAGATTTACGCAGATTTAACAGGGATCTATCTGCGTAAATCTGCGAAATCTGCGGACAAAATAGTACTGCGCCTAATTGTTCAACACCCCGTACCACTCATCCAAACAGCCAATGAACGACAACACATCCAACAAACTAGACATGGCGAAAGCCTGTATCACGCTGGTTGAAAAACCAGAAAGCATCATCATCTGGCAAGGGCAGCCGCCTTTGGACTTTGCCGCCGATTTTGCCCGCATGAAGCAAACCTATACCGGGCTGCGCGGCCTCGCCATCGCTGCGGATACCGATAATTCCGGAGATGCCGACGCAAAAGCCGCCGCCGAGGACGCCTTGGAGGCACTCGCCCTCCAACTCGCCGCCGCCCTGCGCAACCACTTCAAAAAAACCGGCAACACCAGCGACCGCGCAAAGGTGACATTTCCAAAGCGCGCCCTCGTCCGCCTGCGCGACCAAATACTCATCACACGCTGCACCGAAATCCGCGACCTCGCCATGCAAGCGCGCGACGAGAGCGGCGCGCAGGGCCGTGGCGTGACGCAGGCAAAAATCACCGCCCTCACCGCCGCCATCGCGCTGTTTGACGACCTCCAGCGCAAACCCCGCACAAGCATCGGCAGCAGCGCGACAAAGCGCCGCGAACTAGTCACCGGAGTCGCCGACTTGATCGAGCAACTGGCGGACTTGGACGACCTGGTCGCCCAACTGGAGCCCACCGCCCCAAGCGCCCCGAGCGTGACGGGACGTTCGCCCGAAGCCGTCGCCGCCTTCATCGCCGACTGGAAGCGCCAGCGCAAAGTCATCGACGCCGGCCACGGCCCCACCGAAGAAGACCAACAGCCCACGCCACCAACTACTGTCGAGGCCACACCGCGCGCTGCCAAGAATCCAACCAATACTGAAGTCATCCATTTCCATTTCATCGCCTGCCCCCAATTCCCGCGTCCGGCTCAAGCGTTGCGCCAACGCAGGAGTGCGAGAATAGCATCCGCCCCGCAGCCCCCGACGCCCGTCCGAGCTCTGACCGTTCCCGGTGGGGCGGAGGCAAAAAAATTTATTGCAGTCTCCCTCCTTTTCCTATTCAGCCGTCTAAAGTCTCGCCAAGAACCACGCGAGGTGCCCCCTTTAATCTATCTGAACCACCAATATGAAAACCACCAAACTCCTCCTCAGCATCATAACTCTCGCGGCGGGACTCTCCGGCGCAACCGCCGCCGAGCTCTTTACCAACGGCGACATGGGCTTATTCACCGGTAGCGTGCCGACTGCGTGGGCTGTTTCGCAGGGCACTCTGACTTCCAACCAGTCGGTTACAAACAGTCCATTCACTAACGCCTTCGGAAACAACAACAGTTCATGGATCATCGACGATAGCAGCGACACAACTGGAGCAGCTGGTTTCTACCAAAGCTTCTCTACGTTGACCAACTATCAAACGATCTCGGTCAATTTCGACTTCAAGCTCGATACGCTTCCGAACAGCCTCTGGGGTATTCAGTTCGACGGGGGCGGAGCCAGCGCAACGGCCTCTAGCTCGGTCCATTACCGCATCGATCTGGCCGGGCAGTTCGCGATTAACGCCGGGCCCGGTGCGGGAGCGATTACCAACATTCTCTCTCTCTCTGCTGGCACTTGGTATAATGTGCAAGCGACCTTCACCACCACCGCAATTAACGATGGTTCGAACAACGGCGCGGGCTTCCAATCCGGATCCATTACTCCATTTGGCGGCAGCGCGACGACCTGGAGCGACATCCCTCTTCTAAATACCAGCTTGGGCTTCAGCCGGTTGTTGGTGCGTGATCGCGCTGCGGGGTTCGCCGGAGATCTCTCGATCGACAACGTTTCCGTTGTCCCTGAGCCCTCGACTTTGGCCATGCTGGCGCCAGGTTTGATGTGTGTCCTTTTACGCCGTCGCCGGATGGCAACTCTCACTCCCTGACGCTCGTCCGCGTTCTGACCGTTTCCGGTGCGGCGGGCGCGAAAGCAATTTCCTTGCATTGCAGACACCCGTCTCGCTGGATACTGGGCAAGACGAAGGCCGACTTCTTACGCGAGGAGCAGCGTGCGCTGGAGCCGTTCCAGCCGCGATTGTTCGACGATCTCATCGGCGGTGACTGAATGCTTCGGTCCGGCTGGCTGGCTGCTTTCGCGTCCGTCGGGGAACATCATTGCGCTGTGCGCTCCATAATAGCGGACGTCTGCGCGCATCGTAAGTTGGACCGGCGATAGGCGGGTGCGTAGCGCACAAAGCCCGGCAGGATCGGAAGGAGCAGCGCGATGCAACGCTCGAACAAGTGCGTGGCACCACGGTGCCATCCACGCCACGGCAAATGAAGGCGTGTGCGGATGGGCTCCGGCACATATTCGCAAGCGAACGGCAGGAGCGCCGGAGCCAGTAACCGGAGCGCCAGCGGACGTCGCGGGTGGATGATGGAGTGTGCCACCTCGGCGCAAAGCGGATGCGATCCCAAGAGCGGGCCGGAAAGCATCGCGTCGTAGTAGGCGGAAAATTCATCCCACGTCTGGGGTCCGACGGCGGCATCCAATCCGAAGGATCGACCGAACAACCGCATGTCGGCGTAGAAGCGATCGAGTTCATCGCGGGCAGGCAGTGCAGCGCAGCGGCGGTGCATTTCCACCGTCGTCGCAATCAGGGTCGCCAGCACCCACATCTGCGCGTCCGGGTCCATTGCCGAATATCTCTGCGGAGCGTCGCCCTTGACCCGCGCATGAGCGGAACGGACGCTCCGCGTCACCTCCGCCACTTCTTCTTTCGTACCGAAAGCGATCACATAGACGGCATCGAGCGTGCGGCGGAGGCGGCCGATTACGTCGTCGCGGAACTCGCTGTGCGCCGCCACCCCCATTGCCACCATCGGATGCGCGGCCTGGAGAATCGCGGCGGAGGCGCCGCCGAGCAGGACGAAATGTTCGCGGTTCATCCGCCACATTGCGGAGTCGGGTGGAAAGAGGCCGTCGTTCATCGGGGTGTCTCTTGCCGGGGTAGAAGCCTGCCATGCAGGTCGGCATAGGCGGCACTCAACTGGCGCGTCACCTCGCTCCAGTCCAACTCGGTCATCTTCCCGTCCCGGCGCGCATCGCGATAAGCCATAGCCTCGGCTCTCATGCTGGCGGCGGGCAGTGCAGCGTTTTCATTGAGGCCGTAGTTGAGGGCCGTGAGCTGCGCAATGGTTCGCGCATATTCCTGCGGCGGCACCTTCATCCGGCGCTCCGTCCACCAAGCTAATTCGAGCCGCGCAGCCTCGCTCACGTCAAAGCGCGCCGGTGCCGCGCGCTCGATGATCCGGTAGTAGCTCACCAACTCGGGCAGGGAGCGGGGATCATTCGTGCGCGTGCGGAAATGTGCGGCTGAGACCGCCGCGTGAGTCGCGAGTCGCGCGCCATCCCACCACGAAAAGTTATACTGCCCGCACGCCACCTCCATGGTTTGAACACCGAGGCGAAACCAGCGCCCCTCGTAGTAGCTCCGCCACATCGCCGATTCCAAACGACCCATCGCCGCAGGCTCAAATCCGCTCAAGTCAGGTCGCGCGAGCAGGTGCTCCACGAACACGGTGGCCGTTAGGATCGCGAGCAACGGGAAGACGATACGGACGACGACGCGTCGCCCCCGCCGCGCCGGAGAACGGCTGCCGGGCTTCAATGGCTCACCTTGGTTGACGGTCTGCGACAATTTCATGCGGACTTAAACAAACGTTTACTTGGGGGGCTCGTCGATTGCTTTCACTTCAGCAGACCCTGCATCTTATAAAGCCACATCAGCCCGGTATTCATCAACTGTTCGCCGGCGCCGACTGCCACCGGGGCGACTTGGTTGTCCGCGCCGTAGCCGCCTTCGGCCGCCGCTTCGATTGTTGGGAAGTATTGATGGTAGCCGTTGCAGTAGCCGAAGAAGAAAAGCCGCTCCACTCGCGACCGCTCGCGCAGTCGGTTGGCGTGCTGGCAGAAGAATTCGCCGGACGCACCCACGAGTGCGATGTCTCCGTTGAGCAGTGCGACGGTGAGTCGCGGGCGAATGCCTCCGGCGTATTCGTCCACAAAATTCGCGACCAACTCGGGGAAGAACGCGAACGAGTAAGCGGTGCGAATTAACGGATTATTCAAGTCGGTGCGCGAATCGAAGCGGAACCGCTCTTCGCGCACTTCCAGCGAAGGCTTCGCCACTGCAACGGGCTGCAGCGAGGTCGCGAGTTTCACGACTTCGCGACCCAGCGCCTGGCCGAAAGCCACGTGATCTGGATGCGGTCCCTTGTCGATGGAGAGATCGCCGGATGCGCCCTGCATAAAGATGGCGGTGCCGCCGAACTCGTTTTCAACCGTGGCCTTCAGCGCGCCGACGTAGTCGGCCGAAAACTGAAGAATCTTCGCCGAGATGCTGGTGGGGTGCCCGGCGAAGTTGACGACGACGGCGAGCGGTTTGTCGGTCGCTGCGTCGTCGAGGCGCAACACGGTCAGCGTGCGATCGACTGGTTTGGGTTCCCGCTTAGTGTGGCGGTTGCTGTTGAAGCCGTCGAGGTCCGCCGCACCGGTCGCCAGCTTCGCCGGAACGAGTGATTTGTTCGCGTCGACGATGGCGGCGACGATGGCGTCTTCCACTTGTTTGTTGTAGCGGATCGCCGCGTCGAAACGGCCCTTGCCTTTTCCGATCGCGTCGCTCAATTCGAGCAACGGCCCGTGGTGCGTGTGCGAGCCGGCGATAAACGAGTGTTCGATGCCGGCGTCGGCCTTGATACGCTGGCGGATATTTTGCAGCGACTGCTCGGACGGCGAACGACCGAGATCTAGACCGACGATGGCAAGCTTGTGGTCGCCCGCCTGAATCACGACCACCGCCGCGTGCAGCGGATCGATCGTGCCGACGGAGAGTTGGGCGTGCCGCGCGCCGTAACCCCACATCGGCACCGGCTCGGTGGGCGTAATGTCACGTTTGGCCGCTCCCGCCTTGAAGACAGGCTCCGCCGCAAAACCGCCTACAAACAACAGCAGGCTGAGTGCTACATAGCAAATTGCTTTCGCGCCCGCCGCACCGGAAACCGTCAGAATTGGGACTGGCGGGGAGTGAGGGGGCCTATTCAGAAGAAAGCGGAGACGTTTCATTGCTGCGCGGTACTGCCGCACTCATTGCGTGTCAAGCCGAGCCTATTGAGCCGATTTTACCACCCGCGGAAAGCGGGCAGGCGAGAAAAACGAAATGAACAGCCATCAAGCACCCTGATATTTTCCATTTCATCGCCTTTGGGACAATGCGACCGGCAGATGGCCCGGTTCTACACCGTCCCGTTCACCAAATTCCGCACCGGTTGCCCGAGCAGGGCGCGGCGGCAGTTTTCGCTGCCTTTAATGCGCATAACCATGAGGCCTTCTTCGCTGTAAAATACGAAAAAGCGGGTCAGGCGATAAAAAGGAAAAATGACAGCCGGAAAGTTTTTCATTTTTTCGCCTGACCCCGTTTCCCGCCGTTTCCCGACGTAGTGTTTCACGCGCGGATTCACGCCGAGCGCGGTGTAGATCGTCGGCGTGCGCCCATCCGGCAGCAACACGCATCGTTGAATCCGATGATGGGGTGAGACTCGGAACTTGATAAAACCTTCCGTGCAAAATATTGCGGACCCCTGCCATGAATTCAAAACCACCACTCTCCAGCCGCCGCCAATTCCTCGCGCAGACGACCTCCGCCGCCGGGGCGACCGCGCTGCTCCTTGCGCCGCGCTCGTCGGCGCAGGAGCCGCGTCCGCTTTTCATCGAAGGCTACACTGGCCAGACGAGCTATGCGCCGGGTGATGAGGTGACGTTTCATGTCTCGACGACGGCGTCCGTTTTCACGGTCGAAATCGCCCGCGTGGGGCAGAAGACGGAGGTCGTGTGGACGAAGGCGGATGTGCCCGGCGCGGCGCACGCGGTGCCGGAACATGCGTCGTCGAAAGGCTGCGGCTGGCCGGTCGCGATGACGGTGAAAATCCCGCCGGAATGGCGCAGCGGATTCTACCATGTCACGCTGCGGGCGGTGGATGGCGGCGGGAATTTCGTGCAGCGCAACCGGCGCACTGTGGAGGCCGCGTGTTTCTTCGTCGTGCGGCCCGCCGTGCCGGGGCGCGATTCGAAGATTCTGCTGCAACTGGCGACGAACACCTACAACGCCTACAACAATTGGGGCGGCACCAGCCTCTACGCTTTCAATGGACGCGGCAACGTGCAGGGCCACCGCGTTTCCTTCGACCGCCCGCCGCTCATCCAGTTTTACGATTGGGAGCGGGACTTCGTGCAGTGGGCGGAGCGCAATGGATACCAGTTCGAATACGCGGCGAACTCGGACCTCGAGTTCCGCCCGGAGCTGCTCGCGCACTACAAGCTCGTGCTCAGCGTCGGACACGATGAATACTGGTCCGGCCCGATGCGCGACAACTTGGAGGCCTGGATTGGCAAGGGCGGCAACGTCGCTTTTTTTAGCGGCAACACCTGCTGCTGGCAGATCCGCAGCGAGGACGCAGGGCGCGCGCTGACGTGCTACAAGCAGAACTATTTCGTGGACCCCGTCTTCGCGACGAAGGACTTCAAGACGCTGAGCACCGCGTGGAGTCATCACCTGCTGAAGCGCCCTGAGAATACGCTGACGGGCGTCGGATTTCTGTGGGGCGGCTTTCATCGCAGCCACGGGCAATTCATGGACGGCAGCGGCGCGTTCACTGTGCATCGGCCCGAGCATTGGCTCTTTGAAGGCACGGAGCTGAACCGCGGCGACAGCTTCGGCGGGAAGCACACCGTCGTCGGCTACGAGTGCGACGGCTGCGAGCTGGAGTGGCGTGACGGCCTGCCGTTCCCGACGTTCAAAGACGGCACGCCGGAGACGTTCACCGTGCTCTCCACCGCGCCCGCGAGCTGGCACCACGAGGACTGCGAGTGGTACGAGCGGTGGGAAAAAGGGCGCATCGGCGCTGCGTGCATAGGCCTCTACACGCGCGGCGGCACAGTATTCACAGCGGGCACCACGGACTGGTCGCACGGACTCCGTGGCGGCGACGCGGTCGTGGAGCGCATCACCAAAAACGTGCTCGACCGACTGTCGAAATGAGCGCCTTTCCGGCAAGCATCCGGCGGCTGTTGTTGCTTGGTTTTGCGGCCTTCAGCGCCGGTGCCACGGAGCCGATCCCTGCCAGGCAAACCGCTGTTCTCGAGGAGCCGCAGGACGTCTCCTTCACCGCGAGGCTGGACGGCACCGAGCAGCGTTATGTGCTGATGCTGCCAGCAAACTTCGATGCACAGAAGCCGCACTCACTGCTCGTCGCCCTGCACGGTCATGGCTCGGACCGCTGGCAATTTGCAAAAGACCCACGCGATGAGTGCCGCGCTGTGCGAGACTTCGCGGGGCAGCATCAGCTCATCTTTGTCTCGCCGGACTATCGCGCGAAGACTTCGTGGATGGGGCCGCAAGCCGAGGCGGACTTGCTGCAAATCCTCGACGAACTCGGCGCACGTTATCGTCTGAACAAAGTCATCGTCTGTGGAGGCTCGATGGGCGGCACCTCGGCGCTCATTTTTGCCGCACTGCACCCCGCCCGCGTGCACGGCATCGTGGCGATTAACGGCACGGCGAACCTCGTCGAGTTCGACGGATTTCCAGAAGCCCTCGCCGCATCCTACGGCGGCACCAAGGCGGTGCGCCCTGACGAATATCGCAAACGCTCAGCCGAGCTTTGGCCGGAGCGATTCACCATGTCGGTCGCGCTCACAACGGGCGGAAAAGACCGCGTGGTGCCGCCCGATAGTGTCCTGCGCCTGGCGGACAAACTGAAGCAACAGGGCAGGCGTGTCATGCTCATCCACCGGCCTGAAGTTGAGCACTCCACGAACTACGCGGACACACGGGCCGCACTCGAATTCATCTTCGATGAACTTTTTCCCCGTTGATTCCCTCCTGACACGAAATGAATTCTAACTCGCATACCGAATGAAGTCCAAAACCGCAGGCTACCATCTCACAGTCGTCCGCATCATCCTTTTTGCCCTCAGTGCCGGGCTCTGCGCCACGTCCGCGCTCGCGCAGAATTCCGTCCCGAAAGAGCGCCCGGCGGTGCGCCCGCCATCGGCGCTGCTCGGCTGGGCGGATTGGGAAAAGGGCGATGCAATGCTCAAGCGGCTCAACGTCCCACCCGCGCCAGTGCTCTCGGCAGACGAGCAGATGAAGACTTTTAAAGTCGCGCCCGGCTACCACGTCGAACTCGTCGCGTGCGAGCCGATGGTGCAAAATCCCATCTTCTTCGAGTTTGACCCCGAGGGGCGCATCTGGGTCGTCGAATACCAGGGCTACATGCGCGACCTCGCGGGCAGCGGCGAAGGCGACCCCATCTGCCGCGTCGTCGTGCTCGAAGACACCGATGCAGACGGACGCGCGGACAAGAGTACCGTCTTCCTCGATAAGCTCGTGATGCCGCGCTCGTTCGCTTTTGTAAAAGGCGGCATCCTTTTGCAGGAGCCGCCGAAGCTGTGGTTCTGCGAGGACACCGACGGCGATTTGCGCTCCGACAAACGCACCGAAGTTGGCGTGATGGGCGTCGCCGGCAATCCGCAGCACACCGCGAACGGTCTGCGCTACGGCCTCGATAACTGGCTGCACTGCGCTGACTGGCCGAAGCGATTCCGCTGGCAGGACGGCAAGCTCGTCGAGGCGGACACCATCCATCGCGGGCAGTTCGGCGTGACGTTCGACGAGACGGGCCGCTTCTTCACCTGCTACCAAGACAAGGCGCTGCACGGCGACTACATCCCCGCCGAATACCTCCTGCGAAATCCACATGCGCGGGGCGAAGGCACCTTCGGCGTGAATGTGAACGTGGCCCCGGAAGCACAGGAAGTTTTCCCCATCCGCGTCACGCCCGCCGTCACGCTCGGCGCGCTCGAACTGCGCGACGACGGACGCCTGCGGACTTACACCATCGTGAGCGGCAGTTGCTTTTATGACGGACACCAGTTTCCCGCCGACGCGCGCAACAATGTTTTCGTCCCCGAATCCGGCGGCCACCTGATCGGACGACTCAAGTTGAACGACGGCATCGCACCGGAGGCCACGCGCTTTTATCCCGCCGAGCAGGAATTCCTCGCCTCGACCGACGAGCGATTCCGCCCGGTGAATGCGCGCGTCGGCCCCGACGGCGCACTCTACGTGGCGGATATGTATCACGGCATCATCGAGCACGTCATCTTCATGGTGCCTTGGCTCACGAAGCAAATCAACGAGCGCAAACTCGCCGAAGGCAACGACCTCGGTCGCATCTGGCGCATCGTCGCCAATGGGGAAAAAATCGACCGCACCCCGCCAAAGCTCGCGCAGGCCGACAGCACCGGGCTGGTTAAAACGCTCGCGCACCCGAACGGCTGGCACCGACTCACCGCGCAGCGCCTGCTCATCGAGCGCGGAGAAAAGGACGTCATCCCCGCGCTGCGCGACATCGCGAAAACCGCCGCACCGTTCGCGCAACTCCACGCGCTCTGGACGCTCGACGGACTCGGCGCGCTCGACGCCGACACGCGGCTCGCCGCCATGGACAGCGCCGACGAACGCGTGCGCGCCGCCGCCATCCGCCTCAGCGAACGCGACCCCTCCGCGCTCCCCGCACTCGCAAAACGCACCGGCGACGCGAGTCAATCCGTGCGCCTGCAACTCGCCCTCACGCTCGGCGCATTCCCCGATGAGCATATGCCCGCCTTGCTCGCCGGGCTGCTTGCTCGCGAAGACCACGCGCTTTTCCGCACCGCGGCGCTGAGCGGACTCCGCGGGCGCGAACTGGAATTTCTCACCTCCTGGCTGCGCCGACCCGAGTGCAGCGAGAAAGACCACGCGCTCACCTCGCAGCTCGCGCAGTGCGTGCTCGTGGAGGCGAAAGCCCCGCGCGTCGCCGAGCTGTTCGCACTTTTCGCAGCCACGCCCGCCGCACGCGCATGGCAGCGCGACGCCCTGCTCGACGCCTTCGGAAGCGTCCGCCCGAGCGAGCCGTTCGCGCTTGCGAAGGAGCCAGCCACATTCACCGAGCTCCTCCGCGCACCCGACATCGCCACGCGCGAAAAAGTGCTGCGAGCGATGAACCACTTCACCTGGCCCGGCGCAAAACCCGCGAGCACGCTCACGCCAAACGCGCCCCCGCTCACTCCCGACGAGGAGAAGCGCGTGCAAGCCGGCCAGCAACTTTACACGACCGTCTGCGCCGCGTGTCACCAGCCGAATGGCCGAGGCAACGCAGCCCTCGCGCCGCCGCTCGCCGGGAGCGATTGGGTCAGCGGCCCGCCCGAGCGCCTCGTGCGTGTCGTCCTGCACGGGCTTTACGGCCCCATCGAAGTGAGCGGGCAGAAATGGAATCTCAACATGCCCGGCCTCGGCGCGACCGGGCTTTTCGACGACGAGAAAATCGCCGGCGTAATCAGCTACATCCGCCGCGCATGGGGCAATACCGCCGCGCCCATCGAGCCTGCGCTCGTCGCCGCCGTGCGAAAGGAAACCGACGGGCGCACCCTCCCGTGGCGTGCGGAGGAACTCGCGCAAGTCGCCGCAAAAGCCGACGCGCCGCCCGCGCTCAAACCCGCCGCGAACGGCGAGCTGCTTCTCCCCGCCAGCAAAGCCACCGTCTTCGCGCAGAAACTCGCCTACCGACCCACGCTCGACGTGCTGGCCCCGTGGACCGTCGCCGACGACATCGCCGAATGGCACATCGAAGTCGCGCAACCCGGCACGTATGAAGTCAGCATCGAGCTCGCCGCCGACGCCAACTCCGCGGGCGACTTCTACGTCGTCGAAACCGAAGGCAGCCGCACCCGCGGCGAAGTGCCCGACACCGGCGGATTCGACACCTTCAAACAACAACCCGCCGGCCGCCTCACCCTCCGCCCCGGCCTCAACCGCATCCTCCTCCGCCCCGACGGCCCGCTCAAACAAGAGCTTGCCGACGTGCGCGCCCTCCGCCTCGTGCCTGTCACCAAGCCACATGGTCATTGATTCCCACAAGCACGTCGGCGCGGACATCATGTTCTGGCTGCGCGGCGATTTTCCCTACGCGCAGCATCTCGTGAGGATGACGCGCAAGGGCGGCCCGCTCGGCGCGGATCGCTGGAGCGTGTTTCCGTTCGTCATCAATCTCTCGCTCGAAATCGAGGCGCTGCGACGCGACGCGCATTACAGAGGGACACCAGCACAAGAAGCATTGAGCGATTCCGTCTGTGGCATCGTGCGTCCCAACGCCCGATCCAGGGGAAACCGGGTCAAGGGGAAACCGGGTCAGGCGAGAAAAACAGAAAAACGGGTGTGATTGGAAGTGGAACGTGCGATCAAGCGGCGAGGTCTGCGTCCCAAAACTCAGCCCAAAGAGAGTTTGAACGCAGGACGCGGAGTTGGGCCAGTGAGTGGGCGTTGTGGGGATTCCATGCGCTGCCGGTTTGTTTGAGGCGCGCTTGGAGCACGGGGAAACCGGGTCAGGAAACCGGGTCTGGGGAGAAAAACGAAATGAACAGCCAATAAGCACCCTGATATTTTCCATTTCATCGCCTTTGGGATTACGCGACAGGCAGATGGCCCAGTTCTACATCGCCCCGTTCACCAAATTCCGCACCGGTTGCCCGAGCAGGGCGCGGCGGCAGTTTTCGCTGCCTTTGATGCGCATTTCCATGAGGCCTTCTTCGCTGTAAAATGCGGAGTGCGGATTGAGGATGAGGCGGTCGTGGGCGGGGTGCGCGGGGTCGGGCCAGGCTTGCAAGAGCGGGCGCTCGGCGGATGGCGGTTCGGTTTCCAATACGCCGATCCCGGAGCCGCCGGGGTGGCCGCTGGTGATGGAGTCGAGCACGGCGAGCACGTCCACGACTCCGCCGCGCGAGGTGTTGATGAGGAACGAGCCGCGCGGCATTTGCGCGATGGTTTCGCGGTTCATGATGTGGGGCGTCTCGGGCGTGAGTGAGGGAACTGGGGTAAGGCGATAAAAACGAAATGAATCACGCGTTCAACTCATCCCAAAGCAGCGAGTTGACGCCCCGCAGGACTTCGGGCAATTTCCGCGCATGACGACGATTCTATCTGCGAATGGCTTGCTGGAGATTCCCGAGGAATACCGCAAGACTGACGACCTCAAGCCCGGCCAGCGATGCGACATCGAGCGCGTGGGGCGCGGGGAGTATCGCGTGCGGACTGCGGATGCCGGTGAGATTACGGGAGGCAATTGGGTGGAGTGGCTGCTGGCGTGCCCAGAAAAGGGATGGCTCGGGGAATCTGACCGGAGCGAACGGACGTCGCTACAGCCACCGTCGCATTTTTCCGAGTGAAGTATCTCGTAGATGTGAATGTGCTCTCGGAGCCGACGAAACCGCAACCGGAGGCACGGGTGGTGGAGTGGTTGCTCTCCAATCATGCGGAGATTGTGATCGATCCGATTGTGGTGGGGGAAATGTGGGAGGGCATTATCGCGCTGCCGGAAGGCCGACGAAAACAGAATCTCGTCGCTTGGTTTCAGCAAAGCCCCTCTGGTTTGATCTGTCTGGAGTGGACGCGTAGGACGGCGGTTGTGTGGGCAGAATTGCGCGATGAAGTGCGGAGGCGCGGATTTACGGTGCCGGTAAAAGACACCATGATTGCTGCCACTGCCAAGCTGCACAATCTGACAGTCGCCACGAGAAATGTGGCGGATTTCACGCGCTGTGGCGTGCCAGTGTTGAATCCGTTTGAGTGAGGGAAAGCGCGTCAGGCGAGAAAAACGAAATGAACAGCCAATCAGCACCCTGATATTTTCCATTTCATCGCCTTTGGGATAACGCGACAGGCAGATGGCCCAGTTCTACATCGCCCCGTTCACCAGATTCCGCAGCGGTTGCCCGAGCAGAGCGCGGCGGCAGTTTTCGCTGCCTTTGATGCGCATATCCATGAGGCCTTCTTCGCTGTAAAATGCAGAGTGTGGATTGAGGATGAGGCGGTCGTGGGCGGGGTGCGCGGGGTCGCGCCAGGCTTTCAGGAGCGGGTGTTCGGCGGATGGGGGTTCGGTTTCCAATACGTCGATCCCGGAGCCGCCGAGGTGGCCGCTGGTGATGGCGTCGAGCACGGCGAGCACGTCCGCGACTCCGCCGCGGGAGGTGTTGATGAGGAAGGAGCGCGATGATGAACCACACTCAAAGTAATCCGGCCCGGTGACGCGGTAGCTGGCGCGTTCGTTTTTTGGGTCCGGCTTTACGACCAGGGATTTGGGAGGCGGAAGCCTGCCGCCATTGCTCGTGCGATTTGTTTTCTCCGCACGGTGGATGCGACTGCTCCGATTTTGTCGATCATCTGCGCTTTGGCGATGAGGTAGATCACGTCGCAGCGAACCACCGTTTTCCTATCGAAGCCTTCGGTGCCGTTGAGGACGACTTCGCTCGCCGACAATTCACGGCCTGCGGGACGCAGGGTTGTGCAGATCAAGCCGTTGACGTGGGTGATGCGGTCTTTGCCGCAGCGTTCATCGTTGGACAAAATCACAACCCGATGGTCGCCGATTTCTTCGCCAAAGGGATATTTCCAAATCTCCCACTGGCGCATCATCGGAAGTCTGAAGGATCGAAGCCGGAAACCTTCGCGAGCTGGTTCTCGGCGTCCACAAGCTCGTCTGTATAGAAACGGTCGAAATAGCCGGGGCGCGGCGTTTTGTAAGGCACCGCTTTCCGGGCTCGGGCGATGCGCAATTTCCCGTCCACCGTGAGGGAAAGGGTGAGAGCCCGTTCGTTCGGATGCAATTTGATGAATTGCTTGACCAATCGTGATGCCTCCCACGCGCTCATGGCGGTTTTTGCTGGGCGTCTGGCTGTGCGCGACTTTGGCGCTCCGTTCAATTTCCTCAGAGTCTTCATTTCTGCTGGCTATTCCAATTTGCGAATCGCCGCAAGTGTCGGGATGTCGATTTATGATTTCGCGGTGCCCACGAGCACCGAGAAATACGGGAAAAACGGGGTCACGTGTGCTAAAAGCTTTCAAAATGTCAGGGGATAATCCCTGACTGAGAATCGTTCTCGCATCGCTGGAGGAGCTTTTTCCCATTGGCATTTCTCACTCCGGAAAGCTACGCTCGCCGCATGACACTCACTTTGCCAGATGACCCTGCGCTTGATGGAATGACCGAGGCGGATATTCGCCTCGACCTTGCGTGTGCGCTGTTTGCTGCTGGGCGCATCTCGCGTTCGGTCGCGGCGGGGATGGCTGGGATGGAGCGGTTTGCGTTCGATATGGAACTGGTGCGGCGGAGAATCCCGAGCTTCACGGAGGAATCGCTGGCCGAGGACCTCGCCACTTTACGCACGTTGTTTCCGAAGTGATCGTCGTCACGGATACGTCGGTGGTTTTGAATCTGTGTTTGCTGGGGCGAGCTGGGCTCTTGCATTCGCTGTTTGGTGTAGTCCTCGCGCCGCCCAGTGTGCGGGCGGAGTTTGAACGGCTTGCGACGTGGGATCCTCGTTTTCTCAGACTCGTCTTCCCGTCATTTATTCGGCTCGTGGATGCGCCGAGCGTTCCTTCGCCGCTCACTGCAAATCGACGCCTGCATCGCGGGGAGACTGATGCGCTCGCGCTCGCGGTAGCGGAAAAAGCAGACGCCGTCCTAATGGATGAACGCGCAGGGCGCACGGCAGCAGCGGCGCTCGGATTAAGGACGGTGGGAATTGTCGGTATTCTTTTCCAAGCGAAGGAAGCGGGTCTCATCCCGGCGGTTCGCCCGCTGCTCGACCAGTTGCAATCGGAGGCGGGGTTTTGGATCGCAGCAAGACTGCGAGAGGATGTGCTCGCGAGGGCGGGTGAATAGACATCACAATCCGACGTCGCGAGGGAAATAACGCCGGGAAACCGGGTCAGGCGAGAAAAACGAAATGAACAGCCAATAAGCACCCTGATATTTTCCATTTCATCGCCTTTGGGATAACGCGACAGGCAGATGGCCCAGTTCTACACCGCCCCGTTCACCAAATTCCGCACAGGTTGCCCGAGCAGGGCGCGGCGACAGTTTTCGCTGCCTTTGATGCGCATATCCATGAGGCCTTCTTCGCTGTAAAATGCGGAGTGCGGATTGAGGATGAGGCGGTCGTGGGCGGGGTGCGCGGGGTCGCGCCAGGCTTGCAGGAGCGGGTGTTCGGCGGATGGCGGTTCGGT
>CANIWM010000036.1 GCA_947471505.1 Chthoniobacteraceae bacterium | reverse complement strand
CTAAAAACGGCAGTTGACCCCGTTTTTGAGGCCGAAAAATAGGGTATTTTACTCTGGAAATTGCCAACTGCGGAGCAGTTGAAAATCACTCACCCGTCCAAGGCTCATTTTTCTCTGAAAATCCGTTCAACTGCCGTTTTTAGGTTGATAGCTCCGGCAACATGAGAAACTTCATCAACGAAATCAGTGGGGCAACCACCACGGTCGTGAGCGGTGGGGCGATTGCCCCAGGCTCGACCGCTTACCTCAGCACGGCTGGTCCGGGGAACGAGGGATGGTACTCCGGCGGCCTCTTTAACGGTCTCGCGACGGATAACTTTGCATTTGGCGTCTATGCCAAAGCGTCGAGCCTTGGCGACCAGGGCGATATTTTCACCCTCGGCGGCTCAAGCGGCTCATTCAAACTCCACCTCGCCCCCAATGGCTGGGCTGCCTCGGCGCATAACGTGGGATGGATCGGACCCGACAGCGGCGTGACCGGCTCGTTCACCGCAGACACTTGGGTGCATCTGGCATTGATTCGCAGCGAGGGAACTAGCACGTTTTACATCAACGGCGCATCGCAAGGCACTTACGGAGGCGTTCCCGTGAACGACGGCCCACACATGTCGGTCGCGCCGGGCGGGGCGGTCTATTTCGACGGCGGAATCGACGAGGCTCGGGTGGTGACTTTCACTTCAGGCGAGTCCACGGCAAACGTCCTCAGCGCGCTCCAAGTCCCCGAACCCGGCAGCGCCGCGCTCCTTCTGGGCGGGATCGCGACGATGCTCGGCATTCGCCGTCGGCGAGCGTAGGTCGGTAGAAAAACCGCGCAAAGGTTGACCAAAGAACAGGCCGTCCGGGACACCCGGACGGCCTTTTTTGGGCTCAAGGCGAAGCGGGCAACCATCGTCCCGCAGGGTATGAAGCGCACAAGGAGCGGCGACATTCCTGTCGCTGTAACCACAGCGCGAAGCGCCCAATCAGTTTCCCACGGCTCTCGGTAGCTGTACGGTGCTCGAAATTGGGCGCTTCGCGCTTTCAGGACAGCGACAGGAATGTCGCCGCTCCTTGTCGCTGTCGCGACTCAATCCATTCCACTCTTAATCACACCGCGTCCCCGCCGCTTGGCACGGAGGCAGCTTTCCCCGGCAGGCAGATGACTCACGCCCAACCGTCCCTTGAAGGGATCGCAATGATAGGATTGGCAGGCCGCTTTCCGGGGGCGCGGAGTGTCGCGGACTTTTGGCGCAATCTTTTGGCGGGCGAGGATTCGCGGCGCGAGCTGCTGGAGAAACCGGAGTGGTTCGACGCGGAGTTCTTCGGCATCTCGCCGGGCGATGCGGAGGCGATGGACCCGCAGCACCGCGTCTTCCTCGAAGAATGTTGGGCGGCGCTGGAGGATGCGGCGTGCGACCCGGCGAAATTCGCGGGAGCCATCGGCGTCTTCGGCGGGTGCAGCCGCAGGACTTATCCGGTGGAAAATGGGAACGATGCAGACGAGTTCGCCTCGCGTGTGGCGGCGCGGCTGAATCTCCGAGGCCCGGCAGTGACGGTGCAGACGGCGTGCTCCACTTCGCTGGCCGCGGTGTGCCAAGCGGTGCAGAGCCTCCGCTGCTACGGCTGCGATATGGCGCTGGCGGGCGGGGCTTCGATTGTCTTCCCGCAGGCGGCAGGCGGCGTCGGCGTCGTGGCGCTCAAGCGGCTTTCGGATGCTGTGGAAACGGGGGACTTCATCTACGCGGTGATCCAGGCGGCGACGCTGAATCACGACGGAGCGACGCCGAGCGCGAGCAGCCACGCAGAGGTCATCGCCGCCGCGCACACGCTCGCGGGCATCTCCGCGGAGAGCGTCACTTTTATCGAGGCGGATGCGGCGGAGCTGGACGCGCTCACTCGCGCTTTCCGCACCACCACAGCGGAGAAAAACTTCTGCGCGCTGGGCTCGGTGAAGACAAATCTCGGGAACGTCGGCGCAGCGGCAGGCATCGCCGGGCTGATCAAAACGGCGCTGGCCCTGCGCTACGAGACAATCCCGGCGAGCCTCGACCGTCCGCATTCCCAGACGACGGAGACGCCGTTCTTTCACATCGGGCACCGGATGGAGTGGCCCACGGGCGAGACGCCGCGCCGCGCTGGAGTGTGCTCGTTTGGCATCGGCGGGACGAATGCGCACATCGTCCTCGAAGAGCCGCCCCGGCGAATCGCCGCCGAGACGGGGCGCGCGGAGAATCTGCTCATCCTCTCGGGAAAATCGGAGAGCACATTGGCCCAGCGCGCCAGCGACTTGGCGGACTGGATCGAAGCGCGCCCGGAGTTTTCCCTCGCGGACATCGCACACACGCTGGTTGCGGGGCGGAGGCACTTCGAGCACCGCCGCGCCGTCGTCTGCCCGACGCGCGAACTCGCCATCGCTGCGCTGCGCGAACTCGATCCGAAGCGCACCATCGCCGGGAAAGCGGAAGCGAAACGAGTGGCGTTCCTTTTCCCCGGACACGGCGCGCAGTTCGTCGGGATGGGGGCCGAGCTTTATGAATACGAGCCGGTGTTCCGCGATACGCTGGATGAAGTCTGCGCCGTCCTCCAGCCGCACGTCGGAAGGAACCTGCGCGCGCTCATCCACCCCGCCGATGAGGACCGCGAGGAGGCCGCACGCGTGCTGGGCGAGGCGCGCTATTCCGAGCCCGCGATTTTTGCCGTGAGCCTCGCGCTGGCGAGGTTCTGGATGTCGCTCGGCATCCAGCCCGCCGCGCTGCTGGGGCACAGCTCCGGGGAGTATGCCGCTGCCGCGCTCGCAGGGGTGTTCTCGCTGGAAGATGCCGCGATGCTCGTCGCCACGCACGCTCGCCTCATGCACGAGCAACCGCCGGGATGTATGATTTCGGTGAGCCTCCCGGAATCGGAGGTTACCCCGCTCCTCGGGCAACGACTTTCCATCGCCGCGCTCAACAGCCCAAGCGCCACGGTGATCTCCGGCACGGAAGAAGCAGTCGCCAGCCTCGAAGCGCGCCTCGCCGCGAACGGCGTCGCGTGCAAGCGCCTGGAGACGTCGCGCGCTTTCCAATCGGAACTCTGCGACCCGGTGATCGAGCCGCTGACAGCGGCCATCCGGCAGCTCGCCTGCAACGCGCCGGCGATCCCGATGTTCTCGTGCATCACCGGCGAATCGCTCACAGCAAAGCAGACGACCGACCCCCACTACTGGGCCACGCACGCACGGGAAACCGTCCGCTTTTCCTCCGCGATAAAGACGCTGCTCCACGAGCCCGACATGATCTTTATCGAGTGCGGGCCCGGCCACATGCTCTCGCAACTCACCCGCCAGCAGGACCCCGCGCGGATCGCCGCGACTTCGCTGCGAGAGAGCGCGAGTGATATTCGGACCATCTATATCGGCCTTTCGCACTTGTGGTCGTCCGGTCGCGACATCCAATGGGAAGCCCTCCACAGCGGCGAAGCGCGCTCGCGCGTCCCGCTGCCGACGTATCCGTTTGAGCGCCGCCGCTTTTGGCCCACTCCGAAGGGCTCGGCGCTCCCGCCGCCGCTCACCGCCTTCCAGCGCGAGCACCTCGACGCGCTCGCTGCACGCTACACGCGCCTCACCGCGGAATCGAAACGCTTCGCCGCCGAGAACCGCGATTTCCTCGCCGCTGAAAACTGCTGCGCCGAGTGGCAATCGCTCGCCTACCCGATCGTCGCCGAGCGCTCGCACAGCAAACGAGTGTGGGACATCGACGGGAACGAATACATCGACTTCACGCGCGGCCAAGGGCTGATCCGCGGGGTATCCGCCACGCTCGACAGCGAGCCCGCGCAAGCACCCGACCTCAGCGAGCGAGCCTCCGCGCTCGTCGCACGGATGAACACCCATCTCCCCGAATGCTGGAAGGCGGAATCGTCTCAATTCTCGATGCAACTCCCGGCGGGATTCCCGCACGCAGCGCTCCTCATTTTCCACATGCGGATGCGCGGAGTGTTCGTCTGGCACTCCCGCCCCAACACCCTCAACGTCGGGCACACGGACGACGACATCGCCCGCCTCGCGGAGGCGTTCGATGAGAGTGTGCGAGCGCTCATCCAGTTCCTACCCGGAAAAGCCCAGCCAACCGCCGCACTCGCAATCCGGCAATCGCCCGCGCCTTCAGCGAAAGAAGAGCCTGCGGACGCCCCGACCAGCGCGTCTCCGCTGGGGAAATTTCTCATTCAAATCCAGACGGGCTCAACACAATTGCCGCCGCTCTTCCTTATCCCCGGCGGCTGGGGCGGCGAGATCGAATTCCGCGAATACGCAGAGATTGTGCGCCACCTAGGGCCGGAACTTCCCATCTATGGACTCAAGGCACGTGGCGCCGGAACCGCCGATCCGCCGCACATGACGGTGCTAGAAATGGCCGCCGACTACATCCATGAAATCCGCGCGCTTTGGCCGCACGGGCCCTACCGCATCGTCGGCGAAAGCACCGGCGGCATTTGCGCCTACGAAATCGCCAGACAGCTACGAGAGGCCGGCGAACTCGTGGACTTCCTCGCACTCCTCAACACTCGCCCGCCAAGCCGGGACAATCTCCGCGACCACTTGCACCAGCAACTTCTGAAGGAATCAGAAACGCAGCAAACTGGCTCTTTCATCGACCGGTTCCGCCACCACATGGACGCCATCAAAGGCTACACCCTCGGAAAAAAGGTCCGCTATCTGACGGGCAAGGCATCCACCCGCACCCGCCGCCGCAGCGCAGACCATCGCTCAGGATACGAGCCCGCGCCCGAGCAGGAGCAGCATCCCCGTGGGCAAAAGGACTACCCCATCACGATGTATAAGCACCGGCTGCGAACCCACAAAGGAAAGCTTACGCTCCTGGTGGACGAGACAACGCATAGCGAAGGCGGTAAGCTCGGCTGGGAAAAATCGCATCCCGGCGAGCTTGAACTTCACACCCTTCCCGGCGACCACATCACCTACATTCGCGAACACGCTGGCACCGCTGCTGCTAAAGTTCGCGAGATTCTCGACCGACTCTCACTAGCCCAAAAACCATGATTCAAGCACAGCCCAACTGGCCTGCGGCTCCAAGCCGCACCGTCCTCCATGCCCGGGAGATCCACCTCTGGCGCGCGAAAATTTCTCGCTCCGCCAAGCTCGCCCGATGCAGCTCCGTCCTTTCACCAGATGAACTCGTGCGCGCGGCGCGCTTTCATTTTCCCGAAGACAGCAATCGGTTCATCGCCACCCGCGCCGCTGTCCGCATGATTCTGGCGCGCTACCTCGGAGCGGAGCCGTCCGCCCTGGAATTTGGCACCGGGTGCCACGGCAAGCCATTCGTCGTAAATCCGTTCATGGACATTCGCTTCAACGTCAGCCACTCACACGACCTCGCCATCGTCGCCGTTTCGCGGGGGCGCGAAGTCGGCGTGGATGTGGAATGGGTGCAGCCGGACATCGAGTTCGAGCCCATCGCCGACCACTACTTCGAGCCGAGGGAAAACTGGGAACTCCGAACTACCCCCAAAGACGAACGCGCCTCGCGGTTCTTCGATCTATGGACTCAGAAAGAAGCGCGGCTCAAAGCGGAAGGCGTCGGCCTTGTCGGCGAACCGACCCACGATTCTGCTTGGACCGTACGCACACTCACCCCGGCGGAAGGCTACGCCGGAGCCGTCGCGAGCGAGGGCAGAGATTGGGAACTAGCCTATTGGGAATGGAGTCTGTAAATGCCCACGACTGAATCAACTATGGCCGAACCAAGCACGCAGCCCGAACCAGCCGGGAACTACGAAATCATCATCGAGCCGAGTAAAGGCTGGCTGCGGATCAACTGGCGGGAAATGTGGGAATACCGCGACCTGCTCTCCATCCTCATCCGCCGCGACTTCCTCGCGAAATACAAACAGACCGTGCTCGGCCCGATCTGGTTCGTGCTCCAACCGCTGCTCACGGCGCTGGTGATGAGCATCGCGTTTAACAAAATCGGCGGCATCGACACGGATGGAATCCCGTCGCTGATCTTCAATCTCTGCGCGCTGCTGTCGTGGAGCTATTTCTCACAAAACATCACCACCGGCGCGGCGACCTTCACGGCAAACTCGCACCTTTTTGGGAAGGTCTATTTCCCCCGCCTCGTCGTCCCGGCGGCGGCGGCGATTTCCAATCTGTTCGCACTCGGATTGCAGCTCGTGGTCTTCCTCGCGTTCTTCGCTTGGTATGCGGCGACGGGCTCCAATGTTCACATCGGCTTCAGCGCGCTGCTCGCGATTCCGCTGTTTGTGATCACCGGAATCTTCAGCCTCGGCATCAGCCTTTTGCTTGCAGCCTCTACGGCAAAATACCGCGACCTCGCCCACCTCACGCCCGTCTTGCTCCAGCTCTGGATGTTCGCCTCGCCCGTTTTCTACCCGATGAAAAAGATCACCGAAAACCACACCTTCGGCTGGCTGGCTTGGGCAAACCCGATGGCCGCCGTCGTGGAGGCCACGCGCGATGTTCTGCTGAAAGGCGGGCAGATGAGCCCCGAGTTGCCCGCGATGCTTTGCGCATCCACGCTGGCCGCCGTGCTGGCGCTCGTCTTGGGCGTCATCGCGTTTAACCGCGCCGAGCGCACTGTCGTGGATAGCGTGTAAATGACGGCCATAAACGCCAACCGCCCCATCGTCGAAATCGAGAACGTCTCGAAGCGCTACCGCGTCGGTACGCTCGGGCCGACTTCGCTCGCCGAAGCCTTCCGCGCCATGTTGCCGGGCCGGAAACAGCCTGCCGTGCCGAACGATTTCGGGGTGCGGAATGGCGACATTCCGGGGACGTTCTGGAGTCTGCGCGATGTGAATTTCTCCGTGCAGCGCGGGGAAATCGTCGGGCTCATCGGCAAGAACGGTGCGGGGAAATCCACGCTGCTGAAGCTCATCTCGCGCATCACCGAGCCGACGAAAGGGCGCATCACGCTCCGAGGTCGCATCGCCTCGCTGCTGGAAGTCGGCACGGGATTCCACCCCGAACTCACAGGCCGCGAGAACATCTTCCTGAACGGCGCAATCCTCGGCATGAAACGCTGGGAGATTCAGGCGAAGTTCGACGAGATCGTCGAGTTCGCGGAGGTCGGCAGCTTTCTCGATACTCCCGTGAAACGCTACTCCAGCGGCATGTTCGTGCGTCTCGCGTTTGCGGTGGCGGCGCACTTGGAGCCGGAGATTTTGCTCATTGATGAAGTGCTCGCTGTGGGCGACGCGGGCTTTCAGCAAAAGTGTCTCGGCAAGATGGGCGAAGTTGCTTCGGAGGGTGGACGCACGATCTTTTTCGTGAGCCACAATCTCACCGCCATCCGCGCACTCTGCACGCGTGCCGTGCTCATCGAAGACGGCACCGCGAAACTGAGCGGCTCGCCCGAAGAGGTCATCACTCAATACCTCGCAGCCACCGCGCCGACGAACGATGGCGAAGCAGGCCGCGTCGTCTATAAAACCGACAGGCACAGCACCGATGAACTCCTCCTCACTTCGCTCACGCTGAGAAACTCCCGCAACGAAATCTGCGCGATTTTCGATGCGAACGAACCCATCCACATCGAACTCCGCTACCGCGTCACCGAGCCCCTCCGAGGCGCACGGATGCTCATGTCGCTCTACACGACTGAAGGCGACCTCGTGCTCACGATGACCGACCACGAGCTGCATAAACCGACGCTGGAGCGCGGCGAATACTGCACGCGATTTGTCGTGCCCGGCGGGCTCTTGAATCGGCGCGCTTACTCGTTCTGCGCAAGCAGCGACGCGCCCGGCATCCGCTACCTCGTGTCTGGCGGCAAGCACCTCCCTTTCAGCATTGTCGGCGCGGGGAATCACCTCTCGCAGTTCCCCGAACGCTGGCCGGGCACCGTCTGCCCGCGAGTCACCACCACCGTCGAACTCAACCCATGACCACACCCGCCGCCAAGACTGACAACCGACTGCCTGGCCTCGACGGCCTGCGCGGCCTAGCGTGCTTCATGGTCTTCTTTTACCACCTCCGCTGGAGTGCGCAGCCAAGCGATGCCGCCCCGCTTGTGCTCCCGATTGGCATGCTCAACTTGGAGTTCCTCCTGCGCAAGTTCGACATCGGAGTGGCGATCTTTTTTGTCCTGTCTGGTCTGCTGCTTTCGCTGCCGTTTTGGCGGGCGATTTTGGAAAGCCAGCCAGCTCCGCAAATGGGCAAATACTTGTGGCGGCGGGCGTGCCGCATCGTCCCGGCATACTTCGCGGTGCTCGTCGCCGTGTATCTTCTGCGGGGCGATACTTACACGTTTTACGGGGCGCTCGACTTCCTGCTGCACGTGACCTTTCTCCACAATTTCGCCGACTACGCCTACCTCGGGCCTCATCGGGATTTATGGACGATTGGGATCGAGTTTCAGTTCTATCTGCTCCTCCCGCTCATCATGGCTGCGGTCGCCAGCGTCTTTCGGAAATGCGGCGCGGCAGTCACGCTGCTCGCACTCATCGGCGGCTGCTGGCTCGCGGATGTGGCGGCGACTTCGGCGCTGCGGATGGCGGAGCCGCTCATCCCGGACCGCTTTGTTTCCGCGACGGGCGATGTCATCGTGGGGACTGTGTTCTCTTACTTGAAGCTCTTCGCCTTCGGCATCGCTGCTGCGTTTGCCGTGCTCCGCGTTCGCTGCTCGGAACGCTCGGCGGACATCGCCTGCGTCGCGTGCATCGTGGCGACGGCTGCGATTGTGACCTTTGGCGACGAGGCCGGTTGGCGGCACACCTCCGCGCTCGGTTGGCCGCTGAACGCGCTCGTGCTGGGCACTCTCGCGGCTTCCGTGGCGCGCTCGGGGTTCTTTGCGCGGGCGCTTTCTACGAAGTGGATGGCAGCTGCGGGCACGATTTCCTACGGCATCTATTTGTGGCACGACCTCGTGCTGCACGCTGCATTTGCCGGCACGCTGCGGGGGAATCTCTCCGGCTTTCCGCTCTTCTTTATCGGCGGAGCCATCGCGTTGGCGGTGACGCTCATCATAGCCACACTGTCATGGTGTTTTATCGAGCGCGGCACTCTCCGTGCGCCTTACCCTTTTACCCGATGAACGCACCGCGCATCTCCATCATCACTCCTTCGTTTAACCAAGGAGCCTATATCGAAGAAACCATCCGCTCTGTGATTGAGCAGGATTACCCAAACATCGAACTCATCGTAATGGACGGCGGCAGCACCGACAACACGGTGGACATCCTCAAGAAATACGGCGACCGCATCAGCCATTGGGAAAGCGAAAAAGACCGTGGCCAAACGCACGCCATCAACAAAGGACTCGCCCGCGCCACTGGCGAAATCTGGGCCTACCTGAACAACGACGACCTCATCACACCCGGTGCATTTCAGCGCGTCGCGGACATCTTCGCCAACCCTGCGGTGGACTGGATCGGCGGCATCACCGACATCTTCGACACGCAAGGCTCGCGCGACACCGTGACGCCCAAAGCGCCCGCGCGGAAAATCGAATACCTCACCCCGTGGCAACGCTCGGTGCAGCACGTTTTCTCCTGCTCAAACGTCACGTATATGCGCCGCCGCGTGTATGAAAAAATCGGCGCGTTCGACGAGGCTTACCACTACTCGATGGACATGGAATACTACGCACGCGCCATGTTCTCCGGCTTCGAGTTTCACCGCGTGCCCGAAGTTCTGGGACGCTGGCGCTGGCACGACGAGTGCAAGACCGTCCGCGATGGAAACTCCTACCGATTCACCGGCGAGGAAATCCTCATCGCCGAGGCACATCTCCGCTCCCTGCCTGCCGAGGAGCAGACCGAACTTGCCCGCGAACTGCGCCACCAGCGCCAGTGGTTCGCCATCCGCAAAATCGTCGTCGGCGATGCGACATCCTCCCGCCTCTCCCGCCTCGCCAGCCTGTTCAAAGCAGCCGCCGCAAACCCTAGCTTGTTCTGCTTCCGTCCGTGGATTGGAGCCGTCCGGCAGCAAATTTCTCTTTCATGAAGCCCGTCGTCGAAGTCCAAAACCTATCCAAACTTTTCCACCTCGGAAGCATCGGGGCCACCAGCCTCCGCGACTCGATGGAGCGCGTGCTCGGCAAGCGCAAGCCCGCGCCCAAAGAGGACTCCCGCGTCGCCGCAGACCGGCGCGGTCCGGTGCCCAATTCCTTTTGGGGGCTCAAGGACGTTTCGTTCTCCGTGAACCCCGGCGAGATCGTCGGGATCGTCGGCAGAAACGGCGCGGGGAAATCTACGCTGCTCAAGATTCTGTCGCGCATCACCGAGCCCACGTCGGGGCGTGCGATTCTACGCGGGCGGCTCGCTTCTTTGCTGGAAGTTGGCACGGGCTTTCACCCCGAACTCACAGGCCGCGAGAACATCTTTCTGAACGGCGCAATCCTCGGCATGAAGCGTTGGGAAATCGCCGCGAAGTTCGAGGAGATCGTCGAGTTCGCCGAAGTCGGGCAATTCCTCGACACGCCTGTGAAACGCTACTCCAGCGGCATGTTTGTGCGCCTCGCATTCGCGGTCGCCGCGCACTTGGAGCCGGAGATTCTTTTCATTGATGAAGTGCTCGCAGTCGGCGATGCGGGCTTTCAAAAAAAGTGCCTCGGCAAAATGGGCGATGTCGCCAACCGGCAGGGCCGCACGGTCTTCTTCGTCAGCCACAATATGTCGGCCATCCGCGCGCTGTGCCGCGATGCGATCCTCATCGAAAACGGAGCCGTCGCCTACACGGGCACGCCCGCCGAAGTCATCTCGCGCTACCTTGCCGCCACGGTCCCAGACCACGCCAGCGTGGACGGCGACCTCGACTGGCGGCAGCACCCGGAGAAGCCCGGCTGCGACGAAATGCGCATCCAGCGCATCCGCCTGCTCGACCATCTGGGCGAGCCGCAGACGACCTTTGAAGCGCAGAATTCCATCGATGTAGAAATCACCTACCAAGTCCACAGCCCGCTCCGCGACTTGCGTTTCCGCGTCCAACTCACCACGCAGGAGGGCGAGCTCGCGTTTCAGGCGACCGACCACATTTTTCAGCGCGAGCACCACGAGATCGGCACGTATCGCACGACTTGCCGCATCCCCGGTGAGTTGCTAAACCGGCGCATGTATTCGCTTGGCGTTCAGGCTGATTTGGCGGGCGTCCGCTACCTCATGCACATGACGGACTTCATCAACTTCGTCGTTTCGGGCGCCGGGAATCAGTCCTCCCATTTCCCTGAATCGTGGCCCGGCGTCGTGTGCCCGCGCATCGCGTGGACAACCTCCAATTCCGCATGAGCAACGGCCCGCTCGTCCTAGCTTTGCCCGTGTACAACGCCGAGCGATACCTCGGCGCCACGCTCAATTCGCTCAATGCGGAAGGCGACGCTCTGCGCTGGTGGCTGCAAGACGGTGGCTCGAACGACAAGACCCTCGACATCGCCCAAGCCGCCGCGCGGCCCGGCGACAGCATCCATTCGGCGCTCGACCGTGGACAGGCCGACGCGATCAACACCGCCCTACACGCGATGGGCGGAGAGATCATCGGTTTTATCAACGGCGACGACATCCTCATGCCAGGCACCGCGCGCTGCGTGCTCGATTATTTTGCGACTCACCCCGACGTGGATCTCGTCTATGGATCGATAGAATGGATCGATGGAAACGGTAACACCACCGGACTCCACACCGGGCGAATTGACAGCGTGAGCGACATCCTGAACATCTACCGCGTGTGGTGGGGCAAGCGTCAGTGGGTGCAGCCGGAGGTCTTCTTTCGCCGGTCCCTTTTTGAAAAAGTGGGCGGCTTCGACATCGGCTACCATCTCGCGTTCGATTACGACTTCTGGGTGCGCTGCTTCATCGCTGGTGCGCGCGTCGCTCACATCCCGCAAGTCTTCGCAAAATTCCGCAAACACTCCGCACAAAAATCTAACGCCGCCACCGAAGCCGCCAGCGAGATTCGCAGCATCGCGCGGAAGCACATCGCCGCCGGAGCGCCGCTCACCCTATGGACGCGCTGGTGCCTGAATGCGCAACTCGACTACGATCTCTACCAACTCGGCGAGACCGCCGACCCGAGCGGCACACGCCCCACTTTCACCCGTGCGATCCTGATGAATCCCCACTGGTTCCTCAGCCCTGCCGTACGCATTCGTACGCAGTCGAGCCTTGCCAAGTGGCTCGGATTCAGAAAACCGTCTCCACACAAATGATTTCACTTGGACGCCTTTGGCTGAACCTCCGACGCGACATCAAGCGCGGTTGGTCCGCGAGCTACCACGACCGGCATACCAAGCCACGCATCGCGACTTGGAACTGGCCGTATTGGAACGAATCGCCCATGCCCGTGCCCGTCCACGTCCTCACCGGCGCGAACGACTGGGAGCTTTGCGCGTGGATGCTGGCCAGTTGGTTCACCGTCACCGAAGAGACATGGCGCGTCGTCATCCACGACGACGGCACGCTTCCCGCCGTCGCCCGCAAGACCCTCAGCACGCTGTTCAAAACATGCCGCTTTGTCTCCCTCACCGACGCCGACCCTGCGATGGAAAAGCTCCTGCGCCCGTTCCCCTTCTGCCAAGAATACCGGACCAAGCACCCGCTCTCGCAGAAGATTTTCGACATCCCGCACTTCTGCGATTCCGACCGACTCATCATCCTCGATAGCGACATTCTCTTTTACCGCTACCCGAGAGAAATCATGGCGTGGGTGAACGGCTCGACCAACGATTGCTGGTTCAACGAAGACTGCGCAGAGGCCAGCATCATCTCCGCCGAGAACGCATGGGAAGACCTCGGCGTGAAGCTCTGGCCTCGTGTGAATAGCGGCTGCTGCCTGCTGCAAAAGTCCGCCATAGACCTTGAGTTTTGCGAGCGCGCGCTTGGCGAGACGAGCATCACCAAGGGCCACATTTGGCGCATCGAGCAGACTCTCATCGCCCTCTGCGCATCGCGCCACGGGCACGGCGGACTGCTGCCAAAAACCTACGAAGTCACCCTCGGAAAAACGGCATCCAGCGACGCCATCATGCGCCACTACGTCGGTGCGGTGCGCGACTACTTTTACTCCGAAGGGCTGGCGAAGCTCGCGCCCATCCTACTGCCAAAGGAGGAGTTTTAGCATGGATGTCGTCTTCGCACCCGACTGGCGAGAAGGAGTCCCCTACCAGCGCCTGCTCTCGGAAGCACTAGAGCGGCAGGGCGTCCACGTCCACTTCCTCTACGGCTACAAGCGGCTGCTCCCACTCTCCCGCGCCATGCGGGAGAAGAACGCCGACATCCTCCACCTCCACTGGCCCGAGGCCTACTACCCGCCAAGGCGAGACGGGCACGATTGGTTCCGCCGTGCGCGCTTCCAGCTCGACCTCCGCTTCGCGCTGCGCCGCTGCCGACTCGCCACCACCGGCCACAATTTAGCCCCTCACAACCGCAGCCACGAATCCTTTGCCGTCGCCAATCTCCGCGATGCCTACCGCCGCTCGCGGGTCGTCTTCGCGCACTCCATCCTCGCAAAAACGCGGATGATCGAACTCTTCGGCATCCGCCCCGAGCGCATCACCGTCGTCCCTCACGGCGACCTCTCCGTCACCCTCGGCGACCCCATTTCCCAAGCCGACGCTCGTGCGAAACTGAACCTCCCGCCTACGGGGAAAATCGCCCTCATTTTCGGAATGGTGGAGCCCTACAAAGGCCAGGAGGAGGTCATCAACTGGTGGCGCACCGCCAATACCGACGCTACCCTCGCCATCGTCGGCAAGCCCTCCAACGCCGCATACCGCGAGCACCTCACCAGCCGCATCGGCGGGGCGAAAAACATCATCGCACGCTTCGAGTGGCTCCCCGATGCCGCCCTCCGCGACTGGCTCTGCGCCGTGGACTGCACCATCTTTAACTACCGGAAAATCTTCACCTCCGGCGCGGCGAACCTCGCCCGCTCTTGGGGGCTCCCCATGATTCTCCCCGAGCGGCTCGACACCGTCGTCCTCGACGAGCCCTCCCCCATCATCCACCGATTCACCACCCTCGACTCCGACTTCGCCCAGCAACTCCAGCGCGCACTCTCCGTGCCGCCCGACTTCGCCGGGGCCGCCGCATGGCGCGCAGATACGAGCTGGGACCACGTCGCAAAACTTACCTTGGAGGGCTACAACCGAGCGCGCGCATAGCGCCTCGCCTACACACCATGTGCGGAATTGCAGGATTCATAGAACGCGCCACCCCGGTAGATGAAGCCGCCGACCGGCTCCACCGGATGCTGAGCCGCATCGCCCATCGCGGCCCCGACGGCGAAGGGCTCCACGTCGAGCCCGGCGTCGCCATCGGGATGCGCCGCCTCTCCATCATCGACCTCGCGGGCGGCGACCAGCCCATCTGGAACGAAGACCACACCATCGCCATCGTCTTCAACGGCGAAATCTACAACTACCTCGAACTCCGCGCCGAACTCCAAGCACGCGGCCACATCTTCAAAACGAGCAGCGACACCGAAGTCCTCGTCCACCTCTACGAAGACGCAGGCGAGCGCATGTTCGAGCGCCTGCGCGGCATGTTCGGCTTTGCCATCTTCGACCGCGCACGCCGCTCCGTCCTCATCGCCCGCGACCACTTCGGCCAAAAACCCCTCTACTACGCCAGCCAAGACGGAGCCTTCGCTTTCGCCTCCGAGCTGAAAGCCCTCTTCGACGTCCCGTGGCTCCGCCGCGACCTCGACCCAGAGGCCTTCCTCGACTACGCTGCATGGCTCTCACTCCCCTCCCCGCGCACCCATTTCCGCCACATCCATAAACTCCCCGCTGGCTCCTACATCCGCGTCTCCCTCGATGCACCCGAGCGCGCCCAGCCCGTCAAATACTGGCACTACGACCTCAACCAAGAGCCCGATCTCCTCGAAGAACCCGCCGCCATAGACGCACTCGACTCCGCCCTCCACGAAAGTATGCGCCTCCACCTCCGCGCCGACGTGCCCCTCGGCGTCCTCCTCAGCAGCGGCCTCGACAGCCGCGTCGTCGTCACCTACGCCCAAGAAATCCTCGGCGGCACCATCCAGACCTTCACCGTCGGCTTCGGCTCGGACGACTCCGAGCTTACCGGCGCCGCCGAGACCGCTCGCGAAATCCGCTCCCACCACCACCCGCTCGAAATCAACGCCCAAGACTTCGCCGCCAGCATCGGCCAAATCGCACATCACCTCGACGAACCCATCGGCGACCCCGCCTGCTTCGCCGTCTTCAACATCTGCAAATTCGCCCGCCAACACGTCAAAGTCCTCCTCTCCGGCGAAGGCAGCGACGAACTCTTCGGCGGCTACGGGCGCTACGGAGGGATGCTCGACACCCTTGGCAAAACAGACCGCCTCCGCTGGCTCGGCAAGCTCTTCCCCGCCTCCGCATTCTCCGGCTCCCGCTGGCAACGCCTCAGCCAACGCATCAAGATCACCCGCGCCACCGAGACCCTCATGCTCCGCCAAGAAGGGCTCCCCGGCGACACCCACAAACCTCGCGGCCTCACCCCCGCGCAACTCACCCAACTCTTCACCCGCGCCGCCCAACTCTCCGGCATCTGCCGCCCGCAGCGCGACGCCCTCAGCGCACTCCTCACGCTCGACATTGATTGGCAGCTCGCCGAATCCCTCCTCCAAAAAGCCGACAAAATGAGCATGGGAGCCAGCATCGAACTCCGCACCCCCATCCTCGACCTCGAAATCGCCAAAATCGCCGCCCGCATCCCCTCCTCCCTCAAGCTCCACCACACCGGCATCGGCAAATACATCCTCCGCAAAACCATCGGGCGGAAGCTCAACGAAGACCTCACCCGCCCCAAGAAAGGCTTCCCCGTCCCCCTCGGCAAATGGTTCGCAGGCCCACTCCGCGAGCGCGTCGAAGCAGAACTCTTCGCCACAAACTCCGCCGTCTGCGAGCAGCTCGAACGCCCACTCCTCCGCGCCGCGTGGGACGACTACCTCGCCGGGCGCTGGGAAGGCCACTACACCTTCTTCGCACTCTGGCTCTACGAGACCTGGCGGCGCACCCTCCCCAAATAGATGAAAGTCACCATCTGCATCCCCTGCCACAACGCAGCAGCATGGGTCCGCCAAGCCATCCAAAGCGCCCTCGGCCAGACCGACATCCAGCCCGAAGTCATCATCGTAGATGACGGCTCCACCGACGGCTCCGCCAACATCATCCGCGAATTCGGCGACCGCGTCACCCTCCTCACCGGCCCCAAACGCGGAGCCACCCACGCCCGCAACCTGGCATGGCAGCACGGCACCGGAGAATGGGTCCAATTTCTCGACGCCGACGACTACCTAGAGCCCCACAAAATCGCCACCCAGCTCCGCGAAGCCCCCGCCGCCGAAGTCATCTACAGCCCCGTCTGGATCGAAACCACCACCGGCACCCACACCACCCGCGAACTCAGCCACACCGCCCCCGCCCAAGACATCTACACCCAATGGATCACCTGGAGCATCCCCCAAACCGGCGGCGCACTCTGGAGGCGCACCACCCTCGAAGCCCTCGGCGGATGGAAAGAAGACCAGCCCTGCTGCCAAGAACACGAACTCTACCTCCGCGCCATCCTCGCCCAAAAGCGCTTCACCTTCGCCCCCACACCCGCCGCCATCTACCGCATCTGGAGCGAAGAAACCCTCTGCCGCAAAGACCCCCGCCTCGTCGCCCGAGTCCGCACCGGCCTCATTGATACCCTCCTCGATTGGCTCCGCCAAAACCACAAACTCACCCCCGCACACACCGCCGCCGCAGGCCAAGTCTTCTTCGAGCAAGCCCGCACCTGGGCCCGCTACAACCTCCCCGAAGCCGCCGCCTACAGCGCCGAGCGCAAAACTCGCGGCCCCTACCAAATCACCGGCCCCGCCGCCCCCCGCACCTACCGCCTCATCCACAAACTCCTCGGCTTCACCGCCGCAGAAAAGATCGCCAACTTCCTCCGCTAAAGCCTCCGGGTGTCACTCAAAGCGGAGGACGACCAGCGAGCCGGTTGTCATTCCTCGACACTGGTCTGATAGGTTGAACCACTCCTGGTTCGCCGTCACGGAACCCATGCGCGCCTGCAAGCCGTCGCTTACCACCAGCGCCGCGTTGTAATGCAGCAGCGAGGCGATCTCCGCTTTGTAAGTTTGAAGCTGACGGTAAGCCGCCCAGATGTCCGCGTCTTCATCGCTCGCATTTTTCAGCTCGATCAGGCCCAGTGGCAGGCCGTTGAGGAAAACCACGATGTCCGGCCGCCGGTTGTGCTGCCCCTCGACCACCGTGAACTGGTTCACCGCCAGCCAATCGTTCGCCCGCACATCGCCGAAATCCACCAGCCGCACATGATCGCCCGCGATGCTGCCATCGGGCCGGGGATAGTCGAGCGGCACGCCATCGCGCAGGATCCGGTGAAAAGCACGATTCGTCTGAATCATCGAGCCAAAACCCACCCGCAGCACCTTGCGCAACGCTTCCTCGCGCGCCTCCTCGGGAATGGCCGGGTTCAGCCGCCGGATGGCCTCGCGCAAGCGCCCCACCAGCACCACCTCGCCAAACGACTCCCGCTCCGCCGCCGGTTCACCGGGCGCGAGATGCGGCCCGTGCCCGACCGCATAGCCCAGCCCTCCGAACCATTCGAGGGCGGCGGCTTCCACCGCCGCCTCCCCCATCGCGCTCATTTCACCGTTGGTGTGAGCTTCAGCAACAATGGCCCCAAATCCAGCAGCCCTGCCGCCGCATCCACCCGGACATTCTCGGTAAGTCCATAGAGTATCCTGAACTTCTTCTCGACCCATCCCGCAGCGATCAGCATCGGCATGTGATAGATCGTATTTCCTCCTTTGATGCGATGATCCAGTTCGGCAATCGGGAGCGCCTGTCCTTTTGCCAACTCCCGCAGTATCTGCCAGCGGACGCAGCTTGACAACCCCGTCGCCATGCGACCCTCCTCGGATTGGTTGCGCGAGGCGCGGGGTTTCTTTTTCCGGGCCTGTGCGGCTGCGGGTGTAGGATTGGGATTTTCGTTTGTTTCCATAGTGTTTGTTGGTGAGAGTTTTTCGGGTTAAAGCCAGCGTGCCACCCAACTGCAAGCCTTTTCCTTGGCGTTCCGGCTCTCCACGCGCAACTCCCGCTCAGCGGCTTCGGCAGCAGCGTGTCGCGCAGGGTGGCGAGGGTGCGGGATTGGGTGCGGTTGGCTTCGGCTTGTTCTAAGAGCGGGGCGCAGGTGCGGTGGAAGGCTTCGAGAATCTTGGGCTCGTTCGGCAGCGCGACTTGAATGGCTCCGATGATTTCGGGGCGCACGGCGGCCTCGGCTGGGTTCTTCACCGCATGGGTAGGTGGCGATGTTCGCGATGTTGCCGCGACTCACTTCGGAAATCTCGACGTATTCGAGCGTCGGCAAGTCATCGTTCTTGCCGAGCGTCCATGCGTTGATGGCGCAGACTTCTTCGATGGCGGCGGGCCGCCAGCCGACGGGAAGCATGGCGTGCTCGCCGTGCGCGGCTTGGCCTCGAAGCCGAGGTTGGCACTGCTGTTGTCTTTTGTGGGCTTCGCTTTTGGAGGCATGGGGAAGGGTCGAAGGCCGCTGCGGTGCGATGGCAAGGCAGACGGTCGATTTTCCGCTCTGAGCGCTGAACTAACTGCCGCAAACGCATGGCGGTGTTGATTTCGCGCTTTGTCGCTGCTCGGGCGGGCCATACATTGCGGCGTGCCTTTATTCCAATCCATGAACCGTCTGCTTTTCCTTTTTCTCATCATCATGCTCGGCAACGGACGGGCGGCGGAGACGCCGAATATCGTCATCATCCTCGCCGATGATCTCGGCTACGGCGACCTCGGCAGCTACAACGCGGAATCGAAGATCCCCACGCCCCATCTCGACCGGCTTGCGCAGGAAGGCGCGCGGTTTACCGATGCGCATTCGCCGTCCGCCGTCTGCACGCCGACGCGCTACGGATTGCTCACGGGGCGTTATCCGTGGCGCTCGCGACTGAAGTGCGGGGTGCTGTCGCCGTGGGGCGCGCCGCTCATTGAAGAGGGCCGTCTCACGCTTCCCTCGATGCTTCGCGCGAAAGGCTACGCCACTGCCGCGATCGGCAAATGGCACCTCGGAATGACGTGGCCGACGAAGGACGGCAAACCGCCCGCGAGTCGCGACGACCCGCACAGCAATGTCGATTTCACGCAGGCCATCTCGGAGGGTCCGACCAGCCGCGGCTTCGATACCTACTTCGGCACGGATGTTCCAAATTACTCGCCGTTCTGCTTTATCGAAAACGACCGCACGCTCGGCATTCCCACCGACCTCTCCAACGCAGAAGACTTCAACATCCGCGGACCGGCGATGCCCGGATGGCGCTCGGCGAATATTCTCCCCGAACTCACGCGCCGCGCCGTGGCTTCCGTCGAACAAGCCGCGGAGAAAAAGCGACCGTTCTTTCTGTATTTCGCGCTCACTTCACCGCATTACCCAGTCGCGCCTGCGCCGGAGTTTATCGGCAAAAGCGGCGCGGGTGCTTTTGGCGATTTTGTCGTGCAGACGGATTGGGTCGTGGGACAAATCACCGACGCTCTCGCCCGCTCCGGCGCTGCCGAAAACACGCTCGTGATTTTCACCAGCGACAACGGCCCGGAGATCGACGGCGAGGTCGTCATCGGCGCGTTTGACCGACTCCAGAAGTTCGGACACGCCAGCATGGGCGCGCTGCGCGGCGTCAAGCGCGACGCTTGGGAAGGCGGGCATCGCGTGCCGTTCATCGCCCGCTGGCCCGGTCATGTTCCGGCAGGAAAAGTGAGCGACCAATACGTCATCCTCACCGACCTCATGGCCACGTACGCCGCCATAACCGGGAGTCCCCTCCCCGCCGACGCAGCGGAAGACAGCGTGAACATTCTGCCTTTGCTGCTTGGCGGAAAGATCGAGCGCGAGGCCGGCGTGACCGTCGGCATCAGCGGCAAACCCGCGCTACGCCAAGGCGACTGGGTGCTGATTGCAGCGCCCACCGGACGCGAAAATCCCGCGCCCCGAGGCGAGCCCGAGTGGTTCCGTGAGCAGCGCGGCTACAAAGCCCACGAAGAACAGAACGAGCTCTTCAATCTCCGCGAAGACCCGCAGCAGAAGAACAACCGCGCCGCCACGGAGCCCGAGCGCGTGGCCGCGATGCTGGCCCTTTTGCAGAAGTATCAGACCGAAGGCCGCAGCGTTCCTCCGCGGTAATCGCACACTTGGCAGCCTGCCCGCGTGACTGTTCCCGCCCTTCGCTATTACTGCTTTTCCTCGGCAGACGAAGACTTCGGGTTTTTCAGGCCGTGGGATTCGCGGAGGAATTCGAGCATTCGTTGCTCATACTCATCTCCCTTCTTCGGACTCTTGATGAGTGCGTCCAATTGGCTGAGGTACGGCGTGATTTCCACGCGGGACCAGTCGAGAACGTTGAGCGCCACGAGGGTACTTGGCGGATGCTTCTGCAAAGTATCGATGAGCGATTGCTGTGCTTTTTCAGGCTTGCCCGACTGGATCAAAGCCCATGCGGCCATTGCGCTGACTTCGCCGCATTCATCGTGGAGCACGGTCTCGAGCGCTGTCTGCGCAGGCGCGTCGGCTTTGCCCAGCATGAGCAGACCGATCGTGCCCCAATAACGGAGGCCGGAGTCTTTGCTCGCGAGGAGCTCGATAAACCGAGCGCTGTTCGCGGGATTTTTCGCGAGGGCGAGGTCGGCGGCATCGAGATACGCAGGGAGATCGTAGAGCTTCGGGTCGCGCACCATTTGGTAAACAGTCGTCTTGTTTTCCTGCGCGCGGCGGTCCCGCTCGAACTCGGGGAGCAAACCGCTGTCATGGATGCCGAGCTGCCATTCGCGCAACTTCGCCCGCATTGTTTCGAGCGTCTGCTTGTGCTCCGGCTTGTCGGCGAGGTTCACCACATTATCAGGATCGGCCTGCATGTCGTACAGTTCCTCGGCGGGCTTTAGGCCGAAGAAGCGACCGGTCACGGCGTCGGTGCGGTGATTCTTGAACGCGTCCTCCCACGAACGCGTGGCAGCCATCTTCCACAGGTAATCGAGGTGCTGGCCCCACGGGACATAGGGCATGTAGTTTTTGATGTAGGCGTAGCGCTTGTTACGCACGGCGCGCTGGCTGTCGAAGCGTTCGTCCATCCGATCGCGAAAGCTGAACACATACTCCGGCTCCGGCTCGGATTTCGGACCGAGAAAAATGCGGCCTTGCATGACCTCCGGCACTTCCGAGCCGGTGACACTCAGCCACGTCTTCGGAAGGTCGATCAAGCTAACGAGCCGCTCGACGGTGTTGCCCGGCTTTTCGGCAGGCCAGAGATTCTTGAACTTCTCCGGGATGCGAACGATGAGCGGCACGTGAACCCCGCTGTCAAAAAGGAAGCGCTTGCTCCGCGGCATCACGCCACCGTGGTCGGAATTGAAAATCACGATCGTGTCGTCGGCGAGCCCTGCATTTTCAAGCGCAGCGAGCGCCTTGCCGACCGCGCCGTCCATTTTCTCCACAGCGTCGTAATACTTCGCATAGGTCATGCGGATGGGCATTTCGTCGGGGTGGTATTTGCTCAGCGTCACCTCGCCAGGAGAATGCCGCGTCTTTGTGACATCACCATGCGCGCTGCTCTCGTGCGACTCGTTGAAATTGATCACCTGAAAAAACGGCTGTCCCGGTTTCCGCTTTGTCCACGCCGCATCGACGCTGCTGTCCCAGCACGCGGTGTCAGGACGACCACCAATGTTGTAGTCGGTCTTGGAATGATTCGCGGCGTAATAGCCGCCTGCCCGGAGATAGTCGGGGTAGTATTTGATGAGGTCGTGAGGGATCCCGTAGCGGCTACGCATCGCTTGCGTGCCCGTGGAAACTGCATGGATGCCGGTGATCCATGTGCTTCGCGAAGGAGCGCAGACCGGCGCGCACGCAAAGGCGTTCGTGTAGCGGAAGCCCTGCTTTGCGAACGCATCGATGTTTGGCGTCTTCGCTTCCGGATTTCCGTAACACCCGAACCAGTTCACATTCGAGTCTTCGCAAACGAGCCAGAGAACATTGGGTTTTACGTTTGGCGCATCAGCCGCGTGAAGTGCGGCCAGCGGCGCGAATGCCAGCGCAACCAGAGCGATGACCGGGCGCGTAAATGTGGAAGTCAAAAAAAGCGTGCGTTTCATTGTTATATCGATTGTTTGAGCGAGCTGTTTACCACCGGTATTCGAGCGTCAGTGTGGAGCGGCCTTTCGGCAGTGAGAGAGGGATCAGAACGTCGCCATTTTCACCTTCGCGGACGACGCCTTTGTGATCACTGGTGATGCGCACCTGGAGTTTGTCCGCAGTGAACGTGCGGCCCTCGGAAGCGATGATTTTCTTGCCGGCGGCGGCGCGGAAGTAGAACGGGGATTGCTCGACGGGCGTGTCGAAGCGGAGCGTGCGCTTGAAGTAAGCGGTGCCGTCCTTGTCGTGCACGTCCTCGAAGAAATCCTCCACCGTGATATCGCCGTATTCGTAGCGCAAAGTCGGCCGGCGTGCGCCGTCGAGCGTGTAGCCGCGGAACTGGTACCCATGGTCCTGCGGGAAGGCGTGGTTGGTTTTTCCTTTGTAGGGCCAGTTGTCCTCCAGCGATGCCATGCGGTGGAACGGGATGCCGGGAGGGAATGATATCGTATCGGTTCCGCGCGGACGGAAGTGACCCAAATCCACGCTGGCGAACTCGCCTTTCCAAAGCTGACGCAGCGCCATTTCGCCGGAGTCGAACGCGAGATTGATACGCTCGGGGTAGCCGACACCGATGCCGCGATAACCGACCGGACTTTGCCCCCGGCAGATCTCGGTGGTGTCGCCTACGCGGAGTTCGTTGGACTGCCGGGAAAGGCCGACCGGTTTCTTCGCGCGCATGCCGTCCTCAAGGTAGCTCCAAAGTGCCTCGATTTGCAACGCAGTGTCACCGCCGAGGATGGCCGGGCGCGTGGACTGTCCATCGGGCCAGAAGCTCGGCATGATGACCGTGGGGTGAAAGCGCGACGGCTGGCGCATGTAGAGCGCGAACCAGTTCTTTTGCAGCCGCTCGGTGACGTGCCCTATGTCGAGCGCGCTCATCTCTCCGGATTTCTGTCCGTTGAATTCATGGCACGCGATGCAGCTTAGTCCGTTGGTGCCGATCATTTCGTAGCCGGCTGCTTTCGACTCCTGGATGTTCGCGACCTTTGGCAGCACAGCGGCTTCAAGCTTATCCACTTTGCCGAACAATTCGACGAGATGCCCAACGTTCGTTTCGCCGAATTGCGGCATCGAAGCGTCCACGTAATCACGCTGGCGTTTTCCGCGCAGCAGCACTTCAGCGATCCACTCGGGCTTCAACTTCGCGCCTACGTGGGAAAGCGGCGGCGGGATGCGGCCTTGGTCACCGAGCGCTGGCTGCGTGCCGGTGAAGAGCGCATTGCGCTCCGGAGCGATTCCGCCGAGGCCCGTGCGTTCGTGGCACGCGATGCAGTTAAAAGTGGCGAGCGTCTTTGCGATTTGCTGACTGTCGTCGAGCTGCGGCTTTTCCGCGATAGGCAGAGCCTTCGCGATGAGCGCACGCTGTTCCGCGCTGAGATCAAACCGCGGCCACGCACCGGCGGCTTCGCCGAGGCATCCGCGGGTGGCGTCGAGTTTTGCGAAGGCGATACCCGGTGTGACGGGGACCTTGAGATCGTCGTGACAGGCCGCGCAGCCGAGTTTGCCGAACTGCTCGCGACCACGCGCTGCAAGAGCGGCGTCCACTTTGAGCGGCTCAAAGGGCGCGATGGGTTCTTTGGAAACCGACAGGCGCGCCGAAGGAATCGGTCCGCGCTTGAACTGAGGCCCTTCCATCTCGAACGAAAACTTCGCTTCGCGTCCCGTATGAAAATACGTGAGCTGTATCGAGTGCCAGCCGGCAGCGAGTTCCGCAGCCCCTTCCAGTTGCTTCACTCCCCGCCCGTCGCTTGGCTGTTGCTCGATGATTTGATTCCCGCCCACGATCAGCGAGCCGCCGTTCATCGTCAGGAAAAACCTGTGACGCCCCGCGTTCTCAATGTTCACCCAGCCTTCGTATTTGATCGCCGAGTGCTGCGGAATCTTGCCCATGCCGAGACTCTCCAAAGCAAAGTCGCTCACATGCCCGCCCCGTTCACCTTTCACCGCTTCACTCTCCAATCCCTCCCACACCTCTCCGCGATAAAGCGTGTAGCGAAGCGAGCCCGGCACCCGCGTGTTTTGCAAAAGATAGTGCGCGATGCGTTCCCCATCCTGACCACCGAGCCGCATATCCGGCATCCGCCCCGAAGGTCGGCTCGCGTGCGGCTGACGCAGAAATTCCACGAGGCTCTTGTAGCTGTATTTTTTCTCCAATGCACCGAGCGGAACGGAGCTACCCGCAAGCGTCTCCACGCCCTTCTGATCCCTCGGCGAATGACACGCAGCGCATCCCCTCGAATGAAACAACACCCGCCCCTGCGCCGCCGCCACCGTATCCGGCGGCTGCAGCGCAAAGTCGTTCTTTTTGAGCGACAGCAAAAAGTGCGTGAGCGCCGTAGCCGTCTGTTTCTTTTCATCCGCGCTCACCTGTCCGAGCAAATCCGGCATCGTTGTGCCCGGCTTGGTCCCATGCGGATTGGCGATGAACGCCTCCATCCAAGCCGGATTCGCCCGCGACCCGATTTCGGCAAGTCGCGGCGCCTTTTTCGAGCGTGCCGCCAAGGACGAATCGCCAGCGTGGCATGCGACGCAATTCATCTCCTCAATCAGCACCAACCCCTTGAGTTCTGGTTCGAGCTTGCTTGCGTTCACGCCAGCAACAATCGGCTCCGCAATAGCGAGGGAAACAAAACTGAGCAGGAGCAACGCTCCGCAAAAGGTCAAGGTGGTGGTTTTCGACATGGTTCCTAAAGAGTCTTAATGGATTCGCTGCCACTCTGGCTTGTTCGCATAAACCCATCGGTAGTACGCCGTCCTCTGCAGCTTCGCCGCCGCGGGTTCGTCGATGATACACTTCGCCACCGGATGCATTTGGAGCACGCTGGCGGGGTTCATCGCCGTGATGGGCCCTTCCACTGCATCCGCAAGCGCCGTCGCTTTATTCGCACCGAAAGCCAGCATCAGCACCTGCCGACAATCCATGATGGTCCCGACGCCCATCGTGATGCAGTGAAACGGAACCTTGCCCAGATCCCCCTCGAAAAACCGCGCGTTGTCCGCCCGCGTCTGCTCCGTCAGCGTCTTGATGCGAGTCCGCGACGCAAGCGACGATGTGGGCTCATTGAACCCGATGTGCCCATCCGTCCCGATACCGAGCAGTTGCAGATCGATGCCACCCGCCGCGACAATCGCCGCCTCGTAGCGCGCACACTCTGCCGGGATGTCCTCGGCCATGCCGTCCGGAATGTGAATGTTCTCCCGTGCGATGTTGATGTGCCCGAAAAGATGCTCGTCCATAAACGCGTGGTAGCTCTGCGGATGCGACGGAGGCAGGCCTACGTATTCGTCGAGGTTAAAGGTCGTGACCTTGGAGAAATCGAGCGACTCCTCACGATGCAGCCTCACCAATTCCCGGTAAGTCGCGATAGGCGTCGAGCCCGTTGCAAGCCCCAGCACACAGTCTGGCCGAGCCCGCACGAGCTTCGCGATGATGCGTGCGGCGATGATGCTGCCGAGGGCCGGAGTTTCTTGGATGATGATTTCCATGCCGCTGAGTGTGCGAATGCCGCGGCGAAATCAAGCCACTAAGCCTTACAATCCACGAGCCATCGCATAACGTACGAGGCCGACGATGGACTTCAGCCGAAGCTTGCGCATGAGCCGGGCGCGATGCGCCTCAGCGGTGCGGACGCTGATTCCAAGCCTGCTGGCGACTTGTTTGTTCGTGTTGCCCTCGACGAGCAGTCGCGCAACTTCGAGCTCTCGGCGACTGGGTTCCTTGCCCGATTCAGGCGATATCTTACTCTTCGGAATCGCTGCCTTTTGCCGGAGTTCCGTGATGTCCACCACTACGCCGATAAAGCCCACGACTTCACCGGCTGAGTCGCGCTCTTCCGAGGCACGCCCGAGCACCCAGCGAACCGCACCATCAGGGCGAAGATAACGGTATTCGCTGCAAAAAATGCCACCACAGACGGGGAGACCGTTCCATTCCGCCATCAGTCGCTTAAAATCCTCGGGATGGATCGCACTCTGCCAGCCGTCCCCTAGCGCAGCTTCAAACGAGCAACCGGTGAGTTCGCACCATTTATCGTATACCCATGTATACGCCCCCACGAGATTCGTGCGAAAAACCCCCACCGGTGAGTTCGCAGGGAGCGCTGATAGGCTCGCTGCGACACTAATATCGTCGCAATCCTGTGAACTCGCAGAAACCAGCATTGTTTGAGGAACGTCCTTCATTCTGCGTTTCACGTATTATAAGAAGGGGTTCGCCTGTCTAGGAAAATCAACTTACGTATGCAACGTCCGTGATGGACCCGCTCAAAAGAAGGACGAACGGCGCATTCCAAACGACGAATCCCCGCGACTTACTCCCACTCAATCGTCCCTGGCGGCTTGCTCGTAATATCGTACACGCAGCGGTTGATGCCCTTCACTTCATTGACGATGCGCGAGCTGATGCGAGCGAGTAAGTCGTAGGGAAGTCTCACCCAGTCGGCGGTCATCCCATCTTGGCTCTCGACGATGCGGAGGGCACAGCAGTTTTCGTAAGTCCGCTCGTCGCCCATCACGCCCACGCTCTTCACGGGGAGCAATACGGCAAAGCTCTGCCATACTTTATAATACCAGCCCGATGCCTTCATCTCCGCGACCACGATGCCGTCGGCTTCTTGCAATATGCGGATGCGCTCCTTGGTGATGTCGCCGAGGATGCGGACGGCGAGGCCGGGGCCGGGGAAAGGCTGGCGTTGCACAACTTCTTTCGGCAAGCCCAACTCCGCACCAACGAGACGCACTTCGTCTTTGAACAGCTCGCGCAGCGGCTCCAGCAGCTTGAAATCCATATCCTTCGGCAGCCCGCCGACGTTGTGGTGGCTCTTGATTAAAGCGGCGGGATTCCCCCCGATGGCCACGCTCTCGATCACGTCGGGGTAGAGCGTGCCTTGCGCCAGCCACTTGAACTTCGACGCCTTGCCGCGTGCCAGCGACTTGGTGGCGTCTTGGAAGACATACACGAACTCGTTGCCGATGATTTTGCGCTTCTTCTCCGGGTCGGTGACGCCTTTGAGCTTCGTCAGGAAGCGCTTCGTCGCATCCACATACTTGAGTTTGATTTTGAAGTTGTCGCCAAAGAGCTTCTGCACCGCCTCCGCTTCGTTCGCGCGGAGCAGGCCGTTGTTCACGAAGACGCACGTCAGTTGGTCGCCGATGGCTTTGTGCAAAAGGGCGGCGGCGACGCTGCTATCCACGCCGCCCGAGAGCCCGAGCAGCACATGATCGTCGCCGACTTGCTTGCGGATGCGCTCGCACGTCTCGTCGATAAAGGAGCCCATCGTCCAATCCGCAGGCGCCTTGCAAATCGTGTGCACGAAGTTCTCCAGCAGCTCTTTCCCTCGCGGCGTGTGGACGACTTCGGGGTGAAATTGCAGCCCGTAGAACCCGCGCTTGCGGTCCTCGATGGCGGCATACGGGGCGTTCTCCGTGTGCGCCACGGCTTTGAAGCCCTTGGGCAGCTTGGTCACTTTATCGCCGTGCGAATTCCAAATATCCATCGTCGCGCCGAGCCCTTTGAAGAGCGGGCAGTCCTGCGCCACGCTCAACTTCGCCGCGCCGTATTCGCGCCGCTCGCTGTGCTCCACTTTCCCTCCGAGGAAGTGCGCCATGAGCTGCACGCCGTAGCAGATGCCGAGAACCGGCAGTCCCATCGTAAAGACCGCCTTGTTCGGGTGCGGCGCTTTCTTCGCGTAAACGGACGACGGCCCGCCGCTGAGGATGATTCCCTTTGGCTCATGCGAGGCGATTTCCTTCGCGGAGGCGTTGTAAGGAAGGATGATCGAATACACGTTACACTCCCGAATCCGCCGCGCGATGACTTGCGTATATTGACTGCCGAAATCGAGAATGACGATGCGTGAATGCCCTGCGTTGCTCATATAAAAGAGCGCGTGCGAATACGGCCCCGGCGAACGGCTGTCGAGAAGGGAAACAAAAAAGCGCGCTTCTAAGTTCGGCGTTACAAAAGCAAACTCTCACGACAATCTACATTCACCATGTTCAAACCAATCCTGCTTCTTGCCGCCACCGCCGCCGTCCACGCCGAGACGATTCTCGTCGAAGCCGAGTCTTTCAAATCACCCGGCGGCTGGTCACTCGACACGCAATTTATCGAGAGTATGGGCTCTCCCTATCTGCTCGCGCACGGGCTCGGCGAGCCGGTGAAGGACGCCACCAGCAGTGTCGCGCTCAAGCCCGGCAAATGGCGCGTCTGGGTGCGGACGATGGACTGGGTCGCCCGCTGGAATGCGCCCGGCACGCCGGGAAAATTCCAGCTCCTCGTGGATGGCAAGCCGCTCGCCGAGACCTTCGGCACCAAAGGCGCGAGCTGGGATTGGCAGGACGGCGGCACGGTAGAGGTTACCAAAGCCACCACCGCACTCGCGCTCCACGACCTCACCGGTTTCGAGGGACGGTGCGACGCGATCCTTTTCAGCAACGATCCCACTTTCACCCCGCCGAACATGAAAGACGCGAACGACATGAACGCCCCGTGGAGGCTCAAGCTCGCAGGGCTCCCGCCCAAACCGACCGACGGCGGCAACTACGATCTCGTCGTCGTCGGCGGCGGCTACGGCGGCACCGGGGCCGCGATTTCCGCAGCGCGCCTGGGCTGCAAAGTCGCGCTCATCCAAGACCGCGCCGTCCTCGGCGGCAACGGCTCCAGCGAGGTGCGCGTGTGGGCCATGGGCGGCATCCGGCGCGGCCTGTATCCTCAGCTCGGCGAAATCGTCGAGGAGTTCCAGGACACCGCCAAGCTCTCGCCCGGAACCTACGAAGAGTTTGGCGACGACAAGAAGGAAAAGCTCGTCCGCGCCGAGCCGAACATCGCGCTGTTCTTTAATGAGCACGTCACCGGCGTAGAAAAGAAAGACGCCAGCCTCACCGCAGTCACCGCACTCAACACCATCACCGGCGCGCACACCCGATTTACCGGCAAGTTCTTCTGCGACGCGACCGGCCACGCCGCCGTCGGCTACCTCGCCGGGGCCGACCACACCATCAAGGAAACCGAGCACCTCGGCATGTCGAACATGTGGCGCTGGAAAGAAACCGGCTCCCCCGCGCCCTTCGCCGAACAGCCCTGGGCGCTCTCGCTCGACATGGACGACTTCCCTTATCCCCAGCGGTTCCACGCTCAATGGTTCTGGGAGAGCGGCTTTAATAAACACCCCATCCTCGGCCTCGAAGACATGCGCGACTCAAACTTCCGCGCCATCTACGGCGCATGGAACGCCATGAAAAATCGCGGCGGCAAAGCCGAACACCCCAACGCCAAACTCGAATGGGTCGCCTACATCGGCGGCCCCCGCGAGAGCCGCCAGCTCCTCGGCGACGTCATCCTCACCCGCGAAGACATCGCAGAAAAGAAAGCCTTCCCCGACGGCACCGTCCCCACCACTTGGGACATCGACCTTCATTACCCCAAAGAGCAATACGCCAAGGGCATCGCTGAGAAAGACCCCTTCATCTCCAAGGCCGTCTTCGACAAATCCGTGGACCGCAAGCACGGCTACCCCGTCCCCTATCGCTGCTTCTACTCCCGCAACGTGGACAACCTCTTCATGGCCGGGCGCAACGTCAGCGTCACCCACGAAGCCCTCGGCACCGTCCGCGTCATGAAGACCGGCGGCATGATCGGCGAAGTCGTCGGCAAAGCCACCAGCATCGCCATCAAGAACCAATGCACGCCGCGCGAAGTGTACGAGCGCTACTTCCCCGAACTCCAAGGACTGCTCAACCAGCCCGGAGCCGCCCGCCGCAAAACCGTCCAAGACCCCATCACTCTCCCAGCAAACTACGTCGCCCTGACCGCCGAGAAACCAGCCGGAGAAGAAGGCCCAGCCGGCCTCGCGCTCAACACCCTCCCCGGCCTCGCCCTCGACGACGCCAAAGCCAAACTCACCGGGAAATGGACCGAGGGCCACAGCCTCGCAGGCTACTACGGCACCGGCTACCACTACCGAGGCGGAAAAGAAAGTGGAGCCGCCCGCTACGAGTTCGCCGTAAAACAACCCGGCCTCTACGAAGTCCGCATCGGCTACGTCCCCCACGAAAACCGCGCCACCAACACCCCCGTCACCATCGAAAGCGCTGAAGGCAAAAAGACCATCGCCGTGAACCAACGCATCGCCGCCCCCGACAAAGGTTTCATCAGCCTCGGCAAGTTCCGCTTCGAGCCCAGCAAGCCCGCCGTCGTCCTCATCGGCGACGGCCCCGCCGACGGCAACATCCACGCCGACGCCGTGCAGCTCGTCCCCATCAAATAGGCGACATGAGCGGCAAGAAAGCCGACCTCTGGAAGCTCATTGGCATCCCCCTGTTTTCCGCCGCGATCACCTACAACCTGCTCATGGTCGCAGCCAACGTGGTGAGCGTAATGTCCCGGGCCACGCGGGGTAAAAACGCTTCGCTTTCGTGGGCAGACTGCGTGCTATCGTCAGTCGCCGTTACGATCTTCATGCCGTGGCTCGGATTCCGGCGGAGCCTAAAGCAGCCAGGCATGAGCGCTTACCTTCTCGTCTGCCTCGCAGCCGCCACCCTTGCTTGGTATTTCACCGGCTTCGACAGCCTATTGTGGAAGGCATACAGACGAGGATTATGACTCAGAATCTATGAAACACGGCCTCTCTAAAACTGCATCTGTGGCACTACTTCTCTTGTCTGCGTGCGCAGACACAAAGCAGCACAGCCATCCAACTACAGCCAAACCTGTAATCCAGACCACCGACACCCTCATCGGCAGTTACGAGTTCAATGGCGGTCTCGCGCCTAGCGATGTGTGTATCTCTGTTACGGTGTCGCGCAACGGCGACGATCACGTCTTGGATTTTCTTGCCACTCACCCCGATGCTCATGGCGCAGCTCCCGACGGCAGCGGCGTTGGTCACATCGGCTCTGACGGTGTCCTCCGCTTCGCCTACGAGGACTCTTTCTCCAACCGAGGCTCTGGCACCTTCCGTCGTTCTCCACTTGGTTACGCGCTCTCAATCCACATCGACCACGTTCACGATTCGCGCTGCATGATGTTCTATGGCGACTTCACACTTCAACGCGCCAACCCCACCGCATCAAACATCCACGCCGACGCCGTGCAACTCGCACCCGTCAAATAGACGACATGAACGGCAAGAAAGCCGACCTCTGGAAGCTCATTGGCATCCCACTGTTTTCCGCCGCAATCACCTACAACTTGCTCCCGGCCGCGGCCCATGTGGTGATCGGACTGTCTCGGCCCATGCAGGGTGAAAACGCTTCGCTTTCGTGGGCAGCCTGCGGGTTATCGTCAGTCGCCGTTACGATCTTCATACCGTGGCTCGGATTCCGGCGGAGCCTAAAGCAGCCGGGCATGAGGGCATACCTTCTCGTCTGCCTCGCAGCCACCACCCTTGCTTGGTTATTCGTCTGACTCACCGGGAAGAATCGGGACCGCCTAAAAGTCCGTGCGCAACGGCGGCTTTTAGGGGAAGAGTCACCCGTGCAGTCACTCACCCGTCTCCTTTCACTTTCGTCCCTTCTCTCCGTCGCGGCTTATGCGCAGACGATCCCGGCGTTCCCCGGCGCGGAGGGCTTTGGCGGGTATGCGAAGGGCGGGCGCGGCGGGGACGTGTATATCGTCACGAATCTGAACACCTCCGGCGCGGGGTCGTTTGCGGATGCGATTGCGACGGTGCCGACGCTGGGGCGCACGATCGTTTTCGCGGTGAGCGGGCACATTCACGTGAACAAGACCGAGCTTTCAAAATCCAAGGTCACCATCGCCGGGCAGACAGCACCCGGCGATGGCATCGGGTTCAAGGACGGCACGTTCATCATCTCGGGCGACGACATCGTGATTCGGCACGCGCGCTTCCGATATGGGAAAAAGGCGGCGGGCGGTGACTGCATCGACCTTTCGAGCGGGACGCTGAACGCCATCCTCGACCAAATCTCCATCCAGTTCTCCACGGACGAGAACATCTCCTCTTTCAACAGCCCGCCGGAAAACCTGACGATGCAGTGGGCGTTGAATGGCTGGGGCTTGGAGTCGCATTCCTGCGGCGGGCTGTGGGACCAGAATCACGCGACAGCGCACCATTCGCTGTGGTCGCACAACCACACGCGCAACCCAAAGGCGCGGCCCAATGGCCTGCTCGAGTGGGTGAACAATGTGACGTATGATTGGGACATCGGATTCATCATGGGCGACTCGGACACGCCCGCTGCATGGAAGGCGAATGTGCAAAACTGCTATTTCCTCGCGCCCGCTGGGAACATCCGCACGAAGGCTCTGGAGAAAGCGAGCCTCGACCGCAATGGCGTGCCCAATTTCTCGCTTTACCTGAACAACTGCCGCCACGACTCGAATGGCGACGGCATCCTCAACGGCACGGATAAAGGCTACGGCATCGTGAGCGGCAGCTACACGACGCTCGGCGCTCCGGTGGCGAGCACGGGGGTTCCGGTGACGCTGGATGACCCCACGGTGGCCTTCAAAAAGATCGTCTCCAAGGCAGGCGCGCTCCGGCTCGACGTGAGTTACCCCGGCGCGATTCGCGACGAGGTGGATGCGAAGATGGTGAGCAATCTCGTCACGCAAACGCGCCAGCACATCACGACAGAAACTGCGCTTGGGCTGACGAATGGCGGCTTTGGAACGCTGAACAGCACAGCCGCTCCGGTGGATACGGATAAAGACGGGATGCCCGATTTCTACGAAACGGCGCTGGGTTGGACGGTGGCGACGCAGGACCACAATACGGCTCTGACAAATAGCGGCGGGTTCATCACAGGGACGACGTTTTTTCCCACGAACACGGTGGCGGGCTACACGCGACTGGAGGAATACCTCCACTACAAGAGCATCCCGCACGGCACCGTGGCGAAGAACATCGCGGGCTCGCCGACGAGCATCGCGGTGAACATGGCGAAGTTCACGAGCGGCTTCTCGGCATCGCCGGTCTTCGTCTCCAGCAATGCGGTGGGCGGGACGGTGAGCATCGCGGGCAGCATCGCGACCTTCACGCCCACGCTGAACTACACAGGCCGCGCGCGGTTCGATTTCACGGTGACGGACAGCGCCGGGCATTCGTGGACGCAAACGTGCGCGCTCGTCGTGACGAACACCGGCCTGCCGCGCGACCTCATCTGGAATGGCGCGGGCGCCGTGTGGGACACCGTCGCGCTGAACTGGCTGCGCCCCTCGAACAACACCAACGTCGCGTTCTCCGCAGGCGACCGCGTGACGTTCGACCAAACTGGAATCGCGCAACCAGCCGTCGGCGTCACCGGCACGCTGGCCCCGCAGACGGTAGAAGTCAGCGCGACGGGCAACTACACACTCGGCGGCACCGGCACCGTCTCCGCAACCGGCACGCTCACCAAACGCGGCCCTGGAACTTTAGCACTCACAACCAGCCAGACGTATGTGGGCGGCGGCTCGCTCGATGAAGGCGTGCTCGCCATCGGCACGGGCGGCGCGCTCGCGGGTGGCGTGCTTACGATGCTCGACGGCACCGCGCTGACCAACCTCTATCCCACGGGAACGTCCGGCGGCGTCGCCATCCCGTTCGATGTCCCAGCGGGCAACAGCGTGACGTTTAACACCGGCAACCGCTTCGCCTACTCCGGCGCACTGACCGGCGCGGGCACGGCAAACTACAACGTGCAAACCACCGTGAATCGCGCCGACCTCAAAGGCCCGATGGCCGCCTTCACCGGCAACCTCAACTTCACAAATGGCGGCGCGGGCGGAGCGGGCGTGCGGCTGATTTTCAACGGCGGCACGTTCGACGGCTTTGACGGCGCGAGCGTGGACATCGGCGGCTCGGTGAGTCTCCAGCCACACACAAACAGCGGCGGCAACACGCTCAATATCGGAGCACTCTCAGGCACAAGTTCTGGCGCGAATTTAGCAGGCGGCGATGCAGGCACGGCGAACTACATCATCGGCGCAAAGGGCACAGACACGAGCTTCGCGGGCACCATCACCGGCAGTGCCACGCTGACGAAGACCGGTGCAGGCACGCTCACACTCGGCGGTGCAAATACCTACACCGGCGCGACCACGGTGAGCACAGGCGCGCTCGCGGTAAATGGCTCGCTTTCCTCCGCGACCACCGTCGCCAGCGGTGCCACGCTGCGCGGTGCGGGCACCTACTCCGGCGCAGTCACCACGCAGACCGGCGCGAAGGTTTCCCCCGGCGCGGGCACGGGGCAAATCGGCACGCTCACGGCGTCGGGCGGCTTCACCGCTACGAGCACAGACTTCTCTATGCAGCTCTCCGCGACGCCCGGCGGAGTGAACGACAAACTCAGCATCACCGGCGGCGCGGGGATGGTGAGCGGCACGAACAATTTCGACATCGCCTTTGCCGACGGCGTGCTCAGCGCGGGCAGCTACAGACTCATCGAATGCGCCGCTGGCATCCCGCTCAACATCGGCAGCGGGATGGCCATGAACCTCACCACCGACGCCCCCGCTGGCACGCGCCAGACCTTCGCCCTCACCCGCACGGCGAGCGGCGCGGCGGGCGGCTACATCCAGCTCGTCGTCACCGGCAACACCGCGAACCTCGTCTGGACCGGCACCCTCAACGCCGCCACGTGGGACCTCAATACGACGGCCAACTTCACCGGCTCCACATTCTACGCCTTCGACAGCGTCACCCTCGACGACACGAGCGCAAACCGCACCGTCACCCTCACCGGCAGCCTCGCCCCGCGCGTCGTCAATGTGAACACCGCCCTCGGCTACACACTCACCGGCACAGGAACGCTCGCCGGCACCGGCTCCCTCGCGAAAAGCGGCACCGGCACACTCACCATCGACGGCGCACATACATTCACCGGCGGCATCGCGCTCAACGCCGGAAACATCCAGCTCGCCAACGCTACCGCCAACGCGAGCGGACTCGGCACCGGCACCGTCACCCTCAACGGCGGCACTTTGAAAATGTATAGCGGCGGCGACGCGACCTACGCAGGGCTGCTGCCCAATCCCCTCTACGTCGCAGGCAACGCCACCCTCCAAGTCGCCCCACGCTGCGGCTTCGGCGGCGACGTCTCCGGGCCCGGCACACTCAACTATTTCACCACCTACGTTCGCGCCGACATCACGGGAAACTGGAGCGCCTTCACCGGCACCCTCAACGTCACCACCGATGCTGGCGGCGGCGACTTCCGCATCGATGCCGACTACTACTGGCCCGGCCTCCCGCTCGCCACCGTGAACCTCGCGGCCAACACCTCGTTCTACTTCAACGGCATCAGCAACACCGGCACCGGCACCACCATCGAAATCGGCGAACTCAACGGCCCCTCCAACTCCTACCTGCGCGGCGGCGTCACCGGCGGGCGCGCGCTCACCTACCGCATCGGCGGCAAGACACCACTCGGCGGCACCGCCACATTTCTCGGCGCCATCAGCGAGCAAAACACCGCCACCCTCACCAACTACGTCAAGACCGGCGCAGGCACATGGGCCATCCACAACGGCACCTGGAACGGCGGCACGACCATCGAGCAAGGCACCCTCGACATCAGCGGCCTCATCACCTGCGCCACCGCAAGCGTCGCCACCGGCGCCACTTTGAAACTCGACGACGGAGCCATCGCCACAGACTCCGTGAACATCGCAGTCGGCGCAGCCCTCACCGTCCTCGGCGGCAGCAGCATCACAGGCGACCTCAACAACGACGGCAACTTCACCTTGCTCGGCGACGACTTCAGCATCAGCGGCACCTTCGTCAACAACGGCAGCACCACCATCAGCGGCTCGCTCCATCTCGCTGGCGAAACCGTGAACAACGGCACCCTACGCCTCACCGCCAGCGGCCTGCTCGACGTCACCGGAGCCTTCGAAAACAACGGCATCCTCGACCTCCTCACCTCCGCCAGCAACCTACCGCCAAACTTCACCAACAACGGCACCGTCATCCTCAATACCGACCGCCGCATCCTCACCGCCGCAAAAGCAGGTGCCAACTTCACCTGCACCGCCCTCGGCCACACCGGCCACACCTACCAGCTCCAATACACCACCGCCCTCGGCGGCACATGGCTCCCCATCGGCGGGCAGCAAAACGGCAACGGCACCACGCTCACCTTCACCGACCTCGGCGGAGCCACCAGCGCCGCCCGCTTCTACCGCCTACTCGTCGGGCCGTAGCGGAAAAGAGGGAGGCTTTCCCACCCCCCCGTGTTGCCACGAAAGGCCGCCAGCCTGCCGCAGTGCGTAGATGTGGAAATAGAAACGTCGCCCGCGAAAGTCGTTTGGAGTTCCGCCTTTAGGCGGTCCCCTGCCCGTGTCGAACACGGGCACAGCCGCCTAAAAGGCGGAACTCCCAACGAAACTTTCGCGGGCTCCTGTTTCCATTTACAGCGGGGCCTTCCAGCTCACCTTGTTACTCGCCGGGCCGTAGCCTGCGCCGTTTTTCCCCGTCATCCACAGCATGTAATCGCCGTTCGGGATAAACGGCCCCACTTCTGCAAAGTTCACACTTCCCGTGTCACTTTGCCCCGCCAGTTCCGGCTCCCCGCCGAGGATTTGACGCCAGCCTACCACGCTACTCGCGTGCTCCGGCAGTGCATCCACAGTGCCTGTGCGTGTAGTGCCGTCGAACGTCATTGTGCCGATTGGGCCTGGCTTTGGTTGCGGTTGCGCTTCGCCCCATTGGCGTTTGACTTGGAAGTCGTAAAGCGCGAGTGCGGGGTCGTATTCGCCGTGCGGGCTCACTGCGGCGATGTAGAGACGCAAGCGGGCGAGCACATTTTCGAGCACGTCCAGCGCATCGTCCTTTATTTTTGTGAGCGGCTGACGCGCACCGCCGTTGGCGATGTTCACATTCGTCACCAAGCCCGAGCGCCAAATCACCATGCGCGAAATCGTCGCCGCCGACACGCGCAGCAGCGGGCGCAGCGCAGCGTTATTGGCGATGATTGCGTCGGCGATGCGCAAAAGATTCGTGCGGTCCGAAAGGTCGCCTAGTTCGCCTTGGTCAAAGCCGAGGCTCGCCAGCGCATCGTTGCGTTCATCCGCGTCCGTCGTATCTGCATCCGGCGGCACACCGGGGTCCGCCAGCGGGATACCAAATAGATGGCTATGCACTGTGCGGACGAAGCTGCTCAGGCGTTCCTCCCCCGTCTTCACCCGCCCGCTTGCGCCCACCTGCTCGCCCGCCGCGAGTTGCAGAGCGCTGTTGGCCGCGCGTGCCGAGTTGGTTGCCGCCGTCAGCTCATCGCGCTGCCACGGGAGCAGCTTGCGGCGGTTGTAGGGAGCAAGCGCGTCATCCACGCTTGCAATGAGGTCGCCATGCAAGATGGCGGCTTGGATTTTGTTATCGCTCATGGGTTGGTTTGGTTGGTTGTTGATGTCCGGGGAGGACGGTGTCGAAAAGTAGCTATATCGCGACTCGTTGCAAGGTCGTTTTGAAGCCGGAAATCTTCATAAAAAGACCGTTCCCCGGCGCTGGATTCCAACTGACTCTATAGAAAGACGCCTCCAGAACGCTGGAACGCCGCCCACTCTATAGAAAGACGCCTCCACGACGGCCCCCTCCCGTTTTTCTCTATAAAAAGACGCCTCCCCGACGCTGGATTGCAAAAATCTATAAAGACAACCGCCCCAGCCGCGTCCCGACGACGACTTTCTATAAAGACACCCGGAATCAGAGCGTTCAGGAGACGCAAAACTATATAGTTTGAACCTGTTGGCCCGTTTCCTCACGACCAAGGAGGGGGGCCGTCCCGGCCCCGAGCGTCGCTCCTGCGACGCGGCGCGCCCACGGGGGCGGGACGCCCCCTCTACAATAAGGAAACTCCAGCGCGCACACCGCATCCAAAAGCCCCCGATGCCGCACCAACTCCGCATCCTCCGCGCTCACATGCGGCAGCTCCACCGAGGCGCCGGGAGGCACGGGGACTTTGCCCCGAAAAGCACTAGATCCTCCAATCATAAAATCCAGGGGTTTCCTTTGTTTTCCCGTGCCAATTTAAATAGAAATTGAAAATCAGGTCACCATCGAAGGTTGCAATAGCATTTAGTGCCGCCTCATTCAACCCGTGCTGTTCGAAACCTTCTGACCAGCAGTCACGCAACTGCTCGAAAAAAACGTCCCGCTCTACAAGGATGTTTTCCGTAATTTTGCATCTAATAAATGCCGCGATAAACGCCTCGGCATAAAGTCGGTCGTCCAAGGGCATATCCATCGCAACATTGCTCGTGAATTGATAATACATAACTAAATTAATGAGCTGCTTTGAGCCTGTCTCATTTTCGTGGCCGTTTGCTTCCTTTTCTCGGGCAGCGCGACGAGGCAAGCGGAGTATCATTAGGATTCCCGCCATTTCGAAATGAGTTTCCGCAATTTGTCCGAAACAACCTTATCCTTCACCGGTACGAGGAATTCACCATTCCGATCGACCATCGCTACGTACTGCCAACTATGTCCCGATTTTATTTGCAATTCATATTCCTCAGGTGGCCCTAAAACACATCCATCGGGCGCGGGTATTCCATTTTTTCGATTTTCGAAAATCTTTGCTTCATTTCTCGCGTCTTGAAGTTCTTTTGCAGCAATCAATTTCCCAGAGATATTGGAAATGAGCCTATCTTGATTGGGTGGTATTGGGATGTAAGACCCGACAAGAGCCTTATTCCGAATGTATGCCAACCGGAAGAGCCCCTCCTCTTGTGTAGGAGCGGAAGGACCTAAGCGGATCGAGTTACTTGAGCAAGCATTCAACAAAAATGCCACTACAATAGAGATGCGTTTAATGTTCATTTTATAAGCTACTTTGTGTACACTGTGGGTCTTTCCCTTTGTCACCCACGTGGGTGAGTCCCACTCCGCTGGCTCCGTCGTATTTCACTGCAATAAGTTACTTACTAGGAAACAAATGCTCATCATCAAGAGTCAGTTCCAAATCTCGCTTTAATCCGAACTTGTGCCCTTGGAAATGCCAGATCTTTCCCTCATGTTTAACCACAATTACTGAATAGTGCGGGTTTGGCAGTTCAATTTTGGTCGTGCCCGCATTATCGGTCGGCTCACCACGAAATCGAGGGCCAGAGTTATAATCAATAGCGACAAACGCTCCCACTACTGGCGTATTTTGGGTATTTTGCAGTTTTATAGAAACAACAATGGTTTCTTTTTTCTTTTCGCCGATTATACTTTGCTGAGCTTTAAAGCTACTTTGAGTCTGTCTCATTGTCGTTCCCGCAGGCTCGGCTGCGGCTCGGAATGGAAGGAGAAGTGCGCAGGCAAGGAGGGCGAGAAGGAGTGTTGTTTTCATGGTTGCGAAAGGACGGCGATGTTCGGGTGAAAGCCAGCGCGGGTGCGCTGGGACGAAAGCCTCAAATGTGTGTGGGTTGTTGGCATATCCGATTTCTAGGATGAGCGGGGTGTCTCCGAAGTTGGGGAGGCGGGCAAGCGGTTTCTTTCCGCGAAGCGGCTGACAAACTCTCAGCTCTCAACCATCAACTCTCAACTACTCCGCAGGCGGACGCCAGCGCTCTAGCGACTCTTCGTGCAGGTGGCGGGACTTGCGCAGCTTTGCCACTAGGCCGTAGCGCGGGCCGAAGACGAATGCGGTGAAGAAGGCGCTGAAGAGCACGATCACAATCGCTGCGCCGCTCGGGATTCGCTCGAAGCGGTAGGAGAGCACGAGCCCGCCGAGCGTGCCGATGCAGCCGAGGATCGCGCCGCCCCACATCATCACGGGGAAGCGGTCGGTGAGCAGATACATCGTGGCTGCGGGGCCGACGAGCAGGCCGAGCATGAGGATGACGCCGACGGATTGCGCGCTACTGATCATGGTGAGCACGCTGGCCACGATGATGACGATGTGCATCGCGCCGACGGCGACGCCCTGACTGCGCGCGACGGCGGGATCGAACAGCGTGAGCAGCAGCGGGCGCTGGAGCAGGAGGAGGCCGGGGATGACGAGCAGGGCGACGCTCCAGGTGATCCAAAGGTCCACATTTCCCATCCCGAGGATGTTGCCGAAAAGGTAGTGGTTCAGGTCCACGGGCGTGGGGGTGAATTGCAGCAGCACCGCGCCGATGCTGAATGCGAACGTGTAGAGGATGGCGAGCGACGTGTCCTCTTTCAGCCGCGAGCAGCGCGAGATGAGCATGGAGCCGATGGCGACGAAGAACGCCGCAGTGATGCCGCCGATGAAAAGACTGCCCGCATTGAGCCCAGCGACCATGAGCCCGATGGCGAGGCCGGGGAGCATACTGTGCGAGAGCGCGTCGGCCATGAGCGCCATACGCCGCATGATGATGAAGGAGCCGAGGAAGCCGTTCGTGAAGCCGATGATGAGCCCGCCGACGAGTGCGCGGCGCATGAAGTCGTGCTGGAGCATTTCGTGGATCATACGCCGGAGAAAACCTGGGTTTGGTAAGTGCGCTGGACGTTTTCTCCCGTGAAAACTTCCGCCGTTTTGCCTGCGCCGATCAGCTCGCCGTTGAGCAGGAGGACTTGGTCGAAAATCTCGCGCACGCTGGGCAGGTCGTGGTGGGAGACCATGAGCATCTTCCCCTGCCCTCTCAGTCGCTTGAGGGTGGCTTTGAGGTTGTCTTGGTTGGGCTTGTCGAGTCCGGTGAATGGCTCGTCGAGCAAGAGCACATGGGCCTCTTGCGCCAGCGCACGTGCGAGGAATGCGCGCTGTTGCTGCCCGCCGCTGAGGGCGCTGATTTGGCGGTTTTGCAGATCGTTGAGGTCCATGGCTTCCATGGCGAGATTCACGGCGAGGTCATCGGCAGCGCCGTATTTCCGATACCAGCCGAGCCGGAGATAGCGGCCCATTTCTACGAGCCCGCGCACGGTCGTGGGGAAGTCCCAATCAATCTGCCCACGCTGCGGGAGATACGCGATGTCGGGCGTCGCGCCCACGACTTCGCGCCCGTGAAAGTGGATGGTGCCGCTCTCGCGTTTGACGAGGCCGGCGAGGGTCTTGAGGAGCGTGGTCTTCCCTGCCCCGTTCGGCCCGAGGAGCGCGATGCACTGCCCGCAGCGGACCTCAAACGAGATGTGATGCAGCGCCGGGACGCGGGCGTAGCTCACGGTGAGGTCGGAGATTTTGAGCGCGTGGTCGTGGGAATTGCTCATGGGAAGTTCAGCACGTCTGTCGTCGGCCCAGCGCTCCACAGCGAGCGTTCGATCTCGACGCTCTGCGGGTCTGTGAGCCGCGCACGCATCGCGGCGAGCGATGCGCCTTCCGGCCAGTCCACGCGAAACGTCAGCTCTCCGCCCTGCGCGGGCCACGGCACGTCGAGCGACAGTTCCTCCTCCGTGGACGGGTCCGCCTTTGCCCACACTTCGCGCCCGAGGTGAAGGATGGTCACGCGCTTCGGCGCTGCGGTGAAAGCGAGCACGAGTTGCACTTTCCGCGCAGCAACTTCCGGCGGCGCAACGAACGCCGCTTGCAAGCGCGGAGCCGTGACGCGCGCCAGCAACGGCGCAAGCGTGAGGAGCGCGACAAACGCCAGCAAGGCGCGGAAGACAGGCGAGCCACGCATTACTTGAGAGCGTCCACGATGGTCGTGACGTTGTGTTTGAACATCTCTTCCACCGTCGCGCCGTCGCGCCCGAGTCCGTCGGAAAGCAGCTCGCCGCCAAACTTCGCGCCGGTTTCCTTGGTGATTTCCTGGATGACTTTCGGATTAGCAACATCCTCGGAGAATACCGCCTTCACGCCAGCATCCTTGATCGCGGCGATCATCTCGACCACCGCCTTCGAGCCCGGCTGGGCATTCTTCGAGACGCCATCAATCGGCATCACGGTGAACCCATACTCTTTAGCAAAATAGCCGAACGCATCGTGATTCGTCACGAGCTTGCGTTTATCGCGAGGTAGCTCTGCGACTTTCGTTTTTACCCACTTATCGAGAGCCTCCAGCTTCCCGAGATACGCCGAGGTCGCAGTGGTAAAGGCGGCTTTGTCCGCCGGGCTCAAGCGGATGAGTTCATCGCGCACGAGCTTCGTGGCTCGGGCGATATTGCGGACGCTGTGCCACCAGTGCGGGTCCTCGCCGTCGTGGCTGTGGTCGCCGTGCTGCACGGTGAGTTTTAGCGAAGGCAGCGCGTTGCCGACCTCCAGCACATTGCCTTTCGCGCCCGTTGCTTCCTTGAGCCGCGCGAGGTAGCCCTCCATGTGTTTTGCGGAAAGCAGGACGAGGTCCGCCGCAGCCACCGCGCGCATGTCGCTCGGCTTCGGCTCGAAGTCATGCGGGTCCACGCCGGGCTTCACATGCGCCGTGACTTCCACGCGCTCCCCGCCGACTTGCTGGGCGACTTCGGTGAGAATCGTGGAGAACGAGGAGACGCGGATTTTTTGCTCGGCAGCAAACGCGCTAAGCGGCCCCACCAGCAAGAGAAGGGCAGAAATAAAAGCAGAACGAGTCATGCCATTGACCAAATACAGGCCCGGCAGCAAATGCAAGCCATTGGCATATTAGATCACCCACGAAAAAAGCGCGCTGGACACCCGGCGCGGCGTTCGCATCCTCCCGCGCATGAAAATTCTACCCGTCCTCATTCTCGCAACTTCCATCTCCGCGCTCGCAGATGTGCGCCTTCCGGCAATCGTCAGCGACAACATGGTCCTGCTCCAAGACACCAAGGCAAACGTCTGGGGTTGGGCGGAAGCGGGCGAGAAAGTCACCGTCAAACTCCGCGACACGAGCGTCTCTGCGACGGCGGATGAAAAAGGCCGCTGGTCCACGAAGCTCGAAGGGCTCAAACCCGGCCTCGCTGGCGACATGACGGTTGCGGGAAAGAACACGCTCACCGTGAAGAACGTCGCAGTCGGCGAAGTATGGCTGGCCAGCGGGCAGAGCAACATGGAGTGGATCGTCAAAAATGCAAAAGACGCCGAAGCCGAAGTGGCAGCGTGCAATTTCCCCGAGCTGCGCGTTTTCACCGTCGCGAAAAAAGCGAGCGCGACTCCGCTCGACGATGTCACCGGCAAATGGGCCGTGGCCACGCCAGAGAATGCGCCGCTCTTTAGCGCCGTCGGCTACTACTTCAGCCGTGAAGTCCACAAGAAGCTCAAAGTGCCGCTCGGCCTCATCCACAGCTCGTGGGGCGGCACGCCCGTGGAGACTTGGATTCCCGCCAGCGGGATGAATTCCAATCCCGCATTCGGCGAGCATTGGAAGAAGAAACAGGCCGATTACCTGCAGGCAAAACTCGCCTACGACGAACTGCTCAAAGCACACAAGGAAGCCGCCGAGAAAGCCAAAGCCGAAGGTCAGCCCGCCCCGCGCGCCCCCCGCGCGCCCGATGGTCCGAACGACCTCTTCGCAGCTCCGATGGGCCTCTATAATGGAATGATCGCACCGCTCACGCCCTACACGATTCGCGGCGCGCTGTGGTATCAGGGCGAGAGCAACGCGGGGCTCAACAACCGTGGAAACATGCCGCTCTACGCACCGCTGTTCGCGACGATGATCCTCTCGTGGCGCTTCGAGTTTGCCCGTGCGCAGAACATCCCGCGTGAGGAGAGCGAGTTCAGCTTCATCTTCGTGCAACTCGCCAATTACTTTCCGAAACGTGAAGAGCCCACCGACAGCTATTGGGCGCAGATTCGCGAAGCACAGCTCTCCACGCTGGAAGTCCCGCGCACCGAGATGGCCGTCATCATCGACCTCGGCGAAGCCAACGACATCCACCCGAAAAACAAACAGGATGTCGGCAAACGCCTCGCCCTCGCCGCGCTGGCTGGCACTTACTTCGAGGAAACAGAATACAGCGGCCCCATCTACGGCGGGATGCAAGTCGAGGATGGGAAAATCCGCCTCAATTTCAGCCACGCCGAAGGACTCAAGGCGCAGGACGGCGGGGCGATCAAAGGATTCGCCGTCGCCGGTGAGGACAAAAAATTCCAGTGGGCCGAAGTCTCGTTGGAGGGCGACCACGTCGTCGTCTCCAGCCCGAACGTGGCCAAGCCCGTCGCCGTCCGCTACGGCTGGGCTGACAACCCGAACTGCAATCTCGTGAACTCCGCGAATCTCCCCGCCAGCCCATTCCGCACGGACAAGTGGGAGCAAAACCCACCCGAAGGCAGCGCCGCGAAGTAACATGGACGCCGCCTTTACCCACCTCGCCGCAGCCCTCCGCGAGCGCATCGCCATCATCGCCGACCGCGCCCTGTACGAGCGCGATCCCGCAGCGCATTTGGAGAAACTCAAAGCCGCCTCCGAGCAAATCACCACCCACGCCGCCGCCCTGCCGAGGCCCCTCGAAGGCGACTTCGCCCACTACCTCCAGCGCGCCAGCTACGCAAAAGCGCTCGACTGGCTGGAAGCGCGCGGGCTTTAAGGCACCGAACTTGCATACGGGGACGGCCAAGCCCATGTCCGAATCCATTCCAAAGCCCGCAGTCACCCGGCTCGCCTCGCTCGATACTTTGCGCGGCGTGGCCGTGCTCCTCGTGCTTGGCGCGCACCTCCCGAAAATGAAGTTCGAGTCGGCAATCGGCTTCGGCCTTCGCGCGTGGCAGCAGATTGGCTGGATCGGCGTGGACCTCTTTTTTGTGCTCAGCGGTTTCCTTGTCAGCGGGCTCCTCTTTCGCTCTTGGAAAGAACACGGGCGCTTAAATGCCGGGCGTTTTCTTCTCCGCCGTGCGTGGAAGATTTACCCAGCCTTTTACGTCATGCTCGGCATCGTCCTCATCTACCGCGCCAGTATGGGCCTCTCCACTCCGAGCGCATGGGCTCTCAGCGAGGCGCTCTTCGTGCAGAACTACTGGTCGGGTCTCTTCCCTCACTCTTGGTCCCTCGCCGTCGAGGAACATTTCTACCTCATCCTCCCGCTCTTGCTCTACGCTCTGCGGGGCAAAAAGGAGCGTCCTTTTGCCCGCCTGCCCTTCGTCTTTCTTCTCGTCGCGATCGCCTGCCTCACCATGCGGATATGCACCGCGTGGGACGGCACCGCGCCCATCTTCCACATCTACCAGCCGACGCATCTGCGCTTCGACTCTCTCCTCTTCGGCGTTCTCATTGGCTGGCTCTACGCCTTCCATCAACCCGCCCTCGCCACTTTCACCGAGAAATGGCGGAAGCCGCTCGCACTGACCTCCATAGCACTCGCGAGCGTGCCGGCGATTTGGACCCTCGGCACCGCATGGGCCATCCCCACCATCGCGCTCACCGGGCTCTGGCTGTCCGCTGGTATCCTCCTCACTCTCACGATCTTCAGTCCCACCCCGATCCAGCGGGGCGCTATCGCCTGGCTCGGCACCTACTCCTATTCCATCTACCTCTGGCACTTTACGGCCCGCCTCATGATTATGCCTTTCCTCCTCCGGCCTGAGCAACTCGGCGGCGCGCTGGAAATCGCCACCTACTTTGCTCTCTCCATCGTCTGCGGAGTTCTCAGCGCTTGGCTCGTCGAACTCCCATGCCTCCGCCTCCGCGACCGCCTTTTCCCGAGTCGCTAAAACGGAGCGTTCTTGATTGAGCCCAGCGTCTTGATGCGTAAGAAGCGTCCCATGCTCCGACTCATCATCTTCACCACCCTCACGACAGTTCTCCTCGCCGAACATCCTTTTGGCGGTCCCCTCGCGCCCGCGCAGCGTGCCCCGATGCTCTCCCAACTCGCCCAGCCCGACACCGCTCGCCGCGCCCCGGCCACCGTCCGCCTCCGTGCCGATGGAGCAGCCGCCACTGGCGCCGAACTAAAAGCAACGCTCACCAAACTCGACGAACCCGCCCTCGCCAAACTTCGCACCCTCCTCCGCGCCACAAAGCCCGGCGACCCCACAGTCGAAAATCTCCGCCAAGACTTCCGCGAATGGAAGACCGCCAGCGACGCTGCCCGCGCCATCGTCCAAACCGACCACCACAAAGACAAAAGGAAGTTCGACGAGATGGACCGCGCATATCAGCGCGCCGAGAAAGCGTTCGGCAAAGTCACCTCCGGCCTCCGACTCGGGACCAACTCCCCCGCCGCAGCCCTCGTCGAATCCATCACCCTCCTCGCCCAAATTCGCCGCGACATCGCATGGGCCGACGGCAAAGAAGCCGACCTCGCCCTGCTCCCCATCGGCGACCTCGCCAAAGCCGAGAGGCCCGCCGTCGGCCTAGAGCAATTCCTCATCGAACTCGAACCCTTCCTCGCACTACGCGAAAGCGGGCGCCTCGTCACCGCCGCCCACGCCCAGATGAAATCCGCAAAGCCCGAAGCCGTCCAATACGCCGAACTCCTCAACGCCCGCCGCATCACCCTCGGCCTCCGCCCACTCCTGCTCGGCGAAAAGCTCAGCGCCGCCACCGCCCAGCATTCTGAAGAAATGGTCGCCCTCAAATACTTCGCCCACGAATCGCCCGTCCCCGCCAACAAGACCCCTTGGGACCGCGTGAAAAACGCCGCGTTTGAAGGCAGTGGTGCCGGCGAATGCATCTACGCAGGCGGTTCCTCTGCCCGCGACGCCCACACCGGCTGGTGGTACAGCGACGGCCACCGCCTCATCCTCTACTCCGAGGCCACCGCCCAAGGCATCGCAAAATTCGCCAACACCTGGACCTTCATGACCGGCAACTTCACAAAGTTCCCGTTCTGAACCACGACGGCTTGACGCCACTGCGCCCCATCCGCCACACCCTCGCTATGACAAAAAATGCAGTCGTTACCGGAGCAGGCAGCGGAGTCGGGCAAGCCACAGCGCTCGCCCTCGTGAAAGCAGGGTGGCGCGTCGCCATCATCGGTCGCCGCGCCAGCGCTCTCGCCGAGACGGTGGCCCTCGCTGGTCCCGACGGAGCAAAGCTGCTCCCCTGCCCTTGCGACATCGGGGACTCCACCTCGGTCGAAGCGACAGGCGCACGCATCCTCGCTGAGTTCGGAGAAGTGGAAGTGCTCGTCAACTCCGCCGGAACGAATGCCCCTAAGCGCGCCCTCGAAGTCCTCTCCCTACCCGACTACCACGACATGATGAACGCCAACCTCAACGGCGCATATTACTGCGTGCAAGCCTTCCTCCCCGGGATGCGCACGCGCGGCAGCGGCACCATCGTCAACGTCGTCAGCGACGCCGGCAAGCAAGCCTCGCCCAAGGCGGGGCCCGCATACGTTATGTCCAAGTTTGGTCTCGCCGGGCTCACCCAAAGCATCAACGCCGAAGAGCGTGGGCGGGGGGTGCGAGCCTGCGCGGTGTTCCCCGGTGACATCGACACGCCGCTTCTCAATAAGCGTCCCGTCGTCCCCGACCCGAGCGCGCGGGAAAAAATGATGCGCCCCGAAGACATCGCCGAGTGCGTCCTGCTGTGCATCAACCTCCCCTCCCGAGTCATCATCGAAGAGATGATCGTCCGCCCGCGGTAACTCCGCCCTTTTACGCGGCTAAACTTGCGCCCTACTTCGCGATGAGGCCGCGCGCTTTGAGCCACAAATCGAGGCGTCCGGTCCAGTCGCCCGGCGCCTGCGTTTCATTTGGGCGAAGTCCGAACCCGTGGCCGCCGGTGCTGTAGATATGCAGCTCCGCAGACACCTTCGCCTTCCGCAATGCGAGAAATGCAAGCGTGCTGCCCTCCGCAAGCGAGCCCGGATCATCATACGCCTGAGCCAAGAACGTAGGCGGCGTTTGCTCGGTGATTTTGATTTGCGAGCGCAGCTCGGTGGTCGAGTTGTCGGCGAGAATCTTCCACGCGTAGCAGAGCATCAGGAAGTCGGGCCGAAGACTCGCTTTGTCCGTTTCATCCGCGGCGGGATAAAGGCGTTCGTTGGTCGCGGCGATGAGCGCGACCTGTCCGCCGGCGGAGAAGCCGAACAACCCAATGCGATCGGACTTCACGCCGAAGTCGGCCGCTTTCGCTCGGAGCGTGCTCATTGCGCGCTGCGTATCCCACGCGGGAAACTCCCACGGATTTGCGAGCTTGTTCGTCGGGCAGCGGTGCTGGAGGACGCCCGCCACGACGCCACGATCGCGGAACCATACGGCGAGCTCGCTGCCTTCGTGTTCGCTCGCGAGAATCCCGAACCCGCCGCCGGGAACGATGACTACCGCCGCACCGTTCCTTTTATCCGCAGCAGGCACATAAAGCTCAAGCCGCGGGTCGGCGATATTGGTGAGCCGCGCGATAGGGAGTTTGTCCTTCGGATTCGAAGGAGTGAATGCCTCGGGGCCCGGCACGGTGAAGTCGCCGGGCGGCTTCTCCCAGAGCTTGAGCACATGGTCGGGCTTGGGCATTTCGGCGAAAGCGGCGGTGGCAAGGATAGTCAGGAAGGCGAAGAGTTTCATACGTCTTGCCAAGCACTAGTTCCAACGGCGGGCCTCACGCAAGCGAAGATGCCCGGATTTCCACTACCGCTTCCAGCCGAGCTTATCCTTGAGGAACTCGAAGGTCCCGACTCCGTGGATCATGTGAGGGCCGTTGAAGTGCTCGATGGTGGTGCGGTCGGCCAGGCCTAGCTTGTCGTAGAGGCGGCGGACTTTGGCGTATTCGTAGTTGACCCATTCGTCGGTGCCGACGCCGTCGTCGTGACCGCGCTCAACCATGAATGGACGTGGGGCGATGAGAGCGGCCATTTCGGCGTAGTTGAATGTGCGACCCATGTTCCACTCCCAGATTTCGTATTCGCCGGTGGTGGTGTAGTTCATGGGCATGTCGGTACTGACGCACTTGCGCACCCATTCGTTAAAGTCTCCGCTGCAAATGCTGAGGCAGTAATCGGTGAGGACTGCGGGTGTGCGCATTGCGGATTTCCCGCCGTAGCTGAGGCCGTAGAAGGCGATCTTGTCGGGCTGGGTAAAGGGCTGCATTTTCAGCCACTCGATGATGCGTTGGTGCTGTCCGTTGATGACGCTGTAGAGTGTGAGCCCGAGCGGGTTGAGCTTTCTTTGCAGGGTGCGAAATGCGTCTCTGCCGCGATAGGGATTGTGGGGCGCAAAGGTTATGAATCCTTGCTCCGCGAGTCGGAGCGCGAAGGCTTGGTAGGGGGCAAATGCGGGGGACTTTGGGTCAGGGTTGAAGACGTCTTCGGGGATTCCTTCGAGGCCGTGCTGGCAGACGATGACCGGGCGCTTTTCGCCGGGCTTGAGGTCTTTTGGCAGGCACAGCCAGCCCCATACGAAGACATCCTGCCAGACGTCGAGGGTGACTTCGTAGATTGTGGCAGTGTCGGTCTCGCGAACGAAGCGGCTCTTCGGGTTCATGGGCGCGTCGGGGTTGGGAAGGCGACCGATGACTTCGTTCCAAAAGCGCTCGCGTTCGGCGACGGTGTGTTGCTCAAACTCGGCGACGGATTTGATGGGAACCCGTTTCCAGAACTGCGCATCGCGTTCGGCTTCGGTGCTGACGAGAAGGCGTTGTGTGAAGGATTCCAGTTCGCGGAGTTGTCGCTTCTGGCGGGTGTTGTCGGGCTCTAAAACGACGGGCTTGCCGGTGTTTTCGACTGCGCCGAGGATTCGGTCGGCGGTGGGGCTCTTGAAGACTTGCGCGACGACTTCCCTGATGCCGTGATCTTGTGTGTGGAGCTGAATCCAGGTGCCGGGTGCGAGGGCTTTTGCGCGTTCGACTTCGGCTTTGGCTGCATCGAGGGTCGGAGCGGTGAGCTTGCCCGGAGCGGCGATTGCGCGCTCCCCCGGTTTCGCGGCGGGTGGGCCGGAGAGTTCGGGAAACATGAGGTGCTGGATGGCGAGTGGTCGGGGCGCTATGAGCGATGCGACTTCGGCATCGCCGAAATCCCGGAGCAGGCCGAAGACATTGCGATAAATGGGTTCCTCCCACACGGACTCGCGCGGGCCGAAGTGTCCGAGAACGTAGGCTGCATCGATGCGTTCGTCGATGGCAGCCGAGAGCATCGCGATCATTCCGCCTTCGCCTACGCCGGCGATGAGGACGGGGAGTTGGTCAGCTTGTGCTTTGAACCCATCGACGAGAGACAGGGCCTTTTGGATTTCGTAGCCGATGATGTGACGGCCCAGCTCGAACGACTGGCGGTAGATCCATTCGCGATGGGGGATGTTCGTTCGGATGCTGAATTGCTCGTTGGTGCTGAACTCGGAATCGCGACTGATGAGCATGGGGATGACGATCTCGCAGCCAGCGGTGAGCAGCATTTCATCAACGAGCTTTTCCGGACTGCTGCTGGCATCGGGGATGTAGATGACTCTGGCAAACGGCGCGGCTTTCGGTTGCACGTAGAGTCCCTCGCCGTGGACGCCGGGGAACACCGGCCAGCGCACGCGAAATACACGGGCGCGGTCGGTTTCATGCACCAACGCTGGCGTGTTGGTATCGCCGATGAGCTCCAGCGATGTGATGGGAAGCCGCTGGTCCACGACACCGAGGATGGCCTTGAGGGTATCGCGGTTTGGCTTCCGGGTGAGCTTCGACGACTCGATGCGGCGCAGCGCAAAGCGGTCGATACCGGCGACCATCGCCGCCGAGAAATCAGGATTCGGCTCCAGCGGCGCGGTGCCCGGAAGGACCTGTGCGTGCAGTGTGAGTGAGGCGAAGAGGATGAGCAGCGCGGTTCTGAGTCGAGTCATGGCGCGACCGTTCTACTACGTCTGATCGAAACTGCAACGCGGGTGTCGATGACCGCGTCATTGCCCGCTCCCGCACCGACCGCACATTCACAATCATCCGTCTCTGCTGAGAGAGATTGCCTCCGTCCGCCGCTCTGCTATCACCGCACCATGCGCACACTGCTGATCTTCCTTGCCATGACCACTTCACTCTTCGCCGACCCGGCGCTCCCGCTCACCCTGCGCTCCCGCGCAAAAACCGACGGTGCTATCTCGGAAAAGCCCGCCGAGTGGGTGCCGGAAAAAACCGCCATCATCGTCTGCGACATGTGGGACGACCACTGGTGCCGCAGCGCCGCACGGCGCGTCACCGAGCTCGCAGTCCCGATGAACGAAATGCTGAAAACCGCCCGCAAGAACGGTATCTTCATCATCCACGCACCCAGCAGCGTCACCGACTTTTACAACGGCACGCCGCAGCGCAAACTCGCCCAATCCGCGCCGTTTGCAAAGACGCCCGTCCCGCTTGCCAACACACCGCGATGGGGCACCTCGTGGTGCTGGACGGACCCGAAACACGAAGCCGTCCTCCCCGTCGATGATAGCGACATGGGCTGCTCCTGCACCGACCGGAAATGCGAAATCATCCCCCCGTGGAAACGCCAGCACCCCATCATCGAACTCGCCCCCGGCGACGCCCTCACCGACGACGGACAGGAGACCTGGAACCTCCTCACCGCACGCGGAATCGACAACGTCATCCTCTGCGGCGTGCATCTCAACATGTGCGTCCTCGGTCGCCCCTTCGCCATCCGCCAGCAAGTCTATCTCGGCAAAAACGTCGTCTTCATGCGCGACATGACCGACTCCATGTACAACCCCGAGAGACCTCCCGGAGTGGACCACTTCACCGGCCACGACCTCATCATCGCCCACGTTGAAAAGCACTGGTGCCCCAGCATCACGAGCGACGCAATCACCGGCGGAAAGCCGTTCCACTTCAAAGAAGACACGCGGAAATAACCGCGACCGCGTGTCCTCTTTGGTCGGAGGAATTGATTGCTGATTTGAACCCTTTCAGCAGCCTCATTTTGTGTAAGGCAGATTACATCCAACTACACGCCTTCGAGCTTGCCGGTGCTGTCGCCGTGTTTGTCGGCTTTGACGCCCATGTTGCCGAGCATGGTGAGGAAGAGATTCGACATGGGGGTTTCCTTTGCGAACTGGATGTGGCGACCGGGCTTGAGCGAGCCGCCGCCGCCGCCTGCGAGGAGGACGGGGAGGTCGTGGTGTGCGTGGCGGTCGCCGTCGGCGATGGCGCTGCCGAGGACGATCATGGAGTTATCCAGCACGGTGCCTGCGCCTTCGCGGAAGGTCTTCAGTTTGGTGAGGAACTCGTTGAAGCGCTCGATGTGCCAGCGGTTGATCTTGGCGATTTTGGCCTTCTTCTCGGGGCTGCCGCCGTGGTGGGAGAGTTCGTGGTGGCCGTCGTTCACGCCGAGCCAGCCGTAGCTGCGGTTGCTGCCTTCGCGGAGGACGCTGAAGGTGGCGACGCGCGTGGAGTCGGTGGCGATGGCGTGGGCGAGTAGCTCATACATGAGGGTGACGTGTGCGGTGAAGTCGCCGGGGATGCCCTCGGGCTTTTCCATGGCGGTGAGCTTGGGCATTTGGGCCTTGAATTTCTCGGCTTGGGCGATGCCCACTTCTGTCTCGCGGAGGGCGGCGAGGTATTCGTCCACCTTACGCCGGTCGCTGGCACCGAGACTGCGCTGGAGGGCTTTGGCGTCCTCGCGGACGAGGTCGAGGATGCTGCCTCGGCAGGACTCGCGGAGTGCTTTGCCCGCAGCGAGATCGGGGTCGGGCGCGGAGCCGAAGAGGCGCTCGAAGACGAGGCGCGGGTCGGCGAGTGGGGGCATGGGGGAGTTTTCATTTCGCCACGAGATGTTGTTTTGGTAAGCGCACGCGTAGCCGCTGTCGCACGCGCCGGCGTTGCGGCTGGCGTTATCGCACGTCAGCTCCAGCGAGGGCAGCCGCGTCTCGCGCCCGATGGCTTGGGCGGCGACTTGGTCCACCGAAACGCCGATGTGAATATCCGCGCCCGCCGTCTTCCGTGCACGGACGCCGGTGAGGAATGTGGCGTTGGCCCGAGCGTGGTCCCCTGCCCCATCGGCACCAGCGCGAGCGTTCACATGGGCGAGGCCGGAGAGGACGCTGAGTTGCGCTTGGTGCGCCTTCAGTGGCTCCAGCGTGGCGGGCATGTCGTAGCCTGCGCCTGCCTTCTTCGGCGTCCAGTTTTCCATGTCCATGCCGTTGGGCAGGTAGATGAAGGCCATGCGTTTCGGGGCTCCGCCGAGTGCGGCGCGGGCGGGCGTCATGGCGTCTAGGAATGGCAGCGCAATACAAGCTCCGAGTCCTCGGAGAAAAGTGCGGCGTGGCAATACGAGCGATGGGTTCGTGATGTGCATGGGCGCTGTATAGACCGGGAAGGAGGGAACGTCAAAGCTCAGAATACTTACGCTCGCGCTTGGAAGTTGGCCGCGACGCGCTAAATAGATGGACTGTGAAATCGTTTATTCTTCGCGTGTTGGCCATGTCGGCTGGGGTGACTGTGGCCGTATGGCTAACGGACATCCGCTGCTCCGGGTTGCTGCCGGTGGTGGCAGTTGGGACGCTGCTCGCGGTGGCGCAAGTCATCGTCCGACCTGCGCTGTTAGTGACTTCGGTGCTGGCGATTCGCCGGGTGCCGTTGCCGATGCTTGTGCTGTTCTACCTCGCGGCGAACGTGTTCATTTTCAAGACGATCGGCTTCATCGTGCCGGGCTTCCATGTGGCGAAGTATTCGACCGCGCTGGGCGGCTCTATCATCACTGGGATCACGGGCTTTCTCTTCCACTCATCGCTGAAGGCGAAGTTTGGCGCGACGTCCGCACGACGCGAGCGTGATGCGGTGGTGGGCGGCGAATCAGAACAGGCGAGCGACGGGATGAAACAAGCGAAGGTGCGCGAAATTCGATGAATCTGCCGGCAGGACGCACAGCGGTGAAGGTCTGCGGAATCATCCGCGAGGACGACGCCCTCGCCGCGATCGACGCGGGCGCGGACGTGCTCGGATTCAATACGTGGACTGGCACGAAGCGGTATCTTGATTTGGAAACGAACGCCGCGTGGATCGAGCGACTGCCCATCATCCGAGTCGCGCTGCTCGTCAACGCCACGCTCGATTTCGCCGCGCGGATCGCTGCGCTCCCATTCATCGATGCACTACAACTTCACGGCGACGAGGACGCGGTGGAGTGCGCGCAGATCGCGGCATTTAGCAAGCCGATCATCAAGGCTCTCCGTGCGGACAGCCCCGCAGTCTCCAGCGGGGCCGACGCGTTTTCCACCCGCCATGTCCTACTCGATGCTCACGTTCCTGGGGCCTACGGCGGCACAGGGGCACGGGTGGATTTGGCGCTCGCCCGCACCTTTCGCGAAGCGAACCCGGCACTCACCGTCTGGCTCGCGGGTGGTCTGCGTCCGGATAATGTGGCGGAGGCAGTGCGCGTCGTGCGCCCGGCAGTAGTGGATGTGTCGAGCGGCGTGGAGTCTGAGCCTGCCCGCAAGGACGTGGCGAAGATGAGGGCGTTTGTGGATGCCGCGCGCTCGGCGGACTGTACTTCGTAAGGAATGGCGAATGACGGATGGCTCGCGATGCGTCCCCAATTCTCGGGCAATAGAGACGAACCTCAATGGACGATGCAGCATCTCAACATTCCTGTCCCCTTCTCCCAACTCCAATCCTTCCCGTTTAAAAAATCACATCGAGCTTGAGGACCGCTTTGAGCGCATCGCAAACGTCGGCGGCTTCAGTTCGGAGGCGCAGCGTCCTTGGATTCCACGCGACGCAGAGCTGGCGGGGGCGCTTGTTCAGAAATGGCAAAGCGACTTCCAGATACGTGTCTTGCGGTAAGTCGCACCGCGCAATCGTCGGGAGAATCGCAGCATATTCGCCGGATTTCAGGGCTGCGCACGCTTGAGGGAAAGAGTCGCATTCGAGGATTTTGGAGATCGTAAGCCGGTTCTTCGCCTCCCAATCTCGAAACTGACGCATGAATACGCCATCGCTGGTCTGCATGACTAAAGGCGTCGTCTCAAGTATCTGACGCGGGCTCGGTGGTTTTGTGTTTTTGAGCAGCCGCTTTGGGCAGAAGAGCGCGTGCCCCATTTTCCCGATTTGGAACGCCGCCAGCGACTCGGGCAGCGCGTCATGCCTGACGATTCCGAAGTCCAGACTCAGCTCCTGTAGGCGATTCGCGATTTCAACACTCCGCAAGTTTTGCAGCCGGAGGTTTATATTGGGCAGTCGCTTTTGCAGGGTGGCTAGCCGCGGAAGAATGAGCCACTGCACCAGACTGTCGCCACTACCGATGGAGAAAGTCACAGGCTGATTCTGCGTCCTCAGTTGGAAGTCGTGCAGTCTGCCAATGGACTCGCGGGCGATTTCCACCAACTCTTTTCCATTCTCGGTCAAGACCAGCCCTTTGCCGTGGCGACGGGTCAGCTCCACTCCGAAGAAATCCTCCAGTTCCTTGATCTG
>CANIWM010000035.1 GCA_947471505.1 Chthoniobacteraceae bacterium | reverse complement strand
TCTTTCCTCGTGGTTTTCTTTTTTCCGGCGTATTCGGCTGCTGCAAAGCTCAATTGTTTGTCCATCGCTGTTTGTGCTTTCCTTAGATCAGCATTTTCGCCCGCTGTCCCGCTATTTTACAGGCGTAGCCGATTTCTTCAGCCTTTCCCCAACAATACCGAGCGCCTCCGTGTGGACACGGGCGGGATATTAGTCAGTGGCGGCATCACTGCATCCGGCACCACCAGCGTCAATATAACCGGCCCAACAAATAACGGTAATGGCTTTATTTTCAACAACCAAAATAATGGGATGCTTGTAACCTCAGAAGGGCCCTATATCAATGCTGGTGGCACTAATATCCTGTTTACGGCCTCCTACGGTGTGGGGATTCGCACGCCTGCCACCAATCAAGCGGTTCTCACGGTTGGGGGACCCTATACTACGGGTCTCCTTACTTTTAACAGTTACTCCGCTTTAGGCGGAGGGAGCACCTACGGTGGAAGCATCGCCCCCCCTCGGATACTCTGTGGGCTCGTCAGGCAGTTCAACCCAAACCACGATTTGGTGCCAAGGCCGGATCATGTCCACGGATATAATTTGCTACTCCGATGCGCGCATCAAAAGGATTATCGGAGTATCCAAGGGTAGCGAGGATCTCACCAAATTGATGCAACTCAAAGTCACGGACTACACATACCGTGACACGATAGCGAATGGCACCCGCTCCCAGAAAAAGCTTATCGCCCAGGAAGTGGAGAAAGTATTTCCCGCAGCCGTCAACCAGGTAACCAATGTCGTATCGGACATCATGGAAAAAGCACCTGTCGAAGACGGATGGATCAAAATGGTGGGCGACTTGAAGAAAGGCGAACGGGTCAAAATTATGTCCAAGGGCAGCGGAACCGAGGAGGGTAAATTCGAGGTCTATGATGTGTTGGAGGTGAAGAAAGACAAGTTCCGCACTTCCTTTAAATCGACGGACAAGGACAAGGAGGTCTACGTTTACGGTCGCGAAGTGAAGGACTTCCGAACGTTGGACTACGACGCCATCTCCATACTCAACGTCTCCGCCACCCAGCAGATCAAGAAGGACAGCGACACCGCCGAGGAAGCCCTGCGCAAAGAGAACGAAGCCCTCCGCGCCAAAGTCACCGAGATGGAGAAGAAGATCGCCTCCACTGTGCAGGCCAGCACCGCCACGGAAGCCCGCCTCGCCGCGCTGGAAAAGGCACTCAGCAAGGAAGCCAAGCCCGCAGCCCGCACCGCTTCGCTCAAAGCCGGCGAATAGTCGGTTTAGAAATCCTGCCATGAAAGCGAGACGGAGACCCAAACCAGTCTTTGAGCCCAGAGCGGGCGCACTCCGTCCACGCAGCACCAGCCCGCGCCAAGTCCCAACCATTTGCCAAATAACGCCATGAAACATTTCCGAATCGCCCTCATAGCCCTTGCCGCGCTGCTCTATGCAGTGCCCGCGCAGGCGCAATACCAATTGAAGGGAGGCAACTTCAACACCCTCTCCAAGGCGGGTGCGCCGGTAGGCGACAACCAGGGCCAACTCCCGGCCACCGCAAACAGCAACTATCGAGCGGTAGGCAGTATTTCCGGCTCCGCCGGGCCTATCAGCGATGCGGCGGATTTCGGAGAACGATACCCGGCCAACGACAATCGCACCTTCGTGCTCGTAAAGGCGACATTCGGGATGACGTACGCCTCCGGTGTGCCCCGCTATTTCATGGGCGACGAGATCCCGCCGCCGGAGACAACACTGGACGGCATCACAGCCGCGCCGGTGAACTACTGGCGGGTGAAGCCCGTCCTGCCGGGTGAAAACATCCCCGGCATCGGCGGCGTGCTTTTTCCAGTCGGCACCGTGAATGTCCTCTCAGCGGCAACCAACAGTACAACCGTGGTCGTGAGCGCCGCGGTCCCTGAATTGGTGGTCGGATCCACGCTGCTCGGGCAGCCAATCGTGCGAGTCACCGGGAACACGGTGACTTTGGCGGCGAACGCGGATCGTTCAATTACCGGCTCGACTCCGAGTTCTATCACTCCTCGGGTGAACTACTATTTCAGCCCCCACGCGGACAAGGTGTTCGCATCGCAGCCAGGTAACGTGACGATCACGTGGGTCACGACGAACCTCGACGGCTATCTCTCTGAGAAATTCACCGTCGCGAGCACTTCGATGCGTCCCTCGCGGAAGATTTATTGGACGGAGGGAAGCTTCGACGGGCCGCTGGTGAAGATCACCGACGGGCGCATCTCATCGGTCAACCCGATTTATAATGCCGTAGTGCCAAAGGCTGTGCCGGAGGAGGTGAACATCCCCGGCTATGTTCCGCTCACGCCGAACTACCAAACGCTGTTCTTCGACAAGTTTGGCGGTGTGGGTCAGCTCCACGCTTACAATGCGACCGGGCGCATTTTTGTCGAGTACCTCGGCGAGCCGCGCATCGGAAATGACATCTTGCATTTTATCGGCTCCGACGTGGTGGATGTGATTCGGGTGCCTGATGTCACTTACGCCCAAGTGCATCTTGGGAACGAACTTCTTCCGCACACGGGAGATCGGTTGCTCACTCCGTTTGCAGTCCTGAAAAACCAGCAGACGGCGGCAACTTTCTATGGAACGGCACTCCGGCCGGATGGTGGTCTGGCATATTACGCGGAGCGCGAAACCTCGCCGGCGCAGGATCCAGACCTCGGCGAACCAGTTTCAAACGATGCATATAACAAGGTAGCGTTCTATTGGATGGAGACCGCAGATTTTAGCATCCAGTGGCCGAAGTTCCAGGATCGGTACTGGCAGCGTTGGTCGCCGAACCTCAGCGACTACGCTCACCAAACGGTCGGATTGACGGGCAGCACCCCGGCGACAGGCATTTCCTTCGCGGGCGGCACGCTGCCTCAAATTGTATTTCAGGACGATCCGACAAACACCGAGGCGCAGATTGATCTGAATACGCAGAGGCTTTACGTGACTTTTGCATCGGGGGCGGACAAGCGGAACCGGTCGCTTTTGAAGTTCACGAGCGGTAGCAAAGTGTGGTATGTGAATCTGTATACTCAGGCCGAGAGTCGTCAGACCGACTTGTCTTCGACGAGCGTTACAACGGACGGAAAGACCATCATCACCGTTCCGAGCACGGCGGGTCTGGAGGTGGGCATGGTCGTTACCGGTGCGTTTGGCTCGGCGACGATCACAAAAATCATCAGCGCGACGCAGTTCCAGTTGTCGCAAAACATCGCGGACGGCACGTCCACGCTTGCTTACACTGTGCAGTCGGACGCCGCGTCGCCAATCGTCTCTACAGCGACGGTAGGCACACGCATCGCCCCGCCGGCAGGCCACGAACTTGGCGGCTACATTTCCGGCGGCACTGGCTATTACCCGGCGGGCTACCTGAACCCCTTCACGGTCGGGGTTGAGGCGGCGAATCAGGGTGCGATTATTCCCGTCAATGCGCTGCCCACAAACAATCTGCTTACGGTGCGATGGTTTAAGAAAGTGCCCGCACCGAGTGCAGACTTTGTTGACTTCTATGTGCCAGGAAAAGTCGGCCGTTATACGGTGAACTTCCCCGTGAGCACCTCCCCGCAAATCGTCATCGCCGCCGGTGTGGGCACCGATGATCTTCCCGGAGCGGAGGCTTCCGGCAGCATCTACTACCAGAACAACCCTGCGCTCGTCGGCTACAATCCGAACGAGGAGCATGCCCTCATGCTGGCGGGTCGCGCTTACGCGTTGCGCGAAGATTTGAACGTGACGAGCGGTGCGAACTACACGTCGCAGCCCTTTGCGCTCGTGAGCTACACCGACTCGACCGACCACCGCCCGGCGATTCACGCTTACAAGGTGGTTCGTGAGATCGACGCGAACAACGACCACATTCAGGACCCGGGTGACATCCTTTTCGACTACCCGGCGACCGCAGGCACGCTGCTCGTGAAGCCTTACCCATTGCCCCTGATGCCGCTCCCGCTTGTCGGGTCAGGCGTGAACCGCACATCAAAGGACATCGAAATCAATCAGACGGATCTGCCGCCGAACACTTCCGTGAATGGCGATACGGCCTACCAGAGCTTTACGTTCAAAGACCGGAAGGGATTCACTTGGATTCATCGTGGACCTCACGGCGAAGTGCGCACTTCCACGGCGAGCGGAACGACGACCGTCTCTGTCTCCACTGCCGGATTGGTCGCCGGGACGAAAGTCACGGGACAGGGAGTGCCTCCCGGCACCGTGATTCAGAGCATCACCAATGCGACCTCGCTGGTGACGTCCAACCCCGTGGACGCCGGGACGTATCAACTGACCTACACTCGTGACGCCACGCTTTCGTTCAAGCTCTACTACGTGAGCCGCGATGGATTTTACATCCCGGGAGCGGCGACGCAACCCGCCGCAGGCACCATCCTGCCTTTCTTGCGCAATGCCGCTCGGAGCGGCCAGACGTTGAATCTTGCCGCCATTAACAACGGCCAGACCGACGAACCGTTGATCATTACCTACCGCCCTCAGTGGCCTGAGAATGCGCCGGAGTTGCGTGTGGGCGAGACGCTTGCGCTGCCGAAGTTTGGCCTGCCCCAGGTGCGCGGGCAGAAGAGCGCACAGATTTATTACCAACAGTCCATCGCGCAGGCGTCGGCTGTAACGGGAACCACAAAGAACAGTGTGACGCTTCACGATCCGACGCGCGAGAAGACGGTGGATTTAAACACCACCACATTGACGGAAAAGAAGCTGCCGCCAGCGATCAAGACCTCGTCTTATCGTGGCAAAACGTACTTCCAACTCCTGCCGCCGCATCTCCAGCAGCGCTTCTATGTGGACCCGCTGCGCGGAACGAAAGGCACGCTTGTTTTGCTCGGAACCTTCCACGATGAAATCACCGGGGAGGACTACTTCGACTTGAACCTTTTGAGCGCGAAGGACGAAGACGCACTGAAGGACTTGGTGCCGCTCGGTAACGCAGACCGATCGAAATGGGAGGCCACGATCAATTTGCTGAAAACCCGAGTCGAAACCTTCATTCCGAATCCTGCGCAGGCCGGAAGTTACATTGTTGGCTCGTACGGGGATGTGGACAAAAACAATCTCGCGATCGTTGGCAACCCCGACACCGCTGTGGACAGCTACGCGATCACCGCAACGGGACAGGGTGCGGGCTTTGTCACGATGGTCTTCGGCAATGGCCGGGCGTTCACGCCGGAAGGCGACCCTGTGCAGGTGAAGGTTTTTCAGGTTGCCCGCCAACTCTATGTAGGTGACCTCAAGGTCGTGAAGTCGAGCAACCCGCTCGATGAACAGGTCACCCTCCGCCACAGCGGCGATTTCGCCGGCAAACCGGAGGACTACGAATTTGAGTGGCGCTGGGCCGCCGCCGGTCCTGTCGCTCCCTCGACCTATCAAACCGTGATGACGGCGCGCATCGGCGTTCCGCTGAACGCGGCGACGAAGAATTGGACGCTCGTGAGTGATCCGAAAGCCATGGCACTCACCGCGTCGCAGTACGCGAACCTCGGCAACACCTTGCCGCTTCCCCGCACCGAGAACGTGCGTCCGGCAAGCTATACCGAGGATGACGAGGCGGCGGGATTCCCGACCTTGATGTTCAAATCCACCACAGGCGTCAACTTCAGCTCCGGCATTCCGGGCAGCATCGTATTTAGCGCGGAACTCGGCGACCTCGACGGTCTCGTGCTCTATGTGAACGGAACCGCCGCCATCGCCTACAACGCATCCTCATCGCTCACTCCGACAAACCCGAGCCCCGACCTGACCACGAGCGGTCTCTCGAAGCAATGGAGTGTCGAGCCAAGCTTCTTCACGCAAGGTTCCAATACGATTGAAGTGGCCATTTACTCGGCTGCCGATCCTGACACGCAGTCTGGCCTCGATTTCCGCCTGGAAGCGGCACAGGAAACGGATGTCGTGGATTCCGGCGGCGTCTGGCAGACACCAAGTGACCCCCTCGTGCGCAATACGAACACCGCTATCGTAGGCGGTAATCCCCTGAATCCGTTTGGCGGCCCGCAATTTGTCATCAACGATCGGTGGTTCACAATGCGCTACCGCCCGAAAGCGAGTGCCGCCAACGTGCTCGGCACGCCGTATTCGCGATGGATGCCGCCGCAATTTGTCGAAGGCTGGATCAAGCGCGTGCTCGCGGGAATCAATCCCTTCAACCAACGGACGACCGACCTCTACAATAACGCGGTGAACACCGATGTGAGCCTGCTAACCCAAGCTGGCACGCGCTGGGAGGGCGATGTCGCGCTGACGCTCGACAACGTCAACGATGTGGGACTCATCGCGCTTTACGAGACCGTGCTCAATCGCGGCAAGGCGATGAGCATCGATGCAAACACAAATGACCCGGACACGAATAACGCCCTTGTTCTGGCGGCCGGATATTTGAATGACCTCTACATCATCCTCGGCAACGAGGCGTATGCCGACGCGGCGAACCCAACGATCTCGGTGGACGATGCAGGCTCGGCGACGCAGGTCAATTCCAGCCGGTTTTCGTTTGAGGGCCAGGTCGTCAGTTCGCTGGATGAAGAACTCACGCTCCTCAGAGGACGCGACGACTTCACCACGGCGGTGAACGTCTCGCCAGCCTACAATCGCCTCTATTGGAACTACACGCACGGAATCAATTCCGGCGAGGCCATCTACGCGGTGAACTACAATATTAAGGAAAAGGCCGGCAGTTCTTCCGCAAACGGCGTCATTGATGCCGCGGACGCATATCGCATGTTCCCGCAGGGACATGGCGACGCTTACGGTCACTATCTCACTGCCCTCACCGGATACTACCAGTTGCTCACGAACAATAACTTCACGTGGACGCCGCGCGCCGAGACCGTGTCGGTGCTTGGCCAGCCCATCACGATTGATTATTTTGACGAGCGCAAGTTCGCCGCCGCGGCTGGCAATGTGGCACGAGCGGCACAGCAGATCGTGGCGCTCACGTATCGCAAGAACTACAACGACAATCCCGCCGCCGGTTGGAGCCACTTTCAGGATGGCGCGGTGAATTCAGGTAGCGGCGTAACCCGGCGCCAGGGACTCGATGAATGGTCGAGCCGCGCCACTCAGGGGGCCTATCTCCACTGGGCAGTCGCGAACGCACTTCTGCCGGATGTGGATAATGTCCATTCCGGCGTGCAGAAGATTGACCGCACAACCGTTCCCGAGCTCTCTGAACTGCCCGCCATGGCGAGTTCTTTCCAGACCACGATGGACAATGTCAGCGCACACCTCAATCCGCTCGGCCTCAGCCCCGGAGCCATCGCATTCGATATCGACCCGTTCTGGATCAACTCGCTTGGCAGCGAACTCGCGGACCCGAATAATGCCGGCAAGAGCCATTACGAGCAAATCTCCTTCCGAGCGATTCGGGCGCTGAACAACGCCGCAGGTGCGTTTAATCAGGCCGCAAGCATGACGGGTGCGCTGCGCAATCAGGAAAACCAGCTTGATGACAACAACACGTCGATCATCCAGCAGGAGACGGCGTACATCAACGCGTTGATTGACATCTTTGGTCGCCCATACAGTGGCGAAGTCGGCCCTGGAAAACTTTACGCACAAGGATATGAAGGACCAGACCTCGTCCACTTTTTCATAGTGGACCGGCCAAGTGGTCTCGTCACCACGGACAAACCGCTCACTGTGAGCATTCAGCAGATCAATTCGATCGATTATCAGAAAGTCGCGTTGGGCGCTGGGAATAGTGCAAGTGTCGCCGAGCCGTTCAAAATCTCAGGGCACGGCGGGCTTACGGCTACGAGCGTCACAATTGATCCGCACAGCATGGTCCAATACAATGACACATGGAAAACTGGCGGACTTGGAACCCGCCCTGAGACAGGCGAATTGCAGGCGGCGCTTCAGGACGCGCAACTGGCCTTTCTCGCGATCGACGCGTTCAATGGAAGTTATCAGGTAGAGCGGGCGAACCTCCGGCACTTCGAGGCGCTTTTCAAAGACCTCGTTAAAACTCACGAGAAGCTGAACACAACATTGGACTCGGGACAGGCCGAGATTTTAAAACTCGAAAAACTTGTTCGCGACTTGGAGATTACGGCAGCCGCATTCGATAAAGTCGCCGAGGCCGCGAATCACATATCAGGAATCGTCGCTGAGGGATTCCCAAAGGTCGTGGGCCTGGCTTACGACGCATTTTCCCCAGCACGGGCGGGAGTTGAATTAGCCGGGCAAATCACTGCGGGTGTCTCGTACGCCATCTCCCTTGCCACCTCGGCCTCGGCGCGCTTCAAGCAGTCTGATATCCTCGACGAGGAGCAAAAGCTCGAGAAGAAGCTAAACAACTTGGGCGAAGATTTCGAGAAGGTTCAGCTCGGATACGAATACGATCAGGCGTTTCTTGCCTCGGTCACACACGCGAACGAGTTAATGCAGCTTCTTGTCAACTATCAGAACGCTATTCAAAATGTGGGTAACATTCTGGCCAAGGGCAACCGCATCCTCGCCGAGCGCGAAGTCTTCCGGCAACGCGCCGCAGTCATCATTCAGGGATTCCGCACGAAGGACCTCACCTTCCGTGCCTTCCGCAATGAGGCACTGGAGCAGTATCGCTCCCTCTTCGACCTCGCCAGCCGCTACACCTACCTGGCTGCAAAGAGCTACGACTACGAGACGGGCTTACTCGGCACGACCGCCGGGCAGAGCGTCTTCGCGAAAATCGTCGCGTCCCGTGCACTCGGAGACCTGACCGACGGCATCCCGCAATCCACCGTAAGCCCGCTGGGTGACAGCGGACTGGCTGGTTCGCTCGCCCAACTCGATGCGGATTTCCAAGTCGCGGAAGGTCGCCTCGGCATCAACAATCCGCAGTTCAACAACACCGTCTTCTCGCTGCGTGGCGAACTCTTCCGATTGCTGGACGATCCGGATACCACCGCCGACGATGACGCATGGCAGCAGACACTCGAGCAGCATATCGTTCCCAACGTGATGGCTGACTCCGACGTGACGCGCCAGTGCATGAACATCCGCAAACCGGATGGAACTCCGGTCCCTGGAATCATCATCTCGTTCAGTACCACGATTCAGCACGGGAAGAACTTCTTCGGATTGGATCTCGCGGCATTCGACCACAACTTCACCCCGAGCTATTTTTCCACGAAGATCGGTGCCGTCGGCTTCGGACTGCCCGGCTATGTCGGAATGGACGACGGTCCTGGTGACTATACTGCGGCAGAAGCCGCGAATGCGCTCAGCGCGACGCCCTATATGTATCTCATCCCATGCGGAGCCGACTACATGCTCGCCCCGCCGCTCGGGGACACGAACGTCGTGCGCTCATGGAATGTGCAGGATCAGGCGTTGCCGCTTCCGTTCAATCTCGGTGCCACCGCCTTCAACAGCAACCAGTTCTTCAATGCGAACGGAACGCTCAGCGAACAACCTTGGATCATCCGTAAACACCCGGCTTTCCGGCCGGTGACGGATGCGTCGATCTTCGTCGGAGGTGGTATCCCGCTGGAATTCACGAACTCGCGGCTCATCGCCCGTAGCGTCTGGAATGGCCAGTGGAAGCTCGTCATCCCAGCCTACACACTGCTCAGCAACGAGCAGGATGGACTGAACCGTTTCGTGAAGAGTGTGAAGGACATCAAGTTCTTCATTCGCTCCTACTCAAACGCGGGTAACTAAGCGGTGGGCGAAAAGCGCAAATGATCACCGAAACGCCACCAGCACTCTCGGAGGAAAAGCGGGCACCTCAACGCCAGCGACGGCGTCTCGTATTCGTTGCCCTCGCGGCAACGGCGCTCGTCGTCGCGGGCTTGGTCCGGGCGTTCATGCATGAGGGTGGCACGCCGCCGCAATCTCCGGCGGTGACTGCACCGAAGGCGAACGTGCAGGAGTCGCCGACCAACATTCTCACGGATGGCCCGGCATTGTTTCGCAGGGCATTTTGGAAAAAGCCCACCGCTGAAGATAAGATACTGCACGCCGAGCGCCGCGAGTGGGGCGAGGGCGATAGTTTGAAGAAATGGCAGTGGTTCCTCGTGGTCGAGCCGTCACCGGAACTGCTAAAATATCTGCGCGAGCAGAACGCCTTCGGCCTCACGGCCGCCACGGCAATTCCCGCTGCCGAGGGCACGCCCGATTGGTTCGCCTTTAAAGAAGCGGAAGTCGAAACGATGCGCGCCCGAACGGGGAGTATGCGCGTCTCCTTCCATCGCTCCAAGCCACTCATTTATGCGACCGCCTCTGGTGCCGGGTTCACACCCGGCGCGAAGGAAGCCATCGCAAAGCCCGCGCAACCCGCAAATCCCGAAATCGCGGGACGGCTCCCGCGCACATCACCACCAACTTCTCAATGAACTCCTTAATCCGCCTCTTTACCATCATCGCCGGGCTTTTTCTCGTGCAGTCCGCGGCGTTCGCTGCCGTTCCGCAACGAGTGAACTACCAGGGCCGCATCGCCGTGAATGGCGCGGGTTTCAACGGTACAGGCTCGTTTAAGTTCGCGCTCGTGAATGCCGCCGGGACCACGACGTATTGGAGCAATAACGGAAGCAGCATCGCCGGCTCGCAGCCAACCGCTGGCGTCTCACTGGCCGTCAGCAACGGCGTCTATAGTGTCCAGCTCGGCGATACCGCCCTAGCCAATATGTCGGCGTTTCCGACGGGCGTTTTCGACTACGCTGAGGTGTGGCTGCGCGTGTGGTTTAACGACGGAGTAAACGGCTTTGAGCAGATCGCCCCCGACCAGCGTCTCGCTGCGGTGCCTTACGCGCTTGTCGCGGCCAAAGTCGAGTTGGTGCAACTCTCAGAGGTTGTCGCGCCTCCGGTAAAGCCTGTCGTCGCGTGGGGAAAAAACAGTGCGGGCCAGACCAGCGTGCCGGTCATCGCCAATGTCGCTTCCATCGCAGCCGGTCCCGCGCAGAGTCTCGCCCTCCTCGACAGCGGTACGGTGGTAAAATGGGGCGGCGGAGTCGCAGTGCCATCGGGCCTGACAAACGTCACGCACATCGCCGCAGGCACCGCACACAACCTCGCGAGGAAAGGGGACGGCACCGTGGTCGCGTGGGGTGATAATGCGGGCAACAAAGCAACCGTCCCCGGCAGTCTGAGCAACGCCACCGCAGTCGCTGCGGGCGACAATCACAGCGTCGCCCTTCGTTCCGACGGAACCGTGATCGCCTGGGGCGACAACAGTTTCAACCAAACTGCAATCCCCGGTGGACTTGCGAATGTGACCGCGATCGCTGCCGGATACGACCACACCCTCGCCCTGCTGAGCAACGGTACCGTCGTCGCATGGGGCCGCAACGACACGCAGCAAATCGACGTGCCCATTGGACTGACGGGTGTCGTCGCGATCGGCGCGGGCGCATACCACAGCCTCGCCGTGAAAAGCGATGGCTCGGTGGTTGCGTGGGGCCTCGATAATGGCGGACAGGTTACGGTTCCACCGACGCTCGGCGGCGTGGTGCGCGTCGCGGGCGGCTACGCGTTCAGCGTCGCACTGAAATCCGATGGAACCGTGGTCGTGTGGGGCGACAATGCCGATTTCCAGCAGGTCATCCCGTCCGCGGCGAAGCAAGTGATAGCCATCGCGGCGGGTGCTTCCCATGTCCTCGCGTTGCGGGCGGACTTAATCTCGGCACAAGTCGCGAGGCTCGATCAGGAAAACGTCTTCACGGCGAGTGTCGGCATCAAGCGCACCGCAGCTTCGAACGCGCTCGAGGTCGAAGGCAATGCGTCCAAAAGCTCCGCGGGAAGCTGGCTCTCGAACTCGGACCGCCGCATCAAATCCGATGTGCAGCCCATCACCGACGCGGTCGAAAAACTCAGCCGCGTGCGCCTAGTGGACTTCCGGTACACCGACGACTACCTCACCGCGCATCCCGGCGTTGACCACCGCCGCTACCTCAACGTCATCGCCCAGGAGTTCGCCGAAGTTTTCCCCGAGCATGTGAAAAGCAGCGGCGAGAAAATGGCCGACGGCTCCGAGATTCTCCAGGTGGATACCTACCCGCTGACGATTTACTCAGCCGCCGCCGTGCAGGAACTCCATCGCGAAAACGAAGCGCTCAAAGCGAAACTCGCCAGCCAGGAAGCGCGTCTTCGCAAGCTCGAGGAAGCCCTTGGGAAATAACGTGATGAACCTCCGCGGCACCATACTCGCGGTTCTCGCGTTGCTCTCCGCTGTGGCGATGGCCTCCGGCGGCAGCGCCCACTATACGCTCTCCGCCGCGACGCTCGACGGCGGGGGCACGGCGGGCGCGAGCGCCCATTACTCCAATGGCGGGCACATCCTAAGCCCTGCTGGAACCGGGGCGAGCGCACACTACGGGAATACCGTCGGTTTTCAGTTTGCGGCGGGTCTAACGGTAAGTCTTCTCTCCGGTGGCGATGTGCCGGGACTACCGGGAGCAACGATCGTCGGCTCGAACGAAGTGCCTGGCCCGTTCCCTGGTGACGCCGTCCTGACAAAAATCAAACTTCTGAGTGGTGCCACGGTGAGTGCTCTGGTGCGTCCATCAGGGGTGCTAGTGAAAGTGGGCGATACGCTTGCCTCGGCGGGCAACGCAGCAATATCCAAGCTCTACGCAATGAGCGGAGGCGCTTTCCTGGCTGAGCTTAAGTTGGGAACGGGGTCGCCTGTTGCGACGCTGACGAACAATCGGCTGGTTTGTTTCGCCCCGAACGCGGGCATCGAAGTCGTCGCACGGAGCGGGGATGTCGCCTCGGGTGGATTTAGCACTTTTAAAAGATTTAGTGCATGCACCGGCGACGCGACTGGAGATGTGTTTATCGGGGCGACTCTCAACGACCTGACGACTTTGGATACCGGGGTATGGGTCCGCCCAGTCGGGGGCATGTTAAAGCTATTGGTGAAGAAAGGTCAGAACGTCGATCTCGGCAGTGGACAAAAGAGGGTCAATATTGTTGCGGCGTTTGCTTTCGCCTCAAAATCGCAAGCTGAAGGTCGAGTGCTCTACGGGGACCACTCGATTATTACTAGGCTGACGATCGGGACCGAGCACGGGATCGTCGTGATTCCTGCCGCTGCCAACAGCAGTGCTGAGTGGACTGTCGTAGCGCGCACTGGAGGCGACGCCCCCGGAGGTATAGGGAAGTTTTCGACGCTTGGTCTGCCAGCGGCAGAGGATACCAATGTTGCGTTCAAGGCATTGCTTCAGCCCTCATCCAGTGTATCGGCTGCGAACAACGCGATCGTGGTTGCTGGTGGAACCGTTATCGCGAGGAAAGGCAATTTGGCTCCCGGAACCGGCAATTTGTTCTTTAGCTTCGCGGACCCGGCGGCTGGCGCCCCAGGGCAAGCAAGTTTTGTCGCGAGGCTCGCCGGAGTGAGCGCCGCAAGCGATGAGGGTCTTTGGGAAATGCGCGATAGCGCGCTTGGACTTGTTGCCCGCGAATCAGATCCCGCTCCCGGTTTAAGTCCGCTGAAAATTCGTAGCATCATCCGAAATGCACACCCTCCTGGCGGACTCGGCCCGGTTTTCATGGCAACACTCAACGGGGTTCCATTTTCGACTTACCAGATCCTCTACGGAGTGCCTGCGATAGGAGGGCCTGCTGTCGATCTCGCGCGAACCGGCGATCAGTTCGATGTCGGCGGTATGATGCGAACACTGACCTTAATCAAAGCCCTGAAAATGGATAATGGCAGTCAAGGCGTGGCGCGCGGCTACGACAACACGAGTGTGTTCATGATTGGTTCTTTCGGCGTGAGGAATAGTGCCTTAATTGCCCTCCCGGTGACTCCGTAGGTATTGAGTTCGGCGCCGATCTAAGGGAGCGCAGCGCTCTTCTGACATTGCGCGCTGGAACTTGGCGAGCGGGGCCGATAGCGTAGCACAAATGCTCCGTGCAATTTTCATCGCATCGTTCGCTTTCACCGTCTGCGCTCTGGCTCAGGGCTCCACCGCTATCGCGGCACTCAAGCTCTTGCCAAAGGACGCCGCCAAACGGCTCGCCCGTATCGAGGCGCGTGAGGGTGCGCCTTGGCCGGAGCGTTGGTATTTCCTCGTCCATGATCCCGGCACGCCGCTCGGTCTGCGCGAGTATGTCGTGGCGGACGGCGCGCTGGCGGCGACGCGGACGCTCTCGCAATTTGCCGATACGCTGAAGCCCGCCGACGTGATTGGCGCGGACGCCGTGAAGTTCGACAGCGACGCCGTGGCTTCGCTGGCAGCGCGCTACTCCGTGGCGAATGGCGCGCGCTTTGGCTCGGTGAATTTCGAGCTGGGCAAGTTTGGGGAAAAGAGCGCGCCAGCGTGGCGGGCGACGGTCCTCAACGACAAAGGCGACGCGCTCGGCGTGCTCATCATCACCGCGCTCAAGGGCGTCGTGGAGCGGCACGACGGCTTTGACAACAAGCCCGTGGAAGTCGTTGTAGAAAAGCCGCCCGTTGTCGCACCTCCGCCGAAAGCCGTCGTGCTCAAACCCGCGCCCACGCCTGCGCCAGCCAAGCCGGAAGAGTTGCTGACAAAGCCCTTCATCACCGCTCCAGCCGTCGTCGCCAAGCCGCCGCAGGAGCGCGCCGCCTCGCTCCCACAGCCCACGCCGAAGCCGAATGCGATGAAGCGATTTGGCAGCTCGGTGAAGAAACTCTTCGGAAACTAACTCACGATGAATGTCGCCCAATCGCTCCGCCGCTTACTCGGCCCCGGCATCGTTGCCACGGATGAAGCCACACTCGCCACGCACGCGAAGGACCGCTGGTTCGCCTCGCGCCAACCGGATGTCGTCGTCCTCGCACGCAAGCGCAGCCATGTGGAAAAGACGCTTCGCTTTGCCAATGAACACGGCATCCCCGTGACACCGCGCGGCGCGGGCTATGGCTATGTCGGCGGCTGTGTGCCGTCGTGCGGCGGCATCGCGCTGAGCGTCGCGGCGATGAACCGCATCGTCGAAATCAATACCCCCGACGGCGTCGCAGTCGTGGAGCCCGGCGTCATCACCGGCGACTTGCAGGCAGCAGTGCGAAAGGTCGGCTGGTTCTACCCGCCCGACCCCGCATCGCTGAAAGATTGTAGCATTGGCGGCAACATCGCCACGAACGCGGGCGGTCCGCGTTGCCTGAAATATGGCGTCACCCGGAACTACGTGCTCGGCCTCGAAGTCGTGCTCGCCGATGGGCGCGTGCTCGATTGCGGCGGGCGCACGCACAAGAACAAGCAGGGCTTCGATCTTGTCGGCAGCTTCGTCGGCAGCGAAGGGCTGCTCGGCGTCGTGACGAAGGCCACGCTGCGCATCCTCCCGCACCCGCCGACGCGCTCAACACTCGCCGCCAGCTTCCGCACATTCCGCGCAGCGGCGGATGCGGTGCAGAAGATTTTCGCCGCAGGCTTCCTCCCGAGCGCGCTGGAAATCGCCGACTCCTTCACGCTGAAAAGTGCGCGCGAATATCTGGGCCGCGAGATCGCTCCCGGCGCGCAATCGCTCGTCCTCGTGGAGCTGGACGGACACGCCAAATCCGTGCGCGGCGAGACCGCCGACCTCGCGAAACGACTGCGCGCGATGGACGCCATTAACGTCCGCACTGCCCACGGCGCCGAGCAGTGCGAGAAGCTCTGGGACCTCCGCCGCGCTTACAGTGCTTCGCTCAAAGCCACCGGCCTCACGAAGCTAAACGAGGACATCGTCGTCCCACGCGGCAAGCTCGTGGAGTTGGCGGAATTTGGCGAACGGCTGGCGGCGAAAACCGGCTTTCCCGTCGCCTGCTTCGGTCACGCGGGCGATGGAAATATCCACGTCAACATCATGGCCGCGTGCTACCACGAAGACCCGAAGATCAAAGCCCGCGTGGACCGCGCGCTCGACGAGCTGTTCAAGTTTGTGCTGAAAGCGGGCGGCGTCATCACCGGCGAACACGGCATCGGCCTCGCCAAGAAACGCTGGTGGCCGCTCGCCGTGAACCAAACCGGGCGCGACATCCACGACGCGCTGAAAGCGGCCTTTGATCCGAAGGGAATCCTGAACCCCGGCAAGTTCGTCGGACCTACCGGCTAGGACAATCGCATCACCGCGGTCGGTAAAATAGGCAGAGTTTTTGTTTGCAGAAAATCGGACGCCCACTAGGTTGCGCCCCCAATTTTTTCTGGAAAGACTATGAAAGCTGACATCCATCCTGACTACAACGCCACCACAATCGCCTGCGCCTGTGGCACCGTTTACAACACCGGTTCGACCCGTAAGGGTTTGAAGGTCGGCATCTGCGCCGCTTGCCATCCGTTCTTCACGGGTGAGCAGAAGTTCGTCGATACGGCTGGCCGTATCGAGAAGTTCTCCAAGCGCTACGGCACTATGGAGCTTCGCCGCTCCAAAGCTGCGAAGGCTTAGATTACCGCCCACGATTTCTGAGACGGTGGAGACGCTGAAAATGCGCCTCCACCGTCTCTGCTTTTTTTCGCGTCATCCGCATCGGGTTGGCGTTTCTTCGACTCATCTAAAACTCACACACCTGTGGACTTCGAGCCTCTTATTCTTCGCAAGCGCGAGCGCTTTTCCGAGCTGGAAGCAGCGATCGAGTCTCCCACCCTGTACGATAATCCCAAACAGGCGCAGGAGACCCTCCGTGAGCATAATCGGCTGAAGGCGACGCTGGATGTGTGGGCTGCTTTTCAAAAGGCCACGCGGGAGCTTGCTGAAAATCGCGACCTTGCCAAAGGCGACGACGAGCTTGCTGAAATGGCGCGCGAGGAACTCCCCGAGCTTGAAAAACGGACGGCTCAACTGGAGCTCGACGTGCAACTCGCACTACTCCCGCCCGACCCGAACGAAGACCGCGATGCCATCGTGGAAATCCGCGCTGGGACCGGCGGCGATGAGGCGGGGCTTTTCGCGGCGGACCTTTATCGAATGTACACGCGCTATGCGGAGACGGTGGGGCTGAAAATCGAGAACCTCGAAAGCAGCGTCGGCTCCATGGGCGGGTTCAAGGAAGTCATCTTCAAAGTCAGCGGCCCGGCGGTGTTTCGGAAGCTGAAATTTGAGAGCGGCGTTCACCGCGTCCAGCGCGTCCCCGCGACTGAGGCGCAAGGCCGCATCCATACCAGCACCGCGACCGTCGCCGTGCTGCCCGAGGCGGAAGAAGTGGACCTTCAGCTCAACCCCGACGAAATCCGCATCGAAGTCTGCCGTGCGGGCGGGCCGGGCGGGCAGGGGGTAAATACGACGGACTCTGCCGTGCAAGTCATGCACATCCCGACAGGCACCATCGTGCGCTGCCAAGACGGGCGCTCGCAGCAGAAGAACAAGGAGAAGGCGCTCACGATTTTGCGCTCACGCTTGCTGGAAGTGAAGCAACGCGAGGAAGCGGAAAAGTATGCAGCCGTGCGCAAGAGCCAGGTCGGTAGCGGCGACAGGTCGGAGAAGATCCGCACGTATAATTACCCGCAAAACCGAATCACCGACCACCGCATCGAGCTGACGATGTATTCGCTCGACCGCTACATGGAAGGCGACATCCAGCACATGGCCGACGCCCTCATCCACGCGGACTTGCTGGAGCGGCTGAAAGCGGCGGGTCTATAAAACGCTACTTCGCCAGTTCCTTCACGCGGATATTGCGGAAAGAAACGGTCCCGTGGTCGCCTTGCAGGAAGAATGGGCCGGGCTCTTTCACTTTGTCGTCGAGTTGCGAGCCTGTCGGGGCGTTGCACTCCACGTTGTCGTGAATCTTTTTGCCGTTCAGGATGACGGTGATTTTGTTGTCGATCATCGTCACCTCCGCCGTCTGCCACTCGCCCGCAGGCTTGCTCACAAACTCGGATGGCTCCTTCGTGTTGTAGATGCCGCCGTTTCCGCTCTTCGCCAGTTTGCCGCTGCCATAGTCGCCGAAGATTTGAATCTCGTGCCGCCCGCGCAGGTAGAAGCCGGAGTTTGAGCCATCGGGCACTTGGTATTCGTAGCGCACGGTGAAGTTCCAGAACTTCGCATCGCCCACGAGGTCGGTGCCGTGCTCTCCTTTGTTCACCGTATTTTTCAGCACGCCGCCCTCGACGGTCCACGAGTTGTGCCCGTTCGGATTGCGCAGGTGCCAGCCGGTGGTGTCCTTGCCGTTAAAGAGCGGCGTGAAATCTTTCTCGTCGTCAGCGGCGAAGATTGCGGTGGCGGTGAAGGCGAAGGCGAATGCTTTGAAGTAGTTCATGGTTCGGACTCATGCAGAGCCTCGCCGATGCGGATCGTTTGGGAAAATCTCTCACACCCTTTCGGTCCACGACCGCAGCGCGTATTTTCTAGCCGCCAAGTCTTCGGCGAGCTGCACGAGCGCGGGCGCGGCGGGTTCCTCCTGCCACGTCGCCGTGAACGCATTCGGGAACTCAGCCCGCTCACAGTCGCAGTGGATGCTGCCCTGATGCAGCAGCCCGAGGCGCGTGCGGCGCTGGGCGGCACCGGCGATTTTCCGGTCGGCAGCGACGAGGTCGAACTCGGCGGCTTTTTCAAAACACACATCCCCCGTGCCGGTCGGCGGTGGCGCGAGATTCGCGAGAAGCCCCCGCGCCTCCATCCAGCGCGCGATGGCCGCGTGGACGGCCCGGTAGCTCTCTCGCGGCGGGCATTCTGCCAGCGCGTGGCCCGCTGGGAAGAGCAGCGAATACGTGAGGTCTGCGCCGTGCTCGACGATCCCGCCGCCCGTCATTCGCCGGACGAGTTCGCGCCCATTCGCTATCGTCGCCGCCGACGCATGGCGGACGAAGTAGCCGAAGCTCACCGCCTCCTTTTCCCAATAGTAGAGCCGCAGCGTAGGCTCGGCGATGCGCTCTAGCAGCACCTCGTCGAAGGCCATATTCACCGCAGCGCCGCGCGGTGTGCGGTCGTGGATGACGCGGAGTTTTTCGATGAGCACGCCGCCGTGTTTATAGAAAGCGTGCCCGTACGTCATTCGGAATTGCCGAGCCTGCGCTTACCCACTACCCCTCTCGCTCTTATGCTAAAACCTGCGCTCGGAAAGGGCCTCAGTGCTCTCATCAACACCCGCGTCGCCTCGCCGACGCCCATCGAGGCCGACGGCGAACGCGTGCAAATGATCGCGCTCGATCAGATTATCCCGTCGCCGTGGCAGCCCCGCACGGAGTTCCGCGACGAGCACATCCAAGAGCTCGCCGACAGCATCGCGCAAAAGGGCATCATGCAGCCGCTCATCGTCCGTCGCGTCGGCGAAAAAATGGAGCTCATCGCCGGCGAACGTCGCTGGCGAGCCGCGCAAAAATGCGGACTCAAAGAAGCCCCCATCATCGTCCGCAGTGCCACAGACCAAGACGTGCTGGAGCTGGCACTCATCGAGAACATCCAACGCGAAGACCTCAACCCCATCGAAGAAGCCCGCGCATTTTCCCGCCTCGCGAAAGACTTCGGCATGAAGCAGGAAGACATCGCCCAAAAAGTCGGCAAAAGCCGCGCCGCCGTCGCCAACGCCATGCGCCTCCTAGAGCTTCACGAGCAAGTGCAGACATGGGTCGTCCAAGAGCGACTCTCCGTCGGCCACGCCAAAGTCCTCCTCGGCGTAAAGTCCCACGAAGAACAACTCAAACTTGCCGAAGAAACCCTCCGCCGGGGCCTCACCGTGCGCGGAGCGGAGCAACTCATGGCCGACCATTTCGCCGGAAATGGAACCAACAAACCCAAGCGCGGCCCCGCCAGCAGCCCGCAAGTCGAGCCCGCCATCGCCCACCTGCAAAACCGCCTCCGCCAGCACTTCGCCACACAAGTCAGCCTCGCCCACGGCGAGAAAAAAGGCCGCATCGAGATCGAGTACTACGGCAACGACGACCTCAGCCGCATCCTCAAACTGCTCGGGCTACCGGAGGAATAGCATCGTGGTATTTTCCATCCGCTGGCTCGCCATTCTCGCTGCGTGCGGGCTTGCCGCGTGCGGCGACAAACCGAAGCCGACAGAGCCGCAAGCCGCGTTCACCCCCGTCGCAGTCTCCCCCGATTTGTGGAAAGAATTCTCCGGCGAAAAAGCCCTCGCCCACGTCCGCACCCAAGTCGAGTTCGGCCCACGTCCCAGCGGCTCCTCTGCGCTCGAAAAGGCCCGCCAACACATCCTTTCCACCCTCGCTGCCAGCGGTTGGGAAACCGAGCGGCAAGAGTTCAAAGAGACCCCGGTCCCCGGTCGCGGAGAGACGGCCTTTACCAACCTCATCGCCCGCTTTCCCAAGCCCGCAGCGCAGCGCGTTATCATCGGCTCGCACTACGACACCAAAGTGATGAACGGCGTTCGCTTCCTTGGTGCAAACGACGGCGGCAGCTCCACTGGCGCACTCCTGGAACTCGCCCGCGTCTTGGCCACAGCGCCCGCATTTGCCGCGCAATTCGAGCTCGTCTTCTTCGACGGAGAAGAAGCCGTAGTCAGCTTTGGCAGCGCCGAGCTGGGCCCCGACGGCCTCGTAGGCAGCCGCCACTACGCCAAGTCCATCCGCGACCGCGCCCAGCAGTATAAATTCGCCCTCGTCTGGGACATGATCGGCGACAAAGACCTCACCGTCACTCTCCCCTCCGACTCCCCCAAGAACCTCGCTGGCGCGCTCTTCACCGCCGCCGACCAACTCGGCCTCCGCCGCAATTTCGGCTACTACGGCCAGCAAATCCTCGACGACCACGTCCCCCTCGCCACCCTCGCCCGCATCCCCGCCATGGACATCATAGATTTCGACTACCCTGCCTGGCACACCAGCGGCGATACTCTCGACAAGCTCAGCGTCGAAAGTCTCGAAATCGTAGGCCGAGTGACGCTAAAGATGCTCATCAGCGAACTCGGCGCGAAATAAAAGTTGCCAACAGAGTGCGGCGTATGCTTTCTTGCGCGCCCTGTTTTACCACAGGAAAAGCAGCCATAGCTCAATTGGATAGAGCATCTGACTACGAATCAGAAGGTTTTAGGTTCGACTCCTAATGGCTGCACTCCTCTCCGACAGGGGCTTGCGAGGAATTTGAAAAAGGAAAACTACGGACGCGAGCGCGTGTATCGCCGCGCAGGGCTCGGCGTGCTGGGGCTCGCGGTGGGCGCATTTTTTTCGCGGATGTCTGGAGGCTCGGCATGTTCGGGCGAATCACCGCATTTGTTGTTCTCGGAGCCGTCCTCATTCTCCTCGGATTCTTCTACAACCGCTTCCGCGATTTTATCCGAAAATGGATATGAGCCCCCCGCCAAGATCGGTGGAGATGCCGTCCCGAACGTCGCGTTGCGAGGCTACGGGAGCTTTTGCACTTCGACGTCGTAGATTTTCCAAGTGTTCTTTGCGCACGCCTTGGGCATGTAAAATCCCCACCGGCCTCCGGCGGCGACTTTCTCGATTTCAGAAGTGTCGTGGTCTTTGATGACGGATGTTCCGTTGAGGTCCATCGAGATTTTGTCGCCATTCACTTGGAAGATAAAAGTGTTCTTTTCGAGCACTGAGACTTTGGTGCCGGGGACGGGGACTTCCTGACCGTCGGCGTGAATCGCGACGACTTGGTCGCCCTTTTCTTTTTGATATGCGCCGACTGCGACGCCGAGCGGCGCTTTCATCCCAGGGAAGAGCATGAACTGGCGGCAGCATCCGTCCGGGCACTGGATGTCGAACTTCCCGCGCACGACAAAGCGGGTGCCTGCGCGACCCGGAGCGAGGACGGATGCGGAGCGCCCGGTGCCTTTGCAGATGAGCGCACCGCTTTCGGCGGTCCATTTCCCGAGGCGTCGCGTCCAGCCCGCGAGGGCGTCGTCGAAGGGAACGGGCACGGGTTTTGCTGTCGCGATGTCGCGCTCAAATTCTGCCGTCCGCCGGACGCCGGCGAGCGCGGGAGCGGCCTTGGGGCCTGCGGCTTTTTCGATGGCGGCAAGCTCCGCGAGGGTCTCGGTTTGTTTTCCTGCTTCCAGCGTCGCGATGGCTTTTTTGTAGCGTGCGAGCTGTTTTACGGATGCGAGGGCGAGTTCGGATTCTACGTCGGCGGGCTCGAGCTTTCGCAGCTTGAGCATTTTGGTGATGGCGGGGTTTAGCGTGGAGCCTGCGGCGAGGTAGGCTGGCCCTGCTTTGTCGAACTCATGCCCGAGCCAGCAAAAGGTAGCGAGCCACTGGGACCAGAGGGCTTTTTCGGCTTTGCGTGTCGGCTCATCGCGCAGCCCCTCGTAGAGCGCGGCAAACTCCTTCGCCATCCGTGGGTCCGCGTAGCGCTCGGCAGGCTCGCCGTTATCGGGCAGGAATATCTCTGCATCGCGATACATCAGCGGCACCACGGTATCGAATCGCTTCGTCGCCAGAAATGCGCGCCCGAGAGCCATGCCCGCTTCGTAGCTGCCGCCCCAGCGCGGCTGCACGGCGAGGATAATCTGTTTGTAAGCCGAATGCTGGTTGAAACGTGCATTTACCGACCGCTCGAACCAGTCGAAAGGACTGCTGCCTTTTCCTCCGCCGGCCATCGCGACGGAGATCATATGCGTCGCGGCCCACGGCTCGTTTTTGTTCAGCGTCCACGCTTTTAAAAGCATCTCGCTCCCTTGTGCAAAATGCTTCTCCAGACCCTCCCAGCCTTTATCGGTGACGGTGTCCGCGTAGCCGCCGCCGCGAGCTTTCCAGCCGCGGTTGATCTCCACCGTGCCATCAATGGTGAGCTGTGCCCACTCGGGCAGGCCGAGGTCTTTGAAGGCTTTCCCGTATTCATCGGGTGTCATGTTGAGGATTCCTTGGAAGAGCCCGACTTCGTGCTTGAGAAAAACGGACACCTCCGACGGTAGGTAGCTCTTCCCGTCCTGCCACGCCGCCTTGCCGAACGCTGCATCCTTCGCTCCATCTTCTGCCGAGAATTTCTTCTCCTTCCGCGCTTTGATGACGATGCTGAGACGCTGAATGAAACGCTTGAGCGCATTGGACACCGCAGCGTCCGTGCGCGCCTTTTTTGCGCGCTCAAGGGTGGCGCTGACGAGCGGATCATCCGAATCACGGCCATAGAGCGCCATCGTCGCGAGATACATGACGAGCGGGTCTGCGCAGTCCGTCTTCGCGAGCACCTCGGCATCATCCCCGAGTGTGACGAGCCCGCTGTAACCATCGAGTCCACCAAGCCGGTAAGGATCATTCCACAGCACCACGGCGCGCTCGACAAATGCAGTCGCCCGCGCATCCCACGCTGCGCCGGTCAATCGCGCACGGAAGGGCTCAAGAAACACCCGTTTGATCCACGCGACATCGGCGGCGAGGGCGGCGGCATCGCGTGCCTCCCGCTCAGGGTTGGTCTTCAGAATGGCGGCGAGTCGCTTCGCGTCATCTTGGCCAAATGCGCAGATGGTGAGTGTGATGACGCTGAGGACGATGGAGCGGAGTGTTTTGTTCATGGCGGTAAAACTGGCTCGGCGGCTCTGCCGGGGCGGTGGTTTCCTATCGGCGCGGCTGGAGGTAGAGGCTCTTTACCTCTGCGGGGGTGAGGGAGCGGTTGTAGATGCGGACTTCATCGATCATGCCGTTGAAGTTTTGCCATCCGCCGCGATCCACTGCGCCGATGGTGGTGTAAAACTTCGCGGTGGGGTAGTTCACGGTCTCCTCGGTATCGACATCCGAGACGAGTTCGCCGTTGATGAATAGGCGGATGGCGTGGCGGCGCTCGGAGACTTTGCCGATGGTGCCAGTGAGGAAATACCATGTGTCGGGCGAGAGGACGCGGTCGGAGACTGCGCGGACGTGCTGGTTCATCATGGGTTTGCCCTTTGGCGAAAGGTAGATTTCCTCTTCAAACACGGTGAACTTCGGTGCGCCGGTGACGGAGCGGTCGGAGCGCATTTCGACATGGCCTTCCGGCAGAATGCGCAAGGTCCACGGGTCGCGGCCAAATTGGTCGTCGCCGTGCCAAGCGACCTGCGAGCCCCAGGTTCCTGCGATCCTCTTAAAGTTGACCCACGCGGCGATGGTTACGTTATCGGCGAGGTCGAGCGCGGGTGTCGCGGGGATAGTCATGCAGTCCCATTGGATTTCCCGTTCTGAAGATGGGTTTTTTCGCAGGAGCAGCGCCTTGCCGAAAATGCCGGGTGCCACGCGCGCTCCACCGACGAGTGTGCCTTTGACGTTGCCGTTGCCGGAGTCTGCGGCGTCGGCGAGATCAAAGGTCCACTGCGCGACTAGGCCCTGCGTGGGAATCGGCTGCGCTGCGGTACCGGGCGTTACGACAATTGCGGCGGGGTAGGGCTTTTTCTCTTTTTCGGCGGTGGCTGCGGGTTTGACGGGGGCGATGGCGACGTTGCTTTCCTGCGCTACGTGTTGCAGCCCTTTGACGAGTGGGTTCTCCGGGCTGAGGGGATCGCCGAGGACGCGGGCAAGGTCTTGGAGTGCTTCTTTGACGGGAGCACCTTCGACGACGACGGGGTAAAGGACGAGCCCGTGGACGTTGACTTGGCCGCTGATGCGACGGATGGCGATTTTCTGCGCGGTGGGATATTTCACGAGGGGGATGACGAATGTATTGGTGGCGGCGGTTTCGCCCACTTCGACGATGTTGCCGAAGAGGTCGAGGATGATGACGCGGTTTTGCGCATCGAGGAGTTGCACGGCGATGTCGGCTTTGGCGTCGCCGTCGAAAAGGATCGTGGCGACGAGGTTGTTCTTCATTTTCTCCCGGTCGAGGGTCAGCGTGAGCCGCCCCACTCCATCGGGCTGCGTGGCGAGCACCTGCCAGCCTTTCGGTTCGTCGATGAACTTGCCGCCCTGCTGCTCGACCTTGGTGATCCACGCAGGTGCGCCCTCATCGGCGAGGACGGTGGCTTTATCGAAGCCGGAGTCGAAGCTCATCTCGACGACGACCGGATCGGCGGCGAATGCGGCGGTGCTGAAGGCGATGGATGCGGCGAGTAGGATGGGACGAAGCATAATGGCGGAGGGTGGACGGGCTTTTCGTGAGTTCAAGTTTAATTAGTGAACACTTGATCCACCCATTGCCATCCGCCAAGCATGGCAGCGATGAAACTGCTCGTCTGCTTCTCGCTCCTCATGACTCCGCTCTTTGCCGCAGAACCGACGCGGCCCAATATCATCGTGATCCTCGGCGACGACATGGGTTTCTCCGATCTCGGCTGCTACGGCGGCGAGCTGGATACGCCGAATCTCGACTCGCTGGCGAAGGGCGGCGTGCGGTTTACGCAGTTTTATAATACGGCGCGCTGTTGCCCGACGCGGGCGTCGCTTCTCACGGGGCTTTACCCACACCAGGCCGGGATCGGACACATGACGGATGATCGCGGGCACGACGGTTATCGCGGCGATTTGAACCGTAATTGCGTGACCATCGCGGAGGCGCTGCGGCCCGCGGGTTACAGCACTTACGCGGTGGGAAAATGGCACGTCACCAAAGCGCTGCGTGCGACCACTCTGGAGGAGAAGCACAACTGGCCGCTCCAGCGTGGGTTCGATCGGTTTTACGGCACGACTATCGGCGGCGGCAGTTTTTGGGACCCTTCGTTTTTGACACGCGACAATACGCCGGTGTCCGCTTTCGCCGACCCGGAATACCAGCCGACGGACGGGTTTTATTATACGGATGCGATCAGCGACCACGCGGTTCGGTTCGTGCGCGAGCACAAGGCGGAGAAGCCGTTCTTTCTCTACGTCGCCTACACCGCAGCGCACTGGCCGATGCAGGCGCGGGAGGCGGACATCGCCAAGTATAAAGGGCGCTACGATGCCGGTTACCAGGCCATCCGCGATGCGCGCTACAAGCGGATGCTGGAGCTGGGCGTCATTAGCAAAACGGCGACGACGCTTACGCCGGTTCCAGAGAAGGCAAAGGAGACGGAGCACTGGGAATGGGACCGCCGGAACATGGAGGTGTATGGGGCAATGGTCACAGCGATGGATCGCGGAATCGGGCGGCTCGTCGAGCAGCTCAAAGCGAACGGTCAGTATGAAAACACGCTGATCTGTTTCATGCAGGACAACGGCGGTTGCGCCGAGGGAATGGGGCGCGGTGCGAATGGCGTGGCTCGCGCCTCTGCGCCGACTTTGCCGCCGCTCGCTGATTCATTTTTGCAGACCCTTCTCACGCCGAAGCAAACACGCGACGGCTATCCCGTCCGGCAGGGAAAAGGCGTGATGGCGGGCGGCGCGGATACCTACATCGGCTACGGCGAAGCGTGGGCGGCGGTGTCGAACACGCCGTTCCGCGAATACAAACACTGGACGCACGAAGGGGGAATCAGCACGCCGCTCATCGCCCACTGGCCGGCGGCTTTGAAGGAGGGCGGGCGGCTCGTTCGCGAACCTGCGCACCTGATCGACATCATGGCGACGTGCGTGGACGTCGCTGGCGCAAATTACCCCGCCGAGAAAGACGGCCAGCGCATCAAGCCGCTCGAAGGCGTCTCCCTGCGCCCGGTCTTCGCCACAGCGCCCATCGCCCCAGCGTCACGGCTTCTATATTGGGAGCACGAGGGCAACCGCGCCGTTCGCGATGGAAAGTGGAAGCTCGTCGGCATGGAGCGCAAGCCGTGGGAGCTCTACGACATAGACGCCGACCGCAGCGAACAACACAACCTCGCCGCCGCACAGCCGGAGCGCGTGCGGGAGATGTCCGCAAAGTGGGACACCTACGCCGCCCGCGCCAATGTGTTGCCGCTCGGCGCGTGGAGTGGCCCCGCTAAGGATGCCGAGGCGGGCAACACGAAGAAGCGATTTGAGCTGAAAGCGGGCGACCGTCTCGAGCGGAAGGATTCCCCAGCCATCGCGGGCCGCGCATTTTCCATCGAGGCAAAGTTTACCACGGACGCGAACAGCAACGGCGTCATCGTTGCCCAAGGAGGGGCGGCGAACGGCTACGCGATTTTCGTATCACGAGAGAGTTACCACGTTGTGTTCCGGAAAAACGGCGTAACAGTTGCAGCGCTTTCAGGCTCGGTTGGCGGTAGATCCCATGTTGTGAAAGTGACACTCTCCAGCGATGGGAAGGTCACAGCGAAGCTCCAATCGGGCGGCCGTGGCGGAAGCGGAGGCGAAGCCAACGTCGGCTTATTTTCAGCAATGCCAGCCGATGGACTCAGCGTCGGCAGCGATGAAGGCGGCGCGGTCGGACCTTACAAAGATACGAACCCGTTCACCGGCACGATTGAGAGCGCGATCATCGAGCTTGAGTAACGCCGCGCTGGAGTCCCAGCGCCGTGATAGCGCGAGGGGGGTGACCAACGGGACTCGAACCCGCAACGCCCAGAATCACAATCTGGTACTCTACCATTGAGCTATGGCCACCATCACGCGGCGGTAATAGATAGCCGGTTCTCGGCGGCTGCCAAGGTGGAATTTTAGGGAAGTGGCGATTCGCTCCAGCGCACAATTTCGGCAAAGCATGAAGCCGCCCCAATAAGCCATGAGCACTCCGTTTCGATACCGCCGAGCGATCATACAATTGATTAACGAACCGCCCGGCTTGTCAGCAGGGTGGCTCGGTATTGATTTCGTCGCTCACGGGACGACGACGCCTTCAAAATTACCGATGCTGGTTTTTCTGTAGGTGGAGCCTTGAAACCGGTTCAGCGCAGGGTGCTGGAGTGCTACGCCGAAGAATCCTTGGACGCCCCCAGCTTGTACGTTACGGACTTGCCCTGAGATGTATCCGTAAACCCTGTTCACACGGGTTGTGGTGAGAGGAGCAGGCCCAGCAATCAGTGGGGTGGTGCCGATAATTAGATTCGCGGTGACCGGCGACAGAAATCCGCCATCCGAAAATTCGAAAGCCACGTTTGGGCCACCGAGGATTTCGAGAGCTGTCGGCCGTGTGTATGCGCAACCGACTCCCGGCATGGCGACAGTAAATCCTCCTGGATAGAGGAGCGTTCCATCGCGTGCAGGCATGGTCCACTCAGAATCTGCGGTGAGTTCTGGCCCGGAGGTCGTAAATTGCATGTCGCCGTGCCATTTTCCTCGGCGAGCGCTCGGGCCTGTGGCGAGATAAAATGGGATACGATCTCCGCTGATAAGGTTGCCGTAGAATGAGATGCCGACCCCATCGGGCGAGCGACCGACGATGCGCATTGAACCGTCGCTGACGACGCGGACACTCAGTCCAGCGCCGCCTTGCGGATAGTTGGTGTCGCCAAGGTGTGCCGGGTCCGAGTCAAATCCCACGGTGTAATAGCCAGCACGGACTGATTGGTTTGCGGAACTGTAAGGCGAATACACGGCGTTTCCGCTCCAATATTCGTCTCCAAACGGATCGAGCACTTCGGTGGAAAGCGTCACCGAACCATCGACGATTGGGCCGGCGCTTACTTCCAGTGGGAGCGGGGGGACCGTCAGCCCGCGCTTGATATTTAGGATCAGCGGGCTATCCCCAGTCACAGTTCCGAGAATCCCATACCGCTTTCCATCATAGGAAAGGATGCCGGAGAAAGTGCCGTTGCGGACGAACTTGTAGGTAACGAAGCCAAACACTTCGCCGTGGTGGTCTTTCATGTGGGCGGCAAATTGCGCGCCCTTGAGTGGAGCGGGATGTACGAAAATCGTAGCGGTCGATTCACGCCCGATGCTATTGCGCACAGTGTAGGTGAAAGAATCAAACTCGTTCGTCGCGAGTGGAGCGTTGCTCGTATACATTACTCGGAGTCCCCCCTCGATGACGCTCGCCGTTCCTTTTGTCGGCGCGCCGCCTACGGCGATAATCGTGAGCGGCAGAGAGGCTGGGCCGGTATCGTTGCGGCGCGGGTTGATCCTCGTGGTAGTGAGGCTGGAGAACGCGTGGTCGTCCACCGCCACGGGGATTGCTTCGATGACATTCAGCGTCGCGACTCCACTCACCGTGCTATCGCCATCGTCGTCTGTGGCGACTGCAGTGATAAGGTACGTCCCAACGGGAAACACGCCAGCGTCGAACTCATACGGAGCCGTTGTGTCTTCACCGAGTTTGGTAATCCCTTGGAAAAACTCAACCTTCGCTATCACGCCATCTTGATCGGTCGCCGTAGCCGTCACGATTAAAGGGTCGATTTCCGTGATTGTCGTGGGATTTGCCGGTGCGGTGAGCGTGATGGTCGGAGGGATATTCGGCGGGCCAGCGGTGATAAATGTGGCGTCGGAGGTCGCGGTGGTGCCGCCTGCGCTGCTGGCGACGAGTCGGTAGTGATACTCGGTGCTGAGCAACAGTCCCGTGAGCGCCCCTGTAACGGCGATGCCGGATTCGCCTGAGCCTGCGGAAAGCGGTGCCGTCGAGTTGCCGTAGGTGGCGTTGACACCGTATTCAAAACGATAAGTCGTCGCGACTCCGTTTGGGTTCACAATTCCGTTCAGCGTAGCGCTGTTGAACGTGATATTCGTCACCGGTGATGCTGTGACGGTTGGCTCAGGAAGGGTGCTAACATTGATTGATATAGATGCCTGCGCTTGGGCGCCCGTGTCGTCAGTGGCCGAGTAAGTAATGACGTAAGAGCCAGAGTCCGCGGGCTGAGGCGTCCACGCAAAAGTGCTGTTCACACCGGGACTTCCCGCGCCAGAGATTGGGAGCACAGGCGTCATACTCGCTCCATTGGGAAGCCCCCCGGTATTCAAAGTTACCACCGCTCCACCATCAATATCCGCCCCGGAAACGCTGAACGAAATCGGAGTGAATGGCGCAACATTGATGGGACCTGCCGGATTGATCGCTAGTGTCGGAGCGTTGCCGCTCGGGACGTTAATCTTAAGCAGAAAATCAACAGGGCTGCTCGTCTTCACTTGTCCCTCAAGATCGAGATCCTCAATGATCACCTGCGTCGTCCAATATCAATTGGTATTAAGCCCAACAGTGTTCCAAGTGACCACGCCCGAATTCGGGTTGATCGTCATCCCGGGAGGCGCCGAACCCCCGCCCGCCTCGGAATTCGTAGCGAAACGGTAGCGAAGCCCGTCGCCGTTCGGGTCATTCGCGGAAACGGTGAAAGTGCTCGCAGTTCCCTGCGTCACAGAAACGATTGGGATTTGGGAGGAAACTGGAGACGCATTCCCGGAAAGCGGTGTCACCGTCGTCAAAAGATTGTAGTCTTCGTCGTGCCGGTTCAACGCCGTGGAAATACGGCAACAGGCCGAAACGCCGACTTCGGTATAAGGTCCAGCGCCCTCATAAGTATGTAGAACGCCCGGCGTGGTCGTTCCGGGATGCAGCGCTTCACCGATCACATAATCATCCGTGGCACTTAGCGCGGTGACTCGGAATTGCAGCGTTCCGGTGCGGGTCCCGTCGCCGAAAAACAGTCGAGTCGCTCCCGTGCTCTCCGTGAAAATATCCCCCACGTTCGGATTGCCGTAAGCTGTCCGGCGAAATGCAGCCGTGAGGCTAAATTTTACCTCGCCCGGGTTGGATGTAGGCTGCCAGTTCAAGTTCCCATAGCGAAAGTGGGTCGCCATAGCAGGCATGGTAACGGAAATCGCGATGATGAGCAAAAGCAGCACACGCACTCGTCGGAGCACATGCCACTTATGCGGGCCATCGGGTGCATTGGATCGCAGAGCGGCGATTGTCGGTTGGCTATAGATTTTCGTCATATTACTACTCGTTTGAGTTCGCCCGCGATCGTGCGCCCCGTGATCCCGATCGGTCAAACAGCCTACTGTTACAGTCTGGTCGGTCGCTATTTGGGAAAACCATACCGCAGTCGCCCGAACCATACACCGACACGGAGCATTCCATCTCTGTCCGAACGTGGCGACAATCAGCGCGCTTGAAGCCCAGCTACCCAGCCGTCGCATCCCAGAATCTCCGCGCGGCGTCTTTCCACGAGCGGCTGGCGACGCTTCGCACACACGCAGCGCGCATCGTTTCGCGGAGGGCGGCGTCTTGGATGAGCCGGGCGGTTGCTCGGGTGAAATCATCCACGTCCAGCCCACGCGTGACGAGGCCGGTGATGCCTTCGCTCACGAGGTCTTTCGGCCCGCCGACATCAGAGACGATGCTCGGGAGCCCGCACGCTTGGGCTTCGATTACGACGTTGCCGAACGTATCCGTCGTGCTGGGAAAAAGGAACACGTCCGCGCTGGCGAAGGCCGTCGCCAGCTCCTCGCCGCTGAGGTAGCCGGTGAAGATGGCGTCGGGGGCTTGCCGCTTCAGCTCGGGCAAATGCGGGCCGTCGCCGACGAAGGCGAGGGCAAGTCCGGGGGCTCGGAGCCGCGCCCATGCAGCGGTGATCACGTCGAGATTTTTCTCCTTCGAGATGCGGCCCACATACAGAAACACCACGGCCCCGGCGGAGGCTCCGCGCTTTTGCCAGAAGTCCGGCGTTCGTCGGTCGGGGCGGAAGAGCGTGGTGTCCAGCCCACGCGGGAGGATGCGCAGTTTTGCCTCCGGCAAATCGTGCTCGATCCAGCTCCGGCGGTAGCTCTCGCTGTTCACCCACACGACATCCATCTGCGAGTAAAACCAGTGCATGAACGACCACGTCAACGTCTCCCAAGAGCGGTCGTCCGTGAGGAATCGCACGTACTGCGGGAAGTCCGTGTGGTAAATGCCCGCCGTCCGCAGACCTAGCATCCGTGCCGCCAGCAGCGCCGTGAGCCCCACCGGGCCGGGCGTGCTGATGATGAGTTCGGAGAAGTCGCCGCGCTGGATGAAATCGAGAATCTGCAACACCGGCGGGAAGCACAGCTTTTGTAGCTCATATTCCGGCAGCTCGAACTCGCCGATGGGCTGGAAATTAACGAGCGGTATCCCCGTGAGCGTGCTGCTCTCGCGGCTGGTGATGACGGTCAGTGAGTCGCCATTTTCCGCCGTCGCGGCCGTCATCCGGCGGATCGTCGTCGCCACGCCGTTCACGTCTTCCAGCGTATCGGTGAACCACGCACGCTTCGTATTGCGCAGCGCGGGCGCGGGCTCGCCGATGAGCGATTGGCAAAGCTCGCCGAGCCACGCGCGGTCGGGGGCCATCTGCCGGAACGCGAGGAAATACGGGCTCAGCGAGAGCGCCACGGGAGCCAGCATCGCGACATCTTGGATGGCCTCGAAGAGCTTCCCGCCGCTCAGCTTTTTCACGAACGACGTGAAGAACTGGTACAGCAGGCGGTCGGCAAACAGGCACGCGATGAGGAATGCCCGGCGCTCCGGCTCCACCACGCCCGCCGTCGCCTCGGCGATGTGCGCGTTCAAATCGGTGTCGCGCGCAGTCGCGGCAAACTGCTTCCACAAGCTCGCACGCGACGGCTTCGCCAGCTCGAAGATTTGCCCGGTGAGGATGCCCTGCGCGAGAAAGCCCAGCTTTTCGCCCAAGGAAAACTCCGTTGGGTTTTCGCCTTCCATGAACCGCGAAAACGCCTTCCCCACGAGCCCGCCGCCGTTCAGCCCTGCGACCTTCTCCGTGGCGAAACGGAATACCTGCCCGTAGAGCCCGTGCGCGTGCCCGAGCGGCGTCCCCGCGATGCCTCCAGCCGTGCAGCGCCCCGCCCGCACTTCGCTGAGAAAATCGGAGGCATCTACCGCTTCCGCGTCCGTCCAAGCATGTGCCACGAACAGCCCACTGCGGTCATTGCTCCCGCCGACGAGCACCTTCGCACCGGGCGTAGCCGGGATGCCGTGGCGGTTCGAGAGTTCGTCCATTTTTGCCGGAGAAAGGCGCTGCGTCACATAGCGCAACACGTCGCTAGTCAGTGCATCGCGCGTCCCATTCACGCCCTCGAAATGCCGGAAGAGCAGCAGCAATTTCTCCACATGCGCCAGCGACAGCCGGTCCTCATCGCGGTGCAGCGGATGCGCCACCGCGTGCGCCAAATCACGCTCCACGAGGAAGCGCCGCAGCTCGTAAAGATTCTCCCGCCGCAGCCGCAATTCCCGGTGGTCCGCCTCGGTGACTCCCCACACCAGCAGATGCACGCGCGCCCGGTCTTCTGGGAATTGCGCGGTGATTTCCGTGCTCAGAAAAACGCCCGGTTTGTCCGCGATGGAGAGGCACCCATCGAGCGTATCGCGGTCCGTGAGGGTGAAGGCATTCATCCCCCGAGCACGCGCTTTTTCATAAAGGTCGAGCGGCTCTGAAAAACTGTCCGGCAGCCCAAGCCGACGAAACAACCACTGGGCCGCAGCCCCGCTATGTCGTGAATGAAGATGTAAGTCTGCCCGCATCGCGCGATGACATGGACGACCCCGCCCGAACGATCAACGCCGAACGCTTCCGCGATACAAAAAACGCACCCTTTTCGATGCGCGCTTGTTACTTACAAATGTGGGGGAATCTCTTGATGAACTCGCCCGGAGTTATGGGCTGCGGCTTGTAGCCGGACTCGGCGAGCGGGGCGAAGTGCTTGTCATCGGTAATGATGTAATCGGCACCGTTAGAAATTGCGCAATCGGAGAACGTGTTGTCGTCGGGATCGTTGCCGATGACCTGAAATTGAAACTGGGGATTCACGCGGATCAAGGTTCGCGTTGTGAGGTCAATCAAGTCCATCAAGCGTGCGAATTTTCGCCACCCGGTATCGCCGCTCATTGCGGAAATGATTTCTTCATATTCCAGCAGGATTCCGGTGGAGACGGCCCATCCTAGCCGACCTGCAACACAGGCATCGAGGATCGGGAAGTAGCGGTGTTTGGCAGCTCGGGCTTGGACGACGACGTTGGTATCAATGCACACAATCATGCCGACCGCAGGCGGGAGCGGACTTCTTCAATCATCTCTGGAAGTTTGTCCCAGCGCCCGCTGGCTCGTTCTTCCTCTGCCTCGCTCGAAATCTCGCGCCACAAGCGGTCCTTCTCAGCGTGAAGAAGGATCTCATTCACCAAAAGAAGGTCTTCATCGGGAAGTGCTTCGATCTGGCGGATCAAGTCGGGGCGCAGGTTTTTCGGGATTGGCGATTTGAGCGGCATGAGGCACGGATACATTACTTTTCCGGCAAATCCCATCCCTATTTCGGGCACAAAAAAACGCGCCCCTCGCGGAGCGCGTTTCTTTGATAAAATAGACGGTCGTTTTACGCGTGCTTGCACGGCACCCATGCACCGCTCTTGGCGGATTGCAGGACGGCGTCGCAGACGTATTGCGTCTCCAGCGCGTCACGGAATGTCGGGTGGCAGGGTTTGCCTTCGCCGACGGCGCGGATGAAGTCGGCGACTTGATGGGTGAAGCTCTCGGCGTAGCCGATTTGGAGGCCGGGGACCCACCAGTTTTTCATGTAAGGCTGGTCGCCGTCCGTGACGTGGATGGAGCGCCATCCGCGCACGATGCCTTGGTCCGCGTAGTCGAAGTACTGCAGGCGATGAAGGTCGTGGAGGTCCCAACGGATGCTGGCGTTTTCGCCGTTGATTTCGAGGGTGTAGAGCGCCTTGTGGCCGCGTGCGTAGCGAGTGCTTTCAAACAGCGCGAGCGAGCCGTTTGCGAAGTGGCCCATGAAGGTGCAGGCGTCGTCGATGGTGACTTCCTCGACCTTCCCGGTGCCAGTATGGGTGCGTTGTTTGATGAACGTTTCGGTCATCGCGGTGACGTTGTTGATGGGGCCGTTCAGCCACAGCGCGGTGTCGATGCAGTGCGCGAGTAAATCGCCCGTCACACCGCTACCTGCCGCCTTTGCATCCAAGCGCCAGAGGCCCGCGCCGCCTTGCGGGAGGTCGGCGGAAATCGTCCAGTCTTGCAGGAAGTTGGCACGGTAGTGGAAGATTTTGCCGAGCTTGCCGGAATCAATGATCTGCTTTGCAAGAGTGACCGCGGGGACGCGGCGGTAATTGTACCAGACGGTATTTGGGACGCCTGCGGCTTCGATGACGCGGACCATTTCTTCGCCCTGCGGCCCGTCGAGAGAGAGCGGCTTTTCGCAAAGGACCATCTTGCCCGCTTTCGCTGCGGCGATGGCGATTTCGGCGTGGCTGTCATTTGGCGTGACGATGTCGATGGCGTCGATGTCTGCGCGGTCGATCAGCTTGCGCCAGTCGGTCTCGGTGGACTCAATGCCCCAGTTGTCCGCGTAGGCTTTGACTTTGGTCGCGTCGCGGCCGCAAGCGGCTTTGAGGACGGGCTTGAGCGGGAGGTCGAAGAAGTTCGCCGCGTTGTGATATGCGTTTGCGTGGGTGCGGCCCATGAAGCCGTATCCGACGATGCCGATGTTGAGTGCTTTTTTGCTCATAGTGGTTCGTGTTTTTGTGAAAGAGCCGCGATATGGAGCATGGTCGAGCGTTCAGTGCAAGCGTGACGGGAGCGACCGTCATCCTTAGAGATTACCGCGCCAGTCGGGCTGTGAAATGGACCGCGCGGGCCGCGAGTGCGGCCCTTCCCTAGTTCGATCCGCCCCTACAGCCCGGTCGGGTGATCGATGAACTCGGACGCGAGGCCGTATTTCTTCCCCACATAGGCCGCGAGTGCGCGGACGCCAAACGTCTCAGTGGCATAGTGCCCGCCGTAGAAAAGATTCACGCCTAGCTCCTCGGCCAGCGTGTAGCTGTCGTGCGGCCCTTCGCCGGTGATGAAGGCATCGCACCCGAGCGCCGCCGCCGCCGCCACTTCGCGGCCCGCGCCGCCCGTCACGATGCCGACGCGGCGGATGCGCTCTGGCCCGCCCGGCGCGACGTGGACGCGGCCTTGCACAGCAGCTCCGAGCTTTCGCTCAAGCGCCGCGCGGGTCGTCGGCAACTCGCCGACGAGGCCGATCATTTGTCCCTTCGCAGAAAATGCGGGCGTCGTTTTCTTCAAGCCGAGTGCTTTCGCGAGGAGCGCATTGTTGCCAAACTTCGGGTGAAGATCGAGCGGGAGATGCGAGCTGAAAACGGCGAGGTCGCCCGCAATGGCGAGCTGCACTTTTCGCCGCAGCGCCCCGGTGAACGGCTGCGCCCCGCCCCACAGCAAACCGTGATGCACGAGCAGCAGCGTGCCGGGAACCTCCGCCGCCGCGCGCAACACCGCCTCGCAAGAATCCACCGCACAGCACACGCGCGAGACCGCGCCGCTGTTCTCAAACTGAAGCCCATTGTGCGCGCCCGGATAGTCGCCGATGCGGGCGTGGTCGAGGAGCTGTTCTAAATGGCGGACGATCTCGGCGAGTTTCGACATGGATGGAAACGTAAGAAGCACCGCAGCCGCCCGCGAGCGCGAAAATTTTCCTTTGTTCCGCGCGTCCGTTGCTGTTCCTCACAGCCATGCTCAACGTCATCTGGCTTCTCATGATTCTCGTCGCCGTCCTCGTCGGTGGCTTTACCGGGCGCATACCGGCGATGGTGGAGGGATCATTTAAAACGGCGGAGGAGGCGGTGCTGAAGGTTGTCTTCCCGCTCATCGGCTTATGGGCGCTTTGGCTCGGAGTGATGCGGCTCGCGGAGCGCGCGGGACTCGTCGCGCTCCTCTCGCGGGCGCTGCGTCCGGTGATGCGCCGCCTTTTCCCCGAAGTGCCCGCCGACCATCCCGCGATGGGCGCGATGGTGCTCAATATGTCGGCCAACATGCTCGGCCTCGGCAACGCCGCCACGCCGCTCGGATTGCGTGCGATGCGCCTGCTGCAAAAGCTGAATCCCGTGCCTGCCGTGGCGAGTAATTCGATGGTCACGTTCCTCGCGGTGAACACCGCCAGCATCCAACTCGTGCCCACGACGGCCATGAGCATCCTCGCCACGCAGGGATCAAAGAGCGCGTATTCCATTATGATCCCCGCGCTCATTTCCTCCGCCGTCGCGATGTCTTGTGGCGTCCTCGTTGCACGGGGGCTGGCGCGTTTTTTCCCGGTGCGTGCGGAGCTGGAATCGGCAGCGGAGAATGCCGAGGTCGCATCGCCAGAGCCGGAGATCGAGATCGTCGAAGCTCCTGCGCTGACCGCTAGGGGGCGGCTCATCCTTGGTCTGTTTTTCGCGGCGTTTGCGGGGATGTTTTTCGTTTTGGTGTGCCCGCAAATCGCGAATGGGTTGCCGTCTTCCTTCGGCTGGGCATGGCGGTATGGGGATTCGTGGCCGAAGTTGCAGGGAGCAAAGCGCGCCGTCTTTGCCGTCTCGCTGCTCGCAGTGCCGTTCCTACTGTCGTTCTTCCCGCTCTACGCGCATCTGCGGAAGGTGAAAGTGTATGAGCAGTTTTGCGAGGGCGCAAAGGAGGCGTTTGGTACGGCTCAGCGGGTCATCCCGTATTTGGTCGCGATGCTGGTTTCCATCAGTCTGCTGCGAGAGGCAGGCGTCATCCAGACCCTCACGGAGTTGCTCCGCAAGCCGCTGGAGTTTGTCGGCTTTCCGCCCGAGCTACTCCCGCTCGCACTCATGCGCCCGCTCAGCGGCAGCGCGTCCAACGGCATCTTCGCGGAACTCGCGAAGACCTACGGCGGCGACTCGCTGCTGGCGAAAATGGCGGCGACGATTTACGGCAGCACGGAGACGACTTTTTATGTGCTGGCTGTTTATTTTGGCAGCGTCGCCGTGCGTAAGACGCGGCACGCCGTCATCGTCGGCCTCACGGCGGACATCGTCGCGCTCATCGTCGCTATCGCGATGTGCAAGCTGTTGCTCTCGTAGCCTACTCCTCGTCGTCCGCTCCCCAGAGGTGCTCTTTTTGCCACTTCGTCTCGTAGAGTTTGCACAGCCCGAGCGCGGGGGCGACGCCTCCGCTGTAGGTCGCGGTGGTGGAGTATTGTTTGTCCTCGTCGTACCAGCCGACTGCGACGATTGCGTGGTCGAAGTGCTCGCCGAGCAGCTCGATGACTTTATCTAGGACTTCCTGTTGTGCGGCGTTCATTGAGTTTGAGTGGTTGGGTTTACTTCGCGGCTGCGGCGGCGGTATCTTCGTCGAGCTTAGCCTGCACGAGAGCGGTGAGTTCGTCGTACAGAGCTTGGTCTTTTTTGAGCACGTCTTTGGCGGCATCGCGGCCTTGGGCGAGGTTGGCGCCTTTGAAGTTGAGCCACGAGCCGCGCTTTTCCATGATCCCTTTTTCCAGCGCGAGATCGAGCAGCGCGCCGGTGCTGGAGATGCCTTCGTTATACATGATGTCGAACTCGCACTCGCAGAATGGCGGCGCGATTTTGTTCTTCACGATTTTGACCTTCGTGCGGTTGCCGGTCACGGTGCCGTCGCTCGTTTTGATCGCGCCGATGCGGCGGATGTCCACGCGCACGCTGGCGTAAAACTTCAGCGCCTTGCCGCCGGGAGTCGTCTCGGGATTGCCGAACATGACGCCGATTTTTTCGCGAATCTGGTTGGTGAAAACCATGATCGTCCGGGCTTTCGAAATGAGCGCCGTGAGCTTGCGCATCGCGGCAGACATGAGCCGTGCTTGTGCGCCCACGGTGGAGTCGCCGATTTCGCCTTCGAGCTCCTGCTTCGTCACCAATGCGGCGACGGAATCGAGGACGATGACGTCGAGCGCGTTGGAGCGGATGAGCGTCTCGCAGATGCGCAGCGCTTCCTCGCCGCTGCTGGGCTGGGAGACGAGCAAGTCGTCGAGGTTCACGCCGAGTTTCTTGGCATACTGTGGGTCGAGCGCGTGCTCTACATCAATGAACGCCGCAAGCCCGCCGCGCTTTTGCGCCTGGGCGATGAGCGTGAGTGTGAGCGTCGTTTTACCCGAGGATTCAGGGCCGAAAACTTCCACGATGCGGCCCCGTGGGAAGCCGCCTGCGCCGAGCGCGCGGTCGATGAGAATGTTGCCGGTCGGGATGACTTCGACATCCATTTGCTGTGACGCTCCGAGTCGCATGATTGCGCCATCGCCATACTCTTTGACGATGGTCTGTAGGACCGCTTCGAGGTTCTTGTTGCGGGCTGCGATGACTTTGCTTTCGGATTCAGTTTCGGTGGGTTTGGCCATGGTAAAAGTGGGCGATAGATTGTTGGAAAAAGTGGACCCAGACTCCGTAGGGCTCGCCTGCTGTTCGGGAAAGCCAAATGTTTCCGCGAAGCGAGCTTGCCCTTCCGCGGGCGTCCGTCTTCTTTCGCCGCACGATGCGTATTGTCAGACTTTTAATCGATGGCCGCCCGAAGCTTGCTTGCGAGCACTCGGATGGCGGGTTCACAGCGTTGGATGGGCAGCTTTTCTCCGAGCTTCGGGATACGGGGCGGCGCGTAGAAGGCGCGTTGCTCGCGCCGCTGGAGCCGGCGGTCGTCTTCTGCGTCGGGCTCAACTACCGCCGCCACGCCGAGGAGACAAAGGCCGAGATACCGAAATACCCCGTCCTCTTTATGAAATCCCCCGCCGCCCTCCAGCATCCCGGCGGCCCAATCCTGCTCCCCCGTGCGCTGCGGAGCGATAAAGTGGACTACGAGTGCGAGCTGGCCGTCGTCATCGGACGCGCCGCAAAGAACGTCTCGCGGGTCGATGCCCTCAGCTACGTCCTCGGCTACACCTGCGCGAACGATGTCTCCGCACGCGATTGGCAAAAGGACGGCGGCGGTGGCCAATGGTGCCGAGGCAAGACGTTCGACACCTTCCTCCCGCTCGGCCCCGCGCTCGTGACTGCGGACGAAATCCCGAATCCCAACGCGCTGCGCATCGCCACACGAGTGAACGGCGAGACGCTTCAAGACTGGAGCACGGACGATATGATTTTCGACATCCCGGCGCTCATCGAATTCCTCAGCGCCAGCACCACGTTGCCCGCCGGAGCCGTCATTATCACCGGCACGCCCCACGGCGTCGGCATGGCGCGCACCCCGCAGCGCTGGCTACAGCCCGGCGACATCGCCGAGGTGGAAATCGAGCGCATCGGCGTCCTGCGCAATCCCGTCGTGGAAGAGACTCTCGGCTAAAATTGTATAAGCCCGCCGCCATGAAAACGCTCATCTCGCTCCTCGCCCTCACCATCGCCGCGCAGGCGGATGTCCGCGTCGAGTCCGTGCCGGAAAATGGCGTGCAACCGCAGGCCATCGTCGCCGGTGGCACTACGCACCTCGTCTATCTCCGTGGAGCGCCCGGCGCGAGCGATGTGCGCTACGTCAGCCGCGTAAAAGGCGCGAAGGACTGGAGAGCGCCCATCACCGTGAACAGCCAGCCCGGCAGCGCCATCGCGATGGGCACGATTCGCGGCGCGCAGGCCGCAGTGGGGGCCGACGGACGGCTGCACGTCGTGTGGAACGGCAACGGCAAATCCGCCGGGCTCTTTTACACGCGCCTGCTCCCCGGTGCGGACAAGTTCGAGCCGCAGCGCGACTTGATGGACGGTGCCGGGCTCGATGGCGGCGCATCCATCGCAGCCGATGCGAAAGGCGCGGTCTATGCCGTCTGGCACGGCGCGGGCGCAACTCCTGGCGAGCCCGAGCGCGTCGTCCGCGTCCGCAAATCGACCGACCACGGCGCGACCTTCTCCCCGCCGACCGTCGCGGGCGAGCCCGGTGTCTGTGCGTGCTGCTCGTTGCGTGCGCTTGCGGCGGCGGATGGACTCACCGTTTTTTATCGCGCTGCACACACCGTCACCCAGCGAGACATGACGCTCCTTTCCTCGCACGACGGCGGCGCGACATTCCGTGCTGAGCCCGTCGGCTTGTGGAAAGGAAACACCTGCCCCATGAGCAGCGCCGCGCTCCTGCCCACGACCGCTGGGACTCGCATGGCGTGGGAGACAGACGCCCAGATTTTCACCGCGATGCCGGGCAAAGAGCCGCTCGCACTGGGCAAAGGAAAACATCCTTCCCTTGCTACGAACACACGCGGCGAGACGCTCATCGTCTGGGCCGTCGGCACTGGCTGGAATCGCGGCGGCACGCTGGAGTGGACCGTTCTCGGTCCAGACGGCAAGCCCACTACCCAGCGTGGCACCGCGCCGGGAACTCCCGCCTGGAGCTTCCCCACCGTCTTCGCCGATGAAGCGGGAGATTTCACGATCCTGCGCTGAACCTCTCGGCCAGCCCCACATTTTCCGTGTCATCCGCCGCCGACTCGCTTAGCCACAGCGCATGGCAATTATCGCAATCCTCGGGACCATGGACACGAAAGGCGACGAACATGGTTACGTCGCGCAACTCATCCGCGCACGCGGGCACCAGACGCTGGTGATCGATGTGGGCACGGACCAACCGCCTCGGCTGGAGCCTGCGATTTCGCGGGAGGAAGTGGCGCGGATTGGCGGGCTCGATTTGGCCGGGCTGCTCGCTCGGCGGGATCGCGGGGAATGCGTAGCGGCGATGGGGCAGGCGGCGGCGGTCGTGCTGGCGCAGTTGCAGGCGGCGGGGAAAATTGATGGCGTCATTTCGCTCGGCGGCGGCGGCGGGACTTCGATCTGCACGACGGCGATGCGGGCTCTGCCGCTGGGCTTCCCGAAGGTGATGGTGTCCACGCTGGCCAGCGGCAACACGGCGCAATACGTGGGCGTAAAGGACATCGTGATGATGCCCGCCATCGTGGATGTCGCGGGGCTGAACCGGATTTCCCGGACGATTCTCGGGCGCGCTGCGGGGGCGATTTGCGGGATGGTGGAGACGGAGATACCCGCTGGGGAAGACCGCCCGATCATCGTCGCCAGCATGTTTGGGAATACGACGCAGTGCGTGCAAATGGCGAAGTCCACGCTCGAAGATGCGGGCTTCGAGGTGCTCGTCTTTCATGCCACCGGCACGGGTGGTCGCGCGATGGAATCGCTGGTGGAAGCAGGCATGACGGCGGGCGTGCTCGACATCACGACGACGGAATGGGCGGACGAACTCGTAGGCGGAGTCCTCGGCGCAGGCCCCACGCGGCTGGACGCGGCGGGGAAGACGGCGACGCCCGCCATCGTCACACCGGGCTGTCTCGACATGGTGAACTTCGGCGCTCGGGATTCCGTGCCTGCGAAGTTCGACGGGCGGATTTTTTACCAGCACAACCCGCAAGTCACGCTCATGCGGACGAACGCCGCCGAGTGCGCCGAGCTGGGCCGCATCCTCGCGGAGAAAGTGAACGCCTATCGCGGGCCGGTGAGCGTTTTGCTTCCGCTGCGAGCCATCAGCGTCATCAGCGCGCCGGGCCAGCCGTTCTATTTACCGGAGGCAGACGCGGCGCTGTTTGGGGCGATTCGCACGCATCTGCGGCCCGGCATCCCGCTCGTGGAAGTGAACTGCGAAATCAACGCACCCGAGTTCGCCGCCGCCTGCGCGCAAGCGCTGCTCGGCCACTTGGCGAAGTAAGATGCAGCCGCCGACCACCGCGAAAGCCCGCACGAGCGCGGGGAAAAAACCGGGCGTCATCGGCTGGCTGCTCCTCGCCCCGATGGTCCTGTGGCTGCTCGCGTTTGTCGTCGCGCCGACGTTTATCCTGCTCGTGGCGAGCTTCACCGGAGCGAACGAGGACACCGGTTTTCCCATCTACGAAAAGCGCACGCTCACCACGGACAACTACAAACGCATCGTCCTGAACGACGAAGGCAAGCTCCTCACCACCGAGGAAGAAGACATCGTGAACGGCGAGGAGCAAATCGTCGGCACGCAAAAAGTGACGCGCTTTGCCGCGCCCTATCTGCGCGTCTTCGGCTACTCGGTGCTCTACGCGGGCGTCGCCACCGTGCTGTGCGTCGTCATCGGCTACCCCGTCGCGTGGTTCATCGGGCGGGCAAAAGAGAACACGCGCAACCTGCTGCTCATGGCGGTGATGATTCCGTTTTGGACGAGCTTTTTAATCCGCACGTATGCGTGGATCGCCATCCTCGCCGAAGAAGGGCTGCTGAACGGAATGCTCCAGTATTCCCAAGTGATCACCCAGCCCTTCCAGCTCCTCTACACGCCCGGAGCCGTCATGCTCGGGCTCGTCTATAACTACCTGCCCTTCATGATTCTCCCCATCTACGGCAGCGTGGAAAAATTGGACAACTCACTCGTAGAAGCCGCCTTCGACCTCGGGGCCGGGCCCGTGCGAGCGTTCCAGCGCGTCATTTTACCCCTCACGCGCCCCGGCATCGTCGCAGGCGTGATGCTCGTCTTCGTCCCCGCCGTCGGCATGTTCGCAATCAGCAGCCTCATGGGCGGCGGCAAGACGCAGATGATCGGCGACGTGATCTCCGGCCAATTCTCCGCCGGGCGAGATTGGCCCTTCGGCTCCGCCCTCGGGATGACGCTCGTGCTCATGTTCATCCTAGCCTTCCTAGCGACCTCCCGCCTGCGCCGCGCGGCGGGTGATGCGGAGTAGGGGGATAAACCCGAACGCCACGAATATTGTCCGCAGATTGCGCAGATTGGCGCAGATTGAGAGGGCGGCGGGTGCAATCGCCTTGGGTTCTTTTTGTCCCGTTCTGGAATGCTGGAATGGACTGCATCTGCGTAAATCTGCGCAATCTGCGGACGAAAAAGCGGCGTTCGGGATAAAATGAAGGGCGCCGCCTACGTCGGCAGCCGGTCGAGGCAAAGCACGCAGTAGCCCAAGTCCAGCCGCGTCCCACCCTCGGAGGCCACGAATTGCGGCGCGAGGCGATACAAGTGCCCGTAAGCCTGCACCACCAGCTTCGCGTCCTTCAGGATCGCCATATTTTTCTGCACACTGTTGCGGGTTCTCCGCGTCCGGCGAACCAACTCCTGCACCGGTAGCGCCTCGCCCTTCGCCAGCTCGCGGAGGATGCGCCATCGCGATTCATCAAAGAGGACAGTCGCCAGCTTTGCCAACGTCACCCCCTCCACAGGAGCCCACCCTGCCGGTGCAGCCGCTGAATGATTTGCCGGAGAGCCCGGAACAGAAGAAAGAGGCGTATTCACAGGAAAAACAGGCATTTACCACTGTCCAAAGAGGTCGGCGCCATCGATAAAAGGATGGAAATATGTGTCAGTAATTGCATGAAAAGTGTCTATAATCACAGAACCGGTGCGCAGAATCAAGCAACAAGTGGCTAAATTAACTGAAAGTGTGTTAATATCGGCACGAAATGCGCGCATAAAAAAGTTCCGTGTTCTTATAATCAATGATCCAGTGGCTAAAATATCTCAAGAATCTGATGGTCCATCTATTATAGACGCTGTTGTTGCGAGCAACCCTTGCGGGAAGCGCGCTCCTTCCAGAGAGAGACACCCGCCCATTGCGAGCTTTGTCTCTAAAGACTCCGCCAAACCATCGCGCTCACGCCCTTATCGCAAGAGGCGGACATGGTCGGCGACTTTTCCGGCAGAATCGTCGCGAAAGGAACACGGGAACGCGTCGCGGTGGCGAAGACGGCGAATCAATTCGGCGCTGTCGCTGCTTACAACGTCGTTCCGGCTAAAGTCGGGGACTACTTTCGCGGGCGCCGTTCGCGCCTGGCCCATTGTCACTCGCCTTTTGGCTGTTCCTTCGGCTGCCACCCGCACCAATGGCAGCCGGGGTAACCTCGTTTGAGTGAAATGCCGCATTCGCCACACGTTCCGAAGTCCGCCGTCGGTTGTTGAAACGGCGCGGGGAGCTGGGCAATGAATATGCCACTGCATGAAAGACAGCGGTGGGCCATACGCGACCCGTCGCGCGGGATTACTGAACGCCTCGGCTTGCCGTTTTCCTCAAAGAATAGGCGGGTTGCGCCTCCGTGCCCGTAAAAGAGCCAGCCCCACGTTGTGTTGGCGAGCTTCACGGTCCCTTCGACCATCGTGCAATTACAGCTCGGGCAGTTCATAGTGGCTACGGCGACGCGCTCCTAACGTTGTCGCCCGTGGGCGAAGCATAGACTACTGACTGCCCTCCGACCTTAATCAGCGGGTAAAACCTGATCCAAGTGGGCAACTCTCCGCGCTTCGGATCCGACACTAGTAACTTGTCCCATTTGAAACGCAGCGTCTTCTTTTCGTTCGGACTGATTGAAAATTTCTGATTCTGGAGTTCCTCAGCAATTCGTTCCGTAAGCGTGTATCCGCGGGAATCATCAGAAATAAAAACCTGCTCGGGGAACTCGAATTCGACCGTGTGTTCCTCATTATTCCAGAAGGTCCACTCAACCTCTCTCCCGTAGATCGAACCGGTCTTCACAACTGAAGACCAAAAATAGAGTTTCGTGTCTCCGCGCGGAAAAACAAACGCCGATGACTTGAACTTTACCACGCTTCCCAAGAAGCGGAACTCACGGTCCCTCCATGAATTCCAAAGCCAGTTCGCCGTAACGATGATGAGAAGTGCAAGCAGAACGTGATTGAGCGGCGATTTTCTGGCGGGCGACGGAGTTGGAATCTGACTTGAGCTTTGATCCATGACGGTCAGATTATTTCAGTTTGCGCTGAGTTTGCCCAACCAATGATCGATGGCGCTCTGATTGTGGTTCATTGTTGTTTCCTCCGCTGGGTGCGGAGGCGGTAGAGGCGTTCGGTGAAGCCGCCTTCTTCGGTGAATGCGGTGGCGAGGGTGGCGAGTTGGCGGTCGAGTAGGGTGCAGGCGACGCCGAGGAGGATGAGGGCGGCGTTGGCGGCGAGTTCGGGGTAGGTGGACTTCATGGACCGGATGGACTCGGTGGACTCGATGGACGGGTTATCGTGTTGTTCGCGGAGCCATTCGGCGACTTGGTCGGCGGTGGTGCAGCGGCGGGCGATGAGGGTTTGTTTGCGGGGGTCGTCTCTTTGCCAAAGCGGAAGGGTGCGCTGGCGGAGGAAGTCTTCGTAGTCGAGGCGGAGTTCTTCGAGGCTGGCGCGGGCGACGTTGGTGAGTTTTAGCTCGGTCTTTTTGGAGGTGCCGCTGGCTTGGCTGCCTTCGGCGATGTTTTGGACGCCGCTGCGGGCGGCTTGGACCATTTGGTCGTGGGTGCGGCTGCGCGGGGGGATGTAGCGGTCGCAAAAGCGGACGGTGACGTCGTAGCAGAGTTGGGCGAGCTGGAAGCTCTTGAGGCGACGGTAGCCGCCGTGTTTGGGGATGAGCGGCTCAGGGTCGGGCATGGCGGTGTGGGCTGCTTGGACTTGATGGACTTGATGGACGATTTGGACAGGATGGACGGCTTGGACGGCGTGCGTCCATCACGTCCATGGTGTCCATTTTGTCCATCGAGTCCATCATGCGTGGTGGACGAGGCTCCTCCCCGTCATCTCCACCGGCTGCGGGATGCCCAGCAGCGCGAGCAGCGTGGGCGCTACGTCGGCTAGGATGCCGCTATCGAGTTTCACGCTGGGGGCGTCGTCGGCGACGTAGAGCAGATGCACGAGGTTGGTGGTGTGGGCGGTGTTGGGGGTGCCGTCGTGGTTGCGCATTTGTTCGCAGTTGCCGTGGTCGGCGGTGATGAGGAGTTTTCCGCCGAGGGCGAGTGTCTTTTCTACGAGGAGGCGGACGGCGAGGTCTATCGTCTCGCAGGCGTGGATGCCGGCTTCGACGACGCCGGTGTGGCCGACCATGTCGGGGTTGGCGAAGTTGACGATGACGAGGTCATATTGTTCGATGCGGCGGTAGAGTTCGAAGGCGAGGTCGGGGCCGGACATTTGGGGCTTTTTGTCGTAGGTGGGGACTTCTTTGGGGCTGATGGCGAGGTAGCGGTCTTCGCCGGGGTAGGGGTCTTCGATGCCGCCGTTGAAGAAGAAGGTGACGTGGGGGTATTTCTCGGTCTCGGCGGCGCGGAGCTGGTGTTTGCCGGCTTTGCTGACGGTTTCGCCGAGGATCATGGCGAGGGATTGGGGGCCGAAGACGACGGGGCAGTCGTAGCTTTTGTCGTAGCTGGTGAGGGTGACGTAGTGGACCTTCGGCGTGACTTCGCGGTCGAAGCCGGCGAAGTGCGGAATAAGGAATGCATCGGAGAGCTGGCGCGCGCGGTCGCTGCGGAAGTTGAACCACAGGACGACGTCGCCATCGCGGATGCGTTGTTCGTTCGCTTCGCTGAAGATGATGGGCTGGAGGAATTCGTCGCCGCGCGGGTCTGCCGGATATGCTGCGGCGACGGCGACGCTCGGTTTTTGAAGGCTCAACGGACCACGGCCGAGGACGATGGCGTCCCACGCGAGTTTGTTGCGCTCCCAGCGTTTGTCGCGGTCCATGGCGTAGTAGCGCCCGATGACGGTGGCGATGCGGGCGTTGGTGCTGGCGATGCCGCGTTCGACGGCGGCGAGGAAGACGGTGCCGCCGGTGGGGGAAGTGTCGCGTCCGTCGGTGATGGCGTGGATGGCGATGTCTTTGACGCCGGCTGCGGTGGCGGATTTGCAGAGGGCGATGAGGTGGTCTTGGTGCGAATGCACACCGCCGTCGCTGACGAGGCCGATGAGGTGGAGGCGGGAGCCTTTGGCTTTGGCTTTGGCAAAGGCTTCGATGAGGACGGGGCTGGTGTCGAACTCGCCGTCGATGATCGCTTTGTTGATGCGGGTGAGGTCTTGGTAAACGATGCGTCCGGCACCGAGGTTGAGATGGCCGACTTCGCTGTTGCCCATCTGCCCATCGGGGAGGCCGACGTCCATGCCGCTGGCGGAGAGGCGGGCTTGCGGGTAGGTGGCGTAGAGGTAGTCGTGGAACGGAGTCTGTGAGAGGAGGGTCGCGTCGCCGTTTTCGACGGCCAGTTCGCGGCCTCCAGGATTCACGCCCCAACCGTCACGGATGATAAGAACAACAGGTGATTTTGCCATAGTGCGGCGGAGGGAAGCAGAGTGGAGCGGCGCTGTGAATGGTGATTTGTGAGAAGTGAGAAGTGACTGGCCGCAAGCACCGTGGTGCGCCCTCCACGCTTGCGACAAATCACTTCTCACAAATCACCATTCACAATCCCCCACCGCTCTGCCACACCCTCCGCATGATCACCGTCGTCGAACATCCACTCGTCCGAGTAAAGCTCACCCGCATTCGTGATGTGCGGACAAGCTCGGAGGCCTTTCGTGCACGGCTTTCCGAGCTTGCGTCGCTGCTGCTCTTTGAGGCGACCCGCGATCTTGCGACGCAGGTGGATGGGATCCAGACGCCGCTGGCGGATTATGAGGGTGCGGCGCTTTTACGCCCCATCATCATCGCGCCGATCCTGCGCGCGGGGCTGGGGATTTCGGAGGGGATGCTGCGCATTTTGCCGGATGCGACCATCGCCCACATCGGCATGAAGCGGGACGAACACACGCACCGCCCGGTGGCGTATTATTTTAATCCGCCGAGCAATTTGCCCGAGGCCGATGTCATCGTTGCGGACCCGATGCTGGCCACCGGACACAGCGCCAGCGCCAGCATCTCGCTGCTGAAAGAGGCCGGGGCCACGCGCATCCGCCTCGTATGTTGTGTGAGCTGCAAGGAGGGGCTGGAGCAAATCCGCACCGCGCATCCCGACGTGCCCATCTTCACCGCCGCCATAGACCCGATCCTAAACGAGCGCGCCTACATCGTCCCCGGCCTCGGCGACGCGGGGGACCGGTTCTTCGGGACGATATAGCTCTTTCTCGCAAAAAATTAGCGGGGCCGTCGGCACCATATTACCACGCCGACGACCCCGCAGTTCCCCCCAGAACGGAAGGTAAGACGCGCTCGGCGTCGTTTCGTTCAAACTTTTTTTACACGAGCTTGAGTTCCGCGTTCGAGTGGGTGTCGTGAATGGTGAATTTCTCGTGGTGATACGTCGGGTCGGGGCGGAAGCTGAGACGTCCGGCGTATTTGCGCTCGATTTCTACGAGGAGTTCTTCGTCGTCTTTGCGCAGGCGCTCTAGGACGTGCGGGTGGAGCTGGACGCGGACTTCGTGGACATCGTTGTAGTACTTGAGGACGCGGTGGAGTTCGCGCTGGATTTCGACGCTCATGCTCACGCTGCTCTTCACTTTTCCACGGCCCACGCAATACGGGCACGGGGTGAAGACGCTGCCGCTGATGCTCTCGTGGGCGCGTTGGCGGGTCATCTCCATGAGGCCGAGGGCGCTGATGGGCAGGATGTGCGTTTTCGCTTTGTCGCGGCGCATCCGGTCCTTCATGCGGAGGAAGACGGCCTGCTGGTCTTTACGGCTCTTCATATCAATAAAGTCGCCGATGATGAGGCCGCCGATGTTGCGCAGGCGGAGCTGGCGGGCGATGGTTTCGGCGGCTTCCATGTTGGTGACGAAGATGGTTTTCTCCACGTCCTTGCTGCCTTTGTTGCGCCCGGTGTTCACGTCAATGGCGACGAGGGCCTCGGTTTCATCAATGACGATGTAGCCGCCGCACGGGAGCCAGACTTGGCGGTGAAAGGCGTCGTCAATCTGCTTCTGCACGCCATACCGCTCGAAGATGGGCACGGGCTCTTTGTAGTGCGTGATGCGCTGGATGCTGCGCTTGCTGACTTGCGCGACGAGTTCGCGCATCCGCTCGACGGACTTTTCGTCATCGCAGACGACTTCTTCGATTTCGTCCGTGAGGAAGTCGCGGACGGTGCGCTCGACGAGATCGGGCTCTTCAAAGACGCACGCCGGAGCGCGCTTCTCGGTCATCTGCTTCTCGATGCTGCGCCATTGCTCGACGAGGTAGGCGAGGTCGCGGACGAAGTAGCGGGCTTTTTGCCCCTCGCCGACGGTGCGGATGATGATGCCCATGTTTTCGGGCAAATCGAGTTCGCGGAGAATCTTGCGCAGGCGCTCGCGCTCTTTGGGGTTTTCGATTTTGCGCGAGATACCGCACTGGTCGCTAAATGGCATTAGCACGAGGAATCGTCCCGGTAGCGAGATATTCGTGGAAATGCGCGGGCCTTTCGTGGAGATGGGGCCTTTGGTGACTTGCACGAGGACTTCGCTGCCGACTGGGTAGATGCTTGGGATGTCCTTCGCGGTGATGCGCTGGCGTTGTTTTTTGCTTTTGCGCTCCACTTCTTCAATGCCCGCGTCGAGCGCGGCGGGGAGTGCGTCCCAGAAGTGCAGGAAGGCGTTTTTCTCGTAGCCGATGTCCACGAACATGGCCTTGAGGCCGTGCTCGATGTTGCGGACGCGGCCCTTGAAAATGGAGCCTACGATGTTGCGGTCGCTGGTGCGCTCGATGTTGTATTCTTCGAGGACGCCATTCTCCAGAAGCGCGACGCGCCTTTCGAGTTTTTCGACGGTGATGATGAGTTTGTTGCCGGTTTGACGCGGTGATAGTCCGATGAGTCTTTTCACTTTTTGTATGATAGAAATTGCTGTTTGGGTGATTTTTTTGAGCACTGTTTAGCGTGTTCGTGGTTGTTCTGAGGGGGAGGAAATTGGTTTGCGCCCGAGCAGTGTGCGCTCAAGCCAAGTCGGCTGGCGCACAGGTTTGTCGGATGCCTTCATGGTGCCGCGCGCATCGGCGGCTTTCTTGGCGGCGATGGCGGCTTCCGTGCGTTTGCGGTCTAGGACGGGGGCGTTTTCGTCGTGGTCCATCGGCTCGTCGTCGGCGGCACGCGCTGCGCCGGGGCGCTCATCCTTGAAGCCATCGGCGAGGAGTTTCGAGAGAGTACCATCGGCTGCCATCGTGACGCGGCTCACGGGGGTAAAATTGCCAGCCACAGCGGTCAGCAGTGCGGGGCGGAGCTTTTCATCGCTCTCTTCCTTTTTGTCCAAGGCGACGAGCGCGAGAGATTCCCGCATGACCTTCGTGGCGATAGGCGCTGCGACCGAGCCGCCGCGCGCTTTGTCACCGCCGCTCTCGACCATGACGCAGATGGCGAACTTCGGGTCTTTATACGGGGCAAATTCCGTGAACCAGACGTGGTAATCCTTCGACGTGACCCAGTTCCCCTTCGCGTCCCGTTCGTTGAGGCGGCGGGAGACTTGAGCCGTGCCGGTTTTGCCCGCGACTTCGATGCCTTTGATTTTTGCGCCTTGGCCAGTGCCACCGCCATCGTTGACGACTCTCCACATGCCTTTGCGGAGGATTTCGAGGTCGCTCGCCTTCAGCCCGATGTCGAGGAGGTTGGCCCGGAGCCTTGGTTCTACAGGCACGACGAGTTCGCCGTTTTCATCGCGGACATCGTTGCGCTCGCTATCCACGACTCGGGAGACGAGGCGCGGGTAGTAGCTCTTCCCGCCGTTGGCGACGCTGGCGGTGATCATGGCCATTTGCAGGGGCGAAACGGAGACTTTACCTTGGCCGATGGAGGTGTTCGCGAGCTGTCCACCGGAGTCCATTTCCGAAAGGAGGCCCTTGGAGGTGAAATACTTTGGCCCTGGCAGCAAGCCGGTCGTCTCGCCGTCCAGCGGGAGCCCGGATTTCATGCCCAGCCCGAGCGCCTGCCCCACGGCCTCGATCTGCGCGAACCCGTCTTTGGAGCTGGTGCCGATGCTGTTGCTCATCTGGTAAAAATACGAGTTGCAGGACTTCATGATGCCGTCGGACATGTTCATGGAGCCGTGGGAGCCCGTGCATTTCATCAACCGATTGCCGTAGGTGACGCCGCCGGTGCAAGGCCACGTCTTCGTCGGCGAAATCCCGCCGCGAAGCCCGGCCAGCGTGGTGATTTGCTTAAATGTCGAGCCCGGCGGGTAGCTCTGGGTGCAGCGCGGGGTCAGCGGGTCTGTCTCGTCTTGCTCCAGCTCCTCCAGCTTTTCCACGAACGTATTCGCGTCGTAATTCGGCACGCACGCCATCGCAAGGATGTCGCCATTGTTGGGGTCCACGACGACGACCGCCGCGCGCCCGACGCCGGATTCCCGCAGCGCCTTCTCCGCGCTCATCTGGATGCGGGCATCAATGGTGAGATAGACATTATTGCCGGGCGTCGGCTCGATGCGCCCGGTTTCCGCGCCGGTTTTGCCCTTGGCGGAGCGTTCGAGGATGCGCTGGCCGGGTTTGCCACGCAGCCATTTGTCGCAGTGTTTTTCGATGCCGTATTGGCCTACGATGTCGGCTTTGTAGTAGTCGAAAGCAGGCTTCTTTTCGCCTCGGTCGTTGATGGTGTAGTAGTCGGCTTCCTCGGCTTCGTCTTTGGTGTTCCCGACGTAGCCGAGCATGTGGCAGGCAAAGGCACCGTAGAGGTAGTGCCGAACGGGCCTCATGCAAGGGTCCACGCCCGCGAGGCCGAGGTCGTTTTCGCTGATCTTCGCCACGGTGTCGAACTTCACATTTTCCAGAAAGGCAAAGGGGACATGCTCGCGCGCGAAGTAGTGTTTTTCTAGGCCGGATGCGCTGAAATCAAGCTTCGCAGCCGGGTCGTCGTCGAGTCCGAGGCGGTAAAGTTTCGGCTGCACCTCTTTTTTGATGATGGTGACGATGTCGGGGATGGGCACTCGCGCCATCATCTCGCCGCGCGTCACTTCCACCTCCCGGAGCGGGAGTTTTTCGAGCGTTTCTTCCAGCTCCTTTTTCGTAAGGTGTTTCCCTTCTTCGTGGAGCTTCGCCAGCCTCTCTTTGTTGCGCTCCTTTACCGTGTCCTTCATTGCATCTACCATTTCCGGTAGGTAAAAATCCACGCCGTAACTGGCTCGGTTTTCTGCGAGCACCCAGCCGTTGCGGTCGAGGATGTCGCCCCGATTGCTGGGGATGCGGACGATGACTTTTCCCACAGATTTGATCTTCCCGAGCCATTTCTCGTGCTGGGCGGTCTGCTCCTTCCAAAGCTTCGCCGCCAAAGCGCCCATGCCGGAGAGCATCACAAGCGCAAAGAAGATGACCCGGAGCGACGCGCTCGGCAGGTTGCGAATTTCGCGCATGCGTTGAAAGCGGTTCTTCATGGGTTAATCGGGGCGCATGGTGTCGAACTTGATCACGCCGAGGCGGCGACCGAGCCAGGTGAAAACTGCAAACGCCGGGATCGCCAGCAACGCCGCCGCGAGCCCGCTGCCGCCGATGCGGTGCCAGACATCCCTCGGCCAATAGAAGGCGAACGGCTCCCGGCGGAACGTGATGATGAGAAACTCCATCAGCACCATGGCCGATGTGAGCAAGCCAGTGAGGACGCAGTGCAGCTCCCAGCGCCCCCGCAGATACATCGAGCGCAGCCCATTCATCACCGCACCCAGCGCGCCGTAGAGTGCCACGCTCCAGCCAAAAACGACCTCCGATTTCCCCGTCGCATCGGGATACACGGTGAGAGAATCCCACATGAGCCCAGCCACGACCGCGAAGAAAAATACCGACGGCAGCGGGAGCGCCGCCGCGACGAAAAAGAACACGACAGGCAAGAGCAATACATGCCCGCCGAGGCCGAGCATTTCTCCGGTAAAATGCTGCGCGACGAGCGCGAGGAACATGCTGACGATAAGTGAAAGATAGAACGTCATTTCTGCGTCACTCCTTTCAGCCCGGTAACGATGAAAACATCCGTGAGCGCCGCGATGTTCACAGTGGGCTGGATGGTTACTTCTGTCTCCAAATCGCGGTCCACGGCTTTTACCACTTCGCCCACGATGACGTTGGGCGGGAACACTTGGCCAAGCCCACTGGTATAGACCTTCCAGCCGGGTTTGACCTCTAGCCGCTTCGGCAAAAACGACATCGCCATGCGGGGCTGCTGCATATTCGTGAACCGATCCCCGCGCACCACGCGGACGATGCCGGGGTGGGCCTGCCCATCCGGCGTGCTGAGTGTCGCTGAGACGCCGCACGTTTCATCCGAAATCAGCAGCACCGTCGCCGCATTATCCGTCGCGGCGATCACTTTTCCCACGAGGCCATCCGGCGTGATGGCGGACATATCCTTGCCCACACCGTCGAGCGTGCCGTGGTCAATTTTCACCGTGCTCCACCAGTTCGATTCGCTCCGCCCGATGATGCGCGCCGGGACGAGGGAAAATGGCGACTGGTCCTTGTAGCCGAATGCGGCCTTGAGCCGGAGATTTTCCGCCTCCACGCCTTGCAGCGCTTGATTCAGCGCCTTGAGCTTGTCGTTCTCCACTTTCAGCCTGTCGTTATCCGTCTCCAACTCTTGCAGCGACTTGAGTTGGTGCCGGAGTTTGGCGACCGAGTTATCCCACTCGGATCCTTTTTTCAAAAACGGCGAAATCAGAGAAAGAAAACCGTTTTGCACTCGCTCGCGATTACCGGGGCTGAGGAGTAAAATCCCAAGCGTCACGAACACGAAAGCAAGGACCGAGAGCACGTTTTGTCGGCGCGGAGTCATAGTCGCGTTGTCTCCGTGGTCATAGGTCGCGTAGGGCCTATTCTGTAACGTGTGTTCATCGGCGTAGGGCCGTCGCTATAGGTCAGCTTGCGCTGCCCCGGAACTGGTGCGTCGAGGTGACTTGCCGCAGGAAGCGAACCTCGCTCAGTGCGCGGCCCGTTCCCTCGGCCACGGCACTCAACGGGTCTTCCGCGATATGAACCGGCAAGCCCGTCTCCTCACTGAGAAGACGGTCCAAGCCGCGCAACAGAGCGCCTCCACCAGCGAGCACGAGGCCACGGTCCACAAGGTCCGCGCTCAGCTCGGGTGGGCAACGTTCCAGCGTCACCCGCACATTATCCACAATCGTAGAAATCGGCTCCAGCAACGCCTCGCGCACCTCTTGCGAAGTGATGCTTAGCGTCTTCGGCAGGCCCGCAACCAGGTCGCGCCCTTTCACTTCCATCGTCTGTTCCTTCTCGATGGGATAAGCACTGCCGATTTTGATTTTTATGTCCTCCGCTGTCCGCTCACCAATCATCAGATTGTAAGCGCGCTTCATATACTGGATGATCGCTTCGTCCAACTCATCACCCGCCACGCGGACACTCCGGCTAAACACGATGCCCGACAGAGAAATGAGCGCCACTTCCGTGGTCCCACCGCCGATGTCGATAATCATGTTTCCCGCAGCATCCTGCACCGGCAGGCCGCAACCGATAGCCGCAGCCATCGGTTCCTCGATGAGGAAAACTTCGCGAGCACCAGCATGGAGAGCCGATTCTCGGACCGCGCGTTTCTCGACCTCCGTGATGCCCGAAGGCACCGCGATGACAACGCGCGGGCGTGGTTTGAAAAAAGTGCGACGCCCGTGGACCTTCTGGATGAAGTGCCGCAGCATCGCTTCTGTGACCTCAAAGTCGGCGATAACGCCGTCTTTTAATGGCCGAATCGCCTGAATATTCCCCGGCGTGCGCCCGAGCATCCGTTTCGCCTCGTCGCCGACAGCCAGCACCTTATTGGTGCCCGCCACGACAGCGACGACGGAAGGCTCGCGAAGGACGATTCCATGGTCCTTCACATAAACGAGGGTATTGGCAGTGCCGAGATCGATTCCAATATCATTGGAAAATAGACCAAGTAGTCCGTTAAACATCTAAGGTTGTTAAAGTTGCGTCGGAGCGGCTAGGCCGTCCGTTTGGGTTAAAGATTACCGTGCGTGCCGGACCCCGCAGGGTGTCGGTCAAATTGCACGGAGGTGGTGATACTATCGTAAAAACTATCGGTTTGTAGGGCGGCGAATTCGAGGCGTCAAAGGAATTTCCGGCACGGCGGAAAAATTGACCGTGAGAAACTCTCAAAGAGAAATCCTGTTTCGGAAAATAGCGGCTCGACGAGGATGCGATGGTTGTCATGTCCCTCCTAAGGAATGCCTGAATAAAGCGGCGTGATTCTGGCGCGATTGCGATGAGACGCCTCGTTGAGCGTTCCGGGTGGTGTTTTTTGGGCGAAATCGGGTTAAAGCCGTCGTTTTTGGTGAGTTCCGTACAGGGTCAAGCCTTTGGCAGCAG
>CANIWM010000034.1 GCA_947471505.1 Chthoniobacteraceae bacterium | reverse complement strand
GGTTTTTGCTCCACCCATCGGGTTCGTTCGCGTGCCGCTCGTCTATGATCGCTGCAATTTCCGGTAGTCCAAGTTTGAGTTTCACTCCCGCCATTTCGTTTTTTTGCCTTTTTACTCTAAAATGTCACTTTAATTATGAAATTTAGTATCACTTGAAACCGGTAAGTCACGCCGGGTTTTGGGAATTCAGCCTACCGGCCCTCGCGGTTCATCTGCGCCCGCCATTCCGCACCGAGCAGGAACGCCTCGTTCCGACGACTACTCCACCGTTGGTGCTGCGGCACTATTTGCGCGCTTACGCCCATAGCGATTACCTACCCGACGAACAGCGGGCGGAGGTGGCGGTCGTAAAGGTTTTCAATGACGTTCTTGGCGACGATGGCTTCGTTGGCTTTGAGCAAGTCGGTGTAGCGGGTGCCTGCTTTGGCGGCTAGCTTGAAGGAGACGTGTAGGAGCTGGCGGATGTTGGCGTTGAACTCGGGGTGGCCGGGGATGTGGCGGACGGCGCTGGCAAGTTGTGGCCCCGTCCAGCCATTCACAACGTCTGCGGCGGGGAGCTGCGAGCGGTCAATGTCGATGACGGAGGCGTAGGGGGCGCACAGCTCGTCCACATGCTCTAAGGCGTAGGCGTAGATTTCTTTGGCGAGCGCGAGGCCGTCGCCGCCGGCTTCGGAGAGGCCGATGATTTCTTCCAGCCACGTCGTGCCTGCCGTCTTGAGGTGGACGCCTGCGCCGGTGCGGGCGAGGGCGCGACGGATGATGGGGTAAAGGGAGTATTTATCGGAGCCGCTGTGGACGCTGAGCTTCAAATTGGCGGGCAGTCCGTAGGTGGCGACAGCGTGGGCGATGACGGCGAGGTCGTCGTTAAACTCGCGCTCGAACTGCGCGAGGTCGCCGACGTAATCCACGCCTTTATTAAACCGCCCGGTGAACTTCGGCGCGATGGTCTGCGCCTTCACACCTTCGTCGGCGAGAGCGACGAGGATGACGAGTAGCTCCGGCGGGGTCTGCGGCGCGTCGGTTTCGTCCATAGAGACTTCGGCGATGAACTTGTCGTCGCCACCCTTGCGCACGGAGATGTGGCGGAAGATGCGCCCGGCGTCCTGCACAGCGCGCAGATACTTCGTTGCGATGCGCCCGATTTCCTCGCGGGTGGTGGTAAAAGGCGCGCTGACTCCGGGGATCGAGAGCGCCCCGATCAGCTCGGGATGTTTGGCGAGAAAGGAGAAAACGTCCGCCGGTTCCGCCGCTTGGCCGATGCTGTCGGCGACATCAATGGTGAAGAAATCCGACGCTTCGAGAAAGCGGTCCACCGTCTCGATGCGGATGTGGTCGGCATCCACATGCCAGCCTTTCTTCCAATCGAGCGCCGCCACCGCCGCCTGCGCCGCAGCCAGCACGGATGCGGGTTCGCTGCCGATGAAGGTGTGCTCGCGGTTGGATTTATTCCACACGGGGACGACATCCGCGCCATCCTTGGAGACTTGCACACACGCCTGAAGTTGAGCCTTAGCCTGATGGGCAAAACGGTCGCCCACACCGATGGTGAATTTTTCGAGAATCATGTGCGCATACGCTAAAGCGCCGCCAGCCCGTTTGGGAAGAAAACCTTGCCGGGAGGGGGATTTTTAGCGGGCAGTGGGCGGTGGGCAGTCGGCGGTCGCAAGCGAAGTGAAATCGCCCCACTGACTACTGCCCACGACCCTACTGGACGAAGAATTGGCTCCGCTCGGCACATCTCCTGCAATTGTGCGGACACGTCTTGATGGAATTCGTCAAGGCAACTAAAGCCAAATCATGACAATGACTCAATCCAGCACGGGAGCCACAGCGCCCACCGTCGAAAAGCGCGCCAATGTGAGCCCGCAGGAGTTTTTTCGCGACTACATGCTCCCGCGCCGCCCGTTGGTGCTCACGGATATGTTGTCCAAGTGGCCCGCGCTGGGCAAATGGACGCCGGAGTTTTTCGCGGAGCGCTGGCCGGATAAGACGTTCGAGATGGATGGCAAGACGTGGAAGCTCGGCGAGTTCATCTCCGCCGTCCTCGCCTCCGACCCCGCGAACCCCGCGCCGTATCTGCGCAACCAAGTGCTGCGTGAGCATTTCCCCGAGCTGTGGGAGGACGTCCGCCCCGATAACCCTTACTTCGGGCGCAACTGGATGCAGCGCGCATTTCGCAACGCGGTATTCCGCGAACTCTTCCACCGCGGCAGCGCGATCGAGCTCTACATCGGCGGGAACGGGCGCGGCTTCCCGGTGCTGCACTGGGACGGCTACCACACGCACGCCTTCCTCATGCAGTTCCATGGGCGCAAGGAGTTCTTCGTCTATGGACCAGACCAAACGAAGTTCCTCTACCCGCGCGAGGATTGCCCGAATATCTCGCTCTGCGCCGACATCAAAAACGTGGACCTCGAAAAGTATCCGCTTTTTGCCAAGGCGAAGCCCGCCGTCTTTGTCCTAGAGCCCGGCGAGACGCTGTTCATCCCGAGCGGTTGGTGGCACACGACACAGATGCTGAGCCCAAGTATCTCGCTCTCTACGAACATCGGAAACTCCAGCAACTGGGCGGATATGCGCCGCGATCTCGTATCAAGCTCCAGCACGCTCAACCGCATCAAAGCCACCGCTTATTTGACCCTCAAAGGCTGGCTCTGTGCGGCCGAGGATGCGCTGAATTGGATGATGTAACCCTACGGCGCGAAAGGCAGGAGCTTCGAGCAGATGAGGCACTGCACGAGGCCGATGAGGCTACCGAACGTGACAAGGATTGTCCAACTTTGCAGCGTCTCCTTTTCCGTGAAGCCGCTGATTTTGCTCACGGTCCAAAAGCCGCTGTCGTTCATCCACGAGACCATTTTCGAGCCGAAGCCGATGGCGAGGAAGATGTAGATGGAGTGATAGGGCAGCTTCGCGCTGGTGATGATGGGGAACATGATGGCCGAGGCCGTCATCATGGCCACCGTCGCCGAGCCTTGCGCGACGCGGATGATGGCGGAGATGAGCCACGCTAAAAAGACGAGGTTCAAATCCCAGCGCACAGCGAGCCATTCCACCACGCTGGCGACCCCTGCGTGCTTCAGCATCGCGCCGAATGCTCCACCCGCGCAGGAGACGAGGATGATGACGCCCGCTGTGGCGAATTGCGGGCCGATGAGAGCGTTCACTTTCACCATGCTCAGTCCGCGCTGGCGCATGACAAGCGCGATGGCGGCGATGGCTCCGAGGAGCAAGGCGACGTGCCGCTCGCCGAGGAAGGCCAGCCAATCCATCCGCACTTGCAGCACGGAAAGCACGGACACCGATCCGATTAAACCGAGCGGAAGAATGATGGGCAGGAGCGAGGCCAGCAGCGAGGGTAGCTCGGATTCCGGGCGCGCAGTCGTCGCTTCCAAATCCGCCACGCGCACGCCTGCGGAATCCCGCAGCGGTGCCGCGACTCGCGCCGCGATCTTCCGCGCCAGCCACCACGCGGCGAGCGCGGGGATGATGCCAGCGGAGATGCCGGCGAGGATGGTTTGCCCGACATCGAGGTGGAGATTTTCCGCCATCATCAGCGGGCCGGGATGCGGCGCGACGAGGGAGTGCGTGATCGTCCCTCCGCAACAAATCGCCAGCACGAACGCCATATAGCTGCGGCCCGTGCGGACGTGCAGCGCTTGGGCGATGGGCATGAGCAGCATGAAATACGTCTCGAAGAAAATGGGAATGGAGAGCACGTAGCCGCTCACAAACAGCGCGTGGCCCGCCCGCTTTTCCCCCAGCAGCGCGAGGAAGCGGCGCACCACTTTCTCCGCTGCGCCGCTCTCGACGAGGCAGACGCCGATGATGGCGGCCAGCGCCACAACGATGCCGATCTTCGATGCCATCGTGCCGAAGCCCTCCGCCGTCAGCTCTGCTGCACGGGTCCAGTGGCCTTTCTCTTTCCCCGGCGTCTTCGGCAGCGTGCCGTATTCGCCGGGGAGCTGTGTGTGCGAGAGGCCACCCGTGAGGATCGCCGCCATCACCAGCGCGACGAAGACGTGGACGCGAAACCACGTAATCGCCAGCACGATGAAGACGAGCGCAATCCCCAAGACTGCGAGCGGCCACCAGTCCACTTTATGCCTCCCAATCCACCGGCAGCTTCCGTCCGTTTTGCCCGGCGGTGAACGTGAGGCGTCCGTCTGGCGTGGCTTCCACGCGGCATTCCACCGTCGTGTTGCCCTCCGTGGCCGGCGTCACATTGCGCACGACGAATGTGCCGAGCGAAGTGGGAGCGCCGCCGATGCCGGTCTGGCCTTGCTGGAGCTTCACGCGGGCTTCGTTGCCGTTGGCCCGCCATGGGAATTTGTGCTGCGCGGGGAGCGCCTGCCGTGGGTTCAAAATCATGCCGCCGTCGCCGTCTTCCAGCGCAAGGACGAGCGGGCGCAGGAGCTGGCCGCTGCCATGCACCTCCATCGCCGCGCCGCTCTGTGCGCGCAGGCCGGTCCAGTGCTCGATGGCGCTTTCCGCCGCTGCTTTGAAGTCAGCCGGAGCGTCCCCCATTTGTGCGCGGCGCAGGGCTTCAATAGCTTGCGAAGTCTTGTCCACTTGGCGGAGCGACTGCGCGTAGTTCCAATCGAGGCGCTTCGTGTAGCGACCGCTGGAGACTGCGGGCTGGATAACGACTTCCAGCGTGGTGGCGTCTTTCGCATCGCCGAGCATCGCGGCGTATTGCAGGAGGACTTCTTCCGCCTTCGGATTCCGCTCATGCGCCTTCGCGACGTAGCTTACCGCCGTGGCCACATCGCCCCGGTCGCGCGCCATGCTGCTCGCGATGAGCAGCGGCATCCACGCGCTGCGCTCTTCGGCGAACGCGACGAGGCGATTCTCCTTCTCGATGTCGTTCTCGCCTTTGAGTTCAAAGTGAATGCCGAGCGCCTGCTGGATGTTCGGGTCCACCTCCAGCGCCTTTGCCAGTGCGGCTTTCTCGCCATCCTTGTCGTCCATCGCGTTCAGCGTCTGTGCGAGATTGAACGGCCCCCACGGGTCTTGCGGCTGGAGTTCACAGTAGCGCGAAAACGCCGCCTTGCTCTCCTCAAACTTGCCCAGCATCCGGTAGCCCGCGCCGAGTGCGACGAGGACGCGCGGCTGGTCTGGCTGCGCCGCGTTTGCCTTCTCCAGCGCGGCGATGCCGACTTCCGGCACGAGGCCGTCTTTTAAGAGTTGTTCGCCGAAAGCGAGCACTTGCTCCGGGTGCTGCTCGATTTGCCCGAGCTGCTGTTCGGCCATTTGCTTGAACTGCTCCATCGGCACGACTACCGCGCTCTTCGGGTCTTTCGGGTCGCGCAGTAGCTTCACCGCCGCTTTGAGCTGCACGAGCGACTCCAGCGCGACTTGGTCCTGCGGGTTCGTTTGCAGCGCATTCATGAAAGCGTGAATCGCCTGCTCGCGGTTCCCATTTTCCGCCAGCATCGTGCCGAGATTGTCCCAGATGAACGGGATGCCCGGAGCTTTCTCCGCTGCCGCTGCGTAGAGGCGCACCGCCTCCTGATCATTGCCACACTGCCGAGCGATGAACGCTTGGTGAAAGAGCGAATACGGTGACTCCGCGTGGTGTTTCTCGATTTCTGCCAGCAGCTCGCCCGCCTTGGAATACTCATGGTCTTCCAGCGCCTCCGTCATCCCATCAAAGTGCTGCGCTGCCGCCAAAAACCCGCGCCAAGGCCCGATGAGCCCCGGCTCCGCATTTACGCACGACTCGACGCCCGAGAGCAGCGCCGCCATGTCGAACTGCGCGTGCTGCCCATCCGGCACAGGCGCGCCCTCCGGCCATGGGATGCGGTGCGGGATGCCAAAAAAGTCGAGTTGCCAGGCCGGTGATTCAATCCAGATAAATGTGCTCATAATGAAAAAATAATGGTCCCGCCAGAGCGGGGCGGGGACACTATTCAGCGAGCCCAGGGCGACAAGGGGATTTTCCAAAACGTTGCGTTTCGCGGCTACTGCGTCGCCTGCTTGACGACTGACATGGGGCGCGGCTACGTCTGACACCGTCATGCGCACCGTCACCGTCCGCGAGCTAAACCGCGATACCGCCTCCGTCTTCAAAACCTGCGAGCAGGAAGGTGAGGTCATCATCCGTCATCGCGACGGGCGGCAGTTCCGGCTTACCCCGGTCGATGCTGTATCGGAAAGGAAGCCGGAATGGCCGGACTTCCGAGCGCGCAAACTTCGGATTCGCTCCGAGCCAATCCCGCCGGACATCTGCGCGAAGGTGGACGCTGCCATTCGCGGCGAATGAACGGCTTGCGAGTCCCCGCATCGCTCAAGCGTGCGGCAAAAAAACTCCGCTGACTCCCACCATGCGCCTACTCCGCATCTTTCTCATCCTCACCGCCCTCGTCCTCATCCCGTTCTTTATATGGGGCGATTCATTGATGGCGCTCTTCGACGGCGAATCCGCCCGGCAGTGGCTCCTCTCGTGGGGCAAACTCGGTGGTGTCGCCGTCATCGCCCTGCTCGTCGCCGACTTGTTCCTGCCCATCCCGGCGACGGGCGTGATGTCCGCAGCCGGGTATCTTTATGGCACACTCGTGGGCGGCGCGCTCAGCGTCGTCGGCTCGTTTCTCAGCGGGATGCTTGCATACGGGCTGTGCCGCGCCTTTGGCCGCCGCGCTGCCGAGCGACTCGCGGGCGCGGAGGGCGTCGCGCAGAACGAAGCACTCTTTCACCGAGGCGGGCCGTGGCTCGTCGCGCTCTCGCGCTGGCTGCCCGTCTTCCCCGAAGTCATCGCCTGCCTCGCGGGGCTTGCACGGATGCGGCTGCGCACATTCTCCCTCGCGCTGCTGTGTGGGACGCTGCCGATGGGCTTCACGTATGCAGCCGTCGGCGCGCTCTTCACGGAGGAGCCAAAGTGGGCTCTGGCACTCAGCGTCGCGCTGCCCGTGGTGCTCTGGCTCGTCTTCCGGCCTTTCCTCGCTCGACAGGAGCCCCCGAATCCCTGAACGCTGCGCGCATGGATTTCGCAAAAATCATTCTTTACGCGGTGCTCGCGGCGATGGGCTTTGGCTTTGCCTACGAGGCCATCTCGGCGGCGGTGTGTGTGGAGTATTTCACCCTCGGCTATCGCCCGCTGGTGGCCACCGAATCACCCTTCTGGCTCGGCCTCCAGTATTCTTTCCTCGGCTGGTGGTGGGTTGGCGCGGCACTCGGCTCGCCCCTTGCCATCGCCGGGCGAATCGGCGGCGAAATCCAGATCAAACCCGGCTTTTTCATCAAGCCCCTCATCGCCCTGTTCGTCCTCGTCGCCCTTCTCGCCATCACTGGCGGAGCGGTGGGGCATTACGCAGAAAAGACGGGCCGTTACCCGCTCCAGACGCCGTGGGCTGGCGGCTACCCAGCGGAGAAACACGCCGCCTACGTGGCGCTGACGTGGTCTCACTTCGCTGCCTATTCCGCAGCCCTCCTCGGCAGCGCGGCGCTCGTCGGGTGGACTTGGAAAAAGCGCAATGCCTTCACCCGACTGGTGAAAGCGAGTCGCGGCGCACTTTAACTAATCCCGAAACACGACGGTGCGTTTGCCGTGGAGGAGGACGCGGTCGGAGAGGTGCCAGCGGACTCCTCGGGCGAGGGCTTGTTTTTCGCAGTCGCGGCCTAGGCGGAGGAGGTCTTCGGTGTCGTGGAAGTGTTCGGCGCGGATGACTTCTTGTTCGAGGATGGGGCCTTCGTCGAGGTCGGGTGTGACGTAGTGGCAGGTGGCTCCGATGAGCTTCACGCCGCGCTCCCATGCGCGTTGGTAGGGGTTGGCTCCGACGAAGGAGGGGAGGAAGGAGTGGTGGATGTTGATGATGCGGCCTTGCCAGCGGTGGCAGAGGTCAGGGGGGATGATTTGCATGTAGCGGGCGAGGACGATGAGGTCGGCTCCGGCATCCGTCCAGATGCGCTCGATTTGGGTAAAGGCGGCGGCTTTTTCGCCGGGGGTGAAGGGGATGTGGTGGAAGGGGATGCCTTCGCGCTCTACGGTGGTGCGGAAGTCTTCGTGGTTGGCGACGACGGCGGCGATGTCGCAGGGGAGTTCGCCTGCTTTCCAGCGCCAGAGGAGGTCGGCGAGGCAGTGGCCGAGGCGGGAGACCATGAGGACGATGCGCATTTTGTCGGCTTCGCGGCGGATGGTCCATTGGGCGCTGAGTTCGGCGGCGAGGGGGGAGAATTCGGCGCGGAGCTGGGCGAGAGGGAGGCGGAGGGTGTCTGTCTCGATGGCCATGCGGGTGAAGAACCAGCCGGCTTGGGAGTCGGTGAATTGGTGGACTTCGTCGAGGTTGCCGCCGTGCTCGGCGATGAATGCGGTGATGCGGGCGAGGAGGCCGACGCGGTCGGGGCAGGTGAGTTTGAGGATGGTTTTGTGCATTTAGGTTTTGGCGAGGGGAAGGATGAGGTCAAACTGCGTGCCGGTGGCTTCGGAGCGGGCGAGGCGGAGGTCGCCGCCGTGGGCGCGGGCGAGTTCGCGGGCGATGTTGAGGCCGAGGCCGTGGCCTTTGACGTTCTCGTTGGCCTTGCCGCGGTTGAACCGCTCGAAGATGCGCTCGGCGTCTTGCTGGAGGATGCAGGGACCGGTGCTGGTGACGGAGATGATGGCGGTGTCTTTTTCTTCTCGGGCGGTGATGTGGATGGTGCCGTGGGAGCGGTTGTATTTTACGGTGTTGTCGCCGAGGTTTTGGAGGATGATGGAGATGCGGCGGGGGTCGGCGAGGGCGATGAGGGTGTCGGGGAGCGTGTGCTGGACGGTGATGTCGTTGTCGAGGCCGAGGACTTCCATGTCGTCTATGGCGCGGTGGATTTGCGGGATGAGGTCGAGGGGCTCGGGGAGGAGTTCGAGCCGCCCGGCATCGGTCTTGGCGAGGAGGAGGAGGTCTTCGCAGAGGGTGGTGAGGCGGCGGGTTTGCTGGAGGAGGGATTCGACGGTTTCGCGTTCGGTGGGGTGGAGGTAGTCGCAGGTGCGGAGTTCGCTGAGGCCGGCGCGGAAGACGGTGAGGGGAGTTTTGAATTGGTGGGAGGCTGCGGAGGAGAAGCGCTCGGCGGCGGAGTAGGCTTTTTCGAGGCGGTCGAAGGAGGCGTTGAGGACTCGGGAGAGGCGTGCGATTTCGTCGCGGGTATTGGGGACAGGGAGGCGCTCGCTGGGGCGCTCGGCGCTGATGCGCTCGGCGGCGGCTGTCATGGCTGCGATGGGGCGGAGGACGCGGCGGGCGACGAGAAAGGAGCCGACGAGGACAAGGAGGGAGACGATGGGGAGGGCGACTTTGAAGGCAAACTTGAGGTCCTCTTGCATCCCTTCGATCGTGCCGAGGCGGGTGCCGATGCTGACGTTGAAGTCGCCCTTGCTTTCGGTGACGACGCGGCAGTTCCGGTCGAGCCCTTCTTTATCCTGAATGACGACGGTTGCATGCCCGACGGGGAGTGTGCGGGGGTCGAAGTTGCGCCAGTTCGTCGAGCGGTAAAGCTCGGAGCCGTCGCGGTTGGTGATGCGGATGAGCCGTGCGCGGAGCGAGGGTTGGAGGAAGTCGCGGGTGAGAGGCTTGCGGGGGGCTATGCCCGTGGCGGCGCGCTCGCCGAGGTCTTTGAAAAGGTCGTCCGTGCCGTCTTGCAGCTCTTTATCCAGCTCGGTCATCTGCCGATGGTAAATGTAGCGGGGCATGATGGTGGGGAGCAGCATGAGGGCGATGGCGGAGACGACTGCTGCGTAGAGGCCGAGCTTGTACTGGAGCGGGAAGCGCATCGTCGGAGCAGCGACGGGCTAGGGCGCGGGGGGATTGAGGACGTAGCCGATGCCGCGCACGGTCTCGATGATGTTCTCATCGCGGTCTTCGCTCAGCTTTTTGCGCAAGCGCATGACGAATATCTCCACGGTGCGCGTGTCGTATTCGTGCTCGCGCTCCCAGATGCGCTCGCAGATTTCCTCGCGGGAAAATGTGCGGCCTGGCTCCTGGAGGAAGATTTGCAGAAGCTCAAACTCGCGCGGCGAGAGGCTGATGATCGCCCCGGCGCGGGTGACGCGGTGCTTGCGGATGTCCATGCGGATGTCGCCTACGTCGATGATGTCGCCTTGGTTGGGCGATGGCGCGCGGCGTCCGATGACTTCGACACGGGCGAGGAGTTCCTCCATCGCGAAGGGCTTGGTGAGGTAGTCGTCGGCCCCCGTGCGGAGGCCGGTGACGCGGTCGGTGACGCCGTCGCGAGCCGTGAGGAGGAGGACGCGCGTGTGGTTCTTGTCGGCGCGCATCTTCTTGAGAACTTCAAGGCCGTCCATGACGGGGAGGTTCACATCGAGCACGATGAAGTCGAAGTTGTTGCTAGAGATGGCGGAGAGCGCAGCCGCGCCGTCTGAGCAGGATTCGACTTGGTGACCGGCCTTCTGGAGTGCGCGCACGACCAGAACCGCTATTTTTTCTTCGTCTTCGACTACGAGGATTCGCATGGAGGGAAGTGTCTGCCACTGCACTCCGATGAACGCCAGCCAGAATCTCGCGGAGCGCGGGAAAAAGGAAGAGTTGTCCCGAACCCCGCCGACTCGGCTATGGAAGGGGCTATGATATTCCTACCTCGTCTCGCTGTCCTTTTGCTCGCGCTTTGTCTGCCCGCTCTGTGTGCGGAGTCGAAGAAGATGAACGTCCTCTTTATCGCGGTGGACGATATGAATAACGACCTCGGCTGCTACGGGCACCCGCTGGTGAAGTCGCCAAACATTGACCGCCTCGCCGCGCAGGGCGTGCGCTTTGATCGCGCCTACTGCCAGTTCCCGCTGTGCTCGCCGAGCCGCTCTTCGCTGATGACGGGGCTGCGGCCCGATACGACGCGCGTGTTCGATTTGCAGTACCGCTTCCGGCAAGGGCTGCCCGAGGTGGTGACGCTCTCGCAGTGCTTCTCGCAGGCGGGCTACTATGCGGCGCGCGTGGGGAAAATCTACCACTACGGCAACCCCGGCGACATCGGTACGAGCGGGCTCGATGACCCGCAGTCGTGGCAGGAGTTTTACAACCCCGCAGGCCGCGATAAGACCGCGCTGGAGCCGGAGATTATCAACTACACGCCCAAGCGCGGGCTCGGCTCATCCATGTCGTTCCTCGCGGATAAGACCGGCAAAGACGAGGACCACACGGACGGCAAAGTGGCCACGCAAGCCATCGCGCTGCTGGAGAAGCACAAGGGCGAGCCGTTCTTCCTCGCCGTCGGTTTCTACAAACCGCACTGCCCGTACATCGCGCCGCAGAAATACTTCGACCTATACCCGCTGGAGAAAATCACGCTCCCCGCCATCGCGTCGGACTTTGAAAAAGGCGCGCTGCCGCCTGCGCTGGCCTCCACGAAGCCGTGGCCCTACATGGGCGTGACGCCCGTCCAAGCCCGCGAAGGCAAGCAGGCATACTACGCGGCGATTTCGTTTGTGGACGCGCAGATTGGCCGCGTGCTCGACGCGCTGGACCGCCTCGGACTGCGCGAAAATACGACGGTCGTTTTCTGGAGCGATCACGGCTACCACCTCGGAGACCACGGGCTCTGGGCGAAGCAAAGCTGCTACGAAGAGAGCGCCCGCGTCCCGCTCATCATCGCCCCGCCCGCCGCGAAGTCCGCGAGTAAAGTGAGCGCGCGCACGGTCGAGCTGATCGATCTTTTTCCCACGCTTACCGACCTCGCTGGCATCCCCGCGCCCAAGGGCCTGCAAGGTGCCAGCCTCCGCCCGCTGCTCGACGATCCCGCCGCACGCTGGGAGCGCCCCGCTTTCACACAAGTGCAGCGCGGCGACTTCCCCGGCCACAGCATCCGCACCGAGCGCTGGCGCTATACGGAGTGGGCGCGCGGGGAAAAGGGAGCGGAGCTTTACGACCACACCACCGATCCGCAGGAGCTGAAAAACCTCGCCACTTCCCCCGAGCACGCCGCGACCGTGGCGGAGCTAAAGGCGCTCTTGAAGACTGTCCACCCCACGCCCGTCGAAGGTGGCAAAGCCGAGCCCGGCGCGGGGAAGAAGCGGTAGTGCTATTCGATGGCGGAGAGCCGCGCCAGCACCGGCCCCATGCGCACGAGTGTGTCTTCGATTTCCGCAGCAGTGGTCATTTTCCCAAGGCTGAAGCGGACGGTGGCTTGCGCGACTTCCGGCGCGACGCCCATCGCGAGTAAGACGTGCGACGGCTGGATGCTGCCGACCATGCACGCCGAGCCGCTGGAGACGCAGAGCCCGGCGAGGTCGAGGCTGATGTGGAGGCTCTCGCCGTCGAGGCCGGGGAAGCTGACGTTGAGCGTATTCGCCAGCGCGTGCTCGCTCGAACCGTTGCGCTGCGCGCTGGGGGAAAGTGCGCTGACGCCCTGCCAGAGCCGTTCGCGGAGGGCGTGGAGGCGCTCGGTTTCCGCCGTCATGCCTTCCAGAGCGAGTTGTGCGGCGGCTGCCATGCCGACGATGCCGGGGACGTTTTCCGTGCCCGCGCGGCGGTCGCCTTCGTGGCTGCCGCCGAAGGCCGTGCGGTCGATGCTGATGCCCTCGCGCAGCCAAAGCGCGCCCACGCCTTTCGGGCCGTAGAACTTGTGTGCAGCCAGCGAGACGGCGTCGAAACTACTCGCACCGAGCGGCGGCAGCGGCTCTTTGCCGAAGGTCTGGATGGCGTCCGTGTGGAAGAAGACGCCGCGCTTTCTGCATATCGCGCTGAGTTCCTCGACGGGCTGGCGGACGCCGGTTTCGTTGTTCGCACTCATCACGGAGACGAGCGCCGTTTCAGCGGTGAGAGCGTCTTGCAATCGCGCTGGATCGAGCCGCCCGTGGGCATCTACGGGCAGCACGGTGATGGAGAATCCCTCCCGCAGCGCCAGCCACTCGAAGGCGTGGAGCACCGCGTGATGCTCCGTCGCGCAGGTAATAATATGTCGCCCGCCACCATCCGCCGCCCGCCGCCGCGCGAGGCCGAGGATGGCGAGATTGTCCGCCTCCGTCCCGCCGCCCGTGAAGATGATTTCGTGTGACTTCGCCCCGAGAATGCGCGCGAGTTGATCGCGGGAATCATCGATCGCCGCACGAGTCCGTCGGCCCGCAGTGTGGATGGAGGAAGGGTTGCCGTGGAACTCCTCGAAGTAAGGCCGCATCGCCGCGACGACTTGCGGGGCGAGGGGAGTCGTCGCGTTGTAGTCGAGGTAGATCACCAATGCGTCGTGAGTGGTGATTTGTGAGAAGTGATTCGTCGCAAGCGAACAGTCCGAGTTTTCATGGAAATCGCATCGTGTCGCTTGCGACAAATCACCACTCACTACTCAAACCCAGCATTTAAGCCGCCTTAGCGCCTGCTTGCTTGTGCCCGAGCATCTTCAGCGTCTGCTGGAGCTTCTCGATTTCTAGCGGCTTCTTCAAAACGGTGACCGCGCCGTGCTTGAGAATGTTGTCGAGCATCTGGCTGTCGGGGAAGCCGGTGATGATGACGATAGGCAGGTCCGGGTCGATCTCCTTGGCCTGCGCATACACTTCGTCGCCGGTGAAATCGGGGAGCTGAAGGTCGAGGAAGCACAGGTCGAACTTCTGCTTTTGCATTGCAGCGATCGCCTCTTTACCCGTGCCGACTACGAGGCGGCTGAAGCCCTGCTTTTTCAGGAAGAGTTTGAACATGCTCTGCAATCCCGGATCATCATCCACTACGAGGACAGTAGGCTGTCCGTGCTCTTCCGAGCGCAACACGTCCCTGTCGATTGCATCCTTTTTTACGCGCCAACGGCCTCCGATTTGGACGGCTGGAAGTTGCCCGCGTTGGACGAGATAATAGACGGTCGGCAGCGGTATCCTGAGATACTCTGCTGTCTCTTTGACGGTCATGAGATTGTGCATGGAAAGACCTGTGTTGGGCTGAATGCTTGCGCTTTTCTGCGCAGGCACAGGAGCCTTCTGAGGTTTCCCCCCTGAAGAGTCAATTTTCTTCTTCAAAATGTAGTGTTGGTTTGGACGAATTACGGTTCCCGACCCCAATTGGTTGTGTCGAGGCGTAACTCATGTTGTTGGACTATCGCAATTTCTTTCTGCACCCTAGTTATAATTCCCATATCGATGCAAGGCTTTTCTCTTTCGTATTCTATTCAGATGGAAAGTTTTCCTTTACTTCAATTTTAGCGGTTGTTGCCAGGCTTCGGCGATCTTGCTGCGAAATGACTGCCACTCCCCATAGCGTGCTGCCGGGAGTTTCAGCGCCGGAGCCGTGAACGCGAACTCCACGGCGATGCTGTTTCCACCCTCGGAGCCAGCCTTGGCATCGAGCTTCCATTTCCCAAACTCGGAGTCCCCGGAGCTGGTAAATGCCTTCAGCGATTCGTCGCCAGCGGTGCGTGGCAGATGGAGTGTCACGTGACTCGCGATTTCCTTCGGATGGATGATTTCCATCGGAAAGCGCCGCTCTTTGAGAAATGGCACATCCACGTAGTCATGCTCCCAAATGGCAGGGATGATCAACGTGTCCGTCTTCGCCGTGGCGGGGAGTGTGTAGCGGAAGTGGAATACGAGTTCGGCGGTGTTGTTCTCCAGCCCGTCCACGGTGAATTCCTCCACACGCCAGCGGCTCTCGCTTTGGAATCGCTGGATTGCCGCTTGCCGGTCCGATGCTGGAATATCGGCGAGCCATGTTCGCCAGCTCATGCCCGTGTATCCGCCGACTCGCAGGCTCTCTCGCACGGTCATCCCGCCGTCGGGGGCTACCGTGATATCTCGCTCGGAGGTCACTTTCTCCGCGGGGAAACTGGTGCGCTCCGGCAGGGGCTCTAGTCGCGGTTTATCCGGGTAGAGCACGAGCGCCTGCCGCTGGAATAGATCGGGAGGGAGCTTGCACGCGGGGAGCGTGGTGCTCGTCGAATCTACGAACGCGACCTTCTGTCCCGGCAGGCGGACGATCATGTGGTTAAACTGATCGAGCGACGGCAGAGCGGGCTCCACATCGTTGTTCGAGTTAATCAGGGCGAGCTGTGCCGGGATGCCGGCGGCTTTGCAAAGCTGGTAAAGGAGCAGCGCCTGATCTTTGCAGTCGCCGTAGCGGCTCGTGAGCACGCGCTCCGGGGCCTTGGGGATGCGTGCGCGGCGGCCAAACTCGATGGCTTGGTAGGTGACGTTTTTTTGGACATGCGCGGCGAGTGCGCGGATTTTCTCCTCGTCGTTTTTCAAAGTGCCCACCACTTCTTCGGCGAGCGACTTGGCCTTGGCGTCGGGCTTTAAAAGCGTGTCGATTTGCTTCAGGTAATCGCGCCCGAGTTCCGCCCAATCGCCCTTGGTCGTCCCGAGTTGGAGCACGGGCAGATACGCCTCCGAGAAAGGAAGGTTCTGCTCCATTTTCCATACGGTGGGCTTCCGCAACAGCCAAGCGCGCGAGCCTTTTCCCTCTAGGACCGTCGCGTCTTTTCCCATCGCCGCCGAGGGCACGGCGCGGATGCGGGCGATATCTCCGGCGACCACCACAGCCTCCGCCAGTGTCGGCACCGTAGTCGCACAAACGCACCGCTCGTAAGGAAACTCGCTCGACGGGCTCCGGTCCTCCCGCGTGACGGACACCTCCACCGTGCAGCCCGGTTTCAGGCCGGAGACGACGACGCGCAGCACCTTGCCGTGAGTCGCCTCGGAGGAGTCGGCAGAGAGGTCCACGACATACTGCTCCTCCGGCAGCCCCTCGGCAGTCACCTTGCCCGATTCATCCGTCACCACGAGGCGGTTCACATGGATTTTTTCGCTCAGCGGATCAAAAGAGAACGCCATCGTGCTGAATTCGCCGACACCCGCTTGGGTGATGATCTTTGCGCGCCGATACTGCGTGGATTTCACGGGCTTTCCGGGCTCGAAGAAATACGCGCTCGCACGCATCAAGTAGCACACCGCCGAGCCTTCCGGGATGGCCTCGTCACGCGCGATTTTTGCCATCGCTTCGTCCAGCGCAGGCGGCAGAGGCACGGGGGCAATCGGCGTCTTCACCGACGAATTATCCCCCTCGCCGAGCATGGCCGATGTGCGGACAAGGGCAGACGCCACGGACGGATCATCTGGCGCAAACGCGCGGGCTTTTTCAAATGCTGTCTTCGCATCGCGCCACGACTTTTTGCCAAAGAGACTCCAGCCCTCAATCAGCCGCGTGCGTGCGGTGTCGTTTCCGGCTTTGAGCAGACTCGCAGCGGCGGCGGCGGCGCGGTCGTATTCTCCCTCGCCATTCGCCGTCTCGCCGAGGCCGTAGGCACTCAGCGGATCAAAGGGCGGCTTTGCCAGCAGCTCATCGTAAATCTCCATCGCCCGCTTCGCATTCCCGGCGGACTCGTGCGACTCCGCCTGCCAGCGCCGCACCTTCGTGCTCGCGCCGCCTTTGGCCACGAGTGCGTCTATGAACTTCACCGCCTCCGGCGCCTTCTCCGCGCCGATGAGGAAATTGATGTATGCCAGTACGTCCGCCTCGTCTTTCGAGCCCTCCGCCAGCGCCTTCTCATACTCCGAAGTCGCCCCCGCGAAGTCGCCCAGCTTCTTCTTCAGCCGCCCGAAGATGGACCGCAGCTTCACCCGCTTTTCCAGTCGCTCACTGTGCTGCGCCAGCCAATCGTGCGCGCCTTGGATGTCGCCCATTTCCTCCATCGCATATGCCACATTTTGCATCGTCGTATCGTCCGCGTCCGAGATTCGGAACGACTGCTGAAATGCGGCCAGCGCGTTTGGCCAGTCCGCGCGCTCACTCAGCACGATCCCGAATTGATTCAAGGTGAGCGACTGCTTCTTCGCTGCCGCTTCATCCTGCGGCGGCGGTAGTGGAGCGCGCTCCTCCGTTAGCTCCACCGTATTCAGCGCCGCGTCGAGCGCCGCAAAGTCTTTCCCGCCCAGCGCCGAGCGCCATGCGTAGAAGAAAAACGCATTCTTTCCGCAGCGCGCGATGATGACGCGTGCGATGATGGGACCATCGGCCATCGTCGCCTCGACGGTGAACCTCGCCGCCTCATCCGCCCCCTTCAGCGCGAGCGGCTCTTTCTTTGCCGTCGCACGCGCCCCCTTGAGAACTTCGTAGTTGGAAAAGAACACGCGGTCTATGTCCTCAAAGCTCACCGTCTCGCTCCACAGCGGCACCGAATCCGCGATGAGGAACGCCAGCGAACCATGGATCGCCGCCAGAGTGCAGCCATCCACCCCAGACTGCTCCGACTTCCACACGCGCCAGCCCAGCGGCGCGAGCTTCGTGCGAAATCCTGCCGTCTCCAGCGTCGCATCCGTCACCGGCGTCGCACCGCCGGAAGAGTGGCTCGCATCGATCACCGAGAAGGTCCCGATAATCTTGTTTGCGGCCGTGAGTAAATAGCCCCGATCGCTTTCGAGGCCCGAGAAAAACCATTGGTAAGAATAGCCCGCCACCGAGGTCCCCCACATTTCCGTCAGCTCTCGTGCGGAGCCGCCTCCCCGCGCGAGCGTTACCTCCGCAGTCTCCCACGACGTTCCATTGAGCGTCTGCGTCTTCTCATTCGACACCTTCGCCGTCTTCAGGCGCATCTCCATGTTCGACTTTGCCATCTCCATCAGCGCCTTACTCCCCAGCTCCAGCGGCTCCGCGATAAGCACCGCATTCAAATTGGGGTCCGCACAGCGCATGATCACCGTCGCCGCCGGATTCACCGCCTTCGGATTCTTCAACTGCATCCAGCGATCCGACGGCGCGCTGAAGCGGCAGTTCGCGCCCGGCAGCTCCACCACCTCACCCATTTTCTCGATTCCCGCCTGCGCGATGGTCGGCGGCGGAGCCGGTAGCCGCGCCCGGATTTGCAAAACCATGACGATCACCGCCACGCGAGCCGAGAGCATCAGCCCAGCGAGCAACATTCCCCACACCGCCTGCTTCCGCCCCTGCGAGAAACTCCCGCGCCTATACAGCCCCAGCCCCACCGCCCCCAGCACGAGGCCCACAAGCAGCAGCAGACAGCACAAAACACTCACCGACATCTCAAACGTGAACCCGAGATACTCCCGGAAAAGTGCCGTCGGAGCCGAGATCACACAGGAGAACAGAGCTAGGAAAAGCGGCGTGACGCACAGCGCACTCGTCGTGCTCCGTCGCATGAGCTGCACGCACTTTACCGCGCCCACCAGCGCCAGAAGGCACACCAAGACGGTGCCTATCGCGCGCCCGGATTCCTCATGCGGCGAAGAGGCGAGGATGGAAAAATAGGGCAAAACGGTGGATGGAAAATGGAGCATGAGAGCGTCGGACTACGCCTCTCGTGTAGTCCGCAGCCCCGCCGCAAAGCAAGTGCTTCAAGGGATCATCCCTCACAACACTCGTCTAGCCGAGCAGGAGCTTCAGGGCGGCCCGGACGATCTCATCGGTCTTCGCGGCGGGCATACTGGTGTGAATGGCACGGGCGGCTTTCTCGGCGTCGGCTTGCTTCCAGCCGAGGGCGATGAGGGCGAGCACGGCGTCGTTCACTTTTGCCTGCTCGGGCGTCGGGGCGTTGGCGGCACTGGCGGCTTCCCACGCAGCGGCGATGCCCACTTTATCCTTCAGCTCCACCAAGATGCGCTCGGCGGTTTTCTTGCCGATGCCTTTCGTTTTGGAAAGAGCCGCGGCGTCTCCTCGGACGACGCAGGCTTTGAAGTTCGCCACGCTCGTCCCGCTGAGAACGTCGAGCGCGGTCTTTGGCCCGATGCCGCTGACGTGGGTGACGAGGAGGCGGAAGAGATCACGCTCGCCCTCGGTGGCGAAGCCGTAGAGGACGTGCGCGTCTTCTCGGATGGTGAGGTGCGTGAGTATCTTGCATTGCGAACCGACGAGCGGCAGCTTGTCGTAACTCGAAATAGGAATGAACACATGATAGCCGACACCGCCGACATCCAGAACGACTTGCGTGGGCAACGCTTCTACGAGCGTGCCGGAAAGGTGATAAATCATGCCGCGTTGCGTAGCAGGCTCGGCGGGCTGCGTCTATTGCTGGTGCTGTTTTGTTCGCCGCTCGGGGCTGGGGAGGCGAACTTGTGGATGCTCGTGGCTCAGCCGAAGTTCCTCGCCCACAAAGTCACACAGCCCATCGCAGCCTCAAAGGAGACGGTGTTCGCCGCCGCGCGCTGGACGGACATCGGCCCGGACTTCGCGACGGCAAACGAGTGGAACGAGGCAGGGATGGATGTCCAGAAAGCGACCGCGTCCACCCGCAAGCTGGCCGCCGCGTGGCTGCGGGAGGTGAAGCCGCAGCTCGTGCGCAATGACCGGAAGATTATCGAGTTCGCGCTGCTGAAGTCGGACAAAATCCCAATCGCCGCGACGGTGCTCGCGCCGGAGTTCCTCAAGGAGTTCGAGGAAGTCTTCGGCCCGAAAATGATCGTGGTGATGCCGAACCTATACACGGTCTTCGTCTTCCCCGGCATCGCGGGAAACCAGAACGCCTACTCCGACATCATCCTCGGCGCATGGCACAGCAAATTGCCCAAAGTCAGCCGCGAAGTATTCGAGTTGACCGCCAACGGCATCCGCGCAGTGGGAATATTTGAGGAGTGAACGTCACTTTTTCAACTCCCGGCTGCGCAGCCAGAGGAAGATGACGGGGGTGACGATGAGGATGTGGACGAGGCTGGAGAGCATCCCGCCGATGACGGGCGTGGCGAGAGGCTTCATTACTTCTGCGCCTTGGCGGTGGCTCCACATGATCGGCATGAGCGACGCGACGATGGTGGCGACGGTCATCACTTTTGGGCGAAGACGAAGGCGGGCTCCGTCCTTTACTGCTTGAACGAGGGCGGCGTAGTCGAAGGCTGCGCCGAGCTTGGCTTGGCGGTCGCGGACGGTTTCTTCGAGATAGACGACCATGACGACGCCCGTCTGCACGGCGGTGCCGAAGAGGGCGATGTAGCCGACCCAGACTGCGCCGTTAAAATTATAGCCGAGCAGGTATTGCAGGAAGACGCCGCCGCTGAGCGCGAAGGGGACGGCGAGCATGACGTGCGCAGCTTCCAGCGCGCTGTGATAGACGATGTAGAGCAGGACGAAAATGATGAGCAGGACGATGGGGAAAACGAGCGTCATCGTCTGCACGAAGCGGCGCTGGTTTTCGTATTCGCCCGTCATGCTGTAGGTCATGCCGTCCCAATTCATCGCGGCGAGTTGGCGCTCCACATCGGCGACGAATCCGCCGAGATCGCGGTCTTGGACGTTGGCTTGCACGTAGGCGCGGAGCTTGCCGTTCTCGCTGGAGATTTCGTTTGCGCCGAGTTCGCGGGTGAGTTTGGCGACCATGCCGAGGGGGATGTAAGTGGCGTCGCTGCTCGCACTCACGGCACCGTTGGCGGGCGCGGGTGGAGCCATGCCGGGCTTTGTAGCGATGAGGATGCGGCCCAGCTCTTCGAGGTCGTCGCGCTCGCTGCGCTGGATGCGGATTTGGATGGGGTAACGCTCGCGGCCTTCGATGGTGACGCCGACGTTTTTGCCGCCGATGGCCACCTCCACGGCGTCGAGCACGTCGCGGGCGCTGAGTCCGTAGCGGGCCATCGCGCGGCGATCGACTTTGACGTTCAAGTAAGGCTTCCCCTGCACTCGCGAGGGCGAGACTCCGGCGGCACCGTCGATGCGCTTGATGACGGCTTCGACCTCGTAGGCTTTGCGCTGAATCGCATCAAGGCTATCGCCGTAAATCTTGACGCCGACTTGGGCTCGGATGCCGGTGTAGAGCATGAGGATACGGTTTTCGATAGGCTGCAAAAACGCGGGCACGTAGCCGGGGACGAGCTTCATTTTTTCCGTCAGCTCGGCCTTCAATTTCTCGACGGTCATGCCTTCGCGCCACGCGGGGTTGCGCTTCACGGAGAAGCGTCCGTCGGGGATAAACTCGGGCTTCAGCATGATGGTCGTCTCCAGCATTTCCGTGGGCGCGGGGTCGGTGGCGCTCTCGAATCGTCCGAGCTTTCCGGCGACGCTGGCGACTTCCGGCGTCTGCGCGATGACGGTGTCTTGCCACGACATGACACGCTGGATTTCGGTGAGGCCGGTCTTTGGTAAAAGCACGGGCATGAAGAGCAGGCTGCCCTCATTCAGCGGCGGCATGAACTCTTTGCCAAAGCCCGCAGTGAGCGTGGCCGTGCGCTCCCAGCCTGCATCGTGGAGCTGTTTCACCGTGGCCCTCGGCAGGCCAAATGCGACGAGCAGCGCGCTGGCGAGAATCATCATCGCGGTGCAGATTACGACGGCGCGGTGGCGCAACGCCCAGTCGAGCGTCGGCGTGTAAATCCGCAGCAGCACGCGCATCACCCAATTATTCTCCTCCGCGTGAAACGGCCCGCGCACAAGCCACGCGCAGAGCACGGGCACGATGGTCACGGCGAGCAGCGTGGAGCCGAGCATCGCGAAGGTTTTCGTGAAGGCCAGCGGATGAAACAGTTTCCCCTCCTGCCCCGAGAGCGCGAAGACGGGCACGAACGCGAGAATGATGATCGCCATGGCGAAAAAGATGGGTCGCCCGACTTGGCGGCACGCAACGAGCGCGGTTTGCCACGTCTCTTGCGCGGTCAGCTCTCGCCCCTTCTCCTCTGTCTCTCGTTCGCAGTGGCGGATGACGTTTTCGGTCACGACGATAGCGGCGTCCACGAGCACGCCGATGGCGATGGCGATGCCGGTGAGCGACATGATGTTCGAGGAAATGCCGAACTGCTTCATCAGCAAAAACGAGATGAGAATGCTGACGGGCAAAGGAAGCGTGACGATGAGGATGCTGCGGAAGTGCCACAGGAAAATCACATGCGCCAGCGTCACGAGAATGATCTCCTCCATGAGCGCGTGCTTGAGCGTGTCGATCGTGCGGTCGATGAGTTCGCTGCGGTCGTAGAACGGGCGAATCGTCACGCCTGGCGGCAGGCTGGGGGCGAGTTGGACGATGCGCGCTTTCACGCGCTCGATGACGGCTTTGGCGTTCTCGCCATTGCGCATGACGACGGTTCCGCCGACCACTTCATGGCCGTTCACATCCAGCGCGCCGCGCCGGAAATCGCCGCCGATTTGCACGGTCGCCACGTCCTTTAGATAAATGGGCACGCCGTCGCGGGCCTTGATTGCGACAAGCTCTAAGTCCTCCGCGTTTTCCACGAGCCCGATGCCGCGCAGGACGAACTCCGCGCCGTTTTCCTCCACGACTTTGCCGCCGACGTTGAGGTTCGCGGCCTGCACGGCGGTCGTCACGTCCATGAGCGAGACGCCCACAGCGCGCATTCTCGCGGAGGAAAGTTCGATCTGATACTGCTTCACGAACCCGCCGATGCTCGCGACCTCCGCGACGCCCTCGACGCTGGCGAGTTGGTAGCGGATGTGCCAGTCCTGCAACGACCGCAGCCGCGCGAGGTCGTAGCCTTCCGTCGCCGGGTCCACATCGAGGTAGTACTGATACACCCAGCCGAGCCCCGTGGCGTCCGGCCCGAGCTGCGGCTTCACGCCCTCGGGCATCGTGCCTTGCAAGTAGTTGAGCCGCTCCAGCACGCGAGCGCGGGCAAAATACGGATCGATCTCCTCTTTGAAGATGACCGTGATGAGCGAGAAGCCGAACATTGAAGTCGCCCGCACATCCTTCACGCCGCTGAGCCCTTGGAGGCCGGTGGTGAGTGGATACGTGACTTGATCTTCCACCTCCTGCGGCCCACGCCCCATGAAGTCCGCATAGACGAGCACTTGGTTTTCCGTGAGGTCCGGGATGGCGTCCACCGGCGTCGTCCGCACGGCGCGGATGCCCAGCGCGACGAGCATGAGCACGCCGCAAGCGACAAGGAAACGGTTTCGGAGGCTCCATTCGATAATGCGTTCGATCATAGTAAGAGTGAGGTTGAAGCGGAGCGGGGAGCGTGGCAGGATGTGGGCATGAGCAAGATACCGAAGCAACTGACGGAACTACTGAGTCGGCTCGATGCAGAGAGAGCGAAGGAGGTAGAAGACCGCGTAAGTCTGATTATGGCCGAGGCGGAACTACCCACTGTGGAGGAACTGAAACTCCGCCGTCCCGACTTGGCCGAATTCATAGGTTGCCTTGCCGATGTGGAGTTTGAGATAGCGCCTGAGTTGCCACTTCCACCTGCGAAAGTCTGGTGAAGCGGTACCTCCTCGATAGCAACGTCTGGATTCAATTCATGCGGTCTAGCGCACGGAACGGTTCCGATCTTGCCGTTGGAAACCGGTTCACCGCAACGCCCTCCGAGCAAATTTGTCTGTGCGCAATCGTCCGCTCGGAACTGATGCACGGCGCGAGAAAGTATGAAGCTCCCGAGCAGCGCAAAGCGAAGATCGCGGGATTGCTCGGGAAGTTTGTTTCGCTGCCATTCGATGATCGCGCCGCCGATGTCTATGGCAGCATCCGGGATGAGCTTGAGCGTGCAGGGAATGTGATTGGCCCGTTCGATATGCAAATTGCGGCGATTGCGCTTGTTCACGATTTGACCGTCGTGACGAGCAACGTGAGCGAGTTTCGGCGTGTGCAAAACTTGCGGGTGGAAGACTGGTCGGTTGTCGCTCATGGCTGAACTTTCTGCCCGCACTCCAGCATCTCGCTGCCGAAGTATGGATTGCGCATGTGGGTGCCGGATGCCTGTAGCCATCGGCCTTTAGGTGGGACGCCGGGGACGATTTGGTCCACCATCGGACACTCGAAAATGTCGAAGCTTTTGTCCGCTGGGAGCTTTGCCAGCGCGGCAACGGAGAATGCGTGAAAGAGCTTCCGGGCAGCGGCGAGATCGTGGGCTGTTCGGAGTTGGTCGGCGGTTTCAAGCGATGATGTGAATGCAGGGAATGCGTCCGCGAGTGTTTTGGTCGCGGCATGCGCCCCTTTCGCAGCTGTTTGAAACGCGGCGAGATCGTCCTTTGACAGCGCTGCTGCGATGGCGTCTGCGACTCGGACGAATGCCGCCACGGGCGCGGACTGTGGCAGCGGCGGCGGGGCGGAAAATGATCGATTCATTTCCGCTTGCCCGTCGAGCAGCAGGTTGCCGTTGGTCACTACTTTCTCGCCCGCTTTAATGCCGTCGAGAATCTCCACGAGAGAGTCTCCGCGTCGGCCAAGCTTCACGATCCGGCGTTCGTAGTTGCCGGCGGATTGCTCGACGTACGCCACGGCTTCCGCGCCGGTCTGGATGATTGCGGGGCGTGGAACGGTGAGGACTTCGGGAGCGTCGAGTTGCACTACTGCCTCGCCCGTGAGCCGATGCAACAAGGCGCGCTTGCCATCCACGAGCGGGTTGAGGAGTTCGACGCGCACTTTCGTGGTGCGAGTGAGTTCGTCGAAATTCGGATCGATGAAACTGATGGTGCCGGCGAACTTTCGGTCGGGCACAGAGGGCGTCGCGACCTCGATGGGTTGGCCGACTTTTAGCCACGGCAGGTCTTGCTCATAGACAGGAAAGACAAACCACATCGTCGAGAAGTCCGCGATTTCAAAGAGCTTCTGCCCGGCGGTGACGGACTGGCCGGAGTAAATGTCGTCACTCACTACTATGCCGCTGATGGGTGAGACGATCTCGCTTGTTAGGGACTCGGGAGGCTTGCGCTGGAGCGCGGCGATTTGTTCGTCGGAAAGCCCGAGTTGGCGTAGTCGCTGGGCTTGGGCCGGGCGTGATTCGGCACCTACGAGGGCATACTCGCGCTCCGAGCGGAGAAGTGTGGGGCTATAGATTTCGTAGAGCGGCTTTCCTTCGGTAATCTCGGCGCCGCTGTGGTTGATGAAGAGTCTCTCGATGCGGCCATCCACGGTGGCGGAGATGATTCGGTGCTGCCGTGCGTCATCGTCCACCGTGCCTCCAAAGACGAGCGTCTTTGCCAGCGGACGCTTCGTGGCTTCCGCAGTTTGCACATGGATTACGCGGGCCGCGCTTTCGCTGAGCGAGACGATTACGTCGTCCGCTACGAAGCCCTTTTCTCCCTCGTAAACGGGAGTGAGCTCCATGCCGCAGATCGTGCAGCGCCCCGGTTTGTCGCTCTTCACCCAAGGGTGCATGGCGCTTTGGTAGAAGAGGACCTTGCGTCCACTGGAAGTCGCTGTAGCGGCCGAAGGATGGGCGAAGTGCCACGTCGCGGGCACAGCGAGTGCGAGAGTGAGAAAGATGATGGCGAGTGTTTTCATAAAACGGAAAAGTGAGTGCCTGCGAAACGGGTTCGCGATACGCGGGCAGGCAGGCGCGTAGCGCGAATGGACTTAGCGGCGCGAGAAGGCGCTGCTTACGAGAGGGCAGGCGGAGCGTGCGAGAGCAGGCTCTGTTGGAGGATGAGTTCCGGGAATGAGACCGTTCGCTCCGGCGGGGAATGAGTAAGAGCCACAGGCTCTTCGGATCTGGACACGAAAATAAAGAGCGTCTCTGCGAAAGTCAGAAACATCGGCCAACCAGGGGGCACACTCGCGGTCCCAGCGTCAGGCACGACGGCGCTGAGCGTCTTGCAGCACTCCATCGGCACTTGGTCTTGCTGGGGCTTTGGCGCGGTCTTTTGGCAGCAGCTATGCTCGGTGGCGGTGACGCGATTTGCCATGAGGCTGAGGGCACAGTGATTGGAAAGCACGACCCAGCCGAGCATCGTCAGAATGACGACCAGCCCTCGGACTGCGGCATTGGCGCGGATTGCTTTCACGGCGGAAGAATGAATCACATTTGGGGAAATGTCAAAGGGGCGTTCGCTTTAACTCAACGACATCTGCGGACGATGTAGCACTTGCGGGAACCGGATTTTTCTCCATCTTCCGGATACCACCGAACCATGTTCAGATTTTTCACCTCGCTCCTACTCACACTTTCACTCGTCGTCTCTCAGTCCAGAGGGGATGTGATTATTAATGAAGTAGTTCATGCGGCGTCTGACCGGGTCTTGAAGTGGTCGGCTCCGCATCCTGCGGGGGTTCCGAGACTTGGGGCTGGACCGACGTTTTATGCAAGTAACTACGACGATAGTGCTGCGCGAGGGTGGCAGACGGGGAATGGGCCGTTCGGCTTCGGCACGGTGGCTCCTGCTTCGGCGACTTTGGGGACGAATACGCAGACGCAGATGTTGTATCTTACGCCGACGCTTTACCTGCGGAAGACTATCACGGTGAGTGCGGGTGATGCGGCACGGACAGATAATCTGGAGCTGAATGTGGAATACAATGATGGCTTCATCATTTACGTGAACGGGGTGGAAATTGCGCGGCGCTGGGCGGGGCCAGCGGGGCAGTTTCAGTATCACGACCAACACGCTTACGACCCGGACCTCGCGACGGCGACGGCGGATACGACGAAGTATGTGGAGACGGTGAATCTCGGTGCGGCGAATACGCGACTGGTGGCGGGGACGAACGTGATCGCGGTCCATGCGCTGAACCAGAGCTACATCAATGCGAACTTTCTTTTCAGCGGGATGTTACAAATCGGAGGCGCTTCGCCGACGACGCTGATCGCGAGCACGGATGCGTGGAAGTTTTTCCCCGGCGTCGTGGAGCCTGCGGGCGGGCTCTATGATCCGGCGCTGCTTTTTGCGGGGCGGTTGTCGGTGCCTTGGGGGAAAGTGGCTTTTTCGGATGCGACTTGGATTCAATCGACGGGGCCGCACGGCCAAGGGATTGCGGGGCTGGGGACGACAGTGAGCGGGGTCGTGGGGGTGACGCCGTCGCTTTATACTCGCATTGTCTTTAACGTGGACGCTACGCAAGCCGCGGATGTAACTCCGCTGCAGTTGCTGATGGATTTTGACGATTCGTTCGTCGCTTACATCAATGGCGTGGAGGTTGCGCGGGCGAACCAAGGCTCGCCGAATACTGTGGTGCCGCGGACGGCGGTAGCGACGGCGGCGCGCAACTACGGGACGACAACGACTTACACAATAGACCCGGCGAAAAATGTGCTTGTGCAAGGGGCGAACGTGCTGGCGATCCAGACGCACAATTTAAGCATCGGCGACTCGGATATCGCGGTGAAGGCCGACCTCCGCATCGGCGCGGCGGGCGCGATGCTGGTGGTGAACAATGCAGCGACGTGGAAGTATTTCGTGGGTTCAACGGAGCCGGTGGCGGACTTGGACGGCGCTATCGAGGATAACCCTGATGCGCCTGAGTCGGTGAACGATTGGGTGGAGCTATACAACAACGGATTGTCGAGTGTTTCGCTGAGTGGGTGGGCGCTGACGGACGATAGCGGCAAGCCGCAAAAGTGGCTTTTTCCGAACGTGAGCATCCCGGCGGGCGGCTACGTAGTGGTGATTCTGGATGGTCAGGATATCAAAGCGCCGGGCGTGAACGGGTATTTGCACGCGGACTTTAAGCTGGATTCCGACGGAGAGTATCTGGCGTTGAGGGATGCGGCGAATGTGCTCGTGCAGCAGTTTAACCCGCTGCCGAAGGGCTCGCCGCATCACAGTTTCGGGCGCAATGGCGTCGGAAACTACGTGTATTTTGACCTCGCGACTCCGGGTACTGCGAATGCCGGGAATGAGTTCGCAGGCATGGCGGCGGCACCGACGGTGAATGTCGTTGGTGGTTTTTACACGCCTGCGCAGTCGGTGGCGTTTGCGACGACCACGCCGGGTGCGACGATCCGCTATTCGGATACGGCGAATGCTGCGGGGCCGCAGGACGGGACGATCCCCACGGACACGACGGGGATTGTTTTCACTGGATCGATCAACGTGAGTTCATCGCGCTCGATTCGCGCGGTGGCGTTCGCTCCGGGGATGCTGCCATCGCCCGCCACGACGCACACATATTTGATCAATGAGTCGGCGCCGCGTCCGACGATTCCGGCGGTGACGCTGGTGGGTGAACAGCCGCGCTCGCTTTACCGTCCGTTCGGGGTGATGGCGATTCAGAACGATGTGGCGGGGACGGCGGGGAACTATCCGGCTGGGCCGTGGTCGGCGCTCGGCGACAACCAGCAATATAATAACGCGAACTTCCGGGGCATCTGGGGCGAGCGTCCGGTGACTTGGCAGCACATGGCGGCGAACGGGCCACAGCTCTTCAATTTCGACATCGGGTTGCGGATGGCCGGCAGCCCCTTCACACGCCCGCGCTACATTTTGGCGGGGCCAAACGGCGCGACACCCAACACGACGCCGTGGAGCACCACAAATGCGTTGGATAAGCCTTCGATGAACTTTTACATGCGCGATGACCTCGGCGGCGACCCTCTGAACTACCCGGTCATCCCGAACTCGCCCGTGACGAGTTATAGCGATTTTCGTTTTCGTGGGGGCCACAATGACTTGAACCCGTTTATCCTCGATGAGCTCTCACGGCGGCTGTTCGTTGATACGGGTAATAAGGGAAGTCTCGGGGTGAACACGACGCTTTACATCAACGCGGCTTACAAAGGCATTTTCAACCTCGTGCAGCATCTCCGGCAGGAGTGGATGCGGGAGGCATTTCATAGCGACCTCGATTGGGACGTGCTCCAAGTGGGAGTGCCTTCGGATGGGGACGGGATCGCTTTCCAAGAGATGTTCACTTTCCTCCGCAACAACGCCCAAGCGACGTTGGCGAACTATCAGGGGATGGAAGCGCGGCTCGATATGAAGGAGTTTATCGATTACCTACTCGTCAATATCTACGCCGCTGGCGGTGATTGGCCGCATAACAACTGGGTCGGATCGAGGGAACGTTCGACGACTGGGAAGTGGCGCTTCTTTGTGTGGGACGCAGAGGGCGGTTACGGCTCGTTCGGCCTCACGGTGACGAGCAATAATTTCGTGAGTTCGCCCCAACTCAACGGAGCTGCGGGGACGCAAAGCGGGCTCATCTCCACGGCGCCGCAGACGGAGGCAACGACGGTCGCCGCGCGTGTGCTCTACACACTTTTGCGCGACAGCCCGGAGTTTAAGCTGCTCTTCGCAGATCGGATTCAGAAACACTTCTTTAACGGCGGCGCGCTAATGGACTCAGCGATCCTCGCGAGGAACACGGCGCTGGCAAACGAATGCTCGCCGTTTGTCGCTGGGTTTAATTCGACGCGCGTCACGAATTGGGTGAACGGAATCGGCGACACGACGCGTTGGACCGTCACGCGCGATGTGAATGGGACTATCACTGCCACGACGAATGCCCCTGGTCGCCGCCGTGTGCTGTTGGACGGGTATACAAACGACACGGCTTACCTCTATCTGCCTGCAGGTTCGATCAACGGTTACTTCAAAACGGAGGGTCTGTTTCCTGCGACGCTTGCTCCCACATTGAGCCAGCATGGCGGAGCGATCACTGCGCCGTTCAGTCTTTCGATTACGAACCCCAACGCCGGCGGTGGGTCGATATATTACACGACCGATGGGCTCGATCCTCGACAACCTGGCGGCTCGGCGAACGGCACGCTCTACACGGGGCCGCTGACGCTTTCTGCGACGACGGTGGTGAAGGCTCGCATCATCAGCCCCGGCGGTGAATGGAGTCCGCTGATCGAGGCGACATTTACCACCACGGCGGTCGCCCCAATCCTCATCACGGAGATCATGTATAATCCGCCAGATTACACGCCTCCGGGCGGGGTGCTCACTTCGGGGAGCGAGTTTGAGTTTCTGGAAATCAAGAACACCTCCAGCCAGCCAGTCAGCCTGTTCGGGCTGCGATTCAGGACCGGCGTGGATTTTACGTTCCCGGCGGGCGCGATATTGGCGGGTAATACGCACGCCGTCATCGCGCGAAATGCCGCGCAGTTTGCACTGAAATATCCCGGCGTTTCCGTCCTCGGCCAATACGGGCCGAGCACCGCGCTCTCGAACGGCGGCGACACGCTCACCATCGAGGACGCAGCGAGCAATGTCGTCTTTTCTGCTACCTACGACGACGCCGCCCCTTGGCCGGTGGCTGCGGACGGCGGAGGGCGCTCGCTCGTCCCCGTCCTGCCCAACAGCAACACCGCGCCGAATCTTTCCGGCTCATGGCGGGCGAGCACGAACCTTAATGGCTCTCCCGGCGCGGACGATGCGCCAAATGGAGTCGTGGCCGTTTTGATCAATGAAATCCTCGCCAATAGCGAGGCTCCGCTCACCGACACCATCGAGATTTACAACCCCAGCACGACCGAGACGGCAGATCTCGGCGATTGGTGGCTGAGCGACGACCTCGGCACTCCTCAAAAGTATCGCATCCCTGCCGGGACTACGGTTGCTCCAGGGGGCTACTTGCTTTTCAATGAAAGCCAGTTCAACACGGGAGCCAACGCATTTGCCCTGAGTGCGAATGGCGATGAGGTTGTGCTTTCTTCTGGGAATTCCGTGGGTGACCTCACGGGATACACCGTTTTTGCTCAATTCGGCGCATCTGAAACAGGAGTCACGATGGCCCGTTACGCCAATACCGAGAGCCCCGCGAGGACGTTCTTCGTGCAGCAAAAAACGCCTACGCTCGGTTCGGCGAATAGCGGGCCGAGAATCGGCCCGATCCTCTTGAGCGAGATCCATTACCAACCGAGTGGCACAGCCTCCGAATTCATCGAGATTCGCAATAATGGCAACACGCCCATCCCTCTCTACGACCCCGTGAATCCCGCCAATACATGGCGGATTCAGGGAGTGGATTTCAGCTTCCCGACAGGGCTGACGATCCATCCTCGTGAGTTCTTCCTCATCTCCGCAATCTCGCCCGCCACATTCCGCACCGCCTATTCCGTCGCTTCATCGATCGAAATCTACGGCCCCTACGCTCCATCCGATTTGCTCAATACTGGAGAACGGGTCGCCCTTCAAAAACCCGGCACCCCGTATGTGAATGGCTCGGGGCAGACTGTCGTGCCCTATATCGATATTGATTTCGTCACCTACTCGAATGTCGCGCCGTGGCCCACGCTGGCGGCGGGCGGTGGGCGGAGCTTGGAGCGCAGGAGTGTCTCCGCATTTGGCGATGATAAGAATAGCTGGATAGCCTCCAGCACAAACTCAGGAAACATCGGGCGATTCGGCACCGTGACATTTTCGAATTGGCAAAGCCAATGGTTCACCGCCGCCGAGAGCGCCATCAGCGGGATCAACGCCGACCCTGACGGCGACGGACTGAGCAACGGATTAGAGTATGCATTCGCGCGAAACCCACGTGTGGCGGATAGCTCTGACGCCATTGTATCGACGGTGGAAATGGACGGAGCCAGCGGCCCCTTTTTAACGATTTCGTTCCGCCGTAGCTTATCGCTCCAAAGTACTTCGTTTAGCCCTGAAGTCACGGCAACCCTTGGAGGGGCGTGGCTCTCCGGTGGCGGGAATACTCTGCAACTTGGCGTCGTGAACAATGGAGATGGAAGTGAAACCTTGAAATACCGAGATACGACACCCATCAGCTCTGCGACGCAGCGACACATCAGGCTCAAAGTATCGTTACCATAAAACGCCATTTCGCTCCTTGCGAAAACGCGGGGAATAGAACACAATCCCGTCACTAGAAGCCTCCGGCGCTATCCCCGTAGCCTTCGGAAAATTCCAATTACCCATGCAAATCAAACAGCTCTTAACGAAGATCGTCGCAACCGCACTCGGAGCCGTCGGTGTAGATGCCGCCCCCCAAGCTCAAAACGTCGTCGCGAACGACGACACCATCGTCACAAATGTGACCCGCGGAAGCATCCCAATCACAACGCTGTTGAACAATGACACTGAGATCAATGGGGCGCCCCTCTTCATTTTAAATGTCGGCACGCCACAGTTCGGAACCGCCTTGCTAAGCAGAGACAGCAACAATGTCACTTTTGTGTCCTACACTCCGAACCGCTCGTTCACCGGTATAGACTCCTTTACCTACCGGATTAACGACCGTCAAAACGGCCTCGGAACCTCCTCGACCGCGACCATTACGCTGATCAACCCCTTCCTGAGTGGGCGTGGAATCTATGCATCTAGCCTCTCGGGGCCCGGTGGGTCACACGATGTTTCGGGCTTCTTCAATATATCAGTCACCCCATCTGGGACGTTTTCCTCTGCCATTCGCTTGGCCGGAACGACCACCCGAATGAGCGGTAATTTTGATCTGAACGGTAATTTCTTGGGGCACATTACACGTATCGGACTGCCGGATATTGAAGTGGCGTTGAGCTACGACATCTCCGGAAAAACGCAGGAAATCTCTGGCGTGCTCACCATTGCTGCGGAGGAGATCAAATTCACCGCGCCAAAGGTCAGATGGTCCAGAACGGATATCCCGACTACACAAGGGCGCTATACCATCGTCATCCCCGCCCCAAGTACGAGTGCCACCACGCCCCAGGGTAACGGTTATGCGACGATTTTGGTGAACCGCACCGGCGTCATCGCCTCACTCGGACGCACTGGAGATAACCGCCCTTTTTCCTCCTCCACCTACCTCGCGAACGATGAGACCACCGTCCCAGTGTACGGCGGCATCCGGCCAAACGGGAGCATCTACGGAGACGTCATCGTCAACAGCCCCGCATCGCGCACACTAGACCGAGATGCAGCTACTGGAGTTCTGCATTGGTTTTTAGCGAAAGACTCGAAGCGCGCACTTTTCCCAAATGGGGTGAAACTAGATGTCCCCATCCACGGGTCCCGTTACACCGAGCCTGCAAAGGAAAGCCCCGTCCTTTCCGTAAGCAGTGCCGTCTATAATGGAAACATCACCGTCAGCGGAGCGAACCTACGCACTCCTCGCACCGAGAGAGCCGCGATTACAAAGCGCCCAAGCGCTGGTCGCTACGATTTTCTATTCGATGGTGCCAAGCGGCTCGACGCCATGTTGACGGTAACCCCGCGGACCGGTGTATTTCGCGGGTCGTTTTACAATCCAACGACACGCCGGGACCACAGAATCAACGGCGTCTTCATCCAAGGTGAAAACAAAGCATTCGGACTGTGGAACACGGAAACGAAAACGGGCAAAGTCGAACTCACTGCGGACTCGAATCCAGACTAACGCCACTCGTGGCGCGGGTACTTCCGCGACAGCTCCAGCTTTAGCTTCGGGTAGCTTTCCTTCCAAAAATTCGCGAGCGAACTGGTGACTTGCACGGGCCGCCAGTTCGGAGCGAGGACTTGGATCACCAGCGGCACTTTCCCTCCTCCGATTCGCAAATCACCGGTCACTCCGTACAGGTCTTGGATGCGCGCACCGAGCGTCGGCTGGGTGTTTTCGGCGTAGGTGATTTTTGCCTTTTTTCCGTTCGGGAGTTCGAGGCGCTCTGGGGCCATTCGGTCGAGTAAATCGAGCTGCATCGGCGATAGCCACGACTTCACTACGCGCCATACGTCGCGGTCCTTGATGTCGCGGTATGTATTCGCGCCGAGACAAATTTGCTCCACTAGTGTGCTGCGGTCTTCTTGCGTGAGCTTCGGTAGCTCGTATTCCGGGCACCACTCAGCAAGTTGGTTCAGTCGGACGATCCACTGCTCAACTTCGTGGTTCCACTTATCGAGCACGAGTCGCCCAGCGCTGACTTCGGCGGCTAAAATGGCGGCGGCTTGCTCGCTCGGCACGTTGTCGGTGCGCTCGACGCGGATTTCTAAATCCCGGAACCGCGCCACACGCCGCGCCATGACGCGGCGCTGTGTCGTCTCGTAGAAGACTTCCACTTTATCGCTGAACCCCTCGGGGAATAAGTCCCGGAGCCATTCTTCGCGCACAGCCGTCGCCAGCGTGATGAGCGTCTGCACGTCGTCGCGCGAATCTACCTCGCGAATTTCGCCCGCTACGATAAGCGTTGCCTCTTGCACCGCGCTTTCTCGGGCGAGGACGCCGCGCCGCCCGTGGACGAGCTGGATACGGAGCGTGCCACGGTCGAGCCGCATCCCGACTTGGTCCGGGAAGCCCGCGAGGATGCAGCGCGCGAGCGCTTCGTCCGAGCGGTCGCGCGGGGAGCAGTCGAGCCCTTCGTCTTTCGCGATGCCGAGGAACTGCGCCGCCAGCGCACACGCCTCGCGTGCGGCGACGCCATTGATGCCGATGGGCCGCAGGCGCGTTGGGTTAAAGTTCGCATCCTCCGCGTGACGCATCGCGCGCATGATCCGGAAGAGGTCGCTCGCTGTTTCTTCGCCGAGCAGCGCCTCGCGTTCGTCCTCCTGCTGCTTGCCCTGCGCGCGAGGCAGGATGGGCTTCCCTTGCGTGAGCGCCGCGATTTTGCACACCGCCGGGACGCATCCGCGCTCGTCTGCCGCGAGCAGCATCCGCGCGTATCGTGGGTGAGCGGGGAAGGCCAGCATCCGGCGGCCTAGCTCGGTGATTTCTCCAGCGGAATCTACGGCGCTGAGGTCAAGGAGCAGCGTCTCCGCTTTAGCCAGCGACTTCGGGTCTGGCGCTTCCAGCCAGCGGAACGCGGCCACATCCGTCACCCCGCTCGCTTTCAACGTGAGCACGACTTCCGCGAGGTCGAGCCGTCGCACTTCGGGAAGTTCCTGCGCCGTCCGGTCGCGATGCTCCCGCTCCGTCCACATGCGCAAGCACACGCCCGGCGCAGTCCGCCCCGCGCGGCCGGCACGCTGGTCCGCGCTGGCTCGCGAGATGCGCTCGATGAGCAGCGTGTTGATGCCGCGATGCGGGTCGAAGCGCGCGATTCTCGCCAGCCCGGCGTCTATGACGACGCGCACGCCGTCAATCGTCAGCGAGGTTTCCGCGACGTTCGTGCTCACGATGACTTTGCGTTTTTCGTAGCGCGAAATCGCCGCGTCTTGCTCGCTTGCAGGCAGCTCGCCGTGGAGCGGGAGGACGATGAATGAGCTGCCACATCGCGAGTTTCGCACCGCCTGGATTGTCCGCTGAATCTCGTATGCGCCCGGCATGAAAATGAGCACGTCGCCCTCCGTGAGCGGCGCGAGTTCCTCCAGCGAATCCGCCGCCGCGTCCCACACGGAATACGTGTCCGCATTCACCGCGCGGTCGAGGTAGCGGATGTCCACGGGGAACGTCCGGCCCTCGCTCGTGAGCGTCTCGCACGGCGCGAGATATTTGCCCAGCGTGCCCGTCTCCAGTGTCGCCGACATGACGATGAGCCGGAGGTCCGGCCTGCGCGTCTCTTGCAGATTGAGCGCCTGCGCCAGCGTGATGTCGCCATACAGATGCCGCTCGTGAAACTCATCGAAAACAATCGCCGCCACGCCGCGCAGCATCGGGTCCGAGAGCATCTGCCGCAGCAGCACGCCCTCGGTGACGAAGCGGATGCGCGTCGCCTTTGAGCACACGCGGTCGAGCCGGATTTGGTAGCCCACTTCATCGCCCAGTCTGCATTTCCGCTCCGACGCCACGCGCTGCGCCAGCATCCGCGTGGCGAGCCGACGCGGCTGAAGCACGACGATTTCTCCGTCCCCGGCCAGCCCGTGATTCAGCAACATTTGCGGCACCTGCGTGCTCTTGCCCGAGCCCGTGGGCGCTTGGAGAATAAGCCGATGATTGCGGCGCAAGGAGTCCACAATCGCGGACTCCAGTTCGTAAATAGGCAGAGCAGTATTCGACACGCCGCCGGGTTTACACGACGCCCGCCGATCGCCAGCATCTTTTTCGCACAACTCCCTGCACGAGCATGGCGTCTCCGTGTTTTTGGCGGACTTGTGGCCTCGTGACTTGCACTTCGCAGCGAGGCTACTAGCGTCCGCGATTTTATCCGTATGACCAATCTGCCTGTATCCGATCCGCTTTCACCTTGCGACTCCTTTGCCCGTCGGCATTTGGGCTCCACCGACGCGGAAATCGCGCAGATGCTCGCCACGCTCGGCGAGCCTTCGCTGGATGCCCTCATCGCCAAGACCGTGCCCTCCGGCATCCGGCTGGCAGGGCCGATGAATCTCCCTGCTGCCGCTGGCGAAAATGCGGCGCTGGCAGAGCTGCGCGCGCTTGCTGCGAAGAACCGGATTTTTCGTAGCTTCATCGGCGAGGGTTACTACGACTGCTTCACTCCCGGCGTCATCCAGCGCAATATTTTGGAAAATCCCGGCTGGTACACCGCCTACACGCCGTATCAGGCGGAGATCGCGCAGGGGCGGCTGGAGGCGCTTCTGAACTTCCAGACGATGGTCGCCGACCTCACGGGCCTTCCGATTTCCAATGCCTCGCTGCTCGACGAAGCGACGGCTGCGGCGGAGGCAATGCACATGGCTTTCGCGGTGCGGAAGAACAAGCAGGCGCGGACGATTTTTGTCTCCAGCCGATGCAATGCGCAGACCATCGCCGTCATCCAGACGCGTGCGGAGCCGCTGGGAATTTCCGTGCAGTTGAACGACGACCGCACGCTGCCAGAGGACGGGAGCGTCTTCGCCGTGCTCGTGCAGTATCCTGATGTAAATGGGGCCATCCACGCCTACGACGTGCTCTTTGAGAGTGCGAAGAAAGCTGGCGCACTCTGCATCTGCGCCGCCGACCCGCTGGCGCTCGTGCTCCTGCGCCCGCCGGGGGAATTTGGCGCGGACATCGTCGTGGGCAGCACGCAGCGCTTCGGCGTGCCGCTCGGCTTTGGCGGGCCGCACGCGGGGTATCTCGCGACGAAGGATGAATACAAACGCCTCATGCCCGGACGGCTCGTCGGCCTCTCCATAGACTCGCACGGCAACCCCGCCTACCGCCTCTCGCTGCAAACGCGCGAGCAGCACATCCGCCGCGACAAGGCGACCTCGAACATCTGCACGGCGCAGGTGCTCCTCGCCGTCATCGCCTCAATGTATGCGGTGTATCACGGCCCGGATGGGCTGAAGAAAATCGCCCAGCGCGTCCATCGCTGTGCGCGCACGTTCGCGCTGGCGCTGGCGAGTTTGACCCGCAAGTTTGAGGTGGGTGCGCAGCCGTTTTTCGACACCGTTTTAGTAAAGGCAGCGAAGAACGACGTGGACGCGATCCTCGCGACGGCGAAAGCCATGCGCGTGAACCTCCGCCGCGTCGGCGACAACCAATTCTCCGTGGCGTTCGACGAAACCACGACGGCAGAAGACATTGATACGCTCATCGCCATTTTCACCTTCGGCCACAACACCGCCGTCGTCGCCGCGCAGATTGCCAAGCAAGCCCACGAGGACATCCCCGCCGTGCATCTGCGCAAGAGCGCGTTCCTCACGCACCCGGTTTTTAACTCCCACCACACCGAGCACGAGATGCTGCGCTACCTGCGCAGACTGGAGGCGAAAGACCTCTCGCTCTGCCACTCGATGATCCCGCTCGGCTCCTGCACGATGAAGCTGAACGCCACCAGCGAGATGTTCCCCGTGACGTGGCCGGAGTTCGCGCGCATCCACCCATTCGCCCCGAACGATCAGACTATCGGCTACCGCGAAATGTGCACGCAGCTTGAGAAATGGCTCGGCGAAATCACCGGACTTCCCGGCGTCCTGCTTGAGCCCAATGCGGGCTCGCAAGGCGAATACGCTGGGCTGCTCGCCATCCGCAAATTCCACGAATCGCGCGGCGAACAACGGCGCAACATCTGCCTCATCCCGAACAGCGCCCACGGCACCAACCCCGCCAGCGCCGTCATGGCCGGGATGCGCGTCGTCCCCGTCAAGTGCGACGAGACGGGCAACATCGACATGGGCGATCTCTTTGAAAAAGCAGGCGAACATGCCGAAGAACTTGCCGCGCTGATGCTCACCTACCCGAGCACGCATGGCGTCTTCGAGGAGACGGTGCGTTCGATTTGCGACCTCATCCACGGCAACGGCGGGCAAGTCTATATGGACGGCGCAAACATGAACGCCCAAGTCGGACTCACGAGCCCAGGCCGCATCGGCGCGGACGTGTGCCATCTCAATCTTCATAAAACTTTCTGCATCCCGCACGGCGGCGGCGGCCCCGGAATGGGACCGATCTGCGTCGCAGCGCATCTCACGGAATTCCTCCCGCCCCGCGCACGCACAGGCCCGGCGCGGCACACCGGAGCAATCTCCGCCGCGCCGTATGGCAGCGCCAGCATCTTGCCGATCCCGTGGATGTACATCCGCATGATGGGCCCAGACGGCCTCACCCTCGCGACGAAGCTCGCCATTTTGAACGCCAACTACATGGCCGCCCGGCTGCGGAGCTACTTCCCCGTCGTCTTCACCGGCGAGAGCGGCACCGTCGCCCACGAGTGCATCATAGACATTCGCGGTTTCAAGCTCACCACCGCCGAGGACGTAGCAAAGCGCCTCATGGACTACGGCTTTCACGCCCCCACGCTGAGCTGGCCCGTCGCCGGGACGCTCATGATCGAGCCCACCGAGAGCGAGACAAAAGCCGAGCTCGACCGCCTCTGCGACGCCCTCATCGCCATCCACGGCGAGATGACCGCCGTCGAAAACGGCACGATGGATAAAGCCGACAACCCACTCAAACACGCACCGCACACCGCCCGCTGCGTCATCGCGGACAAGTGGGAGCACGCCTACACCCGCGAGACTGCCGCATTCCCCGCGCCGTGGGTCGCAGAGGCGAAGTTCTGGCCCTCCGTCGGGCGCGTGGACAACGTCTTCGGCGACCGCAACCTCATCTGCTCCTGCCCACCTGTGGAGAGCTACGGGAAATAGCGGGCGTGTTTTAGCAGGGCAGTGCCGATCTTTTCACAGCACCGAGTCAGCCCACATCACGCCGAGGATTTTCAGATGGTGGTCGGAGAAATCATCCCAAAAGACGATAGCAAACCGGCCTGCGATATGACCATCGAGTTCGCGACCACTTGCGTCTGTCGTGCGATAATCGGCGTGACGCCCCGGAAAGTCCCGGATGGCCTCGAAGCGTCCGAGCAGGAAAGTGCGATATTGTTTGCGCAGGGAGCCGATGAACTCAAGCACCGCCGAATCAATCAACAGCCTCGATTTCAATTCTCCGGCGGCTCAGGGAGTTGATCGAGTCGGGACTGAAACTCATCCAGCGTAAGCCAGCGATTTGGGTCCGAATCATCCAGAGCGCGTCCCAATTTGCGGGCCTGCCCTGCCCATTGCTGTTCGCGCAGCGACACCAAGAAAGAAAACAACTCTTTGCGTGAAGTATCATCTAGGGCCGCAGCTTCCTGCTTTAAGATTTCCAAGCTCATGGGTGGATAAAACCACTAGCACAGACGATGTGCAACGACGGATTCACTCCGGCTTTTTCATCCTTCCCACAGCCATTCCGCTTCCCCTCCCTCGCCCTGCCCGCTATGGGTGCGCGCCACATGAAACTCGGCTTTATCGGATCAGGGAAAATGGCAACCGCTCTCGTGCAGGGCGTCATCAAATCGGGCGTTTGCTTGCCCGCAGATATCATCGTGAGCGATGCCATCCCCGCCGCGTCGGAGCGGCTCGCGGCGGCGACGGGCGTGCAATTAGCGACGAGCAATGCCGAGGTATTTCAGACGGCAGATGTCATCATCCTCGCCGTGAAACCGCACGATGCCATCGCTGCGCTGGAGGCGCTCCCGAGCTTTGGGCAGGCGGACGCTGGGCCTTCGATGAAGTGGGCGTGGAAGTCTGAGGAAGCTGGGAAGCTGCTGCTCTCCATCGTCGCCGGGCTCCCGATTTCTCGCCTCGAAGAAGCAGCGGGCTCCCGGTTCCGCGTCGTTCGCTCGATGCCGAATACTCCTGCGCTCGTCCTGCAAGGCGCGTCAGGTTTTTCCCTCGGCACGGGCGCTACGCCACAGGATGCGGAGGTCGCGCAGAAAGTTTTTGGCAGTATCGGTATCGCCGTGGAGGTAAAGGAATCGCTCCTCGACGCGGTCACCGGGCTGAGCGGCAGCGGGCCTGCGTATGTGTATATGATCATCGAGGCGCTGGCTGACGGCGGCGTGCTCATGGGGCTTCCGCGCGATCTTTCGCTCCGGCTCGCGGCGCAGACCGTTGCGGGCTCTGCGGCGATGGTCTTGCAGACGGGGACGCACCCCGCTGCGCTGCGCGACCAAGTCGCCAGCCCCGGCGGCACGACCATCGCGGGCATCGAGCAACTGGAAAAGAACGGTCTCCGTGCCGCACTCATCGCAGCCGTCCGCGCCGGGTCGGAGCGGGCCAAGCAGCTCGGACAATGAAGACGGCAGTCGCGGCGGTGTTCCTTTTCGCGACGAGCGGGCTGTGTGCGGAACTGCCCAAGCCTGCCTTCCGCACATCGCCCGTCCTGTTTGCATCACCTGTCGCCGCAGAGCAACGCTCCGAGGCACAGAAGGCGCACAACGAAGCCCTCAAACTACTCGCCGCTGGGGATGTCCAAGGCTCGCGCACGGCCTTCCAGAAAGTGCTCAACCTTTCCCCGAACAACCCCGCCGCGCTCATCAATCTCGGCATCGTCGAGCAACGGCTGAACAACTTCACCGAAGCCGAGCGCGTCCTCCGCCGCGCCGTGCAAGCCTCGCCTACAAGCGGCGCGGGCTGGCTCCTGCTGGGCATCGTGAGCTTGGAGCAGGGAAAGCTCGACGCCGCATTCGCCCACTTTGCCGAGGCCGCATACCTCGACCCGAAGAACACGCAGACGCACGTCTATCTCGCCGTCACGCTCGCCCGCAAAGGCTGGAACAGCGCCGCCGAAGACGAGTTCCGCCGGGCGCTGGAGCTCGATGGCCGCCTCGCAGATGCGCACTACAATCTCGCCGTGCTGTATCTCCAGCGCACCCCGCCTGCTGTGGAGCTGGCCCGCCGACACTACCAGCGCGCCCTCGACCTCGGGGCCACGCCCGACCCCACTATCGCCGCCAAGTTTGAGGAATGAGCAGCTCGCCCCGCATTCTGGCCATTCGTGGCGGTGCCATCGGCGACTTCATCCTCACGCTTCCGGCGCTCCGACTTTTGCGGGAGAACTTCGCGCAATGTCGGCTGGAGATTCTCGGCTATCCGCACATCGCCGCGCTGGCGCAACGATGCGGCCCCACGGATGAGCGCACTTACGCCGACGCCGTCCACAGCATCGAATACGGGCCGCTCGCCGGCTTCTTCACACGGCGCGGCGACCTCGATCCTGCGCTCTGCGAATTCTTCGCAGGCTACCAGCAAGTCGTCAGTTGGCTCTTCGACCCCGATGGAATCTTCGAGGCCAACATCCGCCGCGCAGGTGTGAAAAACTACCTCTCCGCCTACACCAAAGTCACCGCCGACCACCACGCCTCCGCGCAGCTCGCGCGTGGGCTGGAAAGCATGGCGCTGTTTCTCGATGCCCCGCCCGCCGCCGTCTTGCGCCCCACCGCAGACATCCTCGCGCAGGCTGACGCATGGCTCGCGGGCGTGGGGCTCCAGCAAGGATTCACCGCCATTCACCCCGGCAGCGGGAGTCCACGAAAAAACTGGCCGCTCGCTCACTGGCAGGCGTTCGCCGAGCGGATGCAGAGCGGCATCCTCATCATCGGCGGCGAGGCCGATGCCGCCCAGCTCGGCGTATTCCCCGGGCATCCCCGTGCGCAAAATCTCCCGCTCCCACTCCTCGCCGGAATCCTCTCTCGCTGCGGCGCATACTTCGGCCACGACACCGGCATCTCGCACCTCGCAGCAGCCGTCGGAGCAAAAGCGACGCTCCTTTTCGGCCCCACGCCCGCCGCAGTCTGGGCACCCCTCGGCGACCACGTCCGCATCATCGAAGCACCCGACGGCGACCTCGCCTTGCTCCCGCCGGACATCCTTTTTCCATGAAATCCACCGCGCTCCTTCTCACTCTCATCGCTCTCTCCGCCTGTGCGGAGGAGCGCGCCACGCTTACCGTCATCGACATCCCCGGCAAGCTCCTCGCCGACAATCCCGCTGGCGATCCGCCTGCTCGGCGGGTCGCGCTTTACTCCCCGGTGAAAGCGGACGCTGCGCTGCCGCTCGTGCTTTATCTTCCGGGCTGGGGCGGCTCATCGGAGGACTCCATCGCCCGTGGCTCGCGTGATTGGCTCGCGGAAGTCGTCGCCCGCCTCGCCGCTGCCGGGCACCCCATCCGCATCGCCGCTGTGGATGCGCGCTCGCGCTACGGCGGCAGCCAGTATCTAGACTCCACGGCCACCGGGAACTACGCGCAATGGCTCACCCGCGAAGTCATGCCCGCCATCGAAGCACGGCACCCGCTCCCGCCCGGCGCGAAGTGGATCGTCGCCGGGCACTCCAGCGGCGGCTTCGGCGCGCTACGGCTCGGCATGGGGCGCGCGGACAGCTTTGCCGCCGTCGTCGCGCTATCCCCGGATAGCGATCTCGGCGTCACGCACATCGGCTTTGCCAAAGACCCCGCCGTCCGCGGAATCACGCGCGCCGACCTCGATGCCGCGATGGCTCCGAGGCCGCAGATGCCTGCGAGTGGCACTGCCGGGATGATGCTCGGGCTCAGCGCCAACTACGCACCGGCGGCCAAAGCGGGCCGCTTCGAGTGGATCTACGACGAGGATGGGCGCTGGCGTGCCGATGTGTGGCAGCGGTGGCTGGAGCAAGACCCACTCACCATCGTCGGCAAAAAAGCGGACGCATTCGCCGTCTCCCAGCGCATCTACCTCGACGGCGCAGAGCACGACGAATTTGGCGCAAACATCGGCGCACGCAAAATCTACGACATCCTCAAATCCCGCCCCGCGCCCGCCATTTTCACCGAGACTCCCGGTCACCACGCCGACCACCTCGTAGAGCGACTCGTGAGCGGCATCCTTTGGGCGAGTGGAAAATAGCGACGTTCGTGTGTAAGAGGCGGGAATTGTAGGAAATCACCATGTCCAACTTGCACCCCAGACCTCACGCCGATAACCTGCGTCCATGCTATCGCAGCGTGAATCCATCCTTCGATTACTGAACGACGAAGATACCGAAACGGCTGACCTTGTAGAGCGTCAGCTCGTTGCTCGCGGCTCCGAGGTCTTGCCCGATCTCCATGCCCTCCTCGCTACCGCGACAGGGCGCGTCGAACGACGACTCCGCGAGACCGTGGGGGAAATCGAACGCTACATCGCCGAGAACGCTGTTACACAAATCTGCGCCCACTTTCAACGCGACAGCGACATTGAGCCCGCCGCCTGGGCTATCGCCGCTGCCCTCCGGCCCGGCGAGGACTTCACGGAGAGCCGCCGCATCCTCGACGAATGGGGCCGTGAACTCGCTAGGCGCCTCGTCGAAGCCGAAAATATCGACGAGCAGCATGAAATCCTTTCCGATCTTCTCGGAGAGCACATGCACCTTCACGGCAACGAAGAAGACTACTACAACCTCGAAAACTCGCTTCTGCCCTGCGTCATCCAGGCGCGACTGGGAAATCCCATCACTCTCACTCTCATCTACATTCTCGTCGCCAAACGCGCAGCTCTTCCCGTCCATGGCGTCGGCATCCCCGGTCACTTTATTGCGAAGCTCGACTACGTATTCTTCGATCCATTCCACGGAGGGCGCCGTCTCCACCTTGATGAATGCCGCAAACTCTTGGAAAGCCAAGGTCTCGACTTGCACCCCAGTCACCTTCTCCCGTGCTCACCCAAAGCCATCCTCGGCAGAATGCTTAACAACATCCTCCATGCGGCGAATCAAGAGGACGACCCCATTCTTACCTTGCTCGTCCAAGGCTGGATCGAGGCACTTCAGAAGAGCGGAGAGTGAGCTGTTCTCGCGTCGAGAATTACACTTTGCGGCCGAATTTTTTCTCCAGCTCGGGATAGCTGAGCTGGATCATCGTGGGGCGTCCGTGGGGGCAGGTGTAGGGGAGGTCGCAGGCCAGCAAATCTTGGATGAGCCGGAGGCACTCGGGCTCGCGGAGGACATCGTTCGCTTTCACGGCGTGGCGGCAGACGGTCTTGGCGATCATGTCTTCGCCGAGGCGGAGCTTGCTGGTTTGCGCAGAGGTTTCGCGGAGGTCGTCAATCATGTCTCGGAGCATCTGCGACGGGTCGGTGGCTTTGATGAATTGAGGGAGGGCGTCGATCTTAAACGTGCCGCCGCCGAAGGGCTCTAGGCCGATCCCGGCGCGGTTCATCATGTCGAGATTTTCTGTGAGCCAGTCCGCGTCGCGCGGTGGGACTTGGAGGGTGAAAGGGAGGAGCAGTCGCTGCGTGGGGACGCCTTCACTCTCCATGCGACGGCTCATTTCCTCGAAGAGGATGCGCTCGTGCGCGGCGTGCTGGTCCACGAGTACGAGGCCCGTCGCGTTTTCCATGAGGATGTAGAGCTTGCCGAGGATGCCGTGGATTTTGAACTCGCTCGCGGGCCGTGGCTGCGGCGGTGGCAGCGGGGCCGGGCGCGGGGGCTCTGGCAAAGGCTGCGCGGGGAGCGGCTCGCGGACGGCGGGGGAGGGGATAGGCGGGGCGAGTTCGCGGCGGAGGACGAGGTCTTCTACCGGCAGCGCGAGCGGCATCGTGAAGTCGGGGAGCGGCACGCTGCGGGGCATGGGAGCTGTGAAGGTTTTCGTCCAACTCGCGCGGTCGGTCTCCAGCGTGCGGCGGGCGATTTCTACGATGACTTCGCGGACGTGCGCCGGGTCGCGGAAGCGGACTTCGCGCTTGGCGGGGTGGACGTTCACATCCACAGCGGCGGGGTCCATATCGAGGAAGAGGAACGTGACGGGGTGCTGCCCTTTCATCAGCGCCGTGTGGTAGCCTTCGCGGAGTGCGAAGTTCATCGTGGAGTTCTCCACCGGGCGTCCGTTTAGAAAAATGATTTGCTGCTGCCGCGACGACCGGCTCACCCCGGCGCGGCCCATGAATCCACGCACGCGGATGCCCGCGACTTCCTCCTCGGGCACCTCCAACAACTCGGCGACGAGTGGCGCTCCTGCGAGGTCGCGGATGCGCTCGCGCAAGGTCTGGCCGGGCGGGAGCTGATAGACGAGCCGCTCGTCATTCAGGAAAACAAAGCCCGTCTGCGGATGCCCGACTGCTTGCAGATAAAGGACGTGCTCGACGTGATTCGCCTCGGTATTTTCCGTGCGCAGGAACTTGCGGCGGGCGGGGAGATTGTAAAAGAGCGAGCGCACTTCGATCTGTGTGCCCTCCGCCTCGCCACAGTCGCGGACAGCTTCGATCTTTCCCGCATTCACCAGCACTTCCGAGCCGACAAGTGCGCCGCGTTCCCGCGTGGCGAGTCGAAAGCGCGAGACGCTGGCGATGCTCGGCAGCGCCTCCCCGCGAAAGCCCAGTGTGCTGATCGCCATGAGGTCCGCGCCTGTTTTGATCTTACTCGTGGCGTGGCGTTCGAGGCACAGGAGCGCGTCGTCGCGGTCCATGCCGATGCCATTATCCACGACGCGGATGGAGCTGTTTCCGCCTTTGCGGATGAGGACTTCGATGCGCGTCGCCTGGGCGTCGAGGGAGTTTTCCACCAGCTCTTTCACCACGCTGGCCGGACGCTCCACGACTTCACCCGCTGCGACTTGGCAGGCGACGGCTTCGGAAAGAAGAGCGATGCGAGACATGGTGAAATGACGAATGACGAATGACGAATGACGAAACCTCGTCGCTCGTCATTTCTCTAGCTCCAGAGCGCGTAGAGGCAAGTCACCACGAACGCGGCGAAGACGCGGAGGGAAACTCGGCGGTTGGGTTCAAATAAAAAGAGCGGCATGGCTGCACTTCAAATGCGGGTTTTCCCACGTCCGGGCAACAGTATTCTTGGGCGGGAAAAGGGACACTTTGCAAAGCGCCGCCGACCCACTAGACATGCCCGCGTGAAACTCACCGCACTCGCACTTCTCGCCGTCAGCCCGCTCGTATGGGCCGATGTCACCGTCACCGAAAAACCCGGCACCTTCGCCATCGTCGTAGATGGCCAGCCCTTCACCGAATACCACTTCGGCGACGCGCCGCATGTCTATTACCACCCCGTCCTCGGCCCCGGCGGAGTGAAAATGACCCGCGATTACCCCATGGCAAATACCGCCGGCGAGGAGCAAGACCACCCGCACCACCGCTCTCTCTGGTTCTCCCACGGCGACGTGAACGGCGTAGATTTCTGGGGCGAGACCGCCAGTTATAAAGGAACGCCCAAGCACCCCGTCGGGAAAATTGAACACGACGGCGTCGTAAAAGCCACCAGCGGCAAAGAATCCGGCACCCTAGAGACTCGGCAAAAATGGAACGCCCCCGACGGCACCACGCCCCTCCGCAGCACCCAGCTCCTCCGCGTCTATTCCGGCCCCGCCAGCGAGCGCCTCGTGGACTTTGAAGTCACCCTCACCGCAGGCGAAAAAGATGTCGTGTTCGGCGACACGAAAGAAGGCAGCGCCGGCATCCGCATCGCAGAATCCATGCGCCTCAAGCAGCCCAAAGAACCCGGCAAAGGCACCATCCTCAACAGCGAAGGCGACGCCAACGACAAAGCCTGGGGCAAGCACGCCAAGTGGGTCGCCATGACCGGCCCCATCGGCGAGAAAACCTACACCATCACCATGATGGACCACCCCTCCAACCTCCGCCACCCCACCCGCTGGCACGCTCGCGACTACGGCCTCTTCGCCGCCAATCCCTTCTGCGAAGGCGAGATGGATAAAACCGCCGAAAAAGGCTCCGGCGCATACACCCTCAAAGCCGGGCAATCGCTCACCCTCAAATACCGCATCCTTTTCTCCGAAGGCGACGCCACGGCAGCAAAAGCGAGCGAGCGCTTCGCCGCTTGGAAGTAGATTTTGAACAAACACACCATCATCGAGCGCATCATCGCCGCGCTCACCGCCGACCTCGCCATCTACACCCACTCCGCCCGCGACGCCTTCGCCGCCGCGACGGATGAGCAGAGCAAATCCGAAGGCAAATACGACACCCGCGCCATCGAATCCTCCTACCTCGCCCGAGGCCAATCCCTCCAAGCTGCCGAGATCATCCGAGCTGTGCAGGACTACGAAAAGCTCGCACTCCGCGACTTCGGGCCGGGCGAACCGATCCACATCGGAGCGCTCGTCGAGCTAGAGCGCAAAACGGACCACACCTTCTACTTCATCGGCCCCCGCGCAGGCGGCACCGAGGTGGAGTGCGACGGGCAAGAAGTCCTCGTCATCACCCCAAGCTCGCCCATGGGCCAACAACTCGTCGGCAGAAAACAAGGCGACCGTCTCCAGATCAAAGTAGGCAAAGCCAGCGACGCCTACCGCATCGCCGCAGTGGCGTAGGGCTCAATCGAGATACAGAAACTCGTTCGAATTTAAGAGGATGTGGCAGAAATCCACGAAGGCGGCGGCGGCGGGGTCGGCGGGTTTGGATTGGACGATTTTGGCTTCGATGTCGTGGCCTTTGGGGGAGCTGTCTTTGTAGAGGCCGCTGCTGGTTTCAAACTTCCAGTAGCCCACGGTGGCGTCGCTGATGGGCTGGGCGCTGTTGAGCATGAGGGCCTCGGCGGGGAGAGCGGTGCGGGAGAGGCGGACGTCGTCTATGATGCCGTCCCACACGCTGCTTTTTTGTGTGCCGCGCGCGCCGAGGACGAAGTCGCCGGGGCCACGGATGCCGCCGCGTGTGAGGTGCGGGATGGCGGCGACTTGGAGAGGCAGGTCGTCGTTCGAGAGGTCTTTGGAGTAGAAGGTGACGCCTTCGGCCAGCTCGGCGAGCTTGACGGAGACGGCGACGTAGTAGGGTTTGCCGACTTCGAGGTGCATCCCGCTAAAGACGGGCTCGGCTTCTTTCTCGGGGGAGCCTTCGCCGTTGAGCAAAAGGACGAGCGTCTGCGGCTTGTAACGTGATTGGCGGCCCGTGATGCCGAACGCCCAGCCGGGCTGCTTTTTATCGCCGGACCAATGCGAGGCGATAGTGCGGACTTCGGCGTTTTCGTAGAGCGAGCGGAGGACGACGAATGCCTCCAGAGTGAAGTCGCCATCGGGGAAACCGGGCGATGCGCGCATGAAGAGGCGGTCCACTCCCGTGGGGGAAAGGACGACGCCTTTGCCCTCGCGGAAGGGCATTTTCTCGGTGGTGAGCGCGAGGGGTTTCATCTCGGGCGGGCGGGCTTCGATGAGGCGCGTTTCTTTTTCTAAAAAGGCGCGGGCGGCTTCGGCTTCGGCGGCGGTGGGCTCGCGATTCCAGGCGAGGCGCATGGCGCGCTCAGCGAGGTCGGCGGAGCTTTCTTTGGAAACGCGAGCGGCGAGAGCTTTCGCGCGGGCAAGCGTCCATGCGCCGTTGAAGAGGGTGAGCGCTTGCGTGCTGGTGGTGGTGGAGTTGCGCAGCGCGGTGCTCTGGAAGCCCTCGGGCACGTCGAAGACTTCGAGCAGTGGGTCGCGGGTGTTGCGGAGGACTTTGGTGTAGATGGTGCGGCGCGGTTTGTCGGGGCCGATGCTGGGGCCGCCGGGCTGGAGGTCGAGTTCGCCGGTGGTGGCGAGGATGGCGTCGCGCACTTGCTCGGCGTCGAGGCGGCGGCTCGGCTGGCGTGCGTGGAACTTGTTCTCCGGGTCGCGCGTGGTGTCGCCGTCGCTGGATTGTGCGTAAGCGGCGCTCGTCATCATCACGCGATGGAGCTTCTTGAGCGACCAGCCGTTCTCCACGAAGTTGCGCGTGAGCCAGTCGAGTAGTGCGCCGTGGATGGGCGGCTCGGTGAGTTTGCCAAAGTCGCTCGCATTCACCACGAGCCCGCGCCCGAAGTGCGACTGCCAGACGCGGTTGACCATGACGCGGGCGGTGAGTGGGTTCGCCGGGTCGGTGAGCCATTTCGCGAGGGCGGCGCGGCGGCCCGTGGAGTTTGCCAAGGGAGGGATAACGGCGGGCTGCGGTGAGAGGATCGTGAGGAAGCCGGGCTCGACTTCGCCGTCCTTTTTCGGGATGCGCGTGGGCGGTGCGACGGGGCCGACATCCGAGACGGAGAGCAGCACGGGCAAAGGCGTGGGCTTCTCGGCGTCGAACGCGGAGAGTTCTTTCTGGAGCTTGATGAGTTGGTCCTTCTCCGCGCCTTTCAAGTGCGTGAGCATTCGGTCCCACTCATACTGAACCTGTCGGAACGCGAGGTCGTAAAGCGGACGTTCTGCGGGCGTGAGGGACTCCATCGGCTTCGCCAAAATCTCCTGCGTCTCGGGCGGAAACGCGATGGCTGCTTTCTTCCGTCCGGTCTCCCGCGCCTTCGCTTCCAGCGGGGCCATGCGCTCGCGGATGGATGCCGTCTTTTCCTCCCACAACTTCATCGTGCTTGCGTAGGTCGCCTGCTCTTGCGCGGTCGCGCCGGGGACATCCTCGCGCCACAGCAGCGGCTCGAAAAAGGCGCGCAGCCGGAAGTAATCGCGCTGCAAGATCGCGTCGAACTTGTGGTCGTGACAGCGCGCGCATTGGACGCCGAGGCCCATGAACACATCGCCCGTTACGTCGGTAAGCTCGTTCACGATACTGTCGCGCTGCCCCTCCACATCGCGGTTGTTGTATTCGTAAATGCCCGCGCGCAGATAGCCCGTCGCCGCCAGCGCCCGAGGGTCGCCGGGCCACAACTCGTCTGCGGCGAGTTGCTCTTGCACGAAGCGGTCGTAAGGCAAATCCGCGTTCAGCGATTGCACCACGTAGTCGCGGTAGCGCCACGAAGCTGGGCGATACTCGTCGAGCTTGTAGCCGTCGGATTCGGCGTAGCGCACGAGGTCGAGCCAGGAGCGCGCCCAGCGTTCCCCATACTGCGGCGAAGCGAGCAAGCGGTCCACCAACTCGGCCACCGCCGCCGGGCTGTTTTCGCGCGCCGCTTTCACAAACGCATCGCTTTCCCGCGCAGTCGGCGGCAGCCCCACGAGGTCCATATAAATGCGCCTTACCAGCCGCTCCGGTGCAGCGGGCTTTGCAGGCGAGAGCCCGTCCATCTTTGCCAAAAGAAACGCATCTACCGGATGCCTCGCGCCTTTGGGCGGCTCCACTTTTGCCACGGGCTGAATGGCCCACCACTTCCGGTCTTCGTCCGTGATTCCGCCTTTCTTGCGCGCCGTCATTTTCTCGCCCTTGCCCTCGGACGGCCACGGTGCGCCGAGCTTCACCCACTCCGTCAGCGTCGCGATTTGCGCATCGGTGAGCTTCTTCGTCTCGCCTTTGTTGGGCGGCATCTGGAGGTCTTTGTCTGCATACGAAATGGCTTTGATGAACAGCGATTCCTCCGGTTTCCCCGGCACCATCGCAGGCTCCGTATCGCCGCCTGCCAGCATCCCCTCGCGCGAATCCATCACGAGCCCGCCCTTGCTTTTGCTGGCTTCGTGGCTGTGGCACTTGAAGCAATGGTCGGCCAAAATCGGGCGCACTTTTTCGCGGAAAAAGGTGGCGTCGTCGGCGACGGCCACTACAGGCAGAAACAGCGCGCTCAGGATAGGAATTCGCATAAACATTCGGTGGGGGAAATTGCCATGATTTGCAGCAGTGTCGAGCACGTAGGCGGTGGGGGAATGACGAATGACGAATGACGAAGTTTCGCCGGTTTGTCATTCGGCACTCGTCATTTTGGCGCACTCACGCGCCAGCGCCTCCATCGGCAGCCCGATCACATTGGTAAAGCTGCCTTCCACGCGGGCGATCATCTCTCCGTCGTCGTTCTGCGCGGCGTAGGCCCCTGCTTTATCCAGCGGGCCGATGCGGGTGAGGTAAGCGCGCAATGCGTCATCGCTCCGGTGGTGAAAGTGAACGCGCGTCACCTCCACAAACCCACGCTCGTCGCTCGTCGCCACGAGCCAGCAGCCCGAGTAAACCTCATGCGTCCGCCCATTCAGCCGCGAGAGCATGGCGAACGCGTCCTCCATATCGCGTGGCTTCCCGAGCACTCGGCCTTCAAAGAAAACCTCCGTATCCACGCCGAGCACCGTGGCGTCGGGCCGCACTACGGCGCGGGCCTTCGCACGAGCATTCGCGAGGACCGTCTCGCCCGGCGAAAGGTCGGGCGGCGCGATCTCCTCCACACCGTCGGGCGCGACGACTTCAAAGTGGTAGCCGTGTTCCGCGAGCAGCGAGCGGCGGCGCGGGGAAGTGGATGCCAGTACGAGCAAAGGCCGGGCGCTCGGCCCGGCCTTGCTGTGATTGTTTTCTCCTGCCACGCCGTTATTTCGGGAGCTGAGGCACGCTCATCTCCTTGTAGTCCTTCGGCACTTCAAAATCCTTCGCGTCCACGGCTTGCTCGACCGCTTTGATGATGGTCGTCGTCATCTTGCCAATCGCCGTCGTGATTTCCGTCTTCACGGGCATTCCGGGGACATCCGCCGAAGCTGCATCCATCCCACCTTGGCCCATCGCCTTGGAAATCTTCAGCATCTCCGCCTTCAATTTCTCAGCGTTGGGGAAGTTCTTTGCCACCCAGATTTTCGCGGTCTGTCCGCCCATATTGGCGTCATAGATCTCCGTGTCCCATTCGCCAATCTTCTCCATCTTGCCCGTTGCTTTCGGCTTTTCCGAAGGCGTGGCAGCAGCGGTTTTCTTGGCTTGCTCGACAGCGGCTTTGAGCTGATCGCCGCCCATTTTCATTACCATCTTCTGGCTATGAATCACGGTGGAGACTTCGCCCGAAGCGCCGTCAATAATCATTGAGACGGCTCCGGCTGGGCTGTTTGGCATGTCCACGCGACCTTTGTCGCCTTTGATTTTCATCACCATCTCGCCATTCATCATGGCGCTCTCCATTTTCTGAGTGATGACGACGTCGGCGCGTGCCGCGATGACGGTGAGTAGAACGGGGGCGATGAGTAGGAATTTTTTCATGACGGCGCGAAGCGTTCCCGTGTTTCTTGGAATAGGAAAGCGATTTTCCTGCGGCGAAGGAAAAAGCGAACGCTACTTCGCTGCCGACTGGACGCGGGGCTGGATGTCCCAAGCGGTCATCCATTTTTCCCCGGTTCTTTCGTAGCCCATTTTGATGAGGCGATCCTCCATATCGGGGAGATGGGCGGCACCGTAAAAGATGCCGAGGTTCTTTTTGCCAGCGGCGACTTGTTGTTCGAGGACGCGGAGTGCGACCTTGTTGCGCTCGGACAAAATGGCGGTGCCGTCTTCGCCTTCGATGGCGTTCAGGAGGGCATCGGCGCTGGCGAGGCTGCGGGCCATGACGACTTTGAGGCCGCTGGAATCTCCGAGGAGTGCGAGGAGGAGTTGGCCGCCTTTGGGCTCCGCATTTTTGTCCGTGCCGATGGCCAACTGCGCGCGCATGGCTTTTTGGAAGAGCGTGAAGAAAGTCTCGTGTTTCTCCGCTTGCAGGCGCTCGAACTCCTCAAAGCTCACGTCGGCGTGGACGAAGTTGGCGCTGTGGTAGTCGATGCCTTCGGTCTGATACTGGAATTTGAAGTAGCTCGCGAGGTTCGTCATCATGCCACGGAGGATGGCGAAAGCGGGATCGGCCTCCTTGTCAGAAGGCTCCGTTTTTTTGCCTTCCGTCTCCTCTTTGAGGCGTTGACCATCGACAAGTTCGAAAAGGAGAGAGTCGTACCCTTTGAAAAGGCCGCTGAGTGCGCTGTAGTAGCTCTTATCGGCGATATGGACTGCGCCGATGAGGTCGAGCTTGATGTCGCCTTTCTTCATCGAGACGACGACGGTATCGAGCTTGCCCGCCTTGTCGTCACCGACGTAGCGAACGTAGTCTTTTTTCATCTCGGCAGCGGAAGTCGGCTGCAAAACGACGACGAGAAAGGCGATAGCGAGAAAATAAATGCGGCTCATGGCGGTGGGGAATAGCACGGCGCGGGCCGTGTGACTAGAAGACAAGATTCCTTTGGCGGCTGCGGTGGATTGCTGGTTCACTCGCGCCCATATGAAATCCGTCGCCGCACTTGTCTTCGCGTTCGCTGCACTTTTATCACCACTGCACTCGCAGGAGGAACCGAAGAGCCATGCGCGACTACTGCTCGCGCCCGACTTCGCATGGCGCAAGCAAAGCGGCGTATGGACCGCTGCGGCAAGCGGCGTAGAGGCCACGGCTAAAGAAACGCTTTCAGAGTATGCAGCCTCCGCAGGGATCCCGCTGAAAGGTCGCTGGCTGTCGCTCCGCATCACCGTAAACGGCGGCGCAGCGAAGGCCGGACTGTGGCTGGCCGGACTGCGCGATGCGAAAGGCGATCTTGTCCGCCTGCAACTCGACGCTGCCTCCGGAACAATCACCAACGGGCGGGGACGCACCATCGCGACGCTTCCCGCCGGGGCGCTAGAAAAGCCCGTGGAACTAGTGCTACAATTCACTACAGACACGATGAGATTGCTCTCCAGCGGCGCGCAGATCGCAGAACTGCCGGTCGTCTTCGAAGAAGGCACCATCACGCCGAGCCTCTTCGTCGAGCGAGGTCACGCAACTTTTGAGGACATCCTCCTCGGCGGCGAGCCCGCGAAGCCCGCCATCACCAAAACCCCGCCTAAGCATTTCGCCGTTCCGCTGAAAGTGATCGCGACCGCAAGACTCGCGGTCGATTTTACCGACACGAAAATGACGCCTCTACGCGGCGACTGGCAGCACTACTTCGGCGTCCACAGCGAGACTGCGCCAGGCCCGTGGAAGACCGTGCGGCAGTTCGATGGCCCCGCAAACGGCCTACCCCTCAAGCCCCAACTCGCCAGCCAGCGGATGAACGGCCCATTTAATAAAGCCCCCGTGGAGATGGACCTTGCCTGGTTCCGTGACTACCAAAAGCGTGCGTCCCTCGGGCTCGATAGGAACGTCCCCATCATCATCCAGAACGACCTCCAAGCCCTCTACGTCGCCCCGTGGCAATCCATGCTCGGCAAGATTCAGCAGGACCAAATATGGGCGCTACTCAAGCTCGCCTACGGCGCGAATACAGGCGCGGAAAACCGCCTATTCTTCCAGTGGGGCGACGACATCAACTCGCGAGCCCTCGGCACCAGCGCCGACGTCCGCTCGCTCCAAGTCACACTACGCCACGGCACCAGCGTCGCGCGTGGCGCAAACAATCCCGCCGATGCGACAGCCTACGCGGAGAACTATTTCGCGCCCGCCGTGGAGGCCGTCCGACGCGCTTCCACGGATGTCTTCGGCGACGAGCGCCGCATCCCTGTCGTCGTTGGAAGTTGCGCGCGTGTCGGCGTCGATGCCAACCGTGAATGGTTCCGCAGCGTCCTCGATCACGTCATCACAGGTGAGCTCGCGCCGACGCTCAAAGGCAAACGCGTCATCGACCTCGTTGACTACCTTACCGTCAGCCACCCCTTCGCCGACGCCCCCGATACCAAGGCCCTCCAAGGCCTGTGGAGCACATACGGAAAGCAAATCAAAGGGCTCTGGATTACCAACGAATTCGGCTCCATCGGGCGCAGCCCTAGCCATATCCTCAGCAGCATCGCCCACTTCTACGAATGGGTCGCCGTCAACGATCTCGACGCCCAACAAGCCCGCCTCATCTGGGATTTCGTAGGCCGCCAACGAGCAAGCGACGACTGCGTATCCCTCATGACGCAGCTCGGTGAAACCATGAGTGGAGCACTGCAATTTGGCATGGAAGCCCGCGACTCCGGCACGCTCTACCGCATCAGCGCAGGCGACAACCGCCTCCTCATCATCTACATCGCCACCACCGACCGGCGCGCTGGAAAGCCCACCCCAGTAGGCGAACTCACCATCGAAGTCGGCGAAGCCCGCGCCCAAAAACCATGGATCGCCCGGATGCTCCAAAACTCCATCCGCGGAGCGACCGATGAAATCGTCGCCGTAAAAACCGAACCCACACACCTCATCCTCACTCCCAATGCCACGACCACCGCGACTTGGGCTGTGCTGCTAGAGATGCCGTGATCAAACACACCCACGACCATGAAAATACGATGGAAAGCCCTACTCGCGATCTCCGCCGGCATCATGCTTTTTTGGGTACTCACCATGCCCATAGTCCACCACAGCGCGAGGAAGGGCATACTCACACAGAGACTAAACGACCTCAAACAGGTGGAAAATGCCCTGCAACTCTATCTCCGAGACGAAGACCACCTGCCGAAAACTCTCGATGAACTGGCCGCCAACGGCTCCCAAAGATACGTGGACAAAGCCGGTTGGGCGCAGATTTCAAAGTTCACCTCACCGACGACAAAGCAGCGCATGGATTGGCTCTATTACCCAGAGCATTTCAAAGAAGGTGACACCGAGCCACGAATCATCCTCGCCTCACCCGAGGCGTATAAAGGGGACAGGATTATCGGGCTGAGCGACTTCTCCGCCCGCATCATTTCCGAGAAAGACTTCGCGACTCTCAACGCCCAAACCTCACCTCTCTGAACCGAGCAGGCAACCCTGCCCACGCAAAGCGCGAGGCTCCGCAGCGCAAAGCACAACGAGGTTCTTTTTGATACTCCCAAGCGCGGGAGTGTTGTTCTAATGTTCCTCCGAGATGCCACCCGGGTTCACGCGGCATCGTTCCGGAAATTCCTTGCTCCTCCGCCCCGAAACGTGAAATAAGCACGGCACCTTCTACTTCCCATGAACAATACCAAAAGCACAGCCGTCTCGCTGGCAGATCTACCGCGACAGATACTCGACGGGCCATACCGGCGATTACCGGGAAAAACCGTCTTCTTACTAGGTGCCGGATTTTCGGCATCCATGGGGATTCCGGTGATGAAAGGCTTCCTCTCTAAGGAATGCCTGAATAAAGCGGCGTGATTCTGGCGCGATTGCGATGAGACGCCTCGTTGAGCGTTCCGGGTGGTGTTTTTTGGGCGAAATCGGGTTAAAGCCGTCGTTTTTGGTGAGTTCCGTACAGGGTCAAGCCTTTG